>JBILQJ010000044.1:0-11908 GCA_044373325.1 Burkholderiales bacterium
GCTGGCTGCCGACAACGCCGCCGATGTTGGCGAAGCTTTGCCACAACCAGAAGACAAACCCACGCGCCCTCATTTACGGATTATTAAATAAAATGAAGCTTTTGAATTTGAATCTGAATCCTGTACTTCAAACCCTTGCGGCCAACCTTGCGCCGCGTTTTAACGCGCCCGCTTTGAGCTTGCCTTGTTTGGCTTTATTGTTGGCACAAACGGCACAAGCGGCCATCGAGTTACCAACGACTTTGCCCAATCCGCCTGCCGACCTCAATCTGCCCGCCCTCAATCAACCCAAAGGCACGTACACGTCAGCCATCAACATTCGCGATTCGGCCAACGCCATTTTGGGCGTGATGGCCTACGCCGTTACGCCCGACGTGACCACCAGTTCTTTGTCGGTGCGCCACGCCGAAACCGACAATCCCAGCATCAACATGAGCCAATTGGGTGGCGGTGCAACCATGAGCAAAGAAGTCCCCATTTATTTGGAAGGCACGCTGTCTTACAGCCGCTATGACCCCCGTTTTATTATCAGCAACGGCGCAGAAAGTCGCCGTTTGCCCACCAAATGGACAAGCATCACTGGCACGGGCGGCGTGGGTTACGACATTCGCCTCAACGAAAAATGGGTTTTTCGCCCCATCGCCAACATTTCTTTGGGGCGCGTCACCAGTGACGTGAGTTTGGGCAAATGGTATTTAGAAAATAAATTTGACCTTGATTTACCGCTGGATTTTTTAGATAAAGGCCATTTAAATGTTTACGGCTACGGCGGTTCGGCCATGTTAGATTACGAACATTTTGGCGATTTCAGCCAGCGCGAAGGCGACATCGACGTGGAATTGCGCTACACCAACATTCGCCTAAAAACTTACACCAGTTCGGCCGTTGATTTAGAAGGCGCAACCAATTCGCAAACGGCCAACGTTTGGGCGCGTTATCGTGCCCCTTTGTTGGATTGGCACGCGTTTAATCGCCCCATCCGCTATGTCTTAGAAAGCGCTTACACGCGTTATTTTGGCGAACAAAAAGAAACGCTGGGCTTTGATCAATTGGCTTCGGTGGGTTTGGGTTTGGAAGTAGACACCAGCGCCAATGATTTTTTTATCAGTCGCACGCGTTTGGTCGGGCGTTACGCGGTGGGCAATGGCGTAGCAGGTGGTGGCGTGAGTTTGGCCTGTAGTTTTTAAGCTTTGAAATTTTTGAATGCAAACCCTCACTTTTAAACAGAAAGAATCTCATGTTAAATCAAAAACTATTTGAAGAATTTTCTAACAAAATCAGCGAAATGATGGCCAACAGCCCAGCCAAAGATGTCGAAAAAAACATCAAAGCAGCCATGGCCAGCACCTTTAATCGTTTGGATTTGGTCACGCGCGAAGAATTTGACGTGCAACAAGAAGTCTTAATCAAAACACGCGAAAGCTTGGCCGCATTAGAAAGCCGTTTGGCCAAATTAGAAGCGGCCGCGCCCAATCCAACAGCGGCTGCCGCAGAATAATCCTCACCGCCTTTTTTGACAGAAGGGAGTTTTTTGATGACGCTCGCTATCGTTTACAGTCGCGCTTTGTGCGGTATGGATGCGCCCGAAGTGGCCGTGGAAGTGCATTTGTCTATGGGTTTACCGTCCTTTACTTTGGTCGGTTTGCCCGATACCGAAGTCAAAGAAAGCCGTGAACGGGTACGCGCCGCCATTATCCAATCGGGTTTTGATTTTCCTGCGCGGCGCATCGTTGTCAATTTGGCGCCAGCCGAACTCCCCAAAGATTCAGGCCGTTTTGATTTGCCCATCGCCATCGCCTTGTTGGCCGCGTCTGGGCAAATTCCGTTAGCCCAATTAGAGCAATACGAATTTGCGGGCGAATTGGCTTTAACAGGCGGCTTGCGTGCAGTTAGGGGCGCGCTCCCGATGGCCTTACAAACGCGCAAGGTTGGCCGCACGTTTATTTTGCCGCAAGAAAGCGCCGAACAAGCCGCTTTATTAGAAGAAGCGCCCATTTTGGCCGCCAATACCTTGGCCGAAGTGTGCGCTCATTTAAATGGCCTCACGCCGTTGAGTGCGCCACAAAAAACCCTGTTGCAAGCGCCCGTGCATTATCCTGATTTGCAAGATGTCAAAGGCCAAGCCATGGCGCGGCTGGCCTTAGAAATTGCCGCATCGGGGGCGCACAGCTTGTTAATGCAAGGCCCACCAGGTACGGGCAAATCCATGTTGGCCACCAGATTACCGGGCATCTTACCGCCCATGACGGAAGAGGAATCGGTGTTAAGCGCCGCCGTCACGTCTTTGGGCGTATCGGGTTTTAACCTCAAAGATTGGGGCGTGCGCCCGTACCGCTCGCCGCATCATTCTTCTTCGGCGGCGGCTTTGGTGGGCGGCGGCACCGACCCAAAACCGGGGGAAATCAGTTTGGCGCATTTGGGCGTGCTGTTTTTGGACGAACTGCCCGAATTTGACCGCAAAGTCTTAGAAAACTTGCGCGAGCCTTTAGAATCGGGGCAAGTGCAAATTTCACGTGTGGCGCGGCAAGTCACCTACCCTGCCAAATTTCAATTGGTGGCCGCCATGAATCCCTGCCCTTGCGGCTATCAAGGCCACCCGATTCGCAAATGTTATTGTTCGCCCGATGCGGTGGCGCGGTATCGCGGCCGCATTTCTGGGCCTTTGTTGGATCGCATCGATTTGTTTTGTGATGTGCAAACCTTAACGGCACAAGAATTGCAAACGCTGGGCGCAGGCGAAGATTCCGCCAGCGTCAAGGCCCGGGTTTTGGCCGCTCGCGCCCGCCAATTGGCCAGACAAGGCAAATATAACGCATGGCTAGAAGGCGCAGAAATTGACCGATATTGCGACCCCGAACCAGCAGCCAAAGCCATACTCACCGCTGCCATTGACAAATTGGGCTTGTCAGCGCGCGCATATCACCGCATTTTAAAAGTCGCCCGAACGCTGGCCGATCGCGATTTGTGCGACACCGTTGGCCGCAACCACGTTTTATCTGCCTTGCAATTTAGGCGCAGTTTGGGCGACAAAATGGCTTAATCTCATCCTTTACACGGCTATTTTTTTTGCTGTCCCCTTTTTCAACCACAAGGTGCTAAAACATGAATGAGTATAAAGTCGTTATTTATCAAGAAAGTCTACTGGGTTCTCTATTGTTTGGAGCGTCCAAAACTGACCCGTTAAAATTCACGGCTCTTCTTAACCAAAACGCCAGTCAAGGTTGGCGAGTCGTCACGATGGAAAAAGAGGTGCGCAGAATGTTACTCTTTTGGAAGCGCGAAGCCTTTGTCGTTATCATGGAGAAAAACACATGAAAATAGGAATAATCACCTGTCTTACGATAACGATTTTATGGGTATTGTTAGCCATTTCCCAACTCTGGTTTGATGTTGTTTCGGCTGAAATCTTTTCCAAATTAACGGTGACAGCGGGTATTTTAGTTGCGGCGATTTTGGTGGTGACTCTCGGCATTAGGGAGTACCTCTCAGAAAAAGAAATGAAATCCAAAGACTTTATTAACTGATGCGGATGCCTTTGCGGCCAACTTTTTCCCGTGATTTTCACGTTAAAAGGTTGGCCGCAAGGATTTTAAAGATAAGGCTTTAACGCAAAATTCGTTTACTGGCGTAATCGATGAGGCTGGATGGCTTTTTTTCTGTGCCGATGCGGCCTTTGATGAGCATGAGTTTTTGTGTTTTTAGGGCGCTGGCGTATTGTTTTTTGAGTTGCTTGGACGTGGTCAAGGCTTTTTTGCCTGACAAATTGGCTGAAGTCGACACCAAAGCGTGCCCCAACGCGCGGCACAATTGGGCTGCGTCGCCGTGGCGCGTCACCCGAACGGCAAGGGTCGCATGGCGGCCACGTAACATCGGCAAAACGCTGCGAGCGGCAGGCAATAAAAAAGTAGTGGGACGCGTTGTCGCCGCAAAATCGGCTTCTAAAGTCTGATAATCTGCAGGCGATAAAGGGGTTAAATACGGCAGCGCTTGGGCAAGGTTGGCCGCAATGATAATCATGCCTTTGGTTTGCGGTCTTTTTTTTAGGCGCATGATGGCACGCAACCCTTGGTAATGGCTTGGGTGACAACCAAATCCAAAACACGATTCGGTGGCATAAGCCAACACGCCACCTTGTTTTAAGTGGCGATGCGCACGGCGGATGGTTTGAACAGCTGGCGTGGCGTTCATGAGGGTTAGCCTTTGTTTAAATTGAATAAAGCGGTTTGATTGGACGGCGAAAACGCAAGCTTGGCCGCAACGTCAAAGTCCAACCACTGAAACGCTATATGTTCGTTGGGGGCTAACTGGGGCGATTGTGGCACATCCAATAAAAAATAAAACACCGATTCGGTGTTGTGCGTCACGCCTTGGGCGTAACGATGCCGCCAGCGCGGATAAATTTCGTAAACGTTGCGCGTATTGCTGTCAGTGAGTATGCCGTCGGCGGCGCTAAAACCCGTTTCTTCGGCCAATTCTCGCCAAGCGGCTTGGGTGGGCGTTTCGTTGGCTTCTAGGCTGCCCGTGACCGATTGCCACAGGCTTTCGCCTTGTTGGGTGTTGGCATCGGCGCGGGACAGCATCAAAGCTTGAGTTTGGGTGTGTATGACGACTAATACCGAATACGGTTGTTTGAGTGGTTTCATGTCAAAATTCGCACTTCTTGTTGAGGATAAGGGATTTTAATGTGGTTTTCTCTAAACACCTGCCAAATGGCCAAATTCAGTTCAGATTTCATGTTGGCGATGCCATTTTCTGGGTCGCTTAACCAAACGCTGAGTTGCAAATCGATGCCGTGACTGGCAAATTGAACCACAAAAGCCGCAGGCGGTGGGTCTTGTTTGATGCGGGTGATTTTTTTTGCTGCATCCGTTAACAAAGCCAAAGCCAGCGGTAAATCGGTGTCATACGCCACTTGCATGGGTAAGCTGATTAAAATGGCGTTGTCGGTGTAAGATTGATTGATGACTGTGCCTGTAATTAAAACCTCATTAGGAATCAATGCTTCAGAGCCATCTGCCGACTTAATGACAATAAACCGAGAAGTCATTTTAGTGACATAACCCGTGCGGTTGTCTATCATAATTCGATCGCCCAAGCGGATAGAGCGGTCAAGCAACACGATGAAGCCCGAGACATAATTGCTGGCAATTTTTTGCAAGCCAAACCCCAAGCCCACACCCAACGCGCCCCCAAACACCGACAAAACCGTTAAATCAATGCCAACAGCGGGCAAAGCAAACAAAATCGCGCCGATGACGGCCAAAGAGCTGGAAATTTTGCTTAACACCAAACGCAAACTGTAATCCATGCTGATGGCGCTCATGATACGGCGTTCGACCAATCGGCTTAACCACAAAGCAATAAAAATAATCAATACAACCGTCAATAATCCTGTGGCCAAGGTTAGCACGGTCATTTTTGTTTTGCCGATGGGCAAAATGATGCTGTCCATCCACGTTAAGATGGTGTTGCTAAAATCGAGTATCCACGACACGAACATCAACCACAGCGTCATGGCAATCATTTTTTCTGTGCCTTCATCCAATTTTTTGTTTGGTAACGCTTGGCGTAAAATCATCATGCAACTGGAAATGAGGATTCTGGCCAATAGTATGCTTTGAACTAAAGGAAAAATTTGCGGTTTGTATTGCGTAAAATATTGCCAACCAAAACTGCACATCGTAATCCAAAAGACATAAAACAAGGGCAAATGAATGTGCGCAAAAATTTCGGAAAGAAACGACTCTTGGTTCAATTTGGCTTCGTATTTTTTAAAAAACAGCGCTGAAGCCACTTTTGTGATGATGATGACTGCGGTGATGAGCGCGATTTGAGTCAGTCCGCGCGTGGTGGTAATGTTTTGAAGTAAAGCCTCAAAATTGACAGGCGAATGCGTTAAATACATGGGTTGCTCCAAATTCTATGAGTGTTTAGGTCGCTGGTTTTAGGATTTTACGGGAAATCCGTGTCTAGGCTATTTTTTATTTTAGGTAATTTCAACTAAAAATGGGTGTAAAATCACGCCAGTTTTTGAGGGTTGTCACATTTGTTACATTTTTCTTTGGTATAACTCAAGGAGTTTTTAAGATGATTTCGAATCAGAGTGATTGTTTGTTTTGCCGCATCGCCACTAAAAATTTGCCTGCCCAATTGGTGTACGAAGACGAAGATGCGGTGGCTTTTCATGACATACACCCGAAAGCACCCGTGCATTTGTTGCTGATTCCTAAAAAACATTTGGCTACTTTGGCCGATGCAGGCGAAGAAGACGCGGCCTTGTTGGGTAAATTGATGTTGCTAGCGCCCAAGTTGGCCACAGAACACGGTTTGCATGATGGCTTTAAATTGGCCGTGAATGTGGGGCATGGCGGCGGACAAGAAGTGTTTCATTTGCATTTGCATATTTTAGGCACACCCAGTTTAGGCGGTGCTTAAACAAACACAGTAGTTTTTATTTTATATTTTATTTTAAAAAGAAAGGGTTGAAGATGAGTGTTGGTCCTTGGCAGTTAATTTTAATTTTGGTGATTGTGGTGTTGTTGTTTGGTACTAAAAAACTGCGCAATCTTGGTTCAGATGTTGGCGGTGCGATTAAAGGGTTTAAAGAGGGGCTGGAAGGCGATGAAGCCAAGAAAAAAGAGCCTAACGATTCGGCTACGCCCGAAAAAGAAATCAATCCCTTGGATAAAAAAGACCCTCATTAATTTTTTCATAAACCCAAAGGAGCGGCTGTGTTTGATGTCAGTTTAGGCGAGGCAGCGATGGTGGGCTTGGTGGCCATGTTGGTGATCGGCCCCAAACGCTTGCCAGCGGTGGCCAAAACCGTGGGGTTGGTGGTGGGACGCGTGCAACGATTTATGGCAGGCATCAAAAGCGAATTGCAAGCCACCAGCGAGTCCAGCGGTTTGGCCGAATTACAAAGAGAATTGCACAATGCCAGCATCATGGCGCGCGCCCAAGTTGAAGAAAGTTTGCGCCAACATCAGGCCGACAAGGTAACGCCTGTTTCCCCCGCCGAAAATGCGGCCAACCTTGAAGCGTCGCCTGATTCTCTTCAACAAGGCAACGCGAAAAAAGAAGGTGGCGAGAAAGGCGGCAACGATGGATGAAGCGTTATTAAGCCATTTGATAGAACTGCGCAGCCGATTACTGCGCGTGGTATTGGTTTTGTTGCTGGCTTTTGGTGGGCTGTATCCTTGGTCGGGCGAGTTGTTTCATTTTTTGGCTCAACCTTTGTTGGCGGCCATGCCTAAGGGTGGCCATTTAATCGCGACCGAAGTGAGTTCGTCTTTTTTTGTGCAGGTTCAGGTAACTTTTTTTGTGGCTTTTTTGGTGACCTTGCCTTACAGTTTATTTCAGTTTTGGGCTTTTATTGCGCCTGCTTTGTATCAGCACGAAAGGCGATGGATAATCCCGTTATTAGTGGGCAGCGTCAGTTTGTTTTTGATGGGCATGGCCTTTGCGTATTACGTGATTTTTCCGATTGTGTTTGTGTTTTTGAATGCTCAAACGCCCGAAGGCGTATTAATGATGACGGACATCGGCGAATATTTGTCGTTTGTGATGACCATCTTTGTGGCCTTTGGGATGAGTTTTGAAGTGCCTATCGTCGTGATTTTGTTGGCACGCTTGGGCTTGGTGAGCGTGGTGCAATTTAAAGCCGCGCGGCCTTATGTGATAGTGGCGATTTTCGTGTTGGCCGCCGTGGTCACGCCGCCTGATATCTTGTCGCAAGTGTTGTTGGCCATTCCTTTGTGTTTGTTGTATGAAGGCGGCGTGGCCATTGCGGCGATTTGGGGCAAAAAGCCCGAGCAAAGTTAACCCTAACCCTGCTTTTTTTGTTCACTTTGCGGCCAACCTTTTTGACTGAAAACAGGTTAAAAGGTTGGCCGCAAGTTTTTTGCTCACGGAAAACTAAGGTTAAAACTCTTGAGTGGGCGCGCGTTCTAACAATTGATGCACCACGGCTTGGGCGCTGATTTCGCCAGCCAACAAGGCGCAAATGGCAAACGTGATGGGCATTTCTACGTGATGTTTTTGTGCCAATAGGCTGACCGATTTCGCCGCTGACACGCCTTCGGCCACGTGGCCTAGGCTATTTAAAATCTCGGCCAGCGATAAGCCTTGAGCCAATTTTAAACCCACTTGACGATTGCGCGACAAAGCGCCCGTGCAAGTTAAAATCAAGTCGCCTACGCCAGACAAGCCCAGCAAGGTTTGGCTGTCTCCGCCCAAAGTGGTGGCTAAGCGCATCATTTCAGCCAAGCCGCGCGTCATTAAAGCGGCGCGCGCATTCATGCCAAGTTCAAGGCCATCACAAATGCCCGTGGCGATGGCCAAGACATTTTTCACCGCGCCGCCAATTTCAACGCCCACCAAATCGTGATTGGCATAGACTCGAAGCGAACCTGTATGCAAAGCTCGTGCCATCTCGTTGGCAAATAAGGTATTTTTGCTGGCCACAACCACAGCGGTAGCTTGTTGTTTGGCCACTTCCAACGCAAAGCTGGGGCCAGACAAGACACCGTATTGTGTCCAATGGGGGCAAACTTCGGCCACAATTTGGTGCGGTAAACACGCCGTTTCTTGTTCTACGCCTTTGCACGCCCACAACAGCGGCACATCGCGCTGCGTCAGGCTGGTTATGCGTTGCAAGGTTGGCCGCAAGCCATTCATGGGTGTGGCGACTATCACCAAATCGGCCGTCAAGCACGCCGCAAAATCCGCGCTGATGGTTAAGGCTTCAGGAAACATCAGCTTGGGTAAATAGGCTTCATTTTGGCGCGTGCTTTGCATGGCGCTGGCGTGATCGTCGTGCCGTGTCCACAAAGTCACTTGATGCTTTTGAGTAAACGCCATCGCCAAAGCAGTGCCCCATGCGCCTGCGCCTAAAACGCTAATTTTCATCATACAACCTTTCGTTATCCGTGCGGCCAACCTTTTTGGGTAAAAAAGGTTGGCCGCACAATTTGTTATCAATGGGTTAGCTTTTCTTACGCGTTGCCTGCTGGCGTTGCGGCTTGAAGTTGTTCCATTTGTTGCTGTTCAAATAGGGCTTCAAAATTGATGGGCGCTAAATTCACAGGCGGAAAGCCCGAACGGCTGATGGTGTTGGCGATGGCTTCGCGGGCAAAAGGGAACAAAATATTTGGGCAGGTCACGCCCATGATGGGTGCCAAATCGGTTTCTGGAATGTTGTTCAACACAAACAAACCCGATTGAGTGACTTCGCACAAAAACAAAGTGCTTTCATCAGGCAAACGCGCGGTGACGGTGACGCTGAGCGAGCATTCGTAAAAATCATTGCCCAAAGCGCGCGCTTGCGTGCCTAACTGCACGTCGATGTCGGGCGTGCCTTGTGCCAAAAAGGCTTCGGGCGCGTTAGGGACTTCTAACGACAAGTTTTTAACAAACAAACGGTCCAACGAAAAATTAGGCGCGGTGTTTTCGGGCGTTGTGGTTTCAGGGGCTGCGGCTGGCTTAGACATAAAATATCCTTTAATAGGGTATGGAGTGAAAAGAGAAAAGTAACAGGGAAACCTTCAAAAAGCAGGCCAAATTCAGTGGGTCATTTTAACGCTGCTTTTGATCGCCTGACATAATGAGGGAGATGTGCGAATAATTCAAGTTTTGTTTGGTTTTTGTTTGTTTGTTGAGTTTTATTTGCGGCCAACCTTTAAACGTGAAAAACACGGAAAAAGGTTGGCCGCAAGGACGTATAAAACGTTTAGTCTTCTAAAGCCAAACTCGCCGCGTCTAAGGCTTCGAGTTCTTCTTGTATCACCAGCCATTGGCCTTCAAAATCAGCCAACTCTGCCGCGTACAAAGCTTGTTTTTTGACTGATTCGGCCAAAGTGGCTTTGTTTTCAGGCAAATAAGCGGCTTCTGTGGCCAAATAGCCATCTAACTCGGTTTTTTTAGCCGATAAAGGGGCGATTTTTTTCTCGATGTCGGCCAAGGCTTTTTGTAATGGTTTTTTTTCTGCGGCAATTTGCGCCCTTTTATCAGCCGCTTCTTGTCTTAACAGTTGTTTGTTTTGACTGTTTAAAATTTTGTTTTCAGCGCTGGCGCTGGCCATTTGTTGCACCCTAAACTGGCGGTAATCGTCCAAATCGCCGTCAAATGGCGCAACTTTGCCATCGTGTACCAACCAAAAATCATCGGTGGTGGCGGCCAACAAAGCTCGGTCATGCGACACCACGATCAATCCGCCCGTAAAACTTTGCAAAGCCATGGTCAAGGCGTGGCGCATTTCTAAATCCAAATGGTTGGTTGGCTCGTCCAACAACAGCAAATTGGGCTTGGTCCAAACCAAACACGCCAACACCAAACGTGCTTTTTCGCCGCCGCTCATCGTGCCGATTAATTGATTGACGGTGTTGGCTGTGAAATTAAAACCGCCCAAAAAGCTGCGCAACACTTGCTCGCGTTCGTGCTTGGCCATGCGCTGCATATGCGACAAAGGCGTGTCATCTTCGTGCAAAAAATCCAGTTGATGCTGCGCAAAATAGGCAATATTAAGCTGCTGCGCACTGATTTTTTCGCCTTGTAACAATTGAATTTCATCGGCCAAGGTTTTAATCAAGGTCGATTTGCCCGCGCCGTTCACCCCCAACAGCCCTATCCTCGCGCCCGATTCTATCGACAAAGTAATGTCTTTTAAAATGGCCGATTGCGCAGAATAACCCATGGTTGCATGGTCCAATTTCAGCAAAGGATTCGGCACGTTGCTGGGGCAATCAAATTCAAAATCAAACGGCGACGACGTATGCGCTGGCGCAATCAACTCCAAGCGCTCCAAAGCTTTGACGCGGCTTTGGGCTTGCTTGGCCTTGCTGGCCTTGGCTTTAAAACGAGTAATAAAGCTTTCTAAATGCGAAATTTGACGCTGTTGCTTGATAAAAGCACCTTGTTGCAACAAGGCTTTGGCCGCGCGTTGTTGCTCAAAAGCACTGTAATTGCCCGTGTACAAAGTCAGCTGTTGAGCCGCCACTTCAACCGTGTGATCGGTCACCGCATCCAAAAAGTCTCGGTCATGCGAAATCAATAACAACATGCCATCAAACCGTTGCAACCAGTCTTCTAGCCACAACACTGTTTCCAAATCCAAATGATTGGTCGGCTCATCCAGCAACAAAATATCAGCAGGACACATCAAAGCCTGCGCCAAATTTAAGCGCATCCGCCAACCGCCCGAAAATTCGGCCACTGGCGTTTGATGTTGCGCCACGTCAAACCCCAAACCACATAATAATTTTGCCGCGCGCGCAGGCGCAGTGTAGCCGTCTAACGTATCAATGTCAGCCAACGCTTCGCCGATGGCATCGCCATCGTTGCTGGCCATGGCCGCGTCCATGCGTTGTTCGGCGGCGCGTAATAATTTGTCACCGTCTATGACGTATTCTATCGCTGCTTGTGGCAAAGCTGGCGTTTCTTGCGCCACGTGGCTCAAGCGCCAATTGGCAGGCAAACTCGCATCGCCAGCATCGGGTTGTAATTGCTTCATCACCAAAGCAAAAAAGCTGGATTTACCTGCCCCATTCGGCCCAATCAACCCTGCTTTCCAACCAGGATTTAACGTCAAATTGGCCTTATCTAACAATACTTTTTCGCCTCGGCGCAACTGTAAATTTTTAATTTGTAACATGGTTTTATTTTTTCTGAAAAGAGTCTGAATGATAGGAAGAAAACGTTGCGGCCAACCTTTTTGCATAACTTTTTTACGTCAAGCAACGCGTAACATAGAATAACCCCCCTTTTCTTTTATTGTGAAAATAAAGAAAAGGGGGGTTTGTATGGCGTCCCCACGGGGATTCGAACCCCGGTCGCCGCCGTGAAAGGGCAGTGTCCTAGGCCTCTAGACGATGGGGACAAAACTGGTGCACTTGGAGCGATTCGAACGCCCGAC
>JBILQJ010000011.1:0-43808 GCA_044373325.1 Burkholderiales bacterium
AAAATCATACCACCTGCCTCGAAAAAAGATCCTCGTATTGATTTGGCCAGAGTGTATCTTGAAATGGGGGATAAGGCTCAAGCGAAAATCATTTTGTTGTCTTTTCTTGACGAAGCGGCGGTTAAACGTATTTTTGATATTTAGTCCTTTAACTGGTTTCTGAAATCCCTTGCGGCCAACCTTTGTGATGTAAAAAAGGTTGGCCGCAAGGTTTTTTGAGGCAATAAAATAGGAAGTAGGACGGTAACTGTTTTAGGCTAAGATGTCGCGTAATTGGTTCATCACGGGTCGCGTATTTGGGCGTTGGCCATGCCAAATATAAAATGATTCTGCCGCTTGCTCTACCAACATACCCAACCCATCTGCCAACTGTGCGGCGCGATAAGCTTGGGCTTGTTTTAAAAATGGCGTTAATCCCATTTTATACATCATGTCGTAAGCCAATCCTTCTGGTTTAAAAATGCCGTTGGGCAGTGGTAAATTGTCGCCATTGAGGCCTGTGGAGGTCGCGTTAATGACGATGTCAAACGTTAGGCCTGTCAAGTTGGCGTACTCTAGGGCACGAATGTCACCCATATCACCAAACGAACTGGCGAGCAGCTGCGCTTTGCTGAGCGTGCGATTGGCAATGGTGAGGTGTTCGGGTTTTTCAAGCAAAAGAGGGCCAATTGCGCCACGCACAGCCCCGCCAGCGCCTAAAATCAAAATGGATTTGTTGGTTAAAGAAAAATCCAAATTGTGAATAATGTCGCGAACCAAACCAATGCCGTCGGTATTATCGGCATAAATTTCTCCGTCTTTAAAGTGTAAGGTATTGGCCGCTCCTGCCGCGCGAGCGCGGGCGGTGGTGAGTGTGGCGAGCTGGAAGGCTTGTTCTTTAAAAGGGAGTGTAATATTGAGTCCTGCGCCGCCTTCTGTCTGAAATTTGGTCACCACTTCTTTGAAACCGGTTAAAGGGGCGAGCACGCGATCATATTGCAACTCTAAACCTAAAGATTGGGCAAATTGTCGATGGATGAAAGGCGATTGGCTGTGTTCGATGGGATTGCCGATGACGGCATAGCGTGGCATAGTATTCATGATGAACCTTAGTTTAGAAGGGTTTGTGGAGTGATGTTGAGGCAGTTAAATCGCGTACTGAAAATAAAATGATGGTACATTCTACCTTAAAATAGAAATTTTTTTCTAGACCTCTGCATTTAGACGTAAAATTTTGTTGCGGAGCATCAAAAATAAACATAAGATAGGATGGATTTTTTGTCTTTAACCTCGTGATACTCAACTTTATAGGAGCTGTGCTTATGTCAGTCGCTAATGTTGTTAAACTTATAGAAGAAAACAAGGTGAGATTCGTAGATTTACGTTTTACGGATACGCTAGGAAAAGAGTTACACGTGAGCATTCCTGCGCACGTTTTGACTCAAGACCCTGAATCGTGGTTTGAAGATGGCCATGCTTTTGATGGGTCTTCTGTGGCTGGCTGGAAAGGCATACAAGCCTCAGACATGACTTTGATTGCCGATCCAAAAAGCGCAAAAATTGACCCTTTTTATGATGATGCGACTTTGGTGTTAACTTGCGATGTGGTGGATCCTGCCGATGGCAAAGGCTACGACCGTTGCCCACGTTCTATTGCAAAAAGAGCCGAAACGTATTTGAAATCGAGTGGCGTAGGCGATACGGCTTATTTTGGCCCCGAGCCAGAGTTTTTTATTTTTGATGGGGTGAGCTGGAATGTGGATATGTCGGGCTGCCACGTTAAAATCACTTCTGAATCTGCTGCTTGGACGTCGGGTGAACATCAAGATGGCAACAACGTTGGCCACCGCCCTGGTGTCAAAGGTCATTATTTTGCAGCCACGCCTGTTGATGCTTTGCATGACATTCGTGCCGCGATGGTTACCATTTTAGAAGAGTTGGGCGTGCCTGTTGAAGTTCACCACACCGAAGTGGCCACCGCAGGACAATGTGAAATTGGCACGCGCTTTTCGACCTTAACCGAACGTGCCGACTGGACGCAAATCATGAAGCACGTCATTCGCAATGTGGCGCACAATTATGGCAAAACCGCGACTTTCATGCCCAAACCTTTGGTTGGCGATAACGGTTCAGGCATGCACGTGCATCAATCGATTTGGAAAGATGGCCAAAACCTGTTTGCAGGCGAAGGTTACGCGGGCTTGAGCGATACGGCTTTGTATTACATTGGTGGCATCATCAAACACGCCAAAGCACTGAACGCCATTACCAATCCCGGTACCAATTCTTACAAACGCTTGGTGCCTCATTATGAAGCGCCCGTTAAATTGGCTTATTCGGCTAAAAATCGTTCGGCCTCTATCCGCATTCCTCACGTGGCGAGCAGTAAAGGTCGCCGCATAGAAGCGCGTTTCCCTGATCCGTTGGCCAATCCGTATTTGTGTTTTTCTGCTTTGTTGATGGCTGGTTTAGACGGCATACAAAACAAAATTCACCCTGGCGATCCTGCTGACAAAAATTTGTACGATTTGCCGCCCGAAGAAGACAAATTGATTCCAACGGTTTGTGCCTCATTGGATGAAGCTTTGGAAGCGTTGGATAAAGACCGCGAATTTTTGACGCGCGGTGGCGTGTTCAGCAACGAATGGATAGACGCTTACATTGAATTGAAAATGCAAGAAGTCAACAGCATCCGCATGACGACACACCCAATCGAGTTTTCTATGTATTACAGCTTGTAATGGTTGTTTTTTGCGGCCAACCTTGCGCAGTCTTTAGCAAGGTTGGCCGCATTTTCTAAGGTTAACTAAAACGATGTCCACGCTTGATGCTGCTGTTTTTGAATTAGTACCGCCTGTTTTGCCTGAAGGCTTGCCAATTGCGCATGTGTTTGGGCAAGCAGTTTTTGTTGCGCCCGATGATTTATTCATTCCGCCTGATGCTTTGCAAGTGATTTTGGCGAGTTTTGAAGGCCCTTTGGATTTGTTGTTGTATTTAATTCGTAAACAAAATATCGACATTTTGAATTTGCCCATGGCCGACATCACGCGTCAATACTTGGCTTATATTGATTGGATGAGCGGCCTCAATTTGAGTTTAACGGCTGAATATTTGTTGATGGCGGCCTTGTTGATACAAATCAAATCCCGTTTGCTGTTACCCAAAATCCCCAACGCAGAAGAGGGCGTTGAGCCTGAAGATCCGCGCGTTGAATTGGCGCAGCGCTTGCTGGCTTATGAACAAATGAAGTTGGCCGCACAGGCTTTGGACGAATTGCCTTGGGCGGAACGCGATTTTATTTGGGCGGGCGTGGGTGGTTTGCCCGAGAACGAACCGACGTTACCCAATTTAGACTTGACGCTGCTGGCGCAAGCTTGGGCGGGTATTTCGCTTAGAATTCAACAGACACAACATCACGAAATCAAACGAGAAAAGCTGACCGTGCGTCAACAAATGCAGTTAATCCTCACAAGGTTGGCCGCAAAGTCGCAGGCCTATTTATTTTTAGACGATTTTTTTGATTTAGACAGTCACGCCAATTATGTGGTGACGACTTTCTTGGCAGTGTTAGAATTGTGCAAAGAACGACGCATCGCCATTAGCCAAAGCCAGCCTTATGCTCCTGTGGCGTTGAGTTTGATTTAAGGGTGACCGCGGTTGCTCCTTTTTAATCGTTTAGACAAACTCGCAAGATAGAGAATTTTTATGAAAACAGGTATTTTATTGATTAGTCACGCCACACGACACGGGAGCGTGGGCGACAGCTTGGCCGATAGCGTGGCGCATTGTTATGGCGATATGCCCGTTTATTTGAAAACGCTGGCGGTCGTCTGTGATGAAGATTTAGACGTTTTGCGCGCGCGGATTTCAACGCAAATTGCGGCTGTCAATCAGGGGCATGGCGTGATTATCTTGGTGGATATATTGGGGGCTACGCCCTGCAATATTGCCAGCGAGTTTGTTTCTGATGAAGTGGCGGTGGTGGCTGGGATGAATTTGCCCATGGTGCTGCGCGCGTTGTCGTATGCCGATTTAGGCTTGTTAGGGGTGCTAGACAAAGCCTTATCTGGTGGTCGAGACGGCGTGGCCATTAGTCAGCGCAGCTGTTCGGTTTTTTGCTGAGGGCGCTAAGCTTGTCAGCCGATTTTTTTAGGGATAGCTGTTATGTTGAAACAAAATGCCACAATCGTGAATAAATTGGGTTTACATGCCCGTGCTTCCAGCAAATTAACGCAATTGGCCAGCCAATTTGAGTCTGAAGTTTGGGTCAGCAAAGGTAGCCGCAGAGTCAATGGCAAAAGCATTATGGGCGTGATGATGTTGGCCGCAGGCATGGGCAGCGAAGTGGAAATTGAAGTGCAGGGCGCAGATGAAGCCGCCGCCATGACGGCAATTTTGGCGCTGATTGCTGACTTTTTTGGCGAGGGTTCTTAATCGCCAAATCTTTGAATACAAGAAAAGAGGGTGAAATGGGCTTGATTTTACACGGAGTGCCGATTGGTTCGGGTATCGCCATTGGCGTGGCGCATCGGTTAAGCCACAGCATGGGTGACGTATCGCATTATTCGATAGAAGTCACTGATTTAGAATCAGAATTGTTGCGTTTTGATGCCGCAATTTCGGCCACGGTGACCGAATTAGAGGCCTTAAGCGCGTCGATACAATCCAATGCACCTGCTGATTTGGCGACTTTTTTGTCCATGCACATTCAAATGTTGATGGATGAAAATTTGAGTGTAGAGCCAAAAAACATCATTAAAAAACAATTGTGTAATGCTGAATGGGCGCTGAAGTTGCAACGCGATGAATTGGTGGCGCAGTTTGAAGCCATGGAAGATGCGTATTTGCGCGAGCGCCAACAAGATGTCAAGCAAGTCACCGAACGCATTTTTAAAGCCTTGTCTGGGGTGATGCCCAGCTTGCCTGAATCAACCGAGGACAGGCCGATTATTTTAGTGGCGCATGATTTATCGCCTGCGGACATGGTATTTTTTAAAGCCGCGCAATTGGCGGCTTTTATTACAGATGTTGGTGGCGTGACCAGCCACACGGCGATTTTGGGGCGCAGCCTAGAAGCCCCTTCTGTGATTGCTTTGCATCATGCGGGCGCGTTAATTCGCGATGACGAGTGGATTATTGTCGATGGCGAGCAGGGGGTGGTTGTGGTGCATCCCGATGAGCAAACCTTGGCGCATTATCGTCAAAGACAAACCGAATGGCTTGCGGCCAACCTTGCTTTGGCGAGTTTGACCCATTTGCCTGCCACGACCCAAAATGGGGAAACCGCTGTTTTGTTGGGGAATATCGAAATGCCTGACGATGTGCCCGACGTATTGGCCGCTGGCGGTGAAGGCATAGGCTTGTTTCGTAGCGAATTTTTGTTTTTGAATCGCGACACTTTGCCCACAGAAGAAGAACAATTTCTGATTTATAAACAAGTCATTGAGGCCGTTGCGCCGCACCCCGTTACCATACGCAGCATGGATTTAGGCGCAGACAAAAGCCCGCGCTGGATGGCTTACGGGCAAGTGGAAAACCCTGCTTTGGGTTTGACGGGTTTGCGTTTGTGTTTGGCTGAACCGCTGTTGTTTAGAACGCAATTGCGCGCGGTGTTACGTGCGGCAGCGTTTGGGCGAGTGCGCCTGCTGTTGCCCATGGTGACGTGTGTACAAGAGCTGAAATTGTTTCATGTCCAGTTGACGCTGGCCAAAGAAGAGTTGGACAAGCTTGGCATGGCAACGGGTCTGGTTGATGTGGGCGCGATGATAGAAATTCCAGCAGCGGCTTTGATGGTGCGCAGTTTTTTTCCTTATGTCGATTTTATTTCTATTGGAACGAATGACTTAATTCAATATTTGTTGGCCACCGATCGCAATGATGATGCGGTGCGACATTTGTACGACAGTGCTCACCCTGCGGTCATCCAATTGTTGGCTCAAGTCATACAAGCAGCGCTTGCGGCCAACGTTGAAGTGGGGATTTGCGGTGAAATGGGCGGCGACACGCGCTACTCGCGTTTATTGTTTGGCATGGGATTGCGGCGCTATTCGATGCATCCGTCTCGGTTATTGGCGGTCAAGTCGTGTTTGCGCCAGTTTAATGCCACTTTGCACGCACCTTTGATTGCGACTTTGTTGCAAGAACACGACAGAGCCGCCATTGAAGCAGGTTTATCGCTGTTAAATGCGTGATTGATTTTCCTTCTTTTCTTCTTTTTAGGAGTCGCCCCCGATGCAAAAAATAGCTGCTATTTTGTTTGATTTAGATGGAACCTTAGTGGATTCGGCGCGAGATTTACACGCGACTTTGAATGTGATTTTGGCGAAAGAAGGCTTGCCAGCTCAAGCTTACGAGGGCATAGGGTACATGGCAGGTCATGAAGGCGTGGCGGGTTTATTAAAGCTGGGTTTGGGCATTACCGCCGAAAATGCGCGTTTTTCAGCATTGCGCGAGGCATTTTTGACGTATTACCGAGAACACATTGCCGATACTTCAATTGTGTTTGACGGGATTTTGGATGTGATAGAAGCCTGCGTGGCACGGGGTTTGGTTTGGGGCATAGTCACTAATAAACATACGGTGTTAACCGAGGCCTTGTTAGCGGGTTTGCCTTTTCATCCATCGCCTGCGGTGGTGGTCTGCGGCGACACGGTCGCGTTTGCAAAACCGCATCCTGCACCGATGTTGCACGCGGCGGCGCAGTTGGGATTGGATCCCGAGGCGTGTTTGTATATTGGCGATGCCGAGCGCGATGTCGTGGCAGGCAAAGCCGCAGGGATGCAAACGGGAGCGGCGGCTTGGGGGTATTTGTCACCAGAAGACCGCTGTGCAGATTGGTTGGCCGATTATGAATTTGCCACGCCGCAGGACTTAGAAGCATGGATTTTGCGTCACTTTTAAGTCGCTTTTAAGTCATTTTTTATGTTTTTTATGGTTCATTTTTTATAAAGGAAAATCTCATGTCCGTTCATCTTTATTATTCGGCAGGTTCTTGTTCTATGGTGCCGCACATTGCCTTGGTTGAGTTGGGTATTGCGCACACAGCCAGCCCCGCGCCTGTTGCGGGCAGTGCCGAACGCGCAGCTTATTTGAAAAACGTCAACGCCTTGGGCGCTGTGCCAGCCTTGGTTTTAGAAGATGGTCGCGTGATTACCCAAAACTTGGCCATCGTGGATTATTTGGCTGGGCAAGTGGGCGATAACACCTTGTTGCCTGTGCAAACGGGTTATGCCCGCAGCCAAGTATTGCGTTGGTTTTCTTTCGCCAATGCCGATGTACATCCTGCTTTTAAAGCTGCTTTCCGCCCTGCGATGTTTTCGGATAACGAAGCGGATCATGCGACGTTACGCGCCAAAAGCCAAAAAGCCGTGGTGGCTTTGTTTCAATTTGCCGATGCCGAATATGCCCAGCGTGATTGGATTGCGGGCGAGTTTTCGGTTGCCGACCTTTATTTGTATACCACTTTGCGCTGGGCGATTGGCATGGGCTTTGACTTGAGCTCTGTACCAAATTTAAAAGCCTTGGCAACTCGGGTGCAAGCCAAACCCAGCGTGATGACCGTGTTGGCTTTGCATGGTAAAGAACCGCTTTAATTGGATGATAATTTAAATGTTTAGAAAGCGTTGCGGCCAACCTTTTATCCCGACAAATCAGGAAAAAAGGTTGGCCGCAATGATCTACCCCAAAAAAAATTGAACTAATGTTATTTATTAACTCTTAAAATCAAAAGGATGTATCATGAAAAAGCAATTACTGATTATGGCTTTGGGTTTATGTAGCGCGGTTTGGGCTGGCGACTTTGAAGATGGTCTAACTGCTTATCGTAAAGAAGATTATGTTTTAGCACTGTCTAAATTCGAACTCGCTGCAGAGCAAGGCAATGAAAAAGCCCAATTTATATTAGGCCTTATGTATGACAGAGGTCAAGGCGCAGCAAAAAATGATAACGAAGCTTTGAATTGGTATATAAAATCGGCCGAACAAGGTTCTGATACCGCCCAACTCCTGCTTGGTCTCAAAAAAGCGATAGAACAAAATGGAGTAGAAGCAGTGTATTGGCTAACGAAGGCTGCTGAGCAGGGTAATGCCGATGCACAGATGACACTTGGCCGTATGTATCAAGAGAATTCAATGGGCGTAGAAGAAAATGATTTTGAGGCTATGCGTTGGTATCAAAAAGCATTTGAACAAGGAGCTGCATACGCACAAGAAGGCCTTAATGAAGTCACCGAAAAGATTAAATACAAAAAAGAAGCAGATCAAGGCATTGCTAGCGCTCAATATATGCTGGCTATTATGTATTATCGAGGCGATGGTACTACAATGGATTGGAGCAAGGCTGCTCATTGGCACGCTCAAGCTGCTAAACAAGGTCATATTGAGGCGCAAGAAAAACTTGCTCGGATGTACGAACGCGGTGAAGGCGTAGAAAAAAATGATGTAGAAGCCGTATTTTGGTATGAAAAAGCAGTAAGTCAAGGGAGTGATTTTATGATAGATAGTCTTAATCATGCACGACAAAGACTTAAATTTGCAAATGATGCAAAACAAGGAGATGCTGAGGCGCAATATCAATTTGCTCAAATGTATTACCAAGGTAATGGTGTAAAACAAGATTTTTCTGAAGCGGTTCTCTGGTACAAAAAAGCGGCAGAGCAAGGTCATGCTGCAGCACAGGATAATCTTGGTAAAATGTATGGAACAGGAAAAGGTGTCGAACAAAATTATACTGAAGCAGCACAATGGCACACTCAAGCTGCTAAACAAGGACATGCCGAAGCGAAATATAATATTTCTTGGCTATATGAAAATGGTAAAGGTGTTAGAAAAAATACGGCTGAAGCAAAGCGTTGGCGACATGAAATTGTGCAGTCAGCTGAACAAGGGCAACCCGAAGATCAAAGTATGTTAGCGTTCATGTATTTTTTTGGACAAGGCATAAAGCAAGACGAAACTAAAGCGATACATTGGTTTCAAAAAGCTGCCGAACAAGGTCATGAGGTTGCTAAAAATATGGTAGATTCAATAACAGAAAAAAATGAATACTTGCAAGATGCTAAAAAAGGTAATGCCAACGCCCAGTACGAGGTAGGTACGAAATATCACTATAGATTAGGTAATCAGGCCGAGGCCGTGCGTTGGTACACAAAAGCAGCGAAACAAGGGCATGTCGATGCACAACAAGCCCTTGATGAAATCGCTAAAGAATCACAACAGTAACCAAAAAAATATTTTAAGACTACGGCCAACCTTTTTTCGCTGTTTTCGTCATGAAAATCAGGAAAAAAGGTTGGCCGCAAAGTTGTAATCATATTCAATCGATGTTATGCGAGCGCTTGTAATTGCCCATCAACCAACTGTTGTATGCGTCCCATTTTGTGAGCCAAACTCATGTCGTGCGTCACGATGATGAGGCTGGTTTTCAAATCGGCATTGAGTTCCAATAATAAATCAAACACGCCATCGGCGGTTTTTTTGTCCAAATTGCCCGTGGGTTCATCGGCTAACACGCATTTGGGTTGGGTAACCAAAGCCCGTGCAATCGCGGTGCGTTGGCGTTCTCCGCCCGACAAGGCGCTGGGTTTGTGGTGTAAGCGTTGCCCCAAACCTACTCGATGGAGTAGGGTGGCGGCTTGTTCTTGAGCCTCGTTGACTGGCACGCGGCGGATGCGTAAAGGCATCATGACATTTTCTAAAGCGGTAAATTCGGACAACAAATGATGAAATTGATACACAAAGCCCAGCACCGTGTTGCGCAGTTTGTCGCGTTCTGTTTCGCTTAATGTTTGGACGTTTTGCCCGTTGATGGTCAACGTGCCTTGCGTGGGCGTGTCCAAACCGCCCAAAATGTGCAATAAAGTCGATTTTCCGCTGCCTGATGCGCCAACGATGGCGACATTTTCACCGTGTTTTAAGTCAAAATTCAAGGCTTTGATGATGGTGAGATTCGCGGCTTTTTCATCAAAGGTTTTGCTGATGCCTTGGGCTTGTAAAAAATAAGGATTATTCATAACGCAAAGCCTCGGCAGGTTGGGTTTTGGCCGCGCGATAGCTGGGGTAAAGCGTGGCGGTGAGCGACAGCAATAAAGACACGCCCACAATTTGGACGATGTCTAGCCATTGTATGTCGTAAGGTAAAGTATCGATGCCATAAACAGCGCCGTTGATGAGGCTTTGTCCTGTCAATAAACGCGCGGTACTTAACACAAAAGGCAAATTGTAGGTGACCAATAAACCCAAAGCTAAACCCACGATGGCGCCAATAAAACAAGAGGCCGAGCCTTGAACAAAGAAGATTTTGGCGATGCTGCCGCGACTTGCGCCCAAGGTTCTTAAAATCGCAATGTCGGATTGTTTTTGCATAATGACCATGAACAACGTTGAAATGAGATTGCACGCCGCCACAAAAATGATGATGCTCAAAATCAAAAATAACATGGTTTTTTCCATTTTGACGGCATTAAAATATTCTTGGTTTTTGTCTGTCCAATCGCTTAAATAAAAATCAGCTTCAGGAAAAACGCTTTGTTGAAGTTGCGTTTTAACCACGGGCGCTAAAAAAGGGTCGTCCAATTTTAAGCGCACGCCGCTGACCGCGTCTTGCAAGCGGAATAAGACTTGCGCGTCTTTGAGGCCGATGAGGCCAACGTTGGCATCAAACGCGTAAGACCCTGTGTTAAATAAACCCACCAACGTGAATTGTTTGATGCGTGGCATCATGCCAGCAGGGGTTAAATTGCCTTGCGGTGTCATGACGGCAATTTTATCGCCCACGCGCACGTCCAGCTGTCTGGCCAATTGCGTGCCGATAATCACGCCAAATTCACCTGCTTTTAAATCAGTGATGGCACCTTCGACCATGTGCTTGCCGACTTCGGTGACTTGATTTTCTTGATCGGGCGCAATGCCACGCAAAATCACGCCTTGCACGGTGTTGCTGTAACTGAACAGGGCTTGACCTTCCACAAACGGTGCTGCGCCTGTGACGTGGGCTTGAGTGCGGCCAACCTTGGCCACTTGCGCCCAGTCGTCCAGTCCACCTTGTGCATTGCTGATTTCCAAATGCGACATATTGTCTGTCATTTTGGTGCGGATTTCTTTTTGAAAACCGTTCATCACCGACAACACAATAATCAAAGCCGCCACGCCTATCCCGATGCACAAGGAAGGAATCATGGCGACAAAAGACATCAATTTACTTTGTTTTTTGGCTCTAAAATAACGCAGGCCAATTTGCCATTCATAAGGTAAGTTCATGAGAGAGTGGTTTATTCCAAAGATTTAGGGGGTTCTGCGTAAGGATTGTGCAGATGCGTTTGCATGAGTTGGCTGAAAAAATCGCGCAGTTGGGCTTCGGTGCAACCCATTAACAGAGCGTCTTCAAAAGCTTCTTGAGCCATTTCTAGCAACTCTTCCAAGTTTTCTTGCATGACTTTGATTTTTTCGGTGCAAGCGACCACTTTGCCATCTTGGTCTTGCCACACAGGTTGAATAATGGGTTTCATAACTGTTTTAAGGGTCTTTAAAAATTGGATTTTTTAAGGTTTGATGCGGCGTGCGCCCGTGTAATGTTTTTTCCAATACGAATTATTTAAGGAGTCTATGCCGATGTTGCGCCCCGTTCGCGGTGCGTGTATGAATTGGTCATTGCCCATATACAGGCCGATGTGCGAGTTGGCACGGCCTGTGGTGTTAAATAGCACCAAATCCCCCGGTTTTAGCTCGGTGCGTGAGATGGCGCTGCCTACTTTGGCGATTTCGGCGGCGGTTCTTGGCAGACTGATTTTGAGCGATTGCTTAAAAATATAATTTAGAAATCCGCTACAATCCATGCCCGTGGCGGGACTGGTGCCGCCGTAGCGATACGGAATGCCGATTAAACTGACGGCGTTAACCAATAAATCGGCGACAAATTCATCCGCTTGTTCATTGCTTTCAGGTTCTTTAAAAAAAGGGTTGTTGGGGAGTAAGTCTTCAGGTTTGATGGTGTCGGCGTAGCTGTTTGTACTTAACAACAAGCCGCACACCAAACACACAATAGAGAAAAAAGCTTTCATGGTTTTGAGGGTTGCGAAAAAAAATGAGTCCGCATTTTACCTTGTTTTTTGGGGTATGTCGTTAATCGATTTGCTTGGTGTCGGGCTGGGTTTTGTTGCCCCAAGGCTTGCGGCCAACCTTTTTATCTGTATGTGTCCGTTAAGGATGTAGAATACACGGTCACCGTGCGCTGTAGGTCACCGTGTCTATTTACCTCAAGCTGGAATTGCTGCACGCGTGGACTCAATTAAAGACCGTTTGTTTTTGGCAGTGTCAGCAGAGTATTGACCAATAATTTTCAGGCACAAAATTAAAAGCCGAATTAAATAAGGAAGCCTCGCTTATTGCGAGACTTCCTTATTTAATTTTCGCGTAGTGCGCTCGCGTGCTTATGACGAGTGACAGCGAACAAACGCTTATTTTAGGCAGTTATTTCGGCAGTGCATCAAGCATTGGTTTCATTTGTGCTGCCGTTGCTTTACAGCTTTCAGCTAATTGCTTTTGATCTGACACGCTAGACCAACCTTGTTTTGCTGCTTCGAGTTGATCCTTAATCATTTTTGAAGTTTGTGGATTGTTCGCTTTGTCAACTGCTGCGGTAATCTCACCAAATACTTTTTCGCATTCGGTAACACCTTCTTTACCTCCACCGCATGCTGCTAACATCAATGTACTGGCAACTACCAATGCGATAATTTTCATTATTTTCCTTTTGAGTCTTATTTAAAGTTTGCTAAAGATATTTATCTTAATGACTACTATAAGATAAGATAATATATTATATTAAACGTAATTAAGAGTAAAGTTAAATTTTTGCTTTATGCTGATTTTCATTGTATTGCTCAACTAAGTATGAGTCTGCTAATAATCGAGCAAAAAGGTTGGCCGCAAGCCTTAACACTTTGAAAAAATAAAAAATTGATGGTTAATTTGGCGTATTGCCCAGCGCAGGTGGCCAAATGTCATCGAGTATGCCTAATAAAGCCAAAATCAAAGGATCGGTTTTGTATTCCAAAGGATAAATAAAATTGAGTTCTACCGTTTTTTGTATGCCGCGAACCACGTGAACCGTGCCTAATTTTTCGGCGGCCAAGGCTTCTTTTTCGCGCACCAAAGCAATGCCAACGCCAGCCTCCACCAACATGAGCATAGACGCAATGTGGTCGCATTCGGCCACTTTACGGGGCGAAATGTTGAGGCTGCGGCACACTTCCGCCGTGGCTTTGGACAAATAAGATTGTGAGCAAACCCCTATCCACGGCATTTTGTTGAGCGTTTTTAGCTTGTTTGGGTCATAATCATTTTGCCATGCCACAGGCATCACCACACAAAAGCTTAAGGTTTCAAGCAAGCGATTTTCGACATTGACGTAAGGATTGAGGCCGATGGAAAATCCGCCGTTAAATTCTTTTTTGCGCACGCCAGACACCACGCTGCCGCTTGCGCCTTGCCATAATTTTAAGTCGATTAAGGGGTGAAGGCGCAGCAGTTTTTCAACCCAAGTGCCTAAGTGTATGATGTCTGGCGTTAAAGAAATGCCCAAATGCAATTTGCCTGATAATTCTTGCTTTGCTTCACGCGCCGAAGCCAACCAGTCGCGACTGCCCTGTAAAATGAGTTCGGCTTTGGGGAGTAATTTTTGCCCCAAAGGCGTCAAACGCATCCCTTGCGGCGTGCGATCAAACAACGGTGCGCCAGCATCTTCTTCCAGCGCTTTGATTTGCGCGGTGACGGCGGGCTGGGACAAGTGGAGTAATTCCGCTGCGTGCGTGATGTGGCCTTGCTGCGCGACAGTCACAAAGGTTTTTAATTGATATAATTCCATTTTCCCCCCAGATTGTTTTTAAAGTGTGTACAGTATTGCCCTAACCATAACATAAAAACCCTACATTCTTCTTAAAAAGGCCGCGCTTTTCCATGCTGATTTTAACTTCGCCGCACAATCCCCACTTTAAAGCCATGCTACAAAACATGGCGCGCAAAAAAAGCCGACAAGAACATCAAGTGATGATACTCGAAGGCATCCATTTATTGCAAATGGCACTCAACGCTACGCCCACGTGCGCCATCGAACAGGTGTTTGTATTGCAAACGGCTTTGGAAAAGCCTGAGGTTCAGCACGTGTTGGCGCAATTGCCAGCGGAATGCACCGTGTATGGATTAACGGCGGCTTTGGCCGATAAATTGAGCCAACTGGCCACGCCCAGCGAACTCATTGCGGTGGCCAAGCGCCCGCAAGCGTGGGCTAGGCAAGCTGGCGAATCGGCCATTTTGCTCGAAAATATCCAAGATCCAGGGAATCTTGGCACGATTTGCCGCGCCGCCGCCGCCGCCAATGTGCGACACATTTATTTAAGCAAAGATTGCGTTGATGCGTATGCGCCCAAAGTGTTACGTTCGGCGATGGGCGCGCATTTTGCGTTGTCGATTGTTGAAAATGTAGATGCGGCCAACCTTGTGCAAGGCTTTGAGGGCTTGACTTTGGTGACACATTTGCAAGCCACGCAAACGCTGTTTGAAGCCAATTTGAGCGGCGCGGTGTGTTTTGTGTTTGGCAACGAAGGCCAAGGCGTTACGCCCGAGTTGGCAAAAGTGTGCCAGCAAGCGGTCATTATCCCCATGCCGGGCGTCGCCGAATCGCTGAATGTCGCCATGGCCGCCACTTTGTGTTTGTTTGAGCAAGTTCGACAAAAAATGGCCTCGTGAGGCAAAATAAAGGGATTAAAATACGTTGCGGCCAACCTTTTAACGTGAAAAACACGGTAGAAGGTTGGCCGCAAAGGTTAACGTTTGTCACGTTATAAATTATTGCTTGGGCTTTTTGGATTGTTTAGCAATTTCATCAATTATTTCTTGCGCTCCTACATGGCCTTGTTCGGCCGCTTTTTTGAGCCACTTCACGGCTTCGGTCTCATCTTTTTGAACGCCTTCGCCGTTATTATACATTTGGCCAAGTTTATATGGCGCATAGACATGGCCTTGTTCGGCGGCTTTGGTGTACCACTTCACCGATTCGGCATCATTTTTTTCTACACCTCGGTCGCCATAGTAATACATCTGGCCAAGTCTATATGACGCATAGACGTCACCTTGCTCGGCGGCTTTAATGACTTTGGTATACCATTTAATTATTTTTCCATCAGCATCAATTATTTCTTGCGCTGCTGTATTGCCTTGTTGGGCGGCTTTTTTGAGCCACTTTACGGCTTCAGCTTCATTTTTCTCAACGCCTAGGCTTCGGTCATACATCAAGCTATACGCTAAGCCAAGTTCATATTGCGCATCCGCATTACCTTGTTCAGCGGCTTTGGTGTACCACTTCAGTGCTTCAGCCTCATTTGTCTCAACGCCTAGGCTTTGGCTATACATCAAGCTATACGCCACGCCAAGCATAAATTGCGCATCCGCATTACCTTGTTCAGCGGCTTTGGTGTACCACTTCAGTGCTTCGGCCCCATTTGCCTTAACGTTTAGACCATCGATAGACATCAAGGCATACATTAAGCCAAGTAAGTATTGTGCATCGGCATCGGCATTGTCTTGTTCGGCGGCTTTGGTGTACCACTTCATGGCTTCAGTTCTATTTTTCTCAACGCCTTCGCCTTCGTAATACATCGCGCCAAGCCTCAATTGTGAAGCGGCATTACCTTGTTCTGCGGCTTTGGTGTACCACTTCACGGCTTCGGCCTCATTTTTTTCAACACCGAGGCCAAATTCATGCATCCAGCCAAGGCTATATTGCGCTTCTGCGTTTCCTTGTTCGGCGGCGGATTTATATTTAGCAAAAGCTTCAGTGTAATTTCCTGCTTGATAAGCCGCTTGCGCTTCTTCCAAACCTCCAGCCCAAACCGCGCTGGATAATGCCAAAGCCAATATCAATATTTTCTTTTTCATACTGTGTCCTTGTGTTGTAAAAGTTAGAAGATGAATCCGAGTGGTTTAGTTTGCGGCCAACCTTTTTTCCGATGTTTTAGGATAAAAGGTTGGCCGCAAGGGTTGATAGCAAAAGGGTTAAACCACTTTGCGCACAAATTCTGATTTCAATTTCATGGCACCTATGCCATCAATTTTGCAATCGATGTCGTGATCGCCGTCGACCAAACGAATGTTTTTGACTTTGGTGCCGACTTTGACCACCAAAGACGAGCCTTTGACTTTTAAATCTTTGATGACGGTGATGGTGTCGCCATCTTGCAAAACAGACCCTGCTGAATCTTTAATCACGCGCGGTGCGTCGTCAGGTTCGGCGCTGCTTGCGCCTTGGCTGTGCCATTCGTGGCCGCATTCGGGGCAAATCAGTAAATCGCCATCTTGATAAGTGAAAACAGACTCACATAGCGGGCAGGGAGGTAAAGTTGACATGATGCAGTCCAATATAAAAATAAACGGTTAAAATTAAATATCACAAAAAAGGCAACGTGGCTTGTTCGTGACGCAACAACCACGTTTTGATTTGGTTGGCCTCAGGCGTTGTTCCGCGATTAAATCCGCCCACATGGTTGGCCGCAACGATGCGGTGACACGGTATCAACAGCACCAAGGGATTGCGCCCACAAGCACCACCGACCGCGCGTGGGGCAGAGGCAATTTGCGCCGCAATTTGGCCATAAGTGCGAACTTGGCCGCAAGGAATGTCCAGCATCGCTTGCCAAACGGCTTGTTGATGGGCGCTGCCTGTGGGTTCGATTGGGACGCGGAAAACGTGTTTAGGATTGCTGAAATAAGCGGCTAACTCTTCTGCGGCCAACCTTTCCACGGCGGTGCTTGGGGTTTGCGGTTGAGCGTCATCGGGTAAAAAAGCCAGCCCAATAAGAGCCGTTTCGGCGGCATTTATCTGTAAACCCAATCGCCCAACGGGGCTGTTTAGGACGCTGGAATAAAAGGGCGGGCGCATAGAAATTTAGTTTTCTGTTGTAAAAACATGATGTTTGTCTTGGTTTTTATTGCTTTTTTTGACTTCGTACATCAACTCATCGGCCATTTTAATGGCGGTTTCGGTGTCTTTGGGCAAGTGCATGAAATAGATGCTCCCCAAACTGATGCCGACAGGCCAATTCCATTGCTTACAGTTGTCGCGAATGGCCGTACTCATTTTGCTTAGCATCATGGCAGCATGTTCGGGGCTTGCCTCTGTAATGAGTACCGCAAACTCATCACCCCCTAAACGTGCCACGGTGTCGCTTGCGCGGCAATGTGTTTTCATGGTGTGAGCCACAACTTTCAGCAGAACATCGCCTTCATTGTGACCAAAGGTGTCGTTGATGTATTTGAAATTATCCAAATCCAAAAAAGCAATGGCAAAGGGATTTTGATAGCGCTGCATGTGCTCAAATTCCCGTTCCAAGGTATTCATAAAGGCTCGGCGGTTAAAAATTTTTGTGAGGGGATCGTGGTCTGCCCAGAGGGTTAATTCAGCCATTTTTATCCGTAAAAAATGAGTCATGACCCATAAAATGATTTGGTTGACTAAAATCCCTAAAGTAAACACATTATAGCCTACCCAATCCCATAAATTGCCGCCATTGAGTTCATTCGCCCAATAGGTAATTTCTAAGGCAATAAAAGCCAAAACGGCAATCATAAAGCCAGTTTTCGTGTCGACGTACCAAGTAATCAATAAAACAGGTAAAGCATACAATGAACACAAAGTCACCGCTGAACCTAAAACAATGTCCGCCAAACAAATCAGGACAACCATCAAACAAGCCAACCATAAGCGAGATTGAGTATTGAGGGTCTTAAAATGGTGTTTCAGTTTTAAAGTGAAATCGGTATTCATGAAACTTCCTTTTTTATTGATGCGGTCAAATCATGATTAGCAAGAGGATTTAAGGCCTGTTATTTATTTAAAAACATGATGTTTGTCTTGGTTTTTATTGCTTTTTTTGACTTCGTACATCAATTCATCGGCCATTTTAATGGCCGTTTCGGTATTTTCTGGCACCTGCAAAAAGCACACGCTGCCCAAACTCACGCCCACTGGCCAATCGCGCGCTTGGCAATCTTCTCGAATGGCGGTGCTGATTTTGCTTAACACCATGGCCGCGTGCTCGGGGTCGGTTTCGGTAATTAACACGGCAAACTCATCGCCACCCAAGCGTGCAACCGTGTCGCTGGCGCGACTGTGTGTTTTCATGGCATTGGCGACGACTTGTAATAAAAGGTCGCCTTCGTTATGCCCAAACGTATCATTCATGTGTTTGAAATTATCCAAGTCCAAAAAGGCAATTGCAAATGGGTGGTGATAGCGTCTTGTTCGTTCAAATTCGTGTTCTAGGGTGTTTATAAAAGCGCGGCGATTGGCAATTTTGGTCAAAGGATCACTGTCTGCCCAAATGGTTAATTCGGTCATTTTTTCACGTAAAAAATGAGTAATGATTAATAAAATCATTTGGTTGAGTATGACACCAAGCGCAAACACGTTGTAGCTGAACCAATCTAATAAAGCGCTCTTGTTGATTTCGTTTACCCAATGGGTGACCTCTAAGGCAACGGCACATAAAGCGACCATCATCAATCCGGCTCGCGTGCCTGAAAACCACGTTATAAAAAGTACAGGCAAGATGTAAAGCGAACTGATGGTGATGGCGTACCCTAACGACAAGTCGGCGATGCAAATCAATATAATCGAGGCGCAGGCTAATATCAAACGCGAGCAAGGCTTGCTAGCCGTAATATACTGATGTATTTTTGTAACTATGGGTATGGACATTAGATTTCTCTTTGTAAAGACTTAAATAAAGTTGGGTTCAGTTTCTAAAGTAATGCCAAATTGTTGTTGTATGGCCGTTTGTATGGTTGCGGCCAACCTTGTAATGTCTAGCCCAGTGCCGCCGCCATAATTGACCAGCACCAGCGCTTGTTTTGTGTGTACCCCGACTTGCCCTGCGCGATGTCCTTTAAAGCCTGCTTGGTCGATTAACCAACCTGCGGCCAGCTTGACGTGACCGTTGGCTTGGGGATAATGCGGGGCATTGGGGTGTTGCTGTAAGAAAATGTGTGCGGCGGCCGCATCGATGACTGGGTTTTTGAAAAAACTGCCCGCATTACCCAGCTCATCAGGGTTGGGTAATTTGCTAAGGCGCTGGGCAATGACGGCGTTGGCCACACTTTGTGGCGTGTAAGGTTGAGGTGCTTGTTGCTTGGTGAGTTCGGCCAAAATGTCACCGTAAGCCACTTTGACATCGGCTTGTTTCTGCAAACGAAAACGAACGGCCGTGATGACGGCTTTATCACGCAAAGCTTGTTTGAAGATGCTGTCGCGATAACCAAATTTGGCGGCGGCACAAGTGAGGGTTTCCAGTTTTGGGGGCGTAAAATTCAAATTCCAATAATCGATTTCAAACACGCTGTCTTTGAGTTCTACACCATAAGCGCCAATATTTTGGACGGGTGCCGCGCCAACCGTACCTGGAATTAAGCTCAAGTTTTCTAAGCCAAACCAGCCATTTTTTAGTGTTGTTTGGACAAAGTCATGCCAGTTTTCACCCGCTGCCGCTTCTACCAAGATTTCGGTGTCCGTTTCTTGAAGGCATTTGATGCCTCGTGTGGCAATTTGCACCACCAAACGGTCTATTTTGTCTGTCGTAAACACCAAATTACTGCCACCGCCCAGCCACAAAACCGACTTTTCTTGATACCAAGGGTGCGCAAACAACGCAAGAAAATCTTCTGCTTGTGTGATTTTGATAAAAGCATCGGCGTGAACCGAAAAATGGAAGGTGTGCAAGTCGTGCAGGGGGTGATTTTGAGCAATGAGCATGGTTTAAAAGGGGTTCCGAATAAAAGAATCACGCGCAGTCTTTCTTTCTGGGATGAAAGTATGCCTATTTATGGGCGACAAAATGGCGTGTTTTGGGGTATGATGTTCTTGTTTTTGGTTTGAAAAGTGGTGTTTTTTGCGAGCAAGAAGCCGCCTTCACACAATCAGACCGCGTTAACGTCGGCAAAAAACAGCCTAAACGGGCGTATTATAACCAACTTGTTACGTTTTTTTATAGTCCAATCCGCTGGATAAAATGGGTTGGCCTTTCATTTTAGCACTAACCCTCTTTAAATTTTAAGTAGTTTATTTGTTTAATAAATTTTCTTAATATAGGTTTAGTGATAAGTTTCCCTTTCCTTAAAGCTTGAGGCGCAGAGCCTGAGCGATCAACATAAACCCAATTACAACATTCCGAACTTATCGAGAACAAAACAATGACAAAATCCAACTCTAAAAAATCCCTTACTTTGCGTGAACAAGACCCTTTTTTGGCGCGTGAGCAAGAAAAATACCCTGAACCCTTGCCCAGTCGTGAACACATCATGGCGCAAATCGAAAGCCAGCCCTTGCCTTTGGCTGATTTGGTGGCTTTGCTGGATATTACCGAAGAAGAACAACCTTTATTTGAGCGCCGTTTGGGTGCCATGCAGCGTGCAGGCCAAATTTTATTAAATCGCAATCGTCAATATGGCCTCGCCGATAAAGTGAATTTGGTGAAATGCAAAGTGTCGGCGCATAAAGACGGCTTTGGGTTTGGTGTGCGTTTGGACACCGAAGGCTCGGATATTTATTTGTACGAAAAAGAAATGCGCAAAGTTTTTCATGGCGACGTGGTGTTGGTTTTGCCTATGGAGTTGGACAGACGTGGCCGCCAAGAAGGGAAAATCATAGAAGTTTTAGAGCGCAAATTAACGCACACAGTTGGCCGCTTAGACTGCGTGGGCGGCGTTTGGATAGCCAAAGCCGAAGACGTGCGCATCAAACAAGATTTTTTGATAGAAAAAGACGATTGGGCTGGCGCCAGCGTGGGCAAAATTGTGACCTTAGAAATCACCGTTCAGCCCGATGGGTTTCGTCAACCTATGGCTAAAATCGCCGAAGTGTTGGGGAATTTTGGCGATTCGGGCATGGAAATTGAAATTGCTTTGCGTAAACACGCCTTGCCATTTGTTTTTCCTGATGAAGCGGTGGCTCAAGCCGAATCCATTTCTCAAGTGGTGACCGCCGAACAAATCAACGAAGCGGGGCGCGTGGACATACGTCACCTCAATTTGGTGACCATAGATGGCGAAACCGCACGCGATTTTGATGATGCCGTGTACGCCGAACGCCTTGACAAAGGCTATCGCTTAATCGTGGCCATTGCCGATGTCAGTCATTACGTGACGCCTCTGGATGCTTTGGATACGGAAGCCATGAATCGCAGCACGTCAGTTTATTTTCCGCGCCGCGTCATTCCCATGTTGCCCGAAGCCTTATCAAATGGCATTTGCTCATTGAACCCACAAGTTGATCGATTGTGTATGGTTTGCGACATGATAATCAGCAAAAAAGGGAAAGTGAAAAAATACCAATTCTATCCAGCGGTTATGAATTCCAAAGCGCGGTTAACGTACAACGAAGTTGCGGCGTGGCTCACCAATGGCAGCGAAAATCCTTTGTTGACCGAAATCAAAACCTTGCATGATTTGTATCAAACGATGTTGGCCGCAAGGGCAAAACGCGGCGCGATTGAGTTTGACAGCGTTGAAATGCAAATGATTTTTAATGACCAAGGCAAAATCGACACGATGGTGCCTGTGGTGCGTAATGATGCGCATCGTTTGATTGAAGAATGCATGCTTGCGGCCAACGTTTGTGCGGCAGGATTTTTGGCTAAAAATGGTCACAAAACTTTGTATCGTGTGCATGAAGGCCCTACGCCAGAGCGTTTAGAAAACTTGCGTAACTATTTGAAATTATATGGCTTAACCATAGGCGGCGGCACTGCGCCCACCGCTTTGGATTATGCGGCCTTGGCAGCTCAAATACACGAGCGCGACGACAGAGAAGTCATGCAAACCATGATGTTGCGTTCTATGCAGCAAGCCGTTTATACGCCTGATAATAAAGGACATTTTGGCTTGGCTTATGACGCGTATGCACACTTTACTTCGCCCATTCGCCGCTATCCCGATTTGTTGGTGCATCGCGGCATTAAAGCGGTTTTGGCTGGAAAAAAATACAAGCCCGCGCAAAAATGGAAGGCCATGGGTTTGCATTGTTCACAAAATGAACGTCGTGCCGATGAAGCCAGCCGCGATGTCGATCATTGGCTCAAAGCCTATTTTATGCAAGACAAAATTGGTGAGGTATTTAGCGGAAAAATCAACGCAGTGACGGGCTTTGGCGTGTTTGTTTTGTTAGATAATTTGCACATAGAAGGCTTGGTGCATATTACGGAATTGGGCAAAGATTATTTTCAATTTAACAAAGAGACCCAATCGTTGGTGGGTGAAAAAACAGGCCTTAAGTTCAAATTGGGCGATAAAGTGACCATACGTGTTGTTCGCGCGTCTTTAGATGATATGAAAATTGACTTTGCTTTTGTGCCCAAAGGCACGCAAGGCAATCCCAATTCAAACAAGTCTAACTCAAACAAGGCTAATCCAAACAAGTCCAGCGCCAGCAAATCCAGCCGTCCCAACCCAAGTTTGGTCAAAACCCATGGCGTGAAAGCGGCGGCTCCAACGTTGGCCACAAGCGAGGTGGCGCCAGCTTCTACTCGTCGCAGCAGAAGAGCGGATCAAGCTCAAGTTCAAGTTCAAGTTCAAGCCCAAGTTCTTACTGAGAAAGGCACGGCAAACCCTGCAGTCACCAACGCCGAGCCACAAGCCGAATCGGCCTCGGTTGCACCCAAACCCAAGCGTAGTCGCGCAAAACCTGCCGTTTCTATGCCAGCCGAAGGGCAGTCAACGGAAAGTCAGCCAGCGGAGGCAAAACCAGCGGCAAGTACCGCGCCACGTCGCCGTGCAAAGGCGAAAAAAACAACTGAATAAGCCATTAATTTTGGAGAAAAAACCATGTTGATTGATAAATTCATCAGTCATTTTGACCAAGGGTTACGCGTTTTGTTTGCACCTGCCAGAAGCGTGCGCGCACACCCCGATGCCGCGCTTGATGAAGGCGAATTAAGTTCGGCCGAAAAACGCCATGCGTTGGGCTTGATGCGCGTCAATCATTGCGGAGAAATCTGTGCCCAAGCTTTGTATCAAGGCCAAGCGATGACGGAAAAAAATCCTGACATCAAGCAAGCCTTGCAGCAAGCGAGTTTAGAGGAAGAAGAGCATTTGGCTTGGACTGCCGAGCGCGTTGCCGCGTTAGGCGGTTCGGTGAGTTTGTTCAATCCGATTTGGTACACGGGATCTTTGGCGATGGGCATTTCGGTTGGCTTGCTGGGTCGAAAGTGGAATTTAGGATTTTTGGAAGCCACAGAAAAGCAAGTGTGCGCACATTTGGATCATCACTTAGAAAGTTTGCCTGTCGCCGATGTCAAAAGTCGTGCGGTGGTGAGTCAAATGCGCATAGACGAAGCCGAACATGCTCAATTGGCCAAGGATTTGGGTGCGGCCAACCTGCCAAAATGGGCTGAATTGAGTATGAATAAAACGGCCAAAATCATGACGACTTTAAGTTATTATCGTTAATAAACCATGAACCTTATCAAGGAGCTAACATGAATCTGCATCGTTCTGCTTTTTTTGTTTCAGATCACACGGGTTTAACGACAGAAGCTTTGGCGCATACCTTATTGACTCAATTTGACGAAGATGAGTTTAGAAAAGAGACCGTGCCTTTTATTGATACGCCCGAAAAAGCCGAAGACTTGTTGGATAGAATCAAAGCCCGCGCGGCCGTTGATCATCATAAGCCTTTGGTTTTTGTGAGTATTATTAATCCAGAGTTGCGGGCAAAATTTCATATAGCCGAAGTCTTGTGTTTCGATTTTTTTGAAACGTTTATGCCCATGTTGGAACAAGAATTGGGCAAAAAAGCCGCGTGGATAAAAGGCAAAGCGCATGGCGTGGACAACGAAAGTAAATACGATGCACGCATGGATGCCATTGGTTTTTCATTGGATAATGACGATGGCATTACCAATAAAAACTTGGCGGAAGCCGATGTGATTTTGTTGGGTGTGTCGCGGTCGGGTAAAACCCCGACTTGTTTGTATTTGGCTTTGCAATATGGGTTGAAAACGGCTAATTATCCGCTAACGCCCGATGACTTGGATAAACCAGGTTTACCTGCCGCTTTGTTGGCGCACAAAAGAAAATTGTATGGCTTAAGCATCGATCCGACTCGGTTGCACCAAATTCGGGAGGAACGCACCCCAAACTCGACTTATGCCAGTTTGCAAAATTGTCAGCGCGAAGTGCGTGAAGCTGAATCCATGTTTCGCCAGCACGGCATTCCTTTTATTAGCACAACCCACCGTTCTATCGAAGAGATTGCCAGTACCGTTTTACAAAAATCGAAATTGTCTAAAAAGTTTTAAAAATTTAAGGGATTTAAATGGTAAAGAGTAAAATGACTTTGGTTGCGGCCAACCTTTTGGCTTTAATCGGTTTTTGTACGCCAGCGCAAGCAGATGAAGCGCTATTGGCTAGAGAAGATGTTCAAGTTTTTATTAAAAAACAAGTCCAAGCTGGCGCTTTCAAAAAAGAGGCCATGGAGAATTTTTTTAGGCAAGTCAACCCCAAACCCAATATTGTTAAAATAATGGACAGACCTTCGACTTCACGGGCGTATTTTCAATTTCGCCCCGCTTTTTTGGCGACACCTGATTTAGTCGAAGGCGGTATTGATTTTTGGCAGCAAAACGAAGCCACGCTCAACAAGGCGGCAAAAGCTTATGGGGTTGATCCTGAATTTATTGTGGCGATTATTGGCGTGGAAACGCGTTATGGCCAACAAACTGGCACTTTTCGGGTTGCCGATGCCTTGACAACTTTGGCTTTTGATTACCCACGTCGTGCTGATTTTTTTCAACAAGAGTTGGTTGCTTTGCTAGAAATTGCGCAATCAGAACGCCAAGATGTGTTTAGTTTCAAAGGCAGTTATGCAGGCGCGATGGGTTGGCCGCAATTTATGCCCACCAGTTTTCAAAAATGGGCTGTCGATTTTGATGGTGATGGGCAGCACGATATTTGGTCAAATAAAAGTGACATTATTGGCAGTGTTGGCCATTATTTACAAAAACACGGTTGGCAAGCAGGGCAAACGGTTTTTGTCCCAGCCAGTGCTTTGCCCTCTGAAAGTGTTGAGCAATTGCTGTTGGATAAATTCAATTTACATTACACCGTGGGGGAGTTTCGCAAAATGGGCGTGACGCCTTCTGATTTTGTGAACGATAAACTGCAGGCCGTGTTGTTTAAACTGGAGCGAGAAGAGGGTGTTTCGCAGCATTACTTAGGCTTAAATAATTTTTACGTGATTACTCGTTATAATAAAAGCATTAATTACGCGATGTTAGTGACTGAACTGGCACAAAAAATAAAAGCCTCTCGTTTCTAAAAATCGAAGTCATCCGCCGTATTGAAGCCGTTACGATGCACATTAAACAAGCGAAATCAGCCACTTTCAGGTATGATGTTCGGCTTGTTATTTACTCATGAGAACGTTTGCATGAAAATTACCTTTTTAGAGTTTGAAGAAAACATTGCCGAGTTAGATAAAAAAATTGAGCAATTAAGCGCCATGCAAAAAGATGCCGTGGTTGATATTTCAGCCGAAATCACGCGTTTAAAAGCTAAAAGTGCCGAACTGACGCGCACCTTGTACGCAAAAATCACGCCATCGCAAACCGCTTTGGTGGCCAGACATCCGCAACGTCCGTATGCCTTAGATTACATCAATGGCTTGTGTACGGACTTTGAGGAGCTGCACGGCGACAGGCATTTTGCTGATGATAAAGCCATTGTGGGTGGATTGGCTCGCTTCAATGGCGAGTCGGTGGTGGTGATGGGTCATCAAAAAGGACGTGATACGAAAGAAAAATTGTATCGCAATTTTGGTATGCCACGCCCCGAAGGCTATCGTAAAGCGATGCGTTTAATGCGTTTGGCTGAAAAATTTGGCCTGCCTGTTTTGACGTTTATTGATACGCCCGGTGCTTACCCAGGGATTTGTGCTGAAGAGCGCGGTCAATCCGAAGCCATCGGCAAAAACTTATTTGATATGACGCGCTTGCGCGTACCGTTGATTGCGACTGTCATTGGTGAAGGGGGGTCGGGCGGTGCGTTGGCCATTGCGGTTGGCGATTATGTCAATATGTTGCAATATTCAACGTATAGCGTTATTTCGCCAGAAGGGGCGGCCAGTATTTTGTGGAAAACGGCCAGTCGAGCCAGTGATGCGGCGGAAGCTATGGGCATCACCGCCCCAAGACTGAAGTCCTTGGGCTTAATCGATGAAATCATCGCCGAGCCTTTGGGCGGTGCGCATCGCAATTACGAAGCCATGTTTGAGCAACTCAAGCTTCAATTAACGGCTCAATTACAGACCGTTAAAGTCTTGCCTGTTGAAACGTTGTTGGCGGCTCGTTTTGATAAAATCATGAATTATGGTGAATTTAAAACCGCATAACTCGTCGCCGCGATTGATTTTCTTTACGGCCAATCTTTTTGTGAAAAAGGTTGGCCGCAATGAGTTTTATAGAGTTTTCTAGTGATTTTTTTCTTGTTTTATAACCTTTTTATTGATTGAAGCCCATGAAGTCGAATTTGACTGCGGTTCATTTGAACCACACTAACGATGTTTTGCGTGAATTGCTCCGCTTTGATCGCCCTGCCGATGTGATTTTGTCGCGCTATTTTCGTGAAAATAAAAAGCTGGGTCAAAAAGACCGCCACGAAATTGCGGAATTGACCTTTGCGTGCTTGCGCCATTTGGAACGGGTAAAGCCTTTTATTGAACCCGATGCCGTGACGGCCAGACGCGTGATTTTGGTCACTTTGTTGAAAATTTTTCATTACAATTTGAAAGAAATTCCCGACTTGTCTTCAAAAGAGGCCACTTGGTTGTCGCTGGTAAAAGGGCGTGAAGTGATCTTGACCGACGCGCAATTGGCCGATTTGCCTGAATGGGTGATGTCGCGCCTGACCCAATTAGACAGCAAAGCCCGTATACAATTGGGGCAGAGTTTGGCGCAAGCTGCGCCTTTGGATTTGCGCGTTAATAGCCAAAAATCGAAACGAGATGCGGTACTCGAAAAACTGCAAGCGGTGGGTTATCCAGCCAGCGCAACGCCGTATTCTCCCGTTGGCATTCGTTTGGCAGAAAAAAGCCCCATTAACAAACATGGTTTGTACGAGGCGGGCGTGTTTGAAGTTCAAGATGAAGGCAGCCAATTGTTGAGCATTTTGTTGGGGGCGAAACGAGGCGAAATGGTGGCAGATTTTTGTGCGGGTGCAGGTGGAAAAACCTTGCACATCGGCGCCATGATGGCTTCAACAGGCCGTTTGTATGCCTTCGATGTGTCAGAAAAACGCTTGGGTAACTTAAAACCTCGTTTGGCGCGTTCGGGCTTATCAAATGTGCAACCCAATTTGTTGTCAACCGAAAACGACCCTAAGGTTAAAAGGTTGGCCGCAAAGTTTGACCGAGTTTTGGTGGATGCGCCGTGTTCTGGTTTGGGGACTTTGCGCCGCAATCCTGATTTGAAATATCGCCAAAGCGTTGATAGTTTGGCCGAATTAAACGTGAAACAAGCCGCTATATTGGCCAGCGCAGCGCGCTTGGTTCGTCGCGGTGGACGCTTGGTTTATGCCACTTGCAGTATTTTGCCTGAAGAAAATGAAGCCATCGTGCAAGCCTTTTTAGCAGCTCATCCAGACTTTACAGTGCTGGCAGTGCAAGGCATTTTGGACGATGCCAAAATCCCTTTGACGATGCAAACGGACTTCTTGCAACTGTACCCGCATCTACACGCGACCGATGGTTTTTTTGCGGCGGTGATGGTGCGTCGATTGGGGTTAACCGAGTCGGGCTTGCATGATATGATAGATACTGTCGATTAACCGATGGTTTTAAGTCACAGTTACCCTATTTAGAATTTAGGAAAGGATATCAAAATGAAACGCATGACGATGGTGTTATTAATGGCTTTGGCCTTGCCCGCAGGGGCAGAAATGTATAAATGGACCAGTAAGGGACAAGTGGTTTTTGGTGACACCCCTCCCAATGGCGTGACTTATGAACCTGTTTTGTTACGTGGAAAGGTAGCGAATACGCCACCCGCTGTTGCGAAACCACAACAATCTGGCGTGACTGAAGGAAACAGTTTGGCAACAGGTAACAGCCAAGCAGGCAACCCAGCGGCAGTTAGTAATGCGGCAACAGGTTCTGCTACCGCCGCTTCGGGTACTGCGCCTACGCCAGTGAGTGAAGCTGCAAAAAGAAAAGCGGAGGAAGAGGCCAAAGCCTTGAGCCGAAAACAATGCAAAGAAGCCACTGATCGCACCGATCAATTGTTGGCTATGCCTTTGAACAAAAGACCTGCGGACTTTGATGTCCGAGTGACTGCCACGAAAAAAGAAGCTGCCGTTGTGTGTCATTGAGTTCAATCGCTTTGAGTTAGGTTTTTTGTGAAAGCAGCGTAATGAACGTTGATTTATCGGATACTTTGTTGAACTTGCCGCATCTTCCAGGCGTTTATCGCTTTTTAGATGCGGCTTCTTGCGTGTTGTATGTTGGCAAAGCCGTTGATTTAAAGCGTCGCGTCAGCTCGTACTTTCAAAAGTCTGATCTCAGTCCACGCATTGCTTTAATGGTCAAGCAAATCGCCTCGATAGAAACCACGGTGACGGCTTCGGAAGCGGAAGCCTTGATTTTAGAGCATCATTTGATTAAAGCACTTGCTCCGAAATACAATATTTTGTTTCGCGACGACAAGAGTTATCCCTATTTGATGCTGTCAGCGCATGACTTTCCGCGCATGGCTTATTACCGTGGCGAGATGAGGGGCAAACACGCTTACTTTGGGCCTTATCCAAACAGCAATGCCGTAAAAATGAGCATCGATGTGTTGCAAAAATTGTTTCAAATTCGCACGTGTGAAGACAGCGTTTACAGCAATCGATCGCGGCCATGTTTATTGCATCAAATTGGCCGTTGTAGCGCACCTTGCACGCAAGAAATCAGTGTGGAAGACTATGCGGCCAACCTTGATCAGGCGCGGGCGTTTTTACGGGGCGAAACGCAGGTTTTGTTGCAAACCTTAGAACAAGCCATGTTGGCCGCAGCCGAGCGCTTGGAATTTGAAAAAGCAGGCCAATTACGCGACAAAATTCAGGCTTTAGCGGTTGTTCAGTCTCAACAATATGTGGCCAGTAAAAAGCTGGATTTGGATGCAGATATTATTGTCGCGGTCATTGAAAATGGGCTGATTTGTGTGAATTTGGCCATGGTGCGAGGCGGGCGGCATTTGGGCGACAAGCCTTTTTTTACGATGCAAAAAAATTGGGTATTGGGTGATGCCTTGGTGTTAACGGCTGGCGCTGACGAAAAAGTGCAACAAGAACGAGCGGCCTTAATGGCTTTTATGGCGCAACATTATTTACAACCGAACGGCTTGATTCCGCCCCTTTTAATCGTGTCTCATCCTTTAGACGCGGCCTTGCTGACGGTTTTACAGCAAACGGCAGGCCGAAAAATCGTGGCGACTCATAAAGTCAAGGGCGAAAGACGCATTTGGCAAACGCGTGCGCTGACCAATGCCCAGTTGGCCGTCACTCAAAGGTTGGCCACATCGGCCAGCGAACACAGTCGTTTATTGGCTTTGCAAGCCTTGTTGCAATTACCTAACGCCCAGCGTTTTGAATGTTTTGACATCAGCCATACCTTAGGAGAAGCCACGGTGGCCAGCTGTGTTGTGTACGATAAAGAGCGGATGCAAACGGCGGAATATCGGCGGTTTAATATTTCGAGTCAAGTCGTGGCGGGTGACGATTGCGCAGCCATGGCTGAAGCCCTTCGTCGGCGTTATGGCCAAGCTGATGCCGAACGGCGCTTGCCTGATGCGCTGTTGATTGATGGGGGTTTGGGGCAGGTGAATACGGCTTTGGCCACGTTGTCGGCGCTGGGCGTGGCCATTCCTGTGGTGGGCATCGCCAAAGGAGAGGCACGTAAAGCGGGGCTAGAAACCTTGATACTGCCTTATTTGAAAGCATTGGAACGGGTGAGCGGAGAATCGGCGGTGAGCTTTAATGTTGCGCCCACCAGCCCAGCTTTGCATTTGATACAAACCATCCGTGATGAAGCGCACCGATTTGCGATAACAGGACACCGAGCGCGGCGAGCCAAAGCACGGATCAGCAGCAGTTTAGAAGACATTAAAGGGGTGGGCGCAAAACGGCGGCAGCAGTTATTAACCCGTTTTGGTGGCTTGAGAGAAATCAAAGCGGCCAGCGTTGCGGATTTGGCCAGCATAGACGGCATTAGCCTCTCCTTGGCGCAAAGCATTTATGATGCTTTGCATTGACAGAGCATCGAAAAAAATAGCACAGGCAAAAAAAAGACCCACGAAAACGTGGGTCATTTTTTTTGGGATTTAAAAAGGTTGTACATAACTGATTCCAAAAGAAGAGATTGAGGGGGCGTTGGTGTTGTCTGGATTTTGTCTTAAAGCATATCGAACAAATACCGTGCCAGAGCCTGTGGGTTGACTGTAAAAACTTTCGTAGCGTATTTCTTTGGGGCCTGTCGCCAAATCCACGGTTTGCCTTGAAAAGTTGGTTTGGTTATTGGTGGGATTGACGCTGGTTGGGAGTAAAAAACTCATATTGCCATTCATGACGCTTAAAGGTTGTTGGATGCCGAGTCCTAATTTTGCTTGGCGTCTGTCAAACACATTGTTTTGCGTGAACCCCAATTTCCAAGTGTTGGATAAAATTGTGTCGTTGCTGCTATTAAATGAACCTGAAGAGAGGGTACTGTTTGCCAAACCAAACATCGCGTCAAATTGTAAATCAGGGGTGAAACGGTAATTCCAGCCAAGTTCTGTTAAATAAGTGCTTGAACCAAAGCCGAGAAATCCAGCATCGCCGCCTAGTAATCCAGATTCTTCGTTAAGCAAACTTAAGTCAATGCGGTAGCTGCTTTGATTAGAGAGTTTTCCACTGATGTTGAGGCCTGCGAGTTGTTGTTTGAAACTGCTGTCTCCTGCAAAATGAACCCCAAAAGTGGCGTCTCCAACTTGGTAAGCGCTGCCTAAAAATTGACTGCCCGAGCTTAAAATTTGGCTGGATAAATCACTTTCTATCATGTTGAAGCCTTGGTGAGATTCTGGGGCATTGACCATTTGTCGCATGGCTAAATCCCCTGCTTGAAAGGATAAAGCACCAATTTTACTGCCATACGCTTGGGTGTTGCTGCCATCGGCTTGTGCTTGCCAAGCGCTTCTGGCATAACCTTGTTCATTTTTGCTTTCGTAAACTTGAGTCGCAAGGGGCGAGGAGACTTGAGCCAAATCGGCGGCACTTTTGGTGGTGGTCACCACAGAGGCAAGCGAAAAATCTCTGCCGTATCGGTCTAAAGCGATGAGTTTGAGTTTACCCGTTTGTATGGCAGCCAAAACAGGGCTGGCGTAAGCGGCTGGGGCTGACACGGTTGCGGCGGGGACGCTGGTGCCATTGCTGGCAGGGACGGTTAAGCTGCCAGAGGGCTGCATGGCGGCGGCGATGTCCAGTAAACCATGCCCATAAACATCATCAACGCCTGTTGCCCCTAAATCTTTGGCCGAAGTGAGTAAAATTTGTACCACTTGCGCCGCAGACACTTGTGGCCATTTTTCCATGATTAAGGCGGCGGCTCCTGTTACCAAAGGGGCGGCTAAACTGGTGCCTGAACGTATCACTGGCGTGCAGTGTTGATCTAAAACGGTGACATCTTCGCCTTGCGCCACCATGTAAAAATCTTTGGTGTCGCCTGCACGGCTGCTAAAACTGGACATGACGTTGTTGGCATCAACCGAACCAACCACAAGAAATTGACCTTGAGCTTCCGCTTCTTTAGCAAATCTTGCTGGATATTGAGGGTTGGCCGCACCGTCATTGCCTGCGGCAAGGACAACCATCATATTGGCGGTGCTGGCTTTGCTTAAAATGGCTTTGGCGGCGCTAGGGCAAGCATCGGTAGCAGCATCAGTGGCGTCACACGCAAATGACATATTCGTGACGTTGATTTTGTTTTCAATCAAATAATCCATGCCTTTACTGATGGCGTTTAAGCTGAAAGTTTGATTGTTGTCAGCCAACGTGTTCACCATGTACAGCGTCGCATTAGGGGCGCTACCAACGCCATTTTTACCATCTATGGCTTGGCTGATGATGCTGCTGACCATAGAACCATGCCCTAATAAGTCTTCGTATTCGGTGGTTTTTGCTTGTTTAGCATTGTACTGTTTGGGGGTGAGTGAGCCTAAGCCCAAATCACTCACGACAGCGGTAGAAAGGCCAGAATCTAACACGCCTACTTTCACGCCTTTGCCAGTTATCCCTTCATTGAAGGCCGCTAAGGCACCGCTGTTTTTAGCATTGAATGAAGCGTTCAATTCGTTGGCCGTTGGGGTTGGGAAAGCGTGCGCTTGAGTCACCTGTGGGTCATCTTGTGTGGGTTCAGGTTCAGGTGTTGGAGCAGGTTCAGGTGTTGGAGCAGGTGTTGGAGCAGGTGTTGGAGCAGGTTCAGGGCTTGGTGCTGGAGTCGGGGCGGGCGTTGGTGTTGATGTAGAAGGCGGTTGAGTTGGCGTAGGATTTACACCAGAGGTGGGTTGAGAGCCACCTCCACTTGCGCAGGCTGTCAAAATGGCGCTTAACGCCAAAATTTCTAACTGGCGGACGATGACTTTTTTTGTTGGCGTTTTCATGACGAGCTCTCTTTCAACCGATTAAAACATAAGTAAAATAATCCAATATCAAACGGGGTATTGGGGTTTGTCTTTATGTTTTGATTGTAGATAGTGGCGTGTTGGATTGTTGCTTACTTAACAGTTATAAACGTTTTTTTGCATATTGCTATAAAAAAGAATGCCATTTCCTTAGTTTTGTTTAAGTTAACGCTCCTTTGTGATGTTGAGTGCTTAAGCTTATCTGGTGCATTAAATAAGGCTTCATGACATTTTTTAGATGAAAATCAATTGAATGAAACAAAAAGCAACAATAGAGTGATTTAGGATGTTTGGGTTAGAAATAAGGGCTTTTTGACTTTAAAACCAAAAGTTAAAGTTAAAGGTGAGTATAGAGGGGCTTTTTTAGCATAAAGTTGCGCTTGCCTACTTTTTGTTAGTTTGAGTTAGTTTATTAACGTTGGCTTTGGGTTTTAGTATTAAGACACTGGATAATTGTATTTTTTGCACCAAAATTTGACAGCTGCGTATAAATTGAGCTAAAGTTCAGCTCCCTTTTATTTTAATGAGATGAATATCATGACTTTGTTCACGCAGTCTTTGCCTTTTACGTCTAAGTTGGCCACAAAAAGCCAAGGACTTTCTATGCTGGTCGGTTTGTTGTTGTTGACCTTTTCGGCGCAATTGAGCATTCCTTTGCAGCCTGTGCCTTTGACTTTTCAAAGCGCGATGGTGGTTTTGTTGGGGTTAAGCATGGGTTCTCGCTTGGCCATGAAAACCGTGTCAGCTTATTTGGCTTTAGGGTTTGCTGGCTTGCCCCTATTCTCAAATTACACGGGCGGTTTAACCGTCTTGGCGACGCCAGTTGCGGGCTATTTATTGGGTTTTTTCTTTGCCGCAGGATTGGCGGGTTGGTTGGCTGAACGGGGTTTTGCGCGCAATGTTTTGACGCTTTTTGTGGCGGCCGTGTTGTCTGCGAGCGTGATTTTTATGTCGGGCGTGTTGGTTTTGCAAACGTTTGTGGGCTGGAGCAAGGCTTACCAAGTCGGCGTATTGCCTTTTGTGGTGACTGAACCCATTAAGTTGATGTTTGTGGCCTTGGCGGCAAAATCTTTGTGGCAATCGAAATAACTGACTGCCTTAAAATCAACTTGCGGCCAACCTTTTTTGTGAAAAAAGACAAAAAAGGTTGGCCGCAAGCTTATTATTCGACATTTTGCAATTTACAAAAGCGGGTTATGTTACGTATACTAAAAGCCTCATTTTGAGGGAATTTGCAAAGCTGAGTTGATTTATTTCAGACGAAATGCCTGCAAATTGCACAATAGGCTCACACAAAAGGAAATCATATGTCACATCAAACCGATGATGTTCGAATCAAAAACATTAAAGAGTTGTTGCCTCCCATTGCGCACACTTATGAATTGCCAGCGACAGAAGCGGTGACCGATTTGATTTTTCAAACGCGTCAGGCCATTTCGGCGATTTTGCAAGGCCAAGACGATCGCTTGTTGTGCATCGTTGGGCCGTGTTCGATACACGATGAAAAATCGGCTTTGGAATACGCCCAGCGCTTGGCTGTTTTGCGGGCGACTCACGCCCAAGAGTTATTAATCGTGATGCGTGTTTATTTTGAAAAGCCGCGCACCACCGTGGGTTGGAAAGGCTTGATTAACGACCCTTATTTGAATGAATCTTACAATATCAACGAAGGTTTGCGCACGGCGCGCCGATTGTTGTTGGACTTAAACAAGCTTGGTATGCCAGCGGCCAGTGAATTTTTGGATATGATTACGCCACAATATTTTGCCGATTTAATCAGCTGGGGCGCGATAGGCGCGCGCACTACCGAAAGCCAAGTGCATCGCGAAATGGCTTCGGGTTTGTCTTGTCCCGTGGGTTTTAAAAATGGCACGGATGGCAATTTAAAAATCGCCGTCGATGCCATACGCGCCGCAAAAGAGCCGCATCATTTCTTGTCTGTGACCAAAAGTGGTTTGTCTGCCATCGTCGAAACAGCGGGCAATTCGGATTGCCACCTCATTTTGCGGGGCGGCAAAGCCCCTAATTATAAAGAGGCGGACGTGTTGGCTGCGTCTCAATTGCTGACTTCGGTCAATTTACCCGCCAAAGTCATGGTCGATTTCAGTCACGCCAACAGCAGCAAAGAATATTTGCGCCAAAAAGAAGTGTCCACGGATGTGGCGCAACAAATTGCGTTGGGCAATCAAGCCTTATTTGGGGTTATGATAGAAAGCCATTTGGTGGCTGGTCGCCAAGATCTTCAAGTTGGACAAGCTTTGACTTATGGGCAAAGCATCACCGACGCTTGCGTGGGTTGGGCGGATACCGAACTCATGTTGGCGGAATTGGCTGCGGCAGTCAGTGCCAGACGAGCATCAAAATAAGGCATTGCAGTCACGTTATTCTTAATATGATAATGTAAGTTAATAAAATCTTGCGGCCAACCTTGATTCCTAAAAATAGGAAAAAAGGTTGGCCGCAAGGTTTTATCTGCGCAAGGCTTAGCCAGAAACATTGAGGACTGGACAATTAACCGTTGTCAAAATCAAGGTGTGTTTCTGGGAGGCTGACTCGGAAAGATTCGGTCGCCCAGGCACCTAAATCCATAATTTTGCAACGCTCGCTACAAAAAGGGCGGTACAGTGATTCGGCGCACCAAACGACAGCCATTTGGCAGCTGGGGCAGGCAACTTGCGTGGGCTGGTTAGTCATTTTCTGGGTCGATTTAAGCATGGTGTTGGTAAAAATGTATGGTAAAAGGAATGTTTAGGGCTGTTTGTACGGGACGGCTTAAGCCTTTACTTGCCTCTAAAAAACGCACATTGATGGCATATTTGTTGGCCGTTATTTCAGGATAAATGGGCAAGTCCCCTGCGTAATCGATGGCGATCAGTTGCACATTTTTAAGGTTGGCCACGTCCAAGCATTGATAAGAACCTTGATGGGCTTCTAACGTTAACGTGTGCCTGCGCTGGCGCAACAAACCCAGTAATAAAAAAGTGGTGTGCACGACAGGCATTAAAGGCGCAATCCAAAGCTCTAAATCGGCGTGGCGATTGTGGGGGCTTTGCGACAACCACAAAGCATAAGAGGGCAAATCAAACGTACAAACCCCACCCAAGCTGGTCATGCGTTGGCGGATGTGCATTAACCATTCATTGTCACGCATGGTGTGAGATAGTTTGCCGTGCGATTTGAGCAACGTATCGGTCAGTGCTTGAATTTTATCCAGCGTCAGTTTTAATTTATCGCTGTCGACACTGGGATTCCCTTCCAATTTTACGAGGCTTTGGCTTTGTTTTTCCAAGGCTTGCAGTAATTCTTTTTTGATTTCAGAGTGATTGAGCACTTCTATGATTTCAAATAAAACTTGCAAAGCAACATGATGCTGTTGAGCATTTTCTTGTTGTAAAAAGAAAGAAAATCGCTGAAATAGGGTTTCTATGCGTAACAGAATTCGAATTTGTTCCGTCATAGGGAGTTCGTAACGCATCACTATCCTTTTTTAAAACCAGCACAAGCGCATGGCTATTCGGCAAAATAACGTTGATAAAAAACATGTAAATCCGCCACTTTTTGGCTTAATTCAGTCAGGTTGCCCTCATTACTGATGATATCGTGTGCTTGTTGGCGTTTTTTGGTTTCAGTCAGTTGGCTGTCTATGATGCGGCCAACCTCTGTTTCGGTCAATCCACTCCTGGACATCACCCGCGCCACTTGTTGTTCTCGGGGTAAGGTGACGAGTAAACTACGCCGAACACAAGCCAAGAAATGGGGATTTTCAAAAAGAAGGGGGACTTCCCAAATGACATACAAGCTGCTTCTTTTTAAATATAAGGCTAGGCTTAACTTTAGGATTAAAGGATGTAAAATGGCTTCGAGCTGTTGTTTTGCTTGGGGTTGCGTAAAAATCAGCTGACGCATAAGCGCACGATTTAAACTGCCATCAGACAAGCAAAATTCTGCGCCAAACTGTTGGATAATTTGGGGCATGGCTTGCCCGTGACAACTGATTAATTGGGCGTTGAGGGCATCTGTGTCGATGATCTCAACGCCCAATTGCGAAAAGAGGCGAGCAACGGTGGACTTGCCGGAACCGATGCCGCCTGTTAACGCCACGGCATAAGGCATGCTGAAGGCCTCGTTCATGCCAGCCCCACATAACTTAAGTAAGTTTGCCAAATGGTTTCGCCATAACAAAAGGTTAACCAGCCACTCATGGCCAAATAAGGGCCAAAAGCAATGTGTACTCCTCTGCCTTGGCGTATGAAAATGAGGCTGCTTAATAAACCCAGTAAACTGGCAAATAAAATGACGACAGGTAGTAAACCCAAACCGATCCAAGCACCTAATGCGGCCAACAGTTTAAAATCGCCATACCCCATACCTTCTTTGCCCATGAGCATTCTGAAACCATAATTGACTGACCATAAAGATAAATAGCCGAAAACCGCGCCCAGCACTTTATCTGCTAAAGTGTTTGGCGTTAAGATAACACTGGCGATAAGACCCAGCCACAACAAAGGGAGGGTTAAATTATCGGGCAAAAGTTGTGTGTCAAGATCGATAAAAGTCAAACACAATAAAAAAGACACCAAAATTAATGCCGCAACCAGCATAGGGGTTGCCCCCCATTGCCAGCCACAAAACACAAACAATAAACCCGTGAGCAATTCTATCGACGGATAGCGAAAACTGATGGGCAATTGACAGGCAAAACATTTTCCTTTGAGCATCAGCCAACCTAAAACAGGGACATTATGTCGGTTTAGGATGGGCGTTTTACACCGAGGACAATGCGATCGCGGTGAATTGAGGGTAAAAACGTTGGCCGCAACGTTGGGGGATATTTCGGCTTCAACGGTTTGCGGGTTTTCTTGACATTCTTTTTCTTGTCTAAGGGCTTCACAAAAGGAAGCGGCTTCTCGATCGCACATTTCAGGGAGGCGTGAAATCACCACATTAAAAAAACTGCCGAAAAAGAGACCAACGAATCCCAATAACCCTAGAAAAGCAAAGGGCGGCAAGGTTTGTAGTGCTGAAAAAAAATCCATAATATTAGCTCGAGACAACGTCGCCCAGTTGGAAAATCGGCAGATACATGGCAATGACGATGGTACCAACCAATCCGCCCACCACAACCATGATCACAGGTTCCATCAAGCTAGACATACTGGCCACCAAATTATCCACCTCTTCTTCATAAAATTCCGCGGCCTTATCTAACATGCTATCCAACGCACCCGATTCTTCACCAATGGCGACCATTTGCAACATCATATTATCAAAAACGCTGGTTTGTTGCATGGCGATGGTCAAGCTGATGCCCATGCTCACATTTTTTTGAATTTCATTGCTGGCTTTTTCAAAGGCGTAGTTGCCCGAGGCTTTGGCGACGGCTTCTAATGCTTCAACCAAAGGTATACCAGCTGTAAACATGGTGGATAGCGTTCTTGCCCATCTGGCGACAGACGATTTTTTAATCACAAGACCAATCACAGGGACTTTGAGAATTAATAAATCGAGTTTACGCTGTAAAGGAATGGATTGTTTGACCACGGTAATGGCCGCATAGCCTAATAAACACATGCCGCCTACAACATAGACACCGTAAGCAATTAAAATATCTGAAATATCAACGATGACTTGAGTAATCAAAGGCAATGGTTTGCCGAATGAACGAAACAACTCGCTAAAGGTTGGAATCACAAAAATCATAATGCCGAACGTAATTAAAAGAGCCGCAGCAAAAACGAAAGTGGGGTAAAACAAGGCAGATTTAATTTTGCCTTTGATGCCCATGATTTTTTCTTTATAGGTGGCCAAACGATTGAGTAGCAACTCAAGGACACCACCCATTTCACCAGCTTTAATCAAGCTGCAAAATAAGTCATCAAAATGAGTCGGGTGCGCGGCGAAGGCATCTGTCAAGCTTATGCCGCCTTCAATGTCAGATTTGATTTTTGTAATCAAAGCCGCCATGGCCGGATTCTCATTGCCTCGAGCGCAAATTTCAAAAGCCTGAACCATGGGAATACCTGCTTTCATCATGGTGGCCAGTTGACGGGTAAAAATAACGATTTGTTTCTCGGTGATTTTCTTGCCCTTGCTGACCAAAGAGGCATTACTTCGGCTGATGCTAGAAACGAGAACCCCTTGTTTTCTTAAGTTTAAAGTAGCCTCTTCCTTGTTTTGGGCGGTAATTTTGCCATCCAGTGTTTTTCCCGCACGATCTTGTCCTTTCCAGCTAAAGGAGATCATTTTTGGTACGTTGTCTTTTGCCATAATATTGTCTTTCTGCTTTGTGATGGGTAAACGAGCAATTATCGATTATTGGTTGGTTAAGGCTTCTACTTCTGCCAACGACATGATGCCTGCTTTCACTTTGAGTAAGCCTGCACGGCGTAAATCTATCATGCCCTCGGCTAAAGCCAAATCGCCAATTTGCGCAGCATTTGCGTTGGTTAAAATCAATCGAGTGATGCCATCGGTAATGGGCATGAGTTCATAAATCCCGCAACGGCCTTTATAGCCTGAACCACCGCAAACATCACAACCACTCGGCCCATAAAGTTGCCATGAACCATCTAAGTCAGACTCTAAAAAGCCAGCCTCCAACAAGGTTTGTTTTGGGAGTTCTATGGGGACTTTGCATTTACACAATCGGCGGCCTAACCGTTGCGCCATAATTAATAACACCGAGCTGGCCACATTGAAGGGGGCGATGCCCATATTTAGCAAGCGCGTTAAGGTACTGGGGGCATCATTCGTATGTAAGGTTGAAAACACCATGTGACCCGTTTGTGCGGCTTTAATGGCAATATCTGCAGTTTCGTAGTCTCGAATCTCACCGACCAAAATGATGTCGGGATCTTGGCGAAGAAACGATTTTAGAGCGGCAGAGAAGGTTAACCCTTGTTTGTCGTTAATGTTAACTTGATTGATGCCTTCCAAGTTAATCTCGACAGGATCTTCGGCGGTGGCGATATTGCAATCTGGGGTGTTGAGGATATTGATGGCGGTATACAGCGACACGGTTTTACCACTACCCGTTGGGCCTGTGACCAAGACCATGCCGTATGGGCGAACGATGTTTTTGAGCAACAAAGCTTTTTGTTCGGGTTCAAATCCCAAAGCATCAATATTGAGTGAGGCCGCCGTTGAGTCCAAAATCCGCATCACGATTTTTTCACCAAATAAAGTGGGCAAAATGCTGACACGAAAATCGACCGATTTGTCTTTTGATATTTTGAGTTTGATACGACCATCTTGCGGGACACGTTTTTCAGAAATATCCAGTCGCGCCATGACTTTAACCCGTGCTGAAATTTTGTCACGCAACAACAAAGGCGGTCTTGTAATTTCTTGCAATCCGCCGTCTTTACGGAAGCGTATGCGATAAAATTTTTCGTATGGTTCAAAATGGATATCGGAAGTCCCTGCGGCAATTGCATCGACTAAGACTTTGTGGATAAATTTAACCACGGGCGCATCTTCAATGTCGCCGCCCGTTTCATCATATTCTTCGTCGGTGCTGATGCCATCTAATTCTTCGTTATCTAAAGATTTAAATAAAATATCCACTTCGGATTGTTTAACTAACTCTAAAGCCCGTATTAATTTGTCGTGTTCGACAATAATCAGATCAATTTTTAAGTCTGTTTTGAAGGTAATGGCTTGGAAATCGGCCATCATGGTGGGATCTGACGTGGCTAGGAATAAGACATTGTTTTTGTTTTCTAGCGGAATAAGGGCCTTGTCCACCATCAAAGGACCTTCAAGTATTTCGCGTGGAATGTTGGCAAAATTGTAATTATCTAAATCCAACAAAGGCAACTGAAAGGCTGATGACAAAAAGTGCGCCAGTTTGGTGGGTGAAATATATTTTGCGGCCAACAATTCATCAATAAAAACGGTTTTTTCATTGAGGGCGCGTTCAGTTAAAGCGAAGGCCTGTTCTTTTGTGATTAAATCATGCTGCATGAGCGCACGAGCTAGGCCTGATAAAGTGATGTTGTTTTGACTCATAATGGATTCCTAATTTTTTGGTTCAGTCGCGTCAATTTGACCCGACGAACGAGTTTGTTGTTAATTTGCATGATTTCAAACAAGCACCCTTGATGTTTAAAACAGGTGCCGACTTCGGGGATGTCTTTGTAATATTCAATAATCAGACCGTTTAAAGTTTTCGGGCCTGTTAAGTCAAACTGCCAAGAAAAGTGTTGATTTAACTCACGTAAACTGGTGCTGCCATCCACAATAATGCCATCTTCTAGTTGAGTATAGGTGGCTAATCCATGTTGTTGTGGAAATTCACCCACAATAAGGCCAACCATGTCTTCTAGCGTAACCAATCCTTCCAGCTCACCGTATTCATCCACGACCAAAGCCATTCTTTTGTGTTCTTCGTGAAAATGATGAAGTTGGGTCAATAAAGGCGTGCTGTCAGGAACAAAATAAGGGGTTTGTAGGTGATTTTTGAGAGCTTCTATCGTGAAGTGTTCTTCGCCGATGGCCAACACAGATCGCACGTGTAAAATTCCTAAAGGGGTTTCTGCGCCCCCTTGGCAAACCAAGAGCCGAGAATGGTGAGCCGTTTGGATTTGTTGCCACAAGCTGTTTAAAGGATTTTCTATGTCCAAACTTTCGATTTGGCGGCGCGGAATCATCACGTCTTCGACGGTGTAATTGTCGAGTTCAAATAAGCTTTCGAATAAGTCACGGTGTTTTTTTTGCCCAAAATGACTGGATTCCAGTATCAACAAGCGCAATTCATTTTGGGATAAGGCTTGATCGTCTCCTTTTTGATTTATTCCTATGATTTTTAAGAAGAATTGAACAAATAGCCCAACGAACCACACCACGGGATAGAGCAAAATCAAGCTTAAATACAAAGGAAAACAGAGGATAACGGCAATTTGCGTGGCATGGTTGGCCGCAATGATTTTTGGGGTGGCTTCGGCAAAGACTAAAATTAAAAAGGTGACCAGCAAAGTGGCGATGGCCACGCCCCATTCGCTGTTGCCAATCAAGCCAGCAATAATTAAAGGTGAAACGGCCGCCGCTGCGGCGTTGACGAAATTATTACCCAGTAAAATGGTGCCTAATAATCGGTCGGTTCGCTTGAGTAAGTTGAGCGTTAAAATGGCGCCTTTGTGACCATTTTTGGCCATTGAGGCCAACCTTGGTTTGCTGGCGGCCAGCATGGCCGTTTCTGACATAGAAAAAAAGGCTGAAATGCCTAACAGGATAAAAAAGGCAGGAATTAAAACGGTTAAAGACATGGGGTTCGCTGACTTTGTATGGTAAGTGGGAAGTTTGCGGAAAGAGGTTTGCTAAAAGGGAAGTAAAGGCGCTTATCGTTGGCCAAATAAGGCGCTGCCGATTCTGACCAAGGTTGAACCCGAGGCGACGGCTAAAGACAAATCGCCGCTCATGCCCATAGATAAGGTGTCCATTTGAGGATACGTTTTTTGCAGTGACGACAATAAAATGGCCATTTTTTTGAATTGTTGGGTGATGAGTTGCGTGTCATCGGTTTGTTGGGCGATACACATTAAACCGCGCAAAGTTAAGCCTTCTATTTGAGCCAGTGCGGCCAACAATCGCGCCAGTTCATTGGGCGCCACGCCCGATTTTTGCGCTTCGCCTGAAATATTGACTTGCACACAAATTTGCAAAGGCGCTAATAAATTGGCGCAGCGTTTTTTGCCGAGTTGTTGGGCATGGCTCAAGCTGGCGACGCTGTGCACCCAAGTGGCGTGTTGGGCGATGAGCTTGATTTTGTTGGATTGAATGGGGCCAATAAAATGCCAAGTAAGGCAAGATAAATCAGCCAATTGAACGGCTTTGTCGTGCAGTTCATTGGCGTAGTTTTCACCAAAGTCGTTTAAACCAAGTTCGTGCGCAAGGCGAATGTCCGTTGCTGGAAAATGCTTGCTCACGGCCAGCAAGGCCACGCTGTTGGCTGGGCGGTTGCTGGCTTGTTCGGCTTGCCTCAGGCGACCAAGGGTGTTGTTTATTGTGGTTTTTAATAGGGTTTTTCGGTCAGAGTTCAAGGCTAGGGTTAACTAAAGTAGAGAGGTTGTCACTAAACAGAAAAATCGCCCAAATCCTAAGAGCGTAATAAGGCTTTAATTATATTCTATATTCAAGTTTTTCTGCTATTAATTCTTTTTTAGTTGTATTCATTTCGTTAACACTCGTAAGAAATAGCCTATAAAAGCCTGTCGAGTTATGCGACAATGTCGCGCTATTTTGTTGTTTATTCGTTAACTAATTCACCCTATTTTTAAAATAAAAGGAAAAAATCATGCCTGTGTATAAATCTGCCACTTCCACTTCGGGACGCAATATGGCTGGGGCGCGGTCTTTGTGGCGCGCGACTGGTGTTAAAGACAGCGATTTTGGCAAGCCGATTATTGCGATTGCCAATTCTTTTACGCAATTTGTCCCTGGCCACGTGCATTTGCATCCGTTGGGGCAGTTGGTGGCGCGTGAAATTGAGGCCGCAGGTGGCATTGCAAAAGAATTTAACACCATCGCGATTGATGACGGCATCGCCATGGGGCACAGCGGTATGTTGTACAGTTTGCCCAGCCGAGATTTGATTGCCGACAGCGTTGAATACATGGTGAATGCGCATTGCGCCGATGCTTTGGTGTGCATTTCTAACTGCGACAAAATCACGCCCGGTATGTTGATGGCGGCTTTGCGCTTGAACATTCCAACGGTGTTTGTGTCAGGCGGCCCTATGGAAGCTGGTAAAGTTACGGTTTTAGATGACAATACCGTGACCACGTTTGAAGGCCACTCGGGCAAAGGCTTTACCATCCGCAAATTGGATTTGGTCGATGCGATGGTGGATGCCGCCAACGACAAAGTGTCAGATGAGGACGTGGCGCAAATTGAGCGTTCGGCTTGCCCGACTTGCGGCTCGTGTTCGGGGATGTTTACCGCCAATTCGATGAATTGTTTGACCGAAGCGTTGGGCTTGTCTTTGCCAGGCAATGGCAGTTTGTTGGCCACGCACAGCGCGCGCCGTGAGTTGTTTTTGAACGTTGGCCGCATCATCGTTGACATCACCAAACGCCATTACGAACAAGATGATGACAGCGTATT
>JBILQJ010000082.1:0-2870 GCA_044373325.1 Burkholderiales bacterium
CGCTGTATTTGCTGGTTTTCATGTAAAACTCCTTTTGGGTTTATTGTAAAGGGTTCTACTTTTCAATGCTTCGGTTTTGTGGGGGTATTACCATTGGTTATTTTTTCTTTTGTAGTAGTTATTAAATTGCCATTCATTTCTGAAATAGAAAGCCATAAATTTTCTCCTGTAAAATATTTTTGGATTGCTCTTGACGGTGTTCCTCCAATTAAAATTTCACAAACTTCTCCCAACTTCACCAGCGGCCACTTGCTTTCCACAACGCTCAATTTTTTAGGCGTTAGGGAAATCTGTTTATTAAACCCCACGCGGCTAAAATCCAGCATATCGCTTAGGCTGTGCGCTGACAAAAACGGCGCTAAGGTTTCGGGTATGCTCAACGCTTGACCTAAAAAATTTTGTTGAATATAAAAATTGATTTTATTGGGGTCTTGGTTGTCGTTTGGGTTGTATAAAGGCGTGTTGATGGCGTGCAGGCCTTGCGTTTTTTGAATCAACGCTTGGGCTTCGATGTCGTCAATGTCGTTGACCATGTCCGCCTTGTCGCTGGCTTCGGCCTCAACTTGCGGCGCAGTGTTGCCTTGATGCAAATATTTAATGCCTTCGCTGCCCTTGGCGCTGCTCCATTCATAGCCCAAAAACTGCTTTTGCTGTTTGTTGTCCGTTGGGCATTTCACAACTAAAACAGGTTGCGCCACTTCGTTGGCCAACACATAAAAATAAAGTTTGTCCTTTTCTATGGCTTGCACAAAATCAATAAACCGTTTATGTAATTCCGCTTTACGTTCTTCTTCGCTTTTTTCTTTAAAAGCCTTTTGTTTTAACAATTGTTTGATGTCGTTGGTTTGATCAAAGGCCTTTTTGTAATCCATCAACATTTCGGTGGCCAACAAAGCAGCATTGGGTTGCCCTTGCAACAGCGTTTTGTAATCGGCTTGGTTAAACCCAAGGTGCTGGCAATAGCGGTCAATCTGGTTGTCATCGGCATACACAGCATTGGCTTTGTTTACCTCGGTTTGATTGAGATTGTGTGGATTAAACCAAGCGGCCACGCGGTTTTTCCAATGTTCAGCGGCATCGGGTTTCCCTTTTTTGCGGCGTAAAAACAAGGTGATGGTGTTTGTGCCTGTTTTGCCAAAGGTTTGCGAACCAAACTCGGTAATGGCCACAATTTGAAAATATTTCAAAAGGATTTCGCGAGTTTTGGTGTAAATGGTGGAATCATTACTTAAAATCGAAGACGGCAAAATAATCGCCGCCACGCCATCGGCTTGTAATAACTGCTTTGCCCGTTCGATAAAAAAAGTTTCTATGCTGTTATTTTGCGGCCAACCTTTTTCTAACGTTTTAAACAACTCGAAAGCTTTGCGTTCTTCTGGGCTTAAGGTTGCCAAAAACCCTTTGACGGCATACGGTGGATTAGCCACCAAAATCGAATAAGCATCGTCTTGCAAACGGGCATTTTGACCCAAGGCATCGGCATAACGAATGTCAATTTGATCTTGCCCATACATAAATGCCGATACCTTGGCCACTTTAGATAAGCGGTATTCTTTTTCAATACCAACGATGGCTTGATAATAATCGGCAATATCAGCTTGTTTGTGTTTTTCGACTAGCGGCTTGATTTGCAAAGCCAATTCATTTAAAAAATGTCCAGCGCCACACGCGTAATCTATGCCTTTGGGCGGTTGGTCGCTGTCTTTGATGAGGGTTTCTAAAGGTAAAGCGTTCAAAATAAATTTAACGATGGGCATGGGCGTAAAAAATTGGCCTTCGCTTTGTTTAACGCCATTATCCAAAAACCCTTCAAATAAATCGCCCAAAAATTGATTGGGCGTGTCTGATTTGAGTTTGATGTCTTGCAACATTTTCACAATTTTTAATAAAATTTCTGAATTTTGATAAAACAAATTTTCGTTGTGGACATCAATAAATGCAAAATCGTTATTTGTAAAAAATTTCAATTGTCTGAAATAAGTTTCGATTTGTTTTTTGGTCGCATCGGGATCATTTTTTACAAAACGAAAGGCATCATCAATTAAACCTTGATTGATGTAAGTGACTTCTTCGCTTAAAAACTCTTTCATACCCGTTTGATAAAGTTGCTGTAAGCGATCTTGCAATTCAAAGAAATTATCGTAAGCAATGCCTTTCCAATTAAAGGCCAAATGATTGGGATTTTGTTTTTCATCAACAATTTTGCACAAAAACAAGTTCACCAATTTATCAAAGGCATTTTCACGCCCAGAAACATTATGTTGGCGCAAAATGGTCGCAAATTCATGATATTTACTTTGTATGTCTTTGCCATTGATCTCAATCAAATCTTTGGTGCTGTAATTGGTTTTTCCGATTTGATACGGCAAAATATCTGCTTCAAAAATACCTTGACTGGCATACTCTGATTGATAAGTCTCTTTCCAAGCTTGAAAAATGTCAGCCACTTCCAAGGCTTTGGCTTTAGCAAAAGACAGTGGATTTTTATCTTTTAAGGCCTCAAGTAATTTTTCATTATCACAAACGGAAATAATCTTTTGCTCAAGGACAATTTGATTATCTACAAAATCAGAGGCATAAAGGCAAACATATTGGGTTGTTCCCGCTTGTTTGGCATACGTCAACAGTTGCCCACCGTTGTTTTTGGTGTTCTCCCATTCTTTCTTAAATTCATAATCTGCGGTTTTACATTCAATGATTAAAAGCGATTTATCTGAATGATCTTTCACTAAAATATCAGCGCGGCCACCGCTGGCTCCACGTCCAACTTTCCATTTCGGTTCGAGTTCGATGTGTTCAGGTTTATAGCCTTTTTCTAACAAGCGATGTACACACTCAAAAACCACAAAATTTTCATTAGACGTAAAATT
>JBILQJ010000012.1:0-42497 GCA_044373325.1 Burkholderiales bacterium
GGATATGCAGTTCGCGTTCGGGCGTGTGGGCGCGGTGAATTTCTATGCTGTCATCACGAGGGCAGGGGCTAGGTGGTAATAAATTTAAAATGTCATCTTGCAAAATGCCCAAGGTATTGGCTGGGCGTTGTTCATCGAGTGCCGCTACAAAACTGTCGTTGGCTTCAAAGGCTGGGTTTTCTAACAATAAACTGAAAAATTCTCGGCCTTGTTGACCAAAATGGCGTAACAAGGGGTGGCCGCTGTCGGCTTCGGTTTCGGTGGCGACCTTGGGCAAGCGTTTGAGTTGATCTGCCCAATAGACCGCGCAAGGATTTAGGGTAAAAAAGACCACGTCACAATGCGAACTGACCGCCTGAAAAAACTGTACGTAAGCAGGCGGTAAAGTGGCGATGCCAAAAAGGCTGATTCTTTCTGGTAAAATGGCAGGCGATAACTGTAAAATCAAGTCGCTCATGACTTCAGCGCGATGCTTGGGTTGATTCAACAGAGTGGTTGATGCCTCACTGGCCAATAATTCACGCCATAAAGCCGCTTGCCACGCTTCGTGTTCGCCGAGATTTTGCAAGCTGTCGGCTTCCCAAGCTTGCAACCATTGCGGCCTAAACACCAAATACTGATTAAACAAAGTGGCCAGTTGTTCGGCCAATTCTAAGCATAAATTCGCATCGACTTGCCCACGTTCGTTTAAAATATACTGCCGTATGGTGGCCAGTTCGGGTAAAGTTGCGCCAGATTGAAACAGCGCCCACAATTTCCATTGCAAAGCCGCAGGCGAAAAGACGGACACACTGGGCAAATTCGGCCAGCACCGTTTGGCAACTTGCCAAATAAAATTGGCAGGCATGGCAAAATCCACGTTGGCCACGATGCCTTGTTTGTCTGCTAACTGAAATGACAGCCAACGGCCTATGCCCACGCTGGGCACAATAATGATTTCTGGAGCCAGTAAACTGGTTAAAGGTTGTTGGCACACCACGGCCAAATAATCGAGTAAGCGTTCTAAGCGGTTGGATGTATAAATATGCAGCATGATGATTTTGTTCCTTGTGTAAGAAATGGCAGTGTATCACGCGGGGTTTGGGTCTGGCTTTTCTGATGACCTTATCCTTTGTTTTCGGTTCTGTTTTGGTTACTATTTTCTATTTTAGGTTTTTAAAATGATTACTCTTATTAAGCACGCCACGCAATATCATGCCGACCCAACCGAAACGTTTGCGGCTTTATGCGCTCAACGTTCGGCCACTTTATTGCTGGAATCAGCCGACATCAGCAAAAAACATCAATTGAAAAGTTTGTTGTTAATTGACAGCGCCGTGCGCATTGCTTGCCATGATCAAACAGTGGTTTTGACGCCTTTAACTGACAACGGACATTTGTTATTGTCACGTTTGGTGGCCATCCAAAGCCAACAAAATCAAATAGATGGCACGCAAGATGCCCAAGGTGTGTTGACGTTGACGTTTACGCGCGCCGATGCTTTGTTGGACGAAGACCGCCGTTTAAAATCGGCAACGGTGTTTGATGCGCTGCGCCAATTATTGACCAGCATCCAAACCCCCAACGATGCCGCTGGCGTGCCTGAACCATTTGCCTTGTTTGTGGGCGGTTTGTTTTCGTATGATTTGGTGGCCAATTGTGAAGCGTTGCCGCCTGTTGAACGGGTGACGCAGTGTCCTGATTACGTCTTTTTTGTGGCAGAAACCTTGTTGGTGGTCGATCATCAACAACAAACTGCCGTGTTGCAAGGCAGTTTGTTTGCGTCTGCGACCGAGTTGGCCGCACCCAATCAACGCGCTCAAGCCGAGTATCAACGCTTAATCAAACGCTTATTGAGCATACAAAACCAATTAAAAACCTTGCCGCCTAAGGCCGACAAAAACACGCAGCCGCATCCTGAAACGGTGCAAGCCAGTTTAAGCGATGCCGAATTTTGTGCCACTGTAGAGCGCCTAAAAAAAGAAGTGGTCGCTGGTAATGTCTTTCAGATTGTGCCGTCGCGCCGTTTTAGTTTGCCTTGCCCCGATGCGTTGGCGGCTTATCGTCAACTGAAAAAAAGCAACCCCAGTCCGTATATGTTTTTTATGCAAGACGAGGCCTTTACCTTATTTGGCGCGTCGCCCGAAAGTGCGCTGAAATACACGCAAAAAACGCGCCAAGTCGAGCTTTATCCGATTGCTGGCACGCGCCCAAGAGGGAAATTTGCCGATGGGTCCATCAACTTAGATTTAGATGGGCGGTTGGAGTTGGAATTGCGCACCGACAAAAAAGAATTGGCCGAGCACATTATGCTGGTGGATTTGGCCAGAAATGACCTTGCTCGTATCAGTGATGCAGGCACGCGTTATGTGGCCGATTTGTTACAAGTCGATCGTTATTCACACGTCATGCATTTGGTGTCGCGCGTGGTGGGGCGCTTGCGTGGCGATTTGGACGCGTTGCACGCTTATCAAGCTTGCATGAATATGGGGACTTTAACGGGCGCACCAAAAATTCAGGCCATGCGCTTGATTTACGAAGTCGAACAAACCAAGCGTGGCAGTTATGGTGGCGCGGTGGGTTATTTGACGGGGGCTGGCGATTTGGATACGTGTATCGTGATTCGTGCGGCTTATGTTGAAAATGGCGTGGCCAGCGTGCAAGCAGGCGCAGGCGTGGTGTTGGATTCGATTGCCCAATCAGAAGCCGACGAAACGCGCCAAAAAGCGCAAGCCGTGTTGAGTGCGATTTTAAATAGCTAAACCTTGAGCGTGTTTGAATGGGTGATTAAGTTTTGCGGCCAACCTTTTTTGCACAATTTCAGCAAAAAAGGTTGGCCGCAAGGGTTTTTGGATGGGTTTAGGTTTCAGACTCGGCCTCACTGGCCACACGCGTCCCAATTTTAACGGGTAGCATTACATTTTGCAGCACAATTTTAGCCAAAAACTGATGGCGTTAAACCACATAACGCCATTTGACGATATACTCGACGCCTATCTTGAAAATGATAGCTTATATTACTTATAAACTGGATTTAGAAGTTCAATGACTCCGAACCACCTCTTAAAGCCCACATGAATCTTACCGCCCTATCTAATCAATTACAAACCCTCGTTGATCATTTTGCCTCCGAGCAATTTATGTACGATGTGTTGCTCGCTTACGAGCAGTCGAAAGCCGCCATCACGCGCCTCAAAAAAGGCAGCCTCAATCTTGCTCGCAACCCAAACAATCCGCACGACATTATTTGGAAAAAGAAGCTCTACTTCAAACCCGTGCATTTGAACACGGATGGCTTAAGCAACAGCACCGCGCAAGACCTTCACCAGCTCATCAGCGATTTAAACGCCGACCCAGCCACGCACGTGCATCAGCCGCGCTTTATTATTGTCATGAATGCTGCACATCTACTCGCGGTGGACACCAAAACCCACGACACCTTAGACATTGCGCTGACTGAGTTGCCGCGCCATTACGATTTCTTCTTGCCTTGGGCGGGGATGGAAAAAGCGGTTTTGGCGACCGAAAACATCGCCGATGTCAAAGCCGCCAGCAACATGGCCAAACTGTACGACTTAATCCGCATTGATAATCCAACACCTGAGCAAACCCACAGCCTCAACGTGTTTTTATCACGCTTGTTGTTTTGCTTTTTTGCCGAAGACACCGACATTTTTCAGCCCAGTCAGTTCACCCACGCCATACACAACCACACCGCCGCCGATGGATCGAATGTACACACCTATTTAGACACTTTGTTTGAGGTGATGAACACCCCCAAAAAACAGCGCCCCGCCAGTTTGCCGCAACATTTAGCCGAATTTGAATACGTCAACGGCGGCCTGTTTCGCGACCCGCATCCATCGCCGGTGTTTGACCGTAAAAGCCGCGATTTATTGCTCACCTTGGGCAGTTTGGACTGGGCCGAAATCAACCCCGATATTTTTGGCTCGATGATACAAGCAGTGGTCATGCCCGACCAGCGCGGCAGCCTTGGCATGCATTACACCTCTGTGCCCAACATCATGAAAGTGATAGAACCGTTATTCCTTGATGAGTTAAACGCCGCGCTCGATGAGGCGCAATTTGAGCCGCGCAAACTCAACGCTTTATTAGAGCGCATCAGCCGCATCAAACTGTTTGACCCAGCCTGCGGCAGTGGCAACTTTTTGATTATTGCCTACAAAGAATTGTGCGCGTTTGAAATCCGTGTGTTGCAACGCTTACAAACCGTGCAAGAAATCGCCACGGGATTTGAATTACCACAACGCGAACTGATTCCTAAAGCGCAGCTTGGGCTGGCATCGAGCTATCAAATGTCATTATTTTCGCGCATCGAACTGTCGCAGTTTTATGGCATCGAAATCGACGACTTTGCCCACGAAATCGCTATTTTGTCGCTGTGGCTGGCGCAACATCAAATGAATGTCACCTTCAAGAAATTGTTTGGTGCGGCCAACCCCACCTTGCCGCTTGCGCCCAGCGGCAACATTGTGCATGGCAATGCCTGCCGTGAAGATTGGGAAGATATTTGCCCAAAAAGTGCGGAGGATGAAGTGTATGTGTTGGGAAATCCGCCGTATTTGGGCAGCGCCATGCAATCTGCCGCTCAAAAAGCCTATGCAGCGCAGGTGTTTGCGGATAATGTAAGAGGCTATAAAAATTTAGATTTTATCGCCTGCTGGTTTTATAAAGGAGCGCAATTTATTCGCAACAGCCGCGCCCAATTTGCTTTTGTCACCACCAATTCGATTTGTCAGGGTGAACAAGTCGCGTTGCTCTGGCCGCATATTTTCAAACACGGCTTAGAAATTGGTTTTGCCTACACCTCGTTTAAATGGATTAACAACGCCAAACACAACGCAGGCGTAACCGTCGCGGTGATTGGTGTGCGCAAAGCCGATGCCAAGAAGCCTCAGTATTTATTTACCAATGGGGCAAAAATCCAAGCAAACAACATCAATGCCTATTTGGCGCAAGGTGCTGGGGTGATTGTTGAAAAATGCAAAGCATCTATCTCTAACTTGCCACCTATGACAAGAGGCGAAGAAGTCATTACGGGAGATCCACTAATTTTAAATCGTCATGAAAAAGACTCACTGCTTGCAGCAGTACCGACCGCAGAAAAATATCTCAAAAGAATTATTGGTGCAAAAGAACTTATTGATAGCACTTTTCGATATGTGATTTACCCATCTATTGAACAAGTCGATGAAGCGAGTTCAATACCAGAACTTAATGCATTACTTACCAAAGCACTTAAAATCAGACGTGAAAAACGCAAACTAGCTGAATATTCAAACTTGCAAAGTATGTTTACAGGCAGAATTTTACCGACAGGCTTTGCTCTTGCCGCGCCGCGTGTTTCATCAGAACGCCGTGAATATATTCCGCTGACATTTATTGAAGGCGATACTTTCGTTTCGGATGCTGCCCAAATTATTTACAATGCAGAACCTTGGCTATTTGCCGCGCTCACCTCAAAAATCCACATGACCTGGGTCAAGGCCGTGTGCGGTCGTTTAAAAACCGATTACCGTTATTCGTCATCATTGTGCTACAACACATTCCCTTTCCCCTCCATTTCCGCCACCCAAAAAGCGGCCTTGGAAAAAACCGCCTACGGGATTTTGGACGCACGCGAGGCGCACAGCGAGCTGACCTTGGCGCAAATGTACGACCCCGACAAAATGCCCGCCGACCTACGCGCAGCCCACCATGCCAATGATTTGGCGGTTGAGCGCTGCTACCGCTCACGCTTGTTTGAATCCGACGATGAACGATTGGCGTATTTGTTTAAAGAATATGAGCGCATGATTAAAGAGGCGCAAACCCAAACCTAAACACAGCGAGCAATCAGCGAAAAGAGAGCAACATAACGATATCAATTTATTTAAACAACACCGATGTGCCGTGTTAAGCACGGCGAGACATTTAAAAATAAGCGGTTAGAAAATATTCAATAAGGGGGCTTCAATGACTGAGGAAAAAAAATACACTGTGATTTTTAAACCATCCAAGAAGAACACAGATAAAGAGGGGCAAGAATCAGCGGCACAATCGTTTATGTCGAGTTTGCTTGAAATGGACAATCTTTTGGTTTTGGCGGGTTCGGGGACATCACTGACGTTTAACCCTGATCCGAAAGAAAAGGATAGCAACTGGATTGCCCCAAGCATGTGGGATTTGTGGAACAAATGCAAAAAAATCAAAGATTTTGAGGAGGTTAAAACCACCGTTCAATACGACAGGGTTCAAACTAAAAAAGAGGATAACGGCAATTCAAAAGACGACATTGAGCTGCTTTTGTCTTTGGTTGACCAGCAGTTAATGTTTGAGCAAGATGCGCTTAACAAGTCAAAATTACTGGATTTTAAAAAAAAGGCGCTTGATAAAATTTTCGACGCAACCAATTTTGTTCAAAACAAAGCCGCAGAACTAGATGGCAAATGGTCAAGCCATCAACAGCTCATCAATAAACTGGGCTTACGTAAAATCAAACAAAGCCGTTTAAAAATATTCACCACCAATTACGACATGGCTTTTGAGGAAGCCGCCTCAAACGAAGGCTTTGTGGTGCTCGATGGCTTTGATTTTGGGCAGCCACAACGGTTTAACCCAATGTGGTATGAGTACGATATTGTGCGCCGCGCCGACCGCCAAGGGCAAAATGGCAGCTATTTAGAAAACGTGATTCATCTGTATAAATTGCATGGTTCGTGTGACTGGCGGCGTGTAAACAATGAGGTGGTTAAATCGGCAACGGATTCTGTCGTGGGTGACAAAGTCATCATTTACCCCAGCAGCAACAAATACAAGTCGTCTTACGATTCACCGTATTTGGACATGATTTCATCGTTTACCCAAGCCTTAAAACAACCGAATACCGCGTTGATTTGTGTGGGCTACGGCTTTAATGATGAGCATTTAAACAATGCGATTACCATGGCTTTGCGCACCAACACCTCAATGCATCTTTTGGCGGTGAGTCCCAATATGTTTACCAAGGACGTACTTGAACATGCTTCTTTCAAAATGCTGCATCAATTGGTGACTGAAAATCAATCCAAACGCATTGGTTTACTTGCGGCAACATTTAATGAGTTTGTAGATTTAATTCCTGCACACGGCAATCAAAACCCCGACTTAAAGGCGTTAAAAGATCAAATGACGACGCTCTTGCAGGGGGTTAAAAATGACTGATTTTACTAATGATTGGTTTTCACCCTTTGACAGCCAACGGCGCATAGGCAGTGTTATCGAGGTGCAAGCCGCGAACATTAAAATCAATTTGACCTTGGCGGGACAAGGCAAGTCCCTGTATGTGTACGGGCAATCTTTGCGTGTGGGAGAGTTAAACGAATATGTTTTTTTAGACGTTGGCGCATCCGCTATTTTGGGCAAACTCACCAAAGTATGGCTCGAAGGTGCGGAGCGTTTATCGGTTGACCAACTCAGCGACAAACCCAGCGAAAACCACCCCGTTGGCTATGTGCAACCTTTGGTGACGGTGGGCGCGGCAACGGGCGTGGTGGAGCGCGGCATTTCACAATACCCACGATTGGGCGCACAAGTGTATGCGGCGCATCCTGATTTGGTCGCGCAGATTTTGACCAATAAGTCAGACAATGAACACGCGCTTGATTTGGCTTTGGGGCATTTGCCCAATAACGCATCCACGCAAATACACGCCAGCCCCGAACAGCTCTTTGCACGGCATTGCGCGGTTTTGGGCTCAACAGGTAGTGGTAAAAGCAACACCGTTGCCAAGTTGCTTGAATTGATTGGTCAGTACCCACAAGCCAAAGTGGTGTTGATTGATGCGACGGGTGAGTATAAAGGGCTGGAGAAATGCAAAGAAATTGAAAAGTGCAAACAAGTATCAAAATGCACAAGCACAGATGATTGTATTGGTTTAGGAAATATTCATTCATTTTATGTCGGTACAAACAAAGAATGCACGGGTGATGAGAAGAAATTGACGTTTCCATATTGGGAATTGTCGGATAGCGATTTGTATGCGCTTTTACGGCCTTCAGGGCAAATACAACTACCCAAATTAGTTTCGGCGGTTAACTCATTACGCGCTGTAAGTTTGTACAACCAAGAAAACTCCGCTAACCCAAAAACTGTTTTTGTGAAAGCAAATAGCTCAAAAAGTGTTTTTAGGAAATGGTCGGATAAAGTTACTCAACGTACGATATGGGATTTTAAATTCTTGGCAGATCAAATTGGTGAGGAATGTGTTAAAGATTGGGATGATAAATACAACGGCTATAACGAGGCTGAACAAGGTTACTGTTCTACTCTTAAATCACGCGTTGAGAGTATTCAATTCATTGAATCAATGAGGTGGCTCATCGTTAGCCCAGCCACCAATCCCACCAACACCGTAAAATCCATACTCAAAAAATTTATCGAATCTTCTAAGAACGGCATTTTGCGTTTAGACGTTTCCGCCGTGCCGTTTGAATCAAACGCGCGTGAGATTTTGGTCAATGCGATTGGGCGTTGCTTGCTGGATTTTTGCCGTGGTGAAGACAAAATCATCAACAGTCATACCAACCCATTATTGGTATTCATTGACGAAGCGCACCAGTTTTTAAATAAATCAGTGGGCGAGGAAAACAGCCGTTTTAGTTTGGACGCGTTTGGCAATATTGCCAAAGAGGGGCGTAAATACGGTTTAAACGTTGTGATTGCGACCCAACGACCGCGCGATATTCCCGAGGATGTGCTCAGTCAAATTGGCACATTTTTGGTGCATCGCCTTACCAATCCATACGATCAAGATTTGGTCAAAAAATCCATTGGTGATTTGGATGCTGCCACCGCCAATGCATTGCCAACTTTGGCAACAGGCGAGGCTTTGTTGCTGGGCGTTGATTTTAATTTTGCGATGCGGCTTAAAATTAAGCAGGCGATCAATAAACCGCAATCTGAAAGTGTTTCTTATTCGAATATTTGGGATAAATCAAATACTCAAAGCAACGAATAACCTTGTATTACACCATGGGTTTGATGAATCAAACTCCTACATAACATAAGAAAAGCCACGTAGCCCGCCATGAGCCTAGCGAATCGCGGGAACACATTAACAAAGGAAACCAACATGCCAGATATCGTTCATGTCAACTACGCCCAAACGGGGCAAAGCGCGACCATTAACCACATGGGGATGCGCGAGATGCAAGAAAAAGCCTATGGCGCACGCGATGCGCAGTATTTGTTGCTCAAAGCGCCGCCTGCGTCGGGTAAATCGCGCGCTTTGATGTTTATTGCGTTGGATAAATTGCACAAGCAAGGCGTACGCAAGGTGATTGTGGCGGTACCTGAACGCTCGATTGGTGCGTCGTTTGCGTCGACTGATTTGCGCCACGATGGTTTTTTTGCGGATTGGTGTGTGACTGATGCGTTTAATCTGTGTGTGGCGGGTGCGGATAATAATTCGAGCAAAGTAACGGCGTTTAAATCATTTATGCAGGCCGATAACCCTGAGCAGGTTTTGATTTGCACCCACGCGACGCTGCGTTTTGCGTATGAGCAGTTGACCGATGCTGATTTTAATAATGTGTTGCTGGCCATTGATGAGTTTCACCATGTGTCGGCGGATGAGTCCAGTATTTTGGGGCAGTTGTTGCGCAATGTGATTGCGAAATCAACAGCGCATATTGTGGCGATGACGGGTTCGTATTTTCGGGGCGATGCCAAGCCTGTGTTGTTACCTGCGGATGAAGAGAAGTTTTCCAAAATCACGTACAACTATTATGAGCAGCTCAATGGTTACACGCATCTAAAGTCTTTGGGCATAGGCTATCATTTTTATACGGGGCGTTACACCACGGCGATTGCGGAGGTATTGGATACGGATAAAAAAACGATTTTACATATCCCGAGTGTGAATTCGGGTGAGTCCACCAAGGCAAAGCACGACGAAGTGAATTTTATTTTGGATGCGATTGGTGAGGTGCTGGGGCAGGACAAAATCACGGGTGTGATTTCGGTGCGCCGCGCGGATGGCAAAATCATTAAGGTGGCCGATTTGGTAGAGGATGCGCCGTCTGAGCGCGAAAAAATCGCCACGTATTTGCGCAATATGAATCATGTGGACGATATGGATTTAATTATTGCGCTGGGTATGGCCAAAGAAGGCTTTGATTGGCCGTATTGCGAACACGCGCTGACGGTGGGTTATCGTGGTTCATTGACCGAGGTGATACAGATTATCGGGCGGTGTACGCGCGATTCGGCGAACAAAACCCATGCGCAATTTACTAATTTAATTGCCAGCCCTGATGCCGAGCAAAGCACGGTGAAGGTGGCTGTGAACAATATGCTCAAGGCGATTACGGCTTCGTTGTTGATGGAGCAGGTGCTTGCACCTAATTTTAAATTTTCCAGCAAACTCAATGGTGGTGACAAGCCTAAGCCGGGTGAAATCAAAATAATAGGGTTTAAAACGCCCAGCACTCAACGCGTGAAAGAGATTATTGAGTCGGGTTTGAATGATTTAAAAGCCAAGATTTTGCAAGACGATACGATGCTCAAGGCAATGCCAGGTAATATTGACCCTGAGGTAATTAATAAGGTGCTGGTTCCCAAAATCATTCGTTCGGTTTACCCTGGTTTAAGTGATGATGAAATCGAGTCGTTGCGCCAGCATGTGGTGGTGGATTCGGCGATTAAAATCGCTAAGCTCAAGGAAGTGGGCGACCAACGTTTTGTGCGTTTGGCGAGTAAATTCATCAATATTGATGAGTTGCACATTGATTTAATCGACCGCATCAACCCGTTTCAAAAGGCGTTTGAGGTGTTGTCTAAATCAGTGACCACGCGGGTGCTTAAGGTCATTCAAGATACGATTGAATCCACCCGTATTATGGTAAGCGAAGAAGAAGCGATATTGCTGTGGCCAAAAATCAAATCCCATCGCGCCACATACGGCACAGAGCCAAGCCTAACCGCCAATGACCCGCTGGAGCGACGCATGGCGGAGGTGCTGGTGTATGTACGCGACCAAAAACGTAAAAAAATGGCTGAGGCGGCGCAATGAGTGGTTTTAACAGTTTGGATGATATTTTTAACGATGCGGATGAGTATGGTTTGCTCGATGTCAAGCCGCGCTTAAGCCCTGCGCAGTCGATGGATGCGCGTTTGCTTGAGGGATTTGTTGAGATTAACGAATTTTATCGCGTGAACCAACGCGAACCCGATGCAAAAAATGGGATGAGCGAGCGCAAGTTATTTAAGCGGCTGGAGGCATTGCGGGCAGATGCGGTTAAATGCGCGGCATTGTCGGCGCACGATGTGTTTCATCTACTCACGCCTGCTGCTGTTATCACCAGTTTGGCGGATATTTTTGAGGATGATGATGGACTGCTGGACGATGGCGCAGATTTGTTTGAGCTCAAACATGTGACGTTGGATGACCAACAACGCGCGCAGGCAGATTTTGTGGCAAGACGCAAACCGTGTAAAAATTTTGCGGATTATGAGGCGCAATTTAAACAGGTACAAAAAGATTTAGTCGATGGAACGCGCAAACTGTTGCCGTTTACCGATGCGCATTTGTTTGAAAATACATTTTATGTGCACAACGGCGTTGTTTTGCTGCTCGAACAAGTCAATATTGAAACGTTGGATAAAACCCTGCCCACAGGCAAACGCATTCGCAAAGACGGGCGCACGCGCTGTATTTTTGAAAATGGCACAGAGTCCAACATGCTGTACCGCTCGTTGAGCAAAATTTTGTATGTGAACGGGCAAATTGTTAGCCCGCATGTGGATGAGGGAAATTTGAATTTGGTGCGGGGATTTGGGGTGGTTGACGAGGAGGATGCGCCAACAGGATTTATTTATGTGCTCTCGTCCAAAAGCAATGCGCCAGCGGTCAAATCCATTGAGCATTTATACAAAATTGGCTATAGCACCACGTCTGTTGAGGAGCGGATTAAAAATGCCGCTGATGAGCCGACGTATTTGATGGCCGATGTGCTGGTTGTAGCGATATATGACTGTTTTAATTTGACTCCGCAAGAGTTCGAGCGGGGGCTGCACACGTTTTTTGGCCAAGTGTGCGTGCAACTGGATATTGTTGATAAAAAAGGCAGGCGCCACAACCCGCGTGAGTGGTTTGTCGTGCCGTTTAATCTGATTGAACGGGCGATTGAGTTGATTATCTCGGGTGAAATTACTCACTATACGTATGATACGGCTCAAGAAATGATAGTGCCGCGCAAGGCCATTTTTAAAGAAGGTGAATTATAAAAAACACATGAAAACGATAGCTTGCCACCGATGCAGGCTATTTGATGTCTGTTTTTTGTGCAAATAAGCCTTTGCGGCCAACCTTTTTTGCACAATTTCAGCAAAAAAGGTTGGCCGCAAGGGTTTATTTCTGTGTCAACAGAGTTACACGCGAATGGCCGCAAAAGCCGTTTGCAAAAGCACCGCGTCTTTGATGCCAACTTCGCTTTCAACGCCAGAATTAAAATCCAAACCGCAAGCGCCTAAAGCAGCGGCTTGGGCGGCATTGTTGGGGCTTAATCCACCAGCTATCATGATGTTTTTGAGATCGACACGATCTAAAATCGCCCAATTAAACGTTTGTCCTGTGCCGCCGCTGCGATTGGTTTTGCCGTGTTTGGTGTCCAAAAGATAACGTGCCACGTTGGGATTGTTGGGTAATGCAGGGGCTTCGGTGGCTTCTTGGTCTATGCCGATGGCCTGCCAAATATCAATGTGATTAGGCAAAGTTTCGCGTAACGCTTCAATATAAACGTCACTTTCTGAACCATGCAACTGAACGGCGGCCAAACCCAAGGTCGTGGCGTTCATTAACACTTCGTTGAGCGGCGCATCGCGGAAAACCCCCACGTAACGCAGCGGCGCGGCTTGCATGATTTTGCTGGCGGTCGCCAATGTCACGCCGCGTTTCGAATCCATCACAAAAATCAAACCACCATAAACCGCGCCCGATTCATAAGCGATAGAGGCATCAATGGGGCGGGTGAGCCCGCAGACTTTGTTTTCGCCCAACAACAAACGGCGCACCGCAAAATCGAGGTTGGTGACGCTCATTAAACTGCTGCCGATTAAAAATCCGTGCGCATATTGGCGTAAATCGCGGATGTCTTCGTGGTGATTAATGCCCGATTCGCTGATGATGATTGTGCCTTCGGGGGCAAATTTGGCCAAAGAACGGGTGTGATTTAAATCGATGCTCATGTCGCGCAAATTGCGATTATTGATACCGATGACTTTTGCGCCCAGTTTGACGGCGCGGTGCATTTCCGCTTCGTTGCTGACTTCGGTCAAAATGCCCATGTTGAGCGTCACGGCCACGGCGGCCAACTCGCGATATTCTTGGTCGCACAAAACCGATAACATCAATAAAATCGCGTCGGCGTGGTAATGTCTGGCCAAATAAATTTGATACGGGTCTATGATGAAATCTTTGCACAAGATGGGTTGACTGGCCACGGCTCTAACCACGGGAATAAACTCAAAACTGCCTTGAAAATAGTGCTCATCTGTCAATACCGAAATCGCAGTGGCGTAATCTTTATAAACCGTTGCAATGGCTTTGGGGTTGAAGTCGGGGCGCAAAACGCCTTTCGAGGGCGAGGCTTTTTTGCATTCCAAAATGTAGGCCGTGCCGTTGGCTTGCGCCTCCGCCAAATCACCATAAAAATCTCGATCAGACTGTCTGGTCATGCTTTGAAAACTGTCTAACGGTTGGGTGTATTTGCGTGCCGCAATCCAAGCTTGTTTGTCTTCGATGATGCGATTCAGTACCGTTTTTTGCATGGGAAATTCCTTAAGTAAGTTTGATTAAGTGAGTTTATGAAAGTCAGTCTAGATAAAACAGCCCGTGGCAGGCTGTTTGGTGAAATGGGATAAAAGGTTGGCCGCAAAGCCACAGAAAAAAGCTCGTGCTATAATCTGGCCTTTTTTTATTATGCGGTAAAAGTCGTGGTTTGACTATCTTGAAGTTCATACATTTAACAAAACGAAAGGCAACAAAAATGAGTGTAAATCAAAACCATTTGATTTGGTTGGACATGGAAATGACAGGGTTAGAACCTGAAACCGATAAAATTCTTGAAATCGCGATGGTGGTCACCGACAGCGAGTTGAACGTGGTCGCCGAATTGCCGGTCATCGCCATTCATCAAAGCGATGCCATTTTAAATGGCATGGACGATTGGTGCACCAAAACTCACGCGCGTTCGGGTTTGACTGAACGCGTGCGCGCGTCAACGGTGACCGAAGCCGAAGCGCAAACCTTATTTTTAGACCTTTTAAAACAATACGTTCCAAAAGGTACGTCGCCCATGTGTGGCAATACCATAGGCCAAGATCGCCGTTTTATGGTGAAATATATGCCCGAATTAGAAGCCTTTTTCCATTATCGCAATTTAGACGTATCCACTTTAAAAGAGTTGTGCAAACGCTGGCGGCCTGAATTAAGCAAAGGCTTTAAAAAACACAGCAAACACGAAGCTTTGGCCGATGTGATTGAATCGATAGAAGAATTAAAATATTACCGCACCCATTTTTTGCAAATGTCGCCCAACGACCCGCAATAAACTCATTAAACCAAACCCCAAAGGAGTTGTCATGAAACCAAGCCCAGCGACTTCAAACACAGAATTAGCCAACGCAGAATTAATCCAGCTAGCCCGTGCGGCGCGCGAATTTGCTCATGCGCCGTATTCTAGATTTTACGTGGGTGCCGCTTTGCGAGCCAAAGATGGGCGCATTTTTCAAGGCTGCAATGTCGAAAATGCCTCGTATGGTTTGTGTAATTGTGCCGAAAGAACGGCTTTTTTTAGCGCAATTGCAGCAGGATACAAACAAAACGACTTTGCGACCATCGCCGTGATAGGCGATACAGAGCAGCCCATCGCACCGTGTGGCGCTTGTCGCCAAGTCATGTTGGAACTGGGCGGCCCCAATCTTGCGGTGATTTTAACCAATTTAACAGGCGACGTGGCCAATTACACGACGGCCGATTTGTTGCCTGCGGCTTTTTATTTAGAGCCTAATTTAGAACCCAAGGCCAACTAAGCACATAAAATCAACAACAGAGTCTGTTTGTAACCCGATTAACCCGATTAATTTTAAGGAAAATATTATGGAAATGGCTGTACCAGAAGTCTTTCATTTGGGCTTAACCCGTGCCATGTTAAACGGCGCCACCATCGCCATTTTGCCAGGCGCACCCGAACGCGTGCCTAAAATTGCCCAGCTCATGGAAAATCCTGTGCCTTTGGCTCAACAACGCGAGTTTCATTCGTATCGCGCCAACATTGGCGAGCACAGTGTGATTGTTTGTTCAACAGGCATAGGCGGGCCTTCCACGTCGATTGCGGTGGAAGAGTTGGCTCAATTGGGCATACGCACCTTTATTCGCGTGGGGACAACGGGCGCCATTCAGCCGCACATTCAAGTCGGCGATTTAATCGTCACCACGGGCGCAGTGCGTTTAGACGGCGCAAGTTATCATTTTGCGCCAGCGGCTTATCCTGCCGTGGCCAATTTTGATTGCGTGACGGCCTTGGTGGCAGCGGCCAAAACCGCTTGCCTGAAAAAAATAGGGCGAGCTTATCACGTCGGCATTACCGCGGCTTCCGACACGTTTTATCAAGGCCAAGAACGTTACGACACGTACACGGGCAAGATACAAGCGACTTTGCGCGGCAGCATGCAAGAATGGCAAGCCTTGAACGTGTTAAATTTTGAAATGGAATCGGCCACCTTATTTACCATGTGTTCGGCCATGGGGTTGCGAGCTGGCATGATTGCTTGCGCCATCGTCAACCGCACACAACAAGAAATCCCCAGCCCAGAAACCATGCACGAGGCCGAACAAGGGGTGGTAGAAGCTGTTATTGCAGGCGTTAAAAACTTATTGGACATGGACTAATTGGGCCTAATTTAGTTGAAGTGCCTAATTGCCTCATGAGTTTAAGCCTCAAATCAAACCCCTTGCGGCCAACCTTTTTCCCTGATTTTTAGAGAAAAAGGTTGGCCGCAAGGGGTTTTAAGCGGGTGTATATTTGTACTCTTTTAATTGGTAGTGTATGAACATATTTCTAAACCAGTTACCCTTAAAGGCTTCAAGCCTAGCATGTTCGCATCTGGCCGATTCGTATAAAATTAAGTCCCCAACTTCTGCATATATTTTGTGCCATTTTCCCTCGTGATCTTGGATGTCTAAAGGCCAATTTTCATTGCCATTTAAATCGTTATCAACAATTAAAATGCTAGAAATGTGATGGGTTTCTATACGATCTTTGTGTGAAGCTAGGGTGGCTCCCGTTAAATAAGACCGAATACCATAAATCCAATTGGCTTCTAGCGCCGTGCTGGCAAACTCTTCGTGTAAATGTTTTAGGTCGTTATGAATTTTTTTGGTCACTTCGGGATAAATATGAAGGGACATGATTTCACTTGTCACGCCAGCCCCGCGTATGAAATATTCTTTTCCTTCAAAAACCTCTTCCTCTTTGTTATCTTGTAACAGTTTGTAATGGTGTTGAACTAAGGCCCAAGTTTCGCTGGGGCACTTGACTACTTTAAAACCTTGCGGTGAAAATTTGGGTAATTGCTCGTAGTTGCTAAAAGTCTGTTGTGTCATGAACGCTGCTTCCTTTTTTGAAAAGACGAAAGAATAAAAAATAGTTTGTGGTAAATATTTTATAGCGTAACGCCCAGTGTTTTTAACAAGCCGTGGGCTTTGTGACGGGTTTCTTGTAATTCTTTGTTGGAATCTGAATCGGCAACAATGCCGCCGCCTGCTCTAAAATACAGTTGCGTTTGTTGTTGCATAAACGTGCGTATCAGTACATTAAAATCCATGCTGCCATCGTGATTGATGTAACCCAAACTACCTGTGTAAGCACGGCGGGCTTGTTTTTCTAGCTCGCGTATGATTTGCATGGTGCGAACTTTTGGGCAGCCCGTAATCGTGCCACAAGGAAACACAGCGGCCAAAACCTCGGCAGGGTGGGTATTGGGGCGAAGTTTACCTCGAATGTTGGATTCGATGTGATGCACAAAGGCATAACTGGCCACGGTCATCAATTCATTGACTTCGACTGTTCCCCACTCGGCCAAGCGACCTATGTCATTTCTAGCCAAGTCGACCAACATGATGTGTTCGGCGCGTTCTTTGGTGCTTTGTGCCAACTGTTGACGCAGCAGTGCGTCGGCATTGGCATCGTCACGCGCGCGTGGATGCGTGCCTGCAATCGGGCGAGTGGACACCCAGCCTGATTTGACTTGCACCAAACGTTCGGGCGAGGCGCTGATGATTTGTGCTTCGCCCATGTCGAGCAAAGCCGAAAAAGGCGCAGGATTGTGTTGCCGTGCGGCATGAAAAATATCGATGGCTTTGATGTCTGGCATCAAGCTGGCTTGCCACGCGCGGGAAATATTGACTTGAAACACGTCGCCTTCGTAAATATAACGCTTGAGCTGTGCAATGGCGTTCAAATACCATTCAGACGGATCTTCTTCCAAATGCGTGAGGCCAACCTTTTGGGGGTTAAAAGGCGGCACTTGTGCAAGGCTTTGTTGCAACACAGCCAATTGTTGTGGCGTTTCGGCCACCAAATAAGCCGTTTGGCTTGGGTGATGAAACAACACTGCCGCAGGGCTTCTGGCCAAACAGGCCAAAGGAAAATTATGTTCTAACCCCTTGGGAACGCTTGGCTCTAGGGTGTTTTGCAGTTCGTAACCTGCATACACAAACCAACCGCCTTTAAAAGGGAAATCAATCGAGTCTGGCGTTGTGGGCGCATCATTTGCATTTACCATGGGCAAAGCCGCCAAATCTGCCCAAAACTGGTCGCCTTCATGCGCTTGATAGACGCGCATGGTTTCGGGCAACGTGTCGGGCAAAGCAAATAAAATATCCCAACCTGCGGTTTGAGCAGTCGCGCCTGCGCCTGCCGATAACAGCAAGCAAGGAAACATTTTGGGATTAAAAGCGTGTATCGCCATTAAGTCAGGCGGCTGTTGCAAAGCAAGAGAAATCATGAGTAGAAAAGAACCTCTAAACAAATGCGGTTTAAAAAAGTCCAAATGGCGAACACTGAACGGTGATCGCCATTTGGTTTTTAGTCATAAAATCAAAGACAGTTAGTGTCTAAAATGACGTACGCCCGTTAATATCATGGCGATGTCGTGTTCATCGGCAGCAGCGAAAACCGCCTCATCTTTAATCGAGCCACCTGGTTGTATGATGGCTTTAATGCCTTGCTTGGCAATGACATCGATGCCATCTCGGAAAGGGAAAAATGCATCAGAAGCCGCTACGGCTCCGTTTAGGATAAAGCCACCTTCTAACGCTTTTTTAGCGGCAATGTGCGTGGAATCGACTCTGCTCATTTGGCCAGCGCCTATGCCCAACGTTTGGCCTGCTTGCGCAAAAATAATGGCATTGGATTTGACATATTTGGCCACTCGCCAAGCAAATAACAAATCAGTCATTTCGCTTACGCTGGGTTGGCGGCGCGACACAACTTGAAACTCGGCGGGCAAAACGCTGCGTGTGTCGCTATGTTGCACCAACAAACCGCCACCAACGCGTTTGTAATCTAAAGCATTGCTGGCAGGCAAACACTCAATTTGTAAAACGCGCACGTTTTTCTTTTCGGCAATCAAAGCCAAAGCTTCTGGGCTGAAGGCTGGTGCAATTAACACTTCTAAAAATTGTTGGGTAACAGCAGCCACGGTTGCGGCATCAACAGGGCGATTAAAGGCAATAATGCCACCAAAAGCGCTGGTTGGGTCGGTGGCAAAAGCGCGTTGATAAGCCGCCAACGCGGTGTCCCCCAAAGCCACACCGCAAGGGTTGGCGTGTTTGACGATGACGCAAGCGGGCTGTGGCAAATCAGCCAAACTTTTGGCCATTTCCCAAGCCGCATCCGCATCGGCGATGTTGTTGTAAGACAAAGGCTTGCCTTGAAGTTGTACCGAGCTGGCAATCGAGCCTGCTTTGACCGATTTTTCACGGTAAAAAGCCCCCGCTTGATGCGGGTTTTCGCCGTAACGCAAATCTTCTGCTTTGACAAACTGCAAGTTTAAAACGTCTGAAAAAGGCTGGGCTTGGGCTTCTGGCGTGGCCAACGCATTCAAATATTGGCTAATCGCCCCATCATAGGCGGCGGTGTGGCTAAAAGCACGTTTTGCCAACTGAAAACGAGTGGGGCTAGACAAAGCGCCCGAGTGTTGATGCAGTTCATCTATCACCGTTTGATAATCTTCTGGAGACGTTAAAACCGCGACATCGCCCCAGTTTTTAGCGGCAGAACGGATCATGGCTGGCCCGCCGATGTCGATGTTTTCAATGGCTACTTCTAGCGTGGCGGTACCACTGGCGACCGTGCGTTCAAAAGGATACAAATTCACGCACACCAAATCAATGGGGGCTATCCCGTGTTGTTGCATGGCCGCAACGTGATCGGGGTGGCTGCGTTTGGCCAAAATCCCACCGTGTATGGTTGGGTGTAAAGTTTTAACGCGGCCTTCCATCATTTCGGGGAAGCCTGTGTGCGCAGAAACTTCGGTTACCGCGTAACCCGCTTCAGCCAATAAATTGGCTGTGCCACCCGTTGATAAAATCTCAACGCCATATTGAGCCAAGGCCGCAGCCAATTCTAAAACCCCATTTTTATCTGAAACACTGATTAGGGCGCGCTTAAGAGTCTTCATATCTATCGTTAATCCCAAAGTAAAAAGTAAGAAAAATAAAACACCGAGTCAACAACAAAAAAACCAACAAAACCAAGCAGCAAACTTGCGGCCAACCTTTTTCGCTCAATAGTCGTCAAAAAGGTTGGCCGCAAGCCATTTTTAAAGCGTATCTTCTAAAGCCAATAATTCGGCGATGGTTTGACGGCGACGAATCAATTGCGTGTGTTCGCCATCAATCAAGACTTCAGGACTAAAAGGGCGGCTGTTGTAATTGGACGACATCGACGCGCCATAAGCCCCTGTGTCATGAAAAACCAACAAGTCATCAATGACGGGTTGCGGCAAAGGGCGCTGGGCGACAAATCCGCCTTCTTGCTGGGTAAATACATCACCCGATTCACACAAAGGCCCGCCCACAACAACGGCGGCGGTTTCGCGTTCGCTGAGGCTGGGCGATAGCGCATGAGGCAAAACGCTGATGTGATGATAGCTGCCATATAAAGCAGGGCGCATCAAATCATTAAAGCCCGCGTTTACCAACACAAATTGATGCGCGCCCATGTTTTTAATGCTGCGAACGCGAGACAACAGCACGCCAGATTCGGCAACCAAAAATCGCCCAGGTTCAATCTCTAAAGTGACAGGGTGGCCTAAATGCGCGGCAATTTCTAAGCGGGCAGCGTCCCATAAACTAAAATAATGCGCAATGTCCACTCGTTCTTGCCCAGCTTGATAAGGCGTAGACAAACCGCCGCCTGCCGAAATGGCTTGGACGTTTGCGCCCGATTCTTTAATCAGTGCAACCATGGCGGAACACACGCTAGACAAATGCGCGTAATCGACCCCCGAGCCAATGTGCATATGTAAACCAATTAAGGTTAAGCCCAAAGTGTCGATGAGCGCCAAAGCCAAAGCCAAATCTTGATGCCAAATACCATGTTTGCTGTTTTCGCCGCCCGTGTTGGTTTTTTGGCTGTGCCCATGTCCAAATCCAGGGTTGATGCGTATCCAAACGGGATGGCCAGTTTTACCGACTCGCGCTGATTCTGCGGCCAACTGGTGCAGCATATCGATGCTGCCCACGTTGACGGCGATGCCATCATTCACCACTTTTTCACAACTGTCGATGTCTAAAACATCGCAAGTAAACACGATTTCGGCGGCCAAATAGCCTGCGGTTTGGGCGCGGATGATTTCACCATAAGACACCGCATCGACTTTGACCGATTGTGTTCGCATGAGTTTTAAAATGTGGGTGTTTGAACAAGCTTTTTGCGCAAACCGCACCACATCAAATGCTGATAATTGGGCAATGCGCGCGCGTATGGTGGGCGCATCGTACAGCCAAACGGGCGTGCCGTAAGTTTCGGCCAATTGCGTTAATTGTTCGGCCAAAAAAGGGTGTTGTGGACTGGGATTCATAATCGGGTTAACTTTCTGTTTTTAAATTAAAATTTGAAAGGCATGAAAAATAACAGCAACGGAATGGTGGCTTTATGATGACTTTGTTGATGCAAGGGGTTTACCCGAACGTCCAAAATAAAAGAAACCCAATAAGCCCAATAAAATCATCGGCAAAGACAACCATTGCCCCATACTAAAATCTAAACCAAATAAATCGATAAAGCCCAAATAACTGTCTGGTTCACGCGCATATTCGACCACAAAACGCGCCAAGCCATAACCGAATAAAAATAAGCTGGCTAATTGACCTTGTGCTAACGGCTGTTTTTTATTGGCCAAAGTCCACAACACAATCAATAACAACAGCCCTTCTAAGGCGCATTGGTAAAGTTGGGAGGGGTGTCTGGGTAAAGCGCCAAATTGCAAATAAGTAGAAAGCCATTCTGGGTTGGTTTGCAAAAAAGACAAATCCGCGTCTTGGGCTGTTCTGGGGAAAGTCATGGCCCAAAAAGCGTTAGAGTCGGTGACTCTGCCCCATAATTCGCCGTTCATAAAATTGCCCAAGCGACCAGCGGCCAAGCCAAACGGCACTAAAGGCGCGACAAAATCAGCAATTTCTAAAAACCCATATTGTTTTTTGCGCGCAAACAAAAACAAAGCCACAAGTACACCCAATAAACCGCCATGAAAGGCCATGCCGCCTTCCCAAATTTTGAGTGCAGAGAGTGGTTCTTCCCAATAAAAACTGGGTTTGTAAAACAAAACGTAACCCAATCGACCGCCCAAAATCACGCCCAAAATGCCATAAAACAACAAATCGTCTAAATCATCACGAGTTAAGCGTGTTTTTTTGCGTTCAATTAACACACGGCCTAACCACAAAAAAACCATAAATCCGACTAAATACATTAAGCCGTACCAATGCACAGCAAGTGGGCCAATTTGAATGGCGATTGGACTGATATCGGGGTGCACAAACATAATAGGGCGGCTCCATAAAAATAAAGGCGCATTATAAAGCCTTTAGAGTACGCTGGCGATTGAAAAACAGGGTGTTTGTGGGTCATCGACATAAAAAAGCCTTTTCGTTGACGCTCAACTTTTCTTAGGTGGGGGCGATTAAACTATTTTTATTGCGCCGCACAATTCATTAGTTGTTTGTTTTTAATCGTTAAATTTAAAAAAACAAGTTTTGTTTTTTGCTCTAAGTTCATTTTTTGGAGTTATCGCTCATAAAAAGAAACATAAATTCATAAAATCGATAAAAAAAGCAATTAAATGCTAAAAATATGGTTTTTTTATAATAAGTTAGTTTTTTTGTTGCGCCTAAAATCATAACAGACACCAGTCTTTTCTTAGATATTGCGCCGCACAATGCAGCGAAAAAAAAATGGCTTATCCTGCAAGATTGTTACAAACAGGCCATTGCGCCGTTTGCTAAAGCAGGATTAAGCGTTTAGAATCATTTTCAAGTTTTTTTTGACCGTTATACCGCTTTGCTAACCCGTAAAGTGGCACACAAGGAGCGCAAACATGAGTGGATTGATGATACGTAAAGTGGCGGTATTGGGCGCTGGCGTGATGGGCGCACAAATTGCTGCGCACATTGCCAATGCTGGCATTGCTGTGGTTTTGTTTGATTTGGCGGCCAAAGAAGGTTCACCAAACGCCATCGTTGAGCGTGCTTTGGCAGGCTTAAAAAAATTAAAGCCTGCGCCTTTGGGGGCTCGTGATGTTATTCATCACATCACTGCGGCTAACTATGAGACTGATTTGGCTTTGCTATCAGATTGCGATTTAATCATCGAAGCCATCGCCGAAAAAATGGCGTGGAAGGCCGATTTGTATCAAAAAATTGCCCCGTATCTCAATGCGCAGGCGGTGATTGCGTCGAATACGTCGGGCTTATCAATACAAGCTTTGTCTGAAAATGTCCCCGCGTCTTGTCGCTCAAGATTTTGTGGCATTCATTTTTTCAACCCGCCTCGCTACATGACTTTGGTTGAAATCATTCCTTGCGCGACGACGGACGAGGCGGTGACAAATCATTTAGAGGCGTGGCTCACACAACAATTGGGTAAAGGCGTGGTTAGGGCATTTGACACGCCCAATTTTGTGGCCAATCGCATCGGGGTGGCTTGGTTGTTGATTGTGGCGCATCATGCACAGCGGTTGGGTTTGCCTTTTGATGAGGTGGATGCGTTGACGGGAGAATTGATAGGCTTACCGAAATCAGCCACTTTTCGCTTGTCCGACATTGTGGGTTTAGACACTTTGGTTCATGTGGTCAATGGTATGGCTAGCCAATTAAAGGACGATCCTTGGGTGAACTTGTACCAAGTGGCAGAGTGGACAAACACCTTGATAGCGCGCGGAGCTTTGGGCGCAAAAACAGCAGGCAAAGGCATTTATCAAAAAGAAGGCAAAACGTTTAAAGTGTTTGACGTGAATTTGGGTGATTATCGTGAAGTTTCGGCAACGGTGGATGCGCAAGTCCTTGATATATTAAAAATGAAAGAACCGTGGGCAAAATGGCAAGCCTTGCGCACCAGCACGCACCGCCAAGCCCAACTCATTTGGGCAATACACAGAGATTTGTTTCATTATTGCGCTCATCATTTGGGGGATATTGCGGTTTCGGCGCGTGAAGTGGATTTTGCCATGCGTTGGGGTTACGGCTGGAAACAAGGGCCTTTTGAACTTTGGCAACAGGCGGGTTGGGGCAACTTAACGCAATGTTTGGCAGAAGACATCGCCTCGGGCGCGGCTTACAGCCAGCACACTTTGCCTGATTGGGTGCATCAAGTGACTCATATTCATACGCCAGAAGGATCTTTCAGCCCTCGCCAGCAAGGCCCGGTGCCACGTTCGACCTTGCCTGTTTATCAACGCCAGCTATTTCCTGAATTGTTGTTGGGTGAAAGCGCCGATTGGGGGCGGACAGTGTTTGAAACGGAGGCGGTGAGGCTTTGGGTGAGAGACGATGTCGATACAGACATCGGAATATTATCGTTTAAAACGCGCATGCACGTGGTCAGTCAAGCGGTCTTAACGGGCATCATCGAAGCCGTTGGCTTTGCCGAAAAGCAGTTGAAAGGCTTGGTGGTTTGGCATGGTGCGCCCTTTGCTTTGGGGGCTGATTTAAAAGAAGTGTTACTGTTTTTGCAAAAGCAAGAAGGCATTGCTTTTGCGCCACACATAGAACTCTTTCAAAATGCGTGTTTGGCCTTGAAATACGCCAGTATTCCAACTGTCGCTGGCGTGAGCGGCATGGCTTTGGGCGGCGGTTGCGAATTGGCTTTGTATAGTGGCAAGCGCGTGGTGGCTTTTGAGTCTTATATCGGTTTGGTTGAGGCTGGCGTGGGCTTAATACCTGCGGGCGGCGGCTCGGCTTATTTTGCGCGGTTGGCTTCCGAGCGGTTAAACCAAACGACCAACAAAGATTTATTTGCGATTTTACAACCTTTTTTTATGGCAATTGCCCAAGCAAAAACATCCACTTCTGCGCTGAATGCCCGTGAAATGGGTTATTTAAATGAAGGGGACACCATCGTCATGAACCCACAAGAAGTATTGTTTGTTGCCATTAAACAAGCGCGTGCATCCTATGAAATGGGGCATAAAGCGCCTTTGCCGCCACGCCAAATTGTGGTGGCAGGCAAAGCAGGCATCGCCAATGCCGAACAGTTATTGGTGAATATGCGCGATGGCGGTTTTATTTCTGCTTACGATTATCAAGTGGCAAAAGCCGCCGCCATTGCTTTGTGCGGTGGCGAAATCGAAGGCGGCAGCGTGGTCGACGAAGCGTGGATTTTGCGAGTAGAGCGTGAACAGTTCGTGCAGCTATTGACGTCGCCGTTGACTCAAGCGCGTATGAAACACACCATGGAAACTGGCAAACCTTTGCGCAACTAACGCCGCAGTCAATACTATCCTTACGCAACCAAACCGTGTTGCGGCCAACCTTTTTAAGCATTTTTCTGTCAAAAGGTTGGCCGCAATCCAATAAAAAACAGTAGTCCGAAAATACGGAGAATCTCATGTCCAAACTGATGCAAGAGGCTTACATTGTTGCGGCAACACGCACGCCAGTGGCTAAAAGAAACGGCGCTTTTCGATTTGTGCGCCCCGACGATATGCTGGCGCACGTGCTGCGCGCTGTTTTGGCCGAAGTGCCGCAATTAGATCAAAAAGAAATTGGCGAAGTGGTGGTGGGTTGTGCCATACCTGAAGGCGAACAAGGCATGAATGTGGCGCGCATGGGTGTCTTGTTGGCAGGGATGCCCGATTGTGTGCCAGCTTACACCTTAAATCGTTTTTGCTCTTCTGGGCTTAACAGCGTCGCTCACGCCGCCCAAATGATACAAATGGGCTTGACCGATGTGGCGATAGGCGCAGGCACCGAATCCATGTCGGTTATGAGCCAAATGCTGGGCAATAAAGCCGCCCCTAACCCAAAATTTTTCGAGTCAAATGAAGCCATCGCTTTGGCTTACGGCATGGGTTTGACGGCCGAAAGGGTGGCTGAAAAATGGCAAATTTCGCGTGAAGAGCAAGACATTTTTGCCGCTGCTTCGCACGAAAAAGCCCTGCGCGCCATCGCAGAAGGTCACTTTAAAGCAGAAATCAGCCCTTACCAAGTCAACAATCAATTGCCTGATTTGACGACAGGCCGCACACAGTCACAGTCTTTTTTGTTTGAACACGATGAGGGCGCACGCGCAGGGACAACGGTGGAAACGTTGGCCAAATTACGTCCGATTTTTGCGGCAGGTCGCAAGGCGACAGTCACGGCAGGCAACGCCTCTCAAATGTCTGATGGGGCAGCAGCGGTGTTGGTGATGAGCGAAGCGGCTTTAAAGCGATATAACGTGACCCCGATTGCTCGGTATTCTGCGTTTTCGGTGGCTGGTGTGCCGCCAGAAATCATGGGCATAGGCCCGATAGAAGCCATTCCACGTGCGTTAAAAATGGCAGGCATACAACAGCACCAATTGGATTGGATAGAATTGAACGAAGCCTTTGCGGCCCAAGCTTTGGCCGTCATCAAACAATTGGATTTGGACAGTAATCGCATCAATCCTTTGGGCGGCGCAATTGCTTTAGGTCACCCTTTGGGCGCAACGGGCGCGATACGGGTCGCCACCATCATGAGTGCTTTTCAGCGTAATCCCAAACTCAAGCACGCGATGGTGAGTATGTGCATCGGGACGGGCATGGGCGCGGCAGGTATTTTTGAACGCGTTTGATGGCGTTTGCCATAAAAAACGGCAAAAAGGTTGGCCGCAAGCTATGCTAAATCATGCGGCCAACCTTTTTCGTAACGGTTATTTTTTAGGAGTACATCATGATGCTAAGTCTATTAATATTAATCATCGCCAGCCTGTTGCTTTTTGGCGTTTTGGCTTATTGTAAAGCGCCCATTCTTTTATGGACGGTCGCTGTTTTTGGTGGCCTGATTGCGGTGGGGGCATCGTTTAAACTCCATTTCCCAAATTGGATTTGGCTGGGTTTGGGACTGGTTTTCTTGGTGTTGAATGTGCCCATGTTGCGCCGATTGTTTTTTACAAACTGGGCTTTTGGTTTGTTCAAAAAAGTCATGCCGCCACTGTCTTCTACCGAAGAAGAGGCCATTAATGCGGGTACGGTTTGGTGGGAAAGCGAGTTTTTTTCAGGTAAACCCAACTGGGGACGCTTACAAAAAGTGACATTGGCCAAACTCACCGCCGAAGAACAAGCCTTTTTAGACGGCCCTGTCAATGAATTGTGCGCCTTGATTGATGATTGGCAAATCAATCACACCAACAAAGATTTGCCGCCTGAAGTTTGGCAATACATGAAAGATCACAAATTTTTTGCTTTGATTATCAAGAAAAAATATGGTGGTTTAGAGTTTTCTAATTATGCACACGCCAAAATGGTGACCAAAATTGGCTCGCGCAGCATAGCCGCAGGCGTGACAGCGATGGTGCCCAATTCTTTGGGGCCGGGCGAATTGTTGCAACATTACGGCACGGAAGCTCAAAAAAATTATTATTTACCGCGTTTGGCGCAAGGTATAGAAATCCCTTGTTTTGCCTTAACCAGTCCTTATGCTGGCTCGGATGCGGGCGCGATTCCTGATTTTGGGGTGGTGTGTCGCGGCGATTATACCGACCCCAGAACGGGCGTTGCGCATCAAAATGTGTTGGGTGTGCGCTTGTCTTGGGAAAAACGCTGGATTACCTTAGCGCCAGTGGCCACGGTGTTGGGTATGGCTTTTAAAATGCACGATCCTGAGCATTTGTTGGGCAAAACCAGCGACATCGGCATCACTTGTGCGTTAATTCCAACGGAATACGCAGGCGTTGAAATTGGCCGCCGTCATTATCCTTCGGGCAGTTGTTTTATGAACGGACCCACGTCGGGCAAAGACGTGTTTGTGCCTTTAGATTGGATAATTGGCGGTGTCGAATATGCAGGCCAAGGCTGGCGGATGTTAATGGAATGCTTGTCGGTTGGGCGTTGCATTTCTTTACCAGGTATGGCGGTGGCGGCAGGTAAAGTGGCCAGTTACACCACGGGCGCTTATGCGCGCATACGGGATCAGTTTGGCTTGCCCATCGGCCAATTTGAAGGGGTGGATGAAGCCATGGCGCGTATCGGTGGCTACACCTATCAAATGGAAGCCTCACAAAATTTGGCGGTCACTGCCTTGGATTTGGGCGAAAAACCGTCTGTCTTGTCGGCCATTTTAAAATATCACAATACCGAAAAAATGCGCGTGGTGGTCGATGCGGCGATGGACATACACGGCGGACGCGCGGTGGTGGTTGGGCCACGCAATTATTTGGCCGCCATTTATCAATCTATCCCCGTTTGCATCACCGTGGAAGGCGCTAATATTTTGACACGATCCATGATGATTTATGGCCAAGGAGCCATCCGCTGTCACCCTTATGTTTTAAAAGAAATGCGTGCGGCGCAATCCAATCAAGTGGTTGATTTTGATGAAAACTTAACGGCGCACATTAATTTTGTCATCAGCAATGTGGTGCGCAGTTTTGTATTGGGCGTGACAGGTGGGATGTGGGCGCGCACGCCCAGTGATGCAGGCGAATTGGCACGTTATTATCAGCAGCTGACGCGTTTTTCAAGTTCTTTTGCGTTGTTGTCCGACATGGCCATGTTTACTTTGGGTGGCTCTTTAAAATTTAAGGAAAAATTGTCCGCCAGATTGGGTGATGCGTTGTCCAATATGTACATTGCTTCGGCGTGTTTAAAGCGCTTTGAAGCCGATGGCAAACCTGAAGAAGATCTGCCTTTGTTGCAATGGGCCGTTGAAACGGCTTTGTTTGATATCCAAACGGCCTTGGCAGGTTTCTTAGATAATTTGCCCAATCGATTTGCGGCCAATCTTTTGCCGGCGCTGGTATTTCCTTTGGGATTGAGATTAAAACCGCCATCGGATAAAGTCGGTACGGCGGTGGCGCAAGCCATGATGACATCAGAAGGGGTGCGCTATCGTTTATCCAACGGCATGTATTTGCCACCCGAACCCACCGACCCGATTGGCATTTATGCGCAAGCTTTGCCTGCGGTCATTGCGGCCGAAGGCTTGGAAAAACAATTGCGCAATATGACGCGCAAAGGCGAACTCACCAGCCACACCAACGCCCTGCGTTTGGCTGAAGCCTTGGCAAATCAGCGCATCACGCTAGCCGATTTTGAACAAGTCACTCATGCGCGACAACTCAAACGAGCCGTGATCATGGTTGATGATTTTGATTTTGATTTAAAAGAATACGATAAAAAATTGTTACAACGTCATGTTTTTTAATTTTTTTTAGTTTTAAAACGGCATTGCGGCCAACCTTTTTCCATTGATTTTTCAAGGTAAAAGTTTGGCCGCAAGTTTGTAAAGCTTGGCCAGTACGTCCAGTAGCACCCAAAAAAAATTTGTCCAAAAAAAACACGACCACGCGCGGCTTTTTGAGTGACACGCAAGCGCTGGGTAGCACGTTCAGCAACAACGGCACGTTATTATCCGCAAACAAATATTGGCGGCGACCAAAACGTACACAGAAAGCCATTTTAGCGAGACCAAAAAATCGGGCTTGATGTCGGGCGGCGGCATAGGCAAGTCGACCAGCGCGATAGGGGAGGAAGTATTACACGGCTTAGCTGAGATAAAGACGTTGCACGATTGAAATAAATAATTTAACATAATATACATTATTTATGGTTTGATTCATAAAAACACAAAGTTCAAGTACGGATGTTAATATGTGCTTTCTGTTTTCCATATTGACCAAATCAGGCGCAAATAATAATACATGTTTCAGATGATCGCGGATGACGAAATATTTTGCCCGTAAACTGAAATGATGCGCCCGTTGCGCTTACTGTTTGTTATCTTTTTTTTGATGGCTTATTTTTTTGTGTCTGTCGTTCAAATAATGCAGCAGCATGGCGACAGTCCAACCTGTCATCAAACCACCAACAAGGCTTTCACCTGCGCCCACCAAGCGCAAGGTTTTAGGCAACAACAAATCGCCATAACCAACCGTTGAATAAGTCACCATCGAAAAATAAAGCGCATCTGCAAACTCGGCAAAACCATCGCGCCAAAGATAAAAAACAGCAAATAAAATCACTTCAAGGCTATGAACCACTAACATTGAGGCAATAAAAGCCAAAAAAACAAGATGGCTGGGCTTGGAGTGAGGCTTTAAATAATTCAGCCAAGCAACGCTCCATGTTAAATGTAAGACTACCGTCAACATCAACAAACACCCCAAATAAAAAAATTGTAATGACATAATAAATCCCTACCCTTCTATAAATTCGACACAATATCAACCATCAACTCATCAACCAACAAGACTGCGGCCAACCTTTTTCCCTGTTTTTGGGTGCAAAGGTTGGCCGCAAGCGGTTTGTTATGTTTATGAAAACGAAGCGCCATTTTAATCAAACAAGGTGCTTTAAAATTTTGGGTTCTCCGCCAATTCCGAGCTCGACATCATTCGCTTGTACCTTGTTTTCAAGGGTGGTCAAAGTCTTTCTAGTTTCGGGCGCACCAAACAAAAGTAAGGCGCGACATCACCCACCAAGACGACAATAACCTGTGCGAACTTATTGGTACAAAGATATGGTTTGTCGTTACGAGAACAGCAGAGAACGACGGCATTATAAAAGATAGCCGCCCAATAAACAAGCCTAAACCGTTAAAATGGTTTGCTGACCATTAACCAATACACAACCATCAAACTGATAAAAGCGGGAAAACCTAACATTGTCCATATTCGCTCAAAACGCCAATATCTTTCGGGTAAAGGTGTTTGATCACGAGCCGCAATTTGTGCCATATCTCGCATTTTCAGTTGTAACCAAACGACGGGCAACCAACACGCGCCAGCAACCAGATACAAAATCATAGACAAAACTAACCAATACGACGTGTATGGATAGCCCAACCAATGCGCCATCAACAAGCCAGAAATGGGTTGAAAAATAATGGATGGCGTCGTAAACCACCAATCCGCACGAACGACCCATTGCGAAACTACTGAAATCGCTTGCACATTACCGCTGCGATTTGTCACAAACATATAAAAAGCCGTGCCAAAACCCGTACCAAACATCAAAGTGGCAGACAAAATATGTAGCCATTTGGTCACAAAATAATATTCCATATAAAACTCCTTTTGTTATTTAAAATCAGAATCGTGTTGATGTTTAATATTCAGTTGATCAAACAGGATTAACAAAGCTAAAATCGGCAAATTTTTTAACAGTGGTCCAAACGGGTGCAATAAAAATTCGGGCATAGCCACGGCAATAACAATGCTGTAAAACAAAACCAACAACAGTTGCCAACGCCACGCGACATTGAATAAACACGCCCAACCAAACAAAGTATCCATCGCGACTGAACCATAAAACAAAAGGGCTTGCCATTCGTTTGGGATGCCCACTGAAGCCAGTAACGCATAACTTTCATGGCGCGGCCAACCCCACAGACTGGTTGCCGCAGTCAAAAACCAAACCAACGCCAACGAAACCCGCAACATCGGCAGCATCCATGAAAATTGTGCCGCTTGACGCACCGAAGCAGCTTCATTGGGGGCAGGTAATGCCGCTTTGGGTAAACGGCCAAGTAACTCAATAAAAGGCTGCACATCAGCACAATTGCCGACGCGCAACATGGCTAAACTGTCACGATTGAATAATGACCAAGGTAGATATTGAGCAACAGCACTTGCGCAAGATTGCATCCAAGGAGAGAGATTGATAACGATTGCTGGCCGCATTCCTATTGCCAACCTCAATTGTTGCCACCATTGCGAAATGGGCATCGCGGTAGCGCCGACAACATGAATGATTTTTTTGCTTATCAGTGGTTCTTCAATTAAGTGAATCAAAAGCCAAATGACATCATCTAAATGCACAGGTTGGACATCACGACAACCTTGCAAATTGGACAACAACGGTAAACTAGCAATACGGCACATCACGCGACTGCTCACGCCATTTTCTGCATAAATCAGAGAAGGCCGAATAATGTTCCAATGTAAAGCGCTGGCGCACAATGCGGCATCCGATTGAGCCTTGCTACGCCAATAGGCCGTCACCGCATCAGGCGCAGCACCCAAAGCTGAGACTTGAATGACGCGTTTACCCCCCATTTTTTCACAAGCAGCAAACAAGGCTATCGGCGCATGAATATGGACATCGGCAAAACTTTGAGTAGCGGTTTCATTAAATATACCGACTGCATTGATAACGACATCAATGCCCGTTAATAAAGGCAACCAACACTCAATACTTTGCAACTTTGCAAAGTCACCATAAATCGTGTTTGGCGCACGACTGCGGCTAAGGATTTGTACGTCGTGATGTTTTAACTGTGAGGCCAACGTAGAACCAACCAAGCCTGTACCGCCAAGAATAAGAATGCGCATAAGGAATGAATTCTAGTGAATTGTTTAACATCTTATTCTGCCAATTGCAATACCCTAAATGAGCAGGGTATTTCATGCAGCCGCGTCTAACTGGCTTTCGATTAAGGCATTCATTTGATCCAAACGGCTGGTGATTTTGCTCAAACTCCAATCACTGTCGCCCACCGAATCGCCTAAATTCATTTTTAAGAAATCGCTGGCCAAATTCAAGGCCGCCATGATGGCGATTTTTTGCGTATCCATCATGCCCGTGGCTTGTATGCTTTCGACTTTGCTGATTAGTAACAATAACGCTTGCTGCAAAGTGTCTTGTTCGCTTTCTGGCGTACTAATCACAAAATCTCGGCCTAAAATGGCCACTCGTGTTTGGACTAAATTAGACATTTGTAGCCTCCTTCGTGGGCGTATGAACGGAGCCTGTATCGGCTAAAGGCAAATGCGCCATCACGTGTGACAAACGGCCATGCAATTGGGTTAAGGTGACCAATAGCTGGGCATTGGTTTGTTCTAACTCGTAAATTTTGGCTTGAGCCAGTAAATTCGATTCTTCTAATTGTTTGCTCAACAAACTGACTTCTGTGGCGTGCTGTTCAGCCAACTGCGCATGACGCGTTTGCAAAGTTTTAACCTTAATCATCAAATTATTAATATTTTGACTAAGGCGATTGATGACGGTCTCCATAACGTTTGTAATCCTTTTTTATATGAGCTTTACCACGATTCGACAAAAAACGCCTTTAAAAGGCATACTTAATCTTACCAGAATAAGCCCGTATCGTGTAAGCGATTTACATCGAAACCCATCAAACACAAGCCAGTTTAAGGTCAGCAAGGCCAAATATGACTTGAAAAAATCGTCGTTATCATTCATAATGCGTCGTTTTATTTTTTGCATGACAGTATGGATTTAAGGGACGAAACGGCGTTTTTTTACGCAGCATCCGTCCCTGTTTTTACGCCCAGTCACTCTATCCTTTTTAACATTTTTAATCATTGAGAAAGTTGCCACCATGCCAAAACGGACAGACCTAAAGACCATCTTGATTATAGGCGCAGGCCCCATTGTTATTGGGCAGGCATGTGAATTTGATTATTCTGGCGCACAAGCTTGTAAAGCCTTACGTGAAGAAGGCTATAAAGTGGTGTTGGTGAATTCAAACCCGGCCACCATCATGACCGACCCAGAAATGGCCGACGTGACTTACATCGAACCCATCCATTGGGAAGTGGTTGAAAAAATCATAGAAAAAGAACGCCCTTGCGCCATTTTGCCCACCATGGGCGGCCAAACGGCGCTCAATTGTGCTTTAGATTTGTCCAAACATGGCGTTTTGGCCAAATACAATGTTGAATTGATTGGTGCAACCGAAGACGCCATAGACAAAGCAGAAGACCGTGGGCGTTTTAAAGAAGCCATGACCAAAATTGGGCTTTCAACGCCCCTTTCTTTTGTTTGCACGACGCTGTCTCAAGCATTAGAAGCCCAAGATAAAGTGGGTTTCCCGACTTTAATCCGCCCCAGCTTTACCATGGGTGGCTCGGGCGGCGGCATCGCGTACAATCGCGAAGAGTTTTTAAGCATCTGCGAAGGCGGTTTTGAAGCCTCTCCCACGCACGAATTGTTGATTGAGCAATCTGTTTTGGGCTGGAAAGAATACGAAATGGAGGTGGTGCGCGACAAAAATGACAATTGCATCATCATTTGTTCTATCGAAAATTTTGACCCGATGGGGGTGCATACGGGCGACTCCATTACGGTTGCGCCTGCGCAAACTCTAACCGACAAAGAATACCAAATCATGCGCAACGCCAGCTTGGCGGTCTTGCGCGAAATTGGGGTAGACACAGGTGGCTCTAATGTTCAATTTGCCGTTAATCCAGACACGGGCGACATGATCGTCATCGAAATGAATCCGCGTGTTTCTCGCTCTTCGGCTTTGGCCTCTAAAGCCACGGGCTTCCCGATTGCCAAAGTTGCGGCCAAGTTGGCGGTGGGGTTTACTTTGGACGAGTTGGACAATGACATTACAGGTGGCGCAACGCCCGCCTCTTTTGAGCCGGCCATTGATTATGTTGTGACCAAAATTCCTCGTTTTGCTTTTGAAAAATTCCCCCAGGCCAACGACCGATTAACCACCCAAATGAAATCGGTGGGCGAAGTCATGGCCATGGGCAGAACCTTGCAAGAATCGCTACAAAAAGCGTTGCGCGGTTTAGAAACAGGCTTAAATGGCCTAAACAGCCGCACAACCGACGAAACCAAAATCCGCCACGAAGTCGCCGCCGCAGGCCCAGAACGCATTTTGTATGTAGCCGATGCGTTTAGATTGGGTCTATCTATTGACGAAGTTTTCCAAATCAGTCACATCGATCGCTGGTTTTTGGCTCAATTGGAAGACTTGATTTTAGAAGAAAAAAGGTTGGCCGCAACCACTTTAAACAAATTAAGCATCGATGACATTCGCGCCCTCAAACGCAAAGGCTTTGCCGATTCGCGTTTGGCCGAATTACTCAACATCAGCGAAAGCATGATGCGCAATCGTCGCTGGATGGCGGGCTTGCACCCAGTTTACAAACGCGTGGACAGCTGCGCTGGCGAGTTTGCCAGCAGCACGGCTTATTTATATTCCACTTACGAAGTTGAATGCGAAGCCCAGCCCACCAAAGGCAAAAAAATCATCATTTTAGGCGGTGGCCCAAATCGCATTGGGCAAGGCATAGAATTTGATTATTGCTGCGTTCATGCTGCCATGGCTTTGCGTGAATCAGGCTTTGAAACCATCATGGTCAACTGCAACCCTGAAACGGTTTCTACCGATTACGACACGTCAGACCGCTTGTATTTTGAGCCCTTAACCTTAGAAGACGTACTAGAAATTGTGCGCATCGAAAATCCTTTTGGCGTCATCGTTCAATACGGCGGCCAAACGCCGCTCAAATTGGCACGCGCTCTAGAAGAAAATGGCGTTCCCATCATAGGCACGTCACCAGACAGCATCGATTTGGCCGAAGATCGCGAGCGTTTTCAGCAGCTATTACAAACGCTTAATTTAAAACAACCCCCTAACCGCACCGCGCGCACGTCAGCAGAAGCTTTGGTGGCGGCAGAAGAAATTGGTTATCCTTTGGTCGTGCGCCCTTCTTATGTGTTGGGTGGCCGTGCCATGGAAATTGTGCATCAACAATCTGACCTAGAACGTTATATGCGCGAAGCTGTGACGGTGTCCAATGATAGCCCCGTGTTGTTAGATCGCTTTTTAAATGATGCCATAGAAGTGGACATCGATTGCATTTGCGATGGGCAAGACGTGGTTATCGGCGGCATTATGCAGCACGTCGAAGAAGCTGGCGTGCACTCTGGCGATTCGGCTTGTTCTTTACCGCCTTACAGTTTATCGAAAGCAGTGCAAGATGAAATTCGCCGCCAATCGGTGGATATGGCCAAAGCGCTTAAAGTCGTGGGCTTGATGAATGTCCAATTTGCCGTCAAACAAGAAAACGGTGCGGAGGTGATTTACGTGTTGGAAGTCAATCCACGCGCCAGCCGAACCGTGCCTTTTGTTTCTAAAGCCATAGGCGCACCTTTAGCCAAAATTGCCGCACGAGTTATGGCAGGCATCAGCTTAGCGCAACAACAGTTTACCCAAGAAATCATTCCGCCTTATTACTCGGTGAAAGAAGCTGTTTTCCCGTTCATCAAGTTTCCTGGGGTGGACACGGTGTTAAGCCCAGAAATGAAATCAACGGGCGAAGTCATGGGCGTGGGGCGCACGTTTGCAGAAGCGTTTGTAAAAGCGCAATGGGGCGCGAGCGACAAACTGGCCAAGTCAGGTAAAGTCTTTGTGTCTGTCAAAGAAAAAGACAAGTTGGCCGCAGCCGAAGTGGCCAAAGAGTTGTTGCGTCTTGGGTTTAGCGTGTGTGCGACGCGTGGCACCGCCAAAGCCTGCGCGGATGCTGGCGTATTGGTGGAAACCGTCAACAAAGCCTCTGAAGGGCGGCCGCACATCGTGGATATGATAAAAAACAACGAAATTGCGCTGGTGATTAACACAGTCAACGAAAGCCAACCGCAAGCCATCACCGACGGTCACGCCATCCGCCGCAGCGCCTTGCAAAGCCGCGTACCGCAATACACCACGCTCAATGCCGCGCAAGCCGTTTGCATGGGCTTGGCTCATGGTGCCGATTTTGCGGTGTACAGCGTGCAAGATTTACACGCCGAATTGTTGGCCAATCGCTAATTATCCGTTTTTTATTTTGCGCCAAATAACATTCGGCCAGCTTGCAAACAGGCTGGCCGAATGTTTCGTTTTTACTTTTTTATTTTTTAGATTAGAGATGCTTTTATTATGTTACGCCTAAATGAAATCAAAATTCCTTTGTCTGTGGTCGCCGCAGCACAAATCAAACAGCATCCCGTGCGCTCAGACGATCATGTAGACAGTAAAATTGTGACGCACGTCCATCCCTATGCCGCGCTCAAACGCGCTATTGCCGAGCGCTTGCACCTTCAAGAAAGCGACATCGTCACGTTGAGTATTTTCAAGCGAGCTTATGATGCGCGCAAAAAAAATGACATTTTATTCATTTATTCTGTGGACGTAACCACGCCACAAGAAGCGCAAATTTTGGCTCAATTGGCTAAAAATCCTGCCGCGTATCCTCATGTTTCGCCCACCCCTGCCACGGCTTATCAGTTTGAAATGATGGCGAATGCGGCCAACCTTGCGCCCCTCGCCGACAGCGAACGCCCCGTGGTGATTGGTTTGGGGCCTTGCGGCTTGTTTGCGGCGTTGTTGTTGGCTCAAATGGGTTTGCGACCTATTATTATCGAACGGGGCAAAGCCGTGCGCGAACGCACCAAAGACACTTTTCGACTGTGGCGCGAACGTGTTTTAACGCCCGAATCTAACGTGCAATTTGGCGAAGGGGGTGCTGGGACTTTTTCAGATGGCAAACTCTACAGTCAAATCAAAGACCCCAACCATTACGGGCGCAAAGTGTTGACCGAATTTGTCAAAGCTGGCGCACCCGAAGAGATTTTATACATCAGCAAACCGCACATCGGCACGTTTCGCTTGGTGAAAATGGTTGAAAATATGCGCGAGACCATCACGCAACTGGGCGGCGAATATCGTTTTAGCAGTCAAGTCACCGATATACTCATCGACGAAACCAATGGCGAGCGCCAAGTCACAGGCGTGGTCATTAACGGCCAAGAAACCTTAACAACCAGCCACGTTGTGTTAGCGGTTGGCCACAGCGCGCGCGACACGTTTGAAATGGTGCATGAACGCGGTGTCTTCATCGAACCCAAAGCCTTTTCGATTGGCTTTCGAGTTGAACATCCGCAAGGTTTAATTGACACCGCCCGATTTGGTGAGTTTGCTGGCGACGAATTACTGGGCGCAGCCGATTACAAACTGGTGCATCACGCCAAAAATGGACGCGCCGTTTACAGTTTTTGTATGTGTCCAGGTGGCACAGTGGTGGCCGCCACTTCGGAAAAGGGTCGCGTCGTCACCAACGGCATGAGCCAATATTCGCGCAGTGAATTTAACGCCAACAGCGGCATCGTGGTTGGCATTACGCCCGACGATTTCCCCTCCAAACACCCTTTGGCAGGCATACAATTGCAGCGCGATTTAGAAGCGCAAGCCTATCAATTGGGCGGCCAAAATTACAACGCGCCTGCCCAATTATTGGGCGACTTTTTGGCCAATCGCCCGTCCAGCCAATTGGGCAGCGTCACGCCCTCTTACAAACCCGATGTCACCTTGACCGATTTGCGCACGGCTTTGCCAAGCTACGCCATAGAAGCCATGCAAGAGGCCTTCCCTGCTTTTGACAAACAAGTACGCGGCTTTAATTTTTACGATGCCGTGTTGACGGGCGTAGAAACACGTACTTCGTCGCCCATCCGTATCACTCGCCACACCAAAACCTTACAAAGCCTCAACACACAAGGCCTGTTTCCTGCTGGCGAAGGCGCGGGCTACGCAGGCGGCATTTTGTCTGCTGGCGTCGATGGCATCAAAATTGCCGAAGCCGTTGCCGCCAGTTTGTACCGTTCTATGTAAAAATCAGCCCATCAACGGCTTTGCGGCCAACCTTTTTGATGTGAAAAACACGAGAAAAAGGTTGGCCGCAAATTGAAAACATAGAAAGCAATCTCACCACAAGGAAACTGTATCATGGCCTTAAGTTGGAACGAAATTAAAGCTCGCGCGGTGGCTTTTTCGGCAGAATGGGCAAACACCAGCAGCGAAGATGCCGATGCCAAGCCGTTTTTAGATGCTTTTTTTGACGTGTTTGGCATCAACAGAAGACGCGTCTCCGCGAATTTTGAGTATAAAGTCAAAAAGTTGGGTGAAAAAGACGGTTACATCGATTTGTTGTGGAAAGGCATGATTTTGGTCGAGATGAAAAGTCTGGGCAAAGATTTGGATAAGGCCTTGCAACAAGCCAAAGATTATTGTCACGGCTTGCCCGAAAGCAAGTAGGGGCGATTAGTGTAACGTAATCGCCCATATTGGCGCTCTGCTGGGCGATTACGCCAAGCCAATCGCCCCTACATTTTTGGTCATTATTTTTAACGGCGCAAAGTTTGCGGCCAACCTTTTTTCCTTGATTTTTCAGGTTAAAAGGTTGGCCGCAACGGTTTTTAGGTATCAAATCGTTCAGGCCTTCAGGCAGGTTCGCAAATACTGGTTTTAAAGGTCATAAAATCGGTGCTGCTCATCAAACTGGCAGGCAATTTTTGCCGAATCAAGGCAATAAATAAATCGTAGAGCGCCATCGCTGACTCATAATCGGTTTTGCTAATCGCCAACACAAAAATAACATGCGCCGTATGGTTGCCTGCCCAGAGAATGCCTTGGGGGGCAATCACGGTATACACCACCGTTTTTTTGGCGAGCAAGCCCAAACTGTGCGGCAAAGCAATGCCACCGCCCAACACCGTACTGAGGATTTGCTCCCGTTCCAACAAAGACGGTAAAAAATCTGCGCCCACATAATCCATGGCCTGCAATTGGCTGCAAACTTGCTCAAACAATTCGGCTTGCGTACACGCGCCATCAATCACCCGAAAACAACGCTCATCAAAAAAACGCGCCAACAAATAGGGGCGAGTTCTGTCCATTTCGACCAGCTTAGTCAATTGCGCCCATTGGGCTTCGGTCGGGAAAGTCGCCAACAATTGAACGGGCTTGTTTTTGGTGGCGATTTTCATCGTCGAAATCACAAAGTCAGCACGCACCTCATCCAACCGTTCATATTCTCGGAGCGACAAGGTTTGCTTAATCTGCAAATTGGGGTATTTTTTTGCCAAAGTTGCTTCCAACAAGCGCACCGTGGACATGCCGCTGTCGCACACAAACAAGGCTTCTGGGTGACACACAAACGTAATTTGATAATGCCGTTCCAACGCCACGCCGATGTGTAAAACCAAATACCCAATTTCATTGTCGCTGATTTGATGGGCGGTTTCGTTTTCCCAGCTTGAAATGGCCGACAAAGTCATGTCGTAAGCCATCGCATAATGCGTTTTAATTTCGTCCAGCATGGGATTGCTGAATTTGATTTGATGCTTGATGCGGGTCATCATCGTTTTAATGTGAGCGTTTAAATCAGTGCAAAGTTTATTGTCGCACCGCAAATCATATTGATAATGGCGATTCAAATAATCCAGTAAATAAACGGTCAAGCCTTCCGTGCCTTCCTCTCCGTTTGAGGTCAACAAGTTGGTGGGCAATCGTCGCCCTTCTATGTTTAAGCACAACAAAGTCAATTCTGAATCAGAAATCGGCAAGTTGGCCACACTTTGCATCACGCTTGTCATGGCCAACGCCAATTGACGCACCTCGTCATCAACCGCATCAACAGGCTGTAACACGCAAGCGCTGGCCTCTTGACTGCGAGACAAGGCCACCGCGCAATAAAAAACTAAAAACTGCGCCCCTTCTACCGTCAAGCGCACCGCACTTTTCTCAAAACAAGCTGGCATGGCTTGCTCAAAATATGCCAAGGCCACAGAAAAAGTAGAATCGGCATACAAGAGCGGATGATCTTTGGATTCTAACGCCAAACACACCAATAAATCGCTCAAACAACTGCGTTTCATCAATTCATTGCCCATCAAGGTCATGCCGTAATGGGGTTTGGCCATGACGCTTAGCTCGTAAGCTTGTAAATAGGCACGTACGCCGACCATGTCACGCTGCAAAGCCGCTCGGCTCACAAACCACTCATCCGCAATGGTTTGTAATTTAATGGCGCTGCGGCTGGTTAAAAATTTGACCAACAAATATTGCACTCGCGCCCGTGACTGCCTTGGAATATGCGCACCTTGTTCTGGCTGGTTCAGTTTGGCGGAGTACAGGGTTTCATCGGTGATGTTGAGTTGATAACCCAAGCCTCGGCGCAAGACAACCTGCGCACCAAAATCCAACAAAAAATCGTTTAAGTTGGCCACATCCGATCGTATGGTTCGAGAAGACAAGCCCAATCTTGCGGCCAACCTTTCTTGTTGGGCGGTTTCTGTTTGAAAAATAGCAAACAAAGTGCCTAATCGAGCATACGGAAAACGTATCATGATTCTACCTTTTTATAAAAATAAGCCACTGTAAAAAAACAGACTCAACCCTTCATTCATGACACAAACAGCCCGCTAACAACAAATCACTTAATTCTGTCACTGCGATTTCAGCCATTTCACCGCTGGCTTTCAGTAAAACCGCATCGCCGTGTGCGATGTCCAAACCCATAATGGCAACGACTGATTTGGCATTGGCGCTTTTTTCTGTGCGCGTTAAGTGCAATTGTATGTCACAAGGATATTGTTTGGCGCGACTGGCCAAAATGGCAGAAGGCCGCGCGTGTATGCCCGTTTCATTAGGGATAATAATTGTTTCTGAACTCACCACGGTTGTATGCACAAAAAACTCCTTTCAGTAAAATTAAACTAAGCCACACCAAACGCTAGCCCATGATTTTTTTGACCAAACTCAACAGCGTTTTTACCGCTTCGGGCTGGGTGTTGCCTGTGCCAGAATCAATAATTGAACTGTAAACATGAGGAATGATTTTAGGAACGCCTGCTTTTAAAGCCGTCGTTAAAATGACTTCAAAGTTATCCAAATCAATGCCGCCTGTCGGTTCTAAATCAAACTGCTGTTGGGCGCAAGCTTGGGCAAGGTATTCAAATTCGGCCAAATGCGCCAAGCCATTCATCGGAAAAAATTTAATCGAACTCGCGCCCATGTCGCGCAATAAGGCAATCGCGGTTTCTACAGGTACGATGGCATCAGGCATGCTGCAACTCAACGCCCCAGTGGAAATTTTTACCCAACCCACTTTGCCTGTGGGTGCAACCAAAGCATTGACCACGGTTAGGTTTTGTCCTAAGCGCGTTCGACTGTGAGCCGCACCCGTAAACACTTGATTGACGTGTTGCGGTTGCAAAAGTCCAGCTAACTCGGACACCATCGCCGATTGTTTAGGGTCGCCTGCGCCCAAACCGATAGACAACGCATTGTCTATCGCATGGGCATATTGCTGCATCTCACGCGCGGCGCTGTCTATATCGGGGTAATTTTTAGACAACACGCCAACCACCATGTAGTTTTCAGCCGCTTCATACACGGCTTTGGCATTGTCTATGGAATTGGCCAATACATTCAAGCACACACGATTTTGGTAATAATTGGGCGTTAACTTCATGAAAACACTTTCTTAAATTGAATAAATTGGGTTACAAGACAGACAGCGCGTTTTTTAACGCCTCATAAATTTGTGTCAACTGCGCCGCCGTCACTTGCCGCACATCCACTTCTACCTTGCCTGCATTGAGTTGATGCTCTCTAAAATAAATGGCGGGGTTGCCAGTTTTGAGTTGCTCGATAAGGAACACTGGATTGATTTTTAAGAGCGACTCATCAAATTGAATTTCGGTACGCGCAATATCACGCCCTGCACTGTCCCACACCGTTTTTGCGGCCAACCCTTGTGTGGCGTTTATCGCGGCGACAAAGGGGCGCATCTTTTCTATCATGTCGAGGCCAGTTTCGGGCGTTTTTTGTAAATAGCGTTCGATGGCGTGCGTGAGGCCTAATATCGTCTCTTTGCCGACTTTCATGGCGCGTCCCATGCCATAAGTTTGTTTTTTTATCCATTCTACATACTGCGTTTTGCCGATGACCAAACCACTGCTTGGGCCTTCTATGGCTTTTGCGCCACTATAAAGCACAATGTCCGCGCCCATTTCATAATAACAGCGCAAATCTTCTTCGGCCGATGCATCAACCACCAAAGGCAAACCATATTTTTTCGCAATGGCGACCGCTTCGCCCACGCTGATCATACTTTTTTGCACGCAATGATGCGATTTGACATACAAAATGGCCAGCGTATTGGCCGTGATTTTGGCTTCAATATGGGCGGCGCTGCATTTGTTGGCAT
>JBILQJ010000013.1:0-42405 GCA_044373325.1 Burkholderiales bacterium
TTTGCGCCTTAAATTCACTGGGTTTCAAAATTACCAGTATCTCTGACGTGACGCCGGTTCCCCATAATGGGTGCCGTCCGTCTAAAAAACGTCGTATCTAACTTCTCGGAGATTGTGAGAATATGGCACGTTATACTGGTCCAAAATGTAAACTCTCGCGTCGCGAAGGCACTGATCTATTTTTGAAAAGTGCCCGTCGTTCGCTAGACTCAAAATGTAATGTTGAGAGTCGCCCAGGTCAGCATGGTGCGAAAGTACCAAGACTTTCTGACTTTGGGACGCAACTAAGAGAAAAACAAAAAATTCGTCGTATCTACGGTGTTTTAGAGCGTCAATTTCGTCGTTATTTTGCTGAAGCAGAAAGACGCAAAGGCTCAACAGGCGAGAATCTATTAAAACTTCTTGAATCTCGTTTAGATAACGTTGTTTATCGTATGGGATATGGCTCTACTCGCGCAGAATCGCGTCAGTTAGTTAGCCATAAAGGAATTTTAGTGAATGGAAAAGTAGTTAACATTCCTTCTTTTTCAGTAAAAGTGGGTGATGTGGTCTCTATTCGTGATAAAGCCAAAAAGCAAGTTCGTATCCAAGAAGCATTGGCACTAGCCCTGCAAATTGGTTTGCCAGCTTGGGTGTCTGTAGATTCCAATAAAATGGAAGGTACATTCAAATCAATGCCAGAGCGAGCTGAATTGTCTAGTGAGATCAACGAACAATTAGTCGTTGAGTTCTACTCGAAGTAATCTCGCTAGCTCCCTTTAGGAAGAGACTATGCAAAGCAATGTTTCGGAATTTTTAAGACCCCGTTTGATCGATGTGCAGTCAATTTCGTCTACCCGTGCACGTGTTTCCATGGAACCTTTTGAGCGTGGTTATGCTCATACTTTAGGTAATGCTTTGCGTCGCATATTGTTATCATCTATGCAAGGTTTTGCACCGACAGAGGTAACCATTGCTGGTGTGTTGCATGAATATTCTGCGTTAGATGGTGTTAAAGAAGATGTCGTTGACATTTTACTTAACCTAAAAGGCGTGGTATTTAAACTGCACGGACGAGAGCAAGTTATTTTAGCTTTAAAAAAGACTGGAGAAGGTCCAGTTAAGGCTAGTGATATTCTGATGTCACATGATGTTGAGGTAATGAATCCTGAACATATCATTTGTAATTTGTCTGCTGGTGGTCAAATTGAGATGGAAATTAAAGTTGTAAAAGGACGTGGTTACCAACCCGTTTCGGCTCGTATTGGTAAAGATGATAATCGTACTATCGGAGCCATTCAACTTGATGCTTCTTTCTCGCCAGTTCGTTGTGTGAGTTTTTCAGTAGAAAATGCACGCGTAGAACAAAGAACAGACTTAGATCGCCTTATTTTAGATATAGAAACGAATGGTATTATTGAATCGGAAGAAGCTGTTCGGCTTGCTGCACGGATTCTGATTGATCAATTATCTATTTTTGCTGACCTAAAAAGTAGTGAAGAAGAAGTGGTGGTAGAAAAAGCGCCACCAGTTGATCCTATCTTACTTCGTCCCGTCGATGACTTAGAGTTAACCGTTCGTTCTGCTAATTGTTTAAAAGCAGAAAATATTTATTATATTGGTGACTTGATTCAACGCACTGAAACCGAGTTATTAAAAACCCCAAATTTAGGACGAAAATCTTTGAATGAAATCAAAGAGGTTCTTGCTTCTAAGGGGTTGATGCTAGGTGTCAAACTTGATAATTGGCCACCAGAAGGCGCTGATAAGCCCTAAGGTTGAAAAAAGGATAATATTATGCGCCATCGCAATGGTAATCGTAAATTAAATCGTACCAGCAGCCATCGTATGGCTATGTTACGTAATATGGCAAATTCTTTGTTGCAGCACGAAATGATTATTACTACCGTGCCTAAAGCAAAAGAGTTACGCCGTATTGTTGAACCGCTTATTACATTAGGTAAGAAATCTTCTTTAGCTAATCGTCGTTTGGCTTTTGATCGTACTCGTGACAGAGATATGGTTCTTAAGTTGTTTAGTGAATTGAGTGAGCGTTATGCGACTAGAAATGGTGGCTATACTCGAATCCTAAAATGCGGTTTCCGTAAAAATGACAATGCGCCTTTGGCTATGATAGAGTTAGTTGATCGTCCAGAAGTTGCAGAGCTAGAAGTTGCTTAATTTAATAGCAATGCTTTATCTTTGATAAAAAGCCGACAAGTTTACTTGTCGGCTTTTTCTTTCGGATTCTAATTCGATTCATACCTCAACTTTATAATTGAGTGTCATCTCGTCACCGCACATACCTCGAATGCCCCAGTTGGCTTTTGGTGTTTCAAAAAGTGTAATTTCCACGTCTTGTGTTTTTATACCTGTTCTTTCTTGAATATTCTGAAAAATCAGTTGAATAAGCATCTTTTTTGCTTCGGTGGTGCGGCCTTCAAAAAGACTGATTTCTATGATGGTGTAGTGTTCACTTCTATCATTTGGATAAAGAAACTCTGTTGGGTTTAGCGCAAGCAGTCGATGAAATTTTTTATCTTTTGGATAGGCTAAGGCGCTTATTACCGCATCATGGATTGCATCACTAATGACAGAGCCATGATGTTGTAAGGTTGTTTTTAACGCGTATATTTTGACTTGTCCCATACTTACTTCCTCTTTATTGAAAGTTGATCGTATCCAGCTTGCTACATTACCGTTTGGTAATATGAAAGATAATACGTTAATCAAATGATTGCGGCCAACTTTTTTGTCCAAAAACAAGGAAAAAAGGTTGGCCGCAATGCTTAAAAAAAGAGATAGTTAGGGTTTTTATGTTGAGGTTTCTGTTCTAGCGCGCCCACGTTGCGTTGTGAGTGGTAATCGAATGCTCATGATAAGGCCGTGGGTATCGGTTCTGTTTTGAGCAACTATTGTTCCTTTGTGAGCAATCACGGCACGTTCAGAAATCGCCAACCCCAATCCAAAGCCACGAGGTTGATTGTCTACCCTGACAAAAGGTTTGAAAATGTGCTCTAAATCTTTTTCAGGTACGCCTGGCCCTTCATCAATCACGCCAATTAAAACAAATTCACCATCTTCAGCGGATTCGAGTACGATCCAAACATTAACGGTTGTATTCTCTTCAGAATATTTCACGGCATTTCGTATGATGTTTTCAATGGCACGGTAAAGGAGTTCTGGCTGTGCATCTAGCCATATTTCAATTTTTGGTTGTATGAAATTGACGGCTTTGTTGTAGGATTGAGCCTCAAAATCAGCATCGTCTGCGATTTGAGCAACGCTTTCTACCAAGGCAATGCGTTCGATTTTTTGTTGTTGTAAAATGCCAGAATCTAAACGAGACAGGGTTAAGAGTTCTCCAACGAGTTCATCCAGCTGATTGGCTTCTCTTTCTATTCTCAGGATGGTTTCTTCGATTTTGAGCGGATTTTGGCGCACGAGTCCAACGGCAGCATGCATGCGAGCTAAGGGCGAACGCAGTTCATGAGAAACATCGTGCAAGAGATTTTGTTGTGCGACCATCAATTTTTCAAGTTTTCTGACCATATTATCAAAATCATTTGAAAGGTCAGACAATTCATCTCGACGTCCTTTGAATTTGGGAGAAATTTTAATATTAAAATTGCCTGTGCCAATCTCTTTGAATACTTGGCGTAAATAACGAACTGGGCGAGCGATATATAATGAAAGCAAGGTGCTCACCGATAAGCTGGCCAGTAAACCGATTAACATCCAAATGCTTGGAGAAAGCGCTGCAAAATCGAGTATGGTTTCGGACGCTGGAATGCCATCAATGGGTACATCGCTTTGTTTTTGATAGAGCCAAACTACCCCAACCACCGTCAGATTGATAATCAGAGAAGTTCCTAAAAAAGCTAAAAAGATTTTCCAAAATAAACGTCCCATAATGATTTCTTTCGTTTTAAAAATGAATTTATTTTTTGACTCTGTATGGATTTAAATCCAAGCCTTAACTCTAACCCGAATTGGCTTTAATGAAAACCCCATTACGAAAAGCATTTCATAATGGGGTTTGGTTTATCGGGGCTGATTACGATGAAGGCGTCATTATTGCAAACGGATTAACATATAACCAGAGCCTCGGACGGTTTGTATCCACGAGCGGCCATCGGGTGTTTTGCCTAATTTTTGGCGTATGCTACAAATATGAACGTCAACGCTGCGATCAAAGCGAGACAATGGCCGAGATAAAGCATCTTGAGACAATTGGGTTTTACTGACGACTTTGCCTGCTTGTCGTGCCAAGGCTTCCAATAGGCTGAATTCTGCGCCAGTTAAGTCCAAATCGTGATCTTTCCACACGGCACGGCGTTGTTCTAAATACAAAGTTAAATCGCCTTGTGTTAATTCGCTTGATTCTATGGTAACGGGCAAGTGATTTTTTGTACGGCGCAAAATGGCGCGGATGCGTGCGATGAGTTCACGAGGTACGCAAGGCTTGGTGACATAATCGTCAGCTTCGAGCTCTAGTCCGATGATGCGATCGATTTCTTCACCGCGTGCGGTTAATAAAATCACGGGTACTGAATTTTCAGCACGGATACGACGTAAGGCTTCAATGCCGTTTAATTTGGGCATCATGACATCTAAGACCACCAAATCAAAGTGCTTAGACAGCGCCATAGAAACACCCGCTTCACCATCATGGGCAATCGAAACTTCAAAATTTTCTTGCTCGGCATATTCTTTGAGCATAGAAACGAGAACAACGTCATCATCAACAAAAAGTAGTTTGAGTGGGGCGCTAGACATGATTTTTCCTTTTTAAAAATTTAAGGGTTTAAATGGGTTAATTTACAGCTGAAAACAGCGATGAAAAGTTGCAATCACCTTGTTTTTATATCGACAAGTAATGATGATGTCCTGATTATAGCCAAATGTTAAGAATACTCCAGCTTTAATGTAAAATAATTTGATAAAAATTGTATTTGTTCTTGCTTTAGTTGAGTTGTTTTTATTTAAATCTTTGATTTTTAATCAGTTGTGGTCAATATTTTTATCCGAAAATTGGGCAAAAAGGTTGGCCGCACGATTTCTAATCGGTGAATTCTGCTGGTAGAATAAGGCTAGGGTTTCCACTTTTGGCATTACAAAAAAATGAGTTTTGTGACTAAGCGCTTAAACATCGGCGGCAGTAGCGCGTTAAAGTGGCTTATGAACTGGCTTGCTAAAATAAGGCTAGCCCAGTCATTTTTTGCTTACCAAGGCGTTGGGTTTTTTTGGTTCGCGCGATTTTTTTATCACGATATGTCGGTTTCAAGTGTAGGATAGTTTTTTACCTGCATCCGCGCATATTAACGAGGAGACACACATGCCCGCCTATACCGATAAAACAAAGCTCAATCTTACTTATTTTCAAACCCAATCACTCAACATGCCTCAATTTAAAAAAATGGCCTTGGCGTTTGTGGTTTTGGCTGCGACGGCCAATTTAGCGCAAGCCGCTGGCACTTTGGTGTATTGTTCGGATGCCAGCCCTGTTTTTTTTGATGGCGCGCAATCGAATTCAGGTACCGATTTTAATGCGGGTTCTCGCGCCATGTTTGATACTTTGCTGGCTTACAAGCCAGGGACTACCGAATTGATTCCGAGTTTGGCTAAAACATGGGACATTTCAGCGGATGGCAAAACCTATATTTTTCATTTGCGCGAGGGCGTAAAGTTTCACACCACCGATTATTTTAAACCCACGCGCACCTTGCAAGCCGAAGATGTGGTGTTCAGTTTTGGGCGCATGGTCAATCCGCAGCACCCCGCCAATAAAGTTTATCCTGTTGAATATCCTTATGTGGTTTCTACGGGCTTGAGGGCGAATATTGCGTCCATTAAAAAAATCGATGCCTTGACGGTTGAATTCAAATTAAAAGAAGTCGATGCGCCATTTTTGTCTAAAGTGGCGATGGCTTTTGCTGCGATACAATCGGTCGAGTACGCGCAACAATTGGCTAATGCGGGGCGGTTGTCCGATATCAATCACAAGCCAATCGGTACGGGGCCATTTGTGTTCGGCAGTTACGTCAAAGATGAGGTCATTCGTTACAACGGCAATGTTGAGTATTGGAATCCTGCGGCGATTAAATTGGATAAATTGGTCTTTGCAATTACCAAAGATGCGGCGGTGCGTTCGCAAAAGCTGACTAAAGGCGAGTGCGATTTGATTGCCAACGCCAATCCTGCGGATATTGCCGCAATGAAAGCCCATCCTGCTTTAAAAATAGAAACGGGTACTTCGCTCAACGTGGCTTATGTGGCTTACAACACTGAAAAAGCCGAGTTGAAAAATCCGCTGGTGCGGCAAGCGTTAGATCTGGTCATCGACAGGCAAGCCATTGTTGCGGCGGCTTATCAAGGCTATGCCAAATCGGCGGCCAGCTTTTATCCGCCCATTTTGTGGTCGCACAATCGCAGCCTCAAAAACGCGGCAGCCGACCTCACCAAAGCCCGTGCTTTGTTGGCCAAAGCAGGTTATCCAAATGGTTTTGAAACCGATTTATGGGCTTTGACCAGTAATCCGATTCGCAAAATCACCGCCGAATTAATCCAAGCTGATTGGGCAAAAATTGGTGTAAAAGCGAACATTGTGACCTTTGAATGGGGCGAATTTTTAAAGCGCATCAAACAAGGCGAGCACAAAACCACGTTGATGGGTTGGACGGCGGATTATGCCGACCCCGATGGATTTGCCAGCCCTTTATTGACCTGTAAAGCCGTTAATGGCGTGAATTTTGCACGCTATTGCGCCCCAGAATTTGAAGCATTAGTGAATAAAGCTGTAAATATCACCAACGTGGCCGAACGAACCCAGCTTTACGAACTAGCGCAAACGGTGTTTAAAGCCGATTTGCCTTGGTCGCCCATTGCCTACGCTTCGATTAATCAACCCATGCGAAAAATGGTGCAAGGCTTTAAAGTGGGTGCTTTTGGTGAATATGATTTCCGTTATGTGAGTAAATAACCCTGTCTTTTTTATGACTAACCCTTGCGGCCAACCTTTTTCTGAAAAATCAGGGAAAAAGGTTGGCCGCAAGAGTTCTCAACATTAATAAACAAGACAAAACCGCTTTCATTGCGCTAAAATGGCGCGTTTTAAGCGACAATGTGTCATTTTGCACCATCAACCCTCATTTTTGAAAGTTTTTATGAACGAACTCTTGAGCAAATTCATTCCGATTATTTTCGCTATTTTATTCCTCAGCTTGATTGTTTATGTCGCGGTGTTGATTTTTAAACTGCGCCGAGTGGTGCCAACCAATGAAGTGCACATTATCCAATCGAGCAAAACCACCATGTCGTACGGCAAAGACACCGAAAACGGCAACACCTATTATGAGTGGCCATCTTGGATGCCAAAAATCGGTTTGACCAAAATCATTTTGCCCGTCAGCGTGTTTGATTTGGACTTGCAAGACTACGAAGCTTATGACAAAGGGCGCTTGCCGTTTGTTGTGGATGTGAAGTCCTTCTTTCGCATACACGACTCCAACCTTGCGGCGCAACGCGTGGCCTCATTTGACGACTTAAAAAGCCAACTTAAAGCCATTGTACAAGGCGCGGTGCGCACCATTTTGGCCTCCAACGAAATTGAAGCCATCATGCAAGGGCGATCGGAGTTTGGCGAAGCATTTACCTCCGAAGTCAGAGAGCAGCTCACCAATTGGGGCGTGGTTCCTGTCAAAAACATTGAATTAATGGACATTCGCGACGCGACGGACAGTCAAGTGATACACAACATCATGGAAAAGAAAAAATCCCTGATTGAAATGCAAAGCCGCTCAGAAGTGGCCGAAAATATGAAAACCGCCAAAGTCGCCGAAATCAACGCCAAGCGTGAAACCGAAGTTCAGGAACAAGACGCCATCCAAAAAGTGGGCGAGCGCAAAGCCGAAACCGACAAAGCGGTTGGGATTGCCAATGAAAAATCCACTCAAGAAATTGCCGAACAAGTCAAAATCACCAAAGAACGCCAAATGGAAGTGGTGAAAGTGACTGAAGTCAAGCAAGCCGAAATCACCAAAGAAGTGCAATTGGTCAAGGCCGAACAAGACAAGCAAACCAGCATTATTAACGCCGAAGCGGCCAAGCAAAAACTCATGATTGTGGCGGAGGGCGAAAAGCAAAAAACCGTTTTGGATGCGGAAGGGTTGCTCGAGTCCAAACAACGTGAATCGCAAGGGATTGCGCTGGAAGGTCAAGCTCGCGCAGATGCAGAAAAAGCCATGCAATTGGCGCCCGTTCAAGCGCAAATCGTGTTGGCCAACGAAATTGGTAGCAACGACAAATATCAGCAGTATTTGTTGGCGGTTGAACAAATTAAAGCCAATCAAGTTGTGGGTGTCGAACAAGCGCGTGCGCTTGAGAAAGCCGACATTAAAATTATTGCCAACACCGGCGATGTCAGCTCTGGCATCAGCAATTTGGGCGATGTTTTGAGCTCAAAAGGCGGTACGTCATTGGCGGCAATGCTTGAAGGTTTGTCGCAAACCGACGCTGGCAAAGCATTGGTGAATAAAATTTCGGGGAAGTAATCGGTTTTTATCACACGTTTGAATCTGAGTGAGCTTTGTTTTTTTATGACTAACCCTTGTGGCCAACCTTTTTCTGAAAAATCAGGGGAAAAGGTTGGCCGCAAGGGTTTTGTGTTGTTGGCGTTTAAACTGCGTTAGAATAGTGGTTTTTTCTAGCGCTAAAAACAAGGGCTAGTCAACACAGGCGATGAACCATGATTTCTTTTTTCAAACGCCATAAAGCGAGTCACGCATTTTCGACCCGCTTGCCTCCCAAACCCGCCACTTTTTTGAACACACACGCCCCACTGCTTTTCTTTGCGTTGGTGTTTACGGTTTTTTTTAATGTCACTTTTTTTAAGAAATTGCTGGCGCTGTACGCTTTGCCCCAAAATTTAGGCTTTGTGATTTCGGTGACTTTGTGCCTTTTTTTTGTGCATGCTTTGTTGTTGGGGCTGGTGTGTTGGGGGCGAGCGCGGCAATGGCTGCTGGCTGGATTGATTGTTGTTGGTGGTTTTTCTGCGTATTACATGGACAATTTTCGGGTGGTCATTGATCAAATTATGTTGGTGAATGCCGTGCAAACCAATCCTGCTGAGGCGGCCGATTTGTTGACGTGGCGCTTGTTGCTGTATGTGGTTTTTTTGGTGATTTTGCCCATCATTTTGTTGATAAAAACCCCTTGGCCACGCGCCACTTTTGTGCGGGGTTTAAAACACAGGCTGGTGTATTTGTTGTTGTGTTTATTGGGTTTTGTGTTGGGCGTGTTGCCCGCGTATTCGCATTATCCCAGCTTTTTACGCCAGCATAAAATGGTGCGTTTTTATTCGAATCCAATCACGCCGATTTATTCGGCGGTGCAATTTGCCCGTCATCTGATACCCAAAGCAACCGTGATTGCGCGGGTGTTAGATCACAACCCTAAAGCGGATCAAAATGAGGGGCATCGTGAGTTGGTGATTTTGGTGCTGGGCGAAACGGCACGCGCCGATCGATTCTCGCTCAATGGCTACAAGCGATACACCAATCCCTTGTTGTCGAATGAAGCCAACGTGATTAGCTTGCCCAATCTCAGTTCTTGCGGCACCAGCACGGCGGTTTCTGTGCCGTGTATGTTTTCGGCTTTGCCGCGCGAGTCCTTTTCTGATGAAGCCTTTAAAGCCGAAGAAAATGTCATAGACGTGTTGGCACGAGCTGGCGTTAACGTGTTGTGGCGGGATAACAATTCGGACAGTAAAGGTGTGATGAGTCGTTTTACGATAGAAAATTACAAAGAACCCGCACTGAATTCGGTTTGTGACGTGGAATGTCGCGATGAAGGGATGTTGGTGGGTTTGCAAAAGTACATCGATTCGCACCCTAAAGGCGATATTTTGATTGTGTTGCACGCCATGGGCAGCCACGGGCCTGCTTATAGTAAACGTTATCCCAAAGCCTTTGAACAGTTTAAGCCTGCTTGCGACACGGTACAGATTGAACAATGCGACAAAGCGTCCATTGACAACGCTTATGACAACACGATTTTATACACCGATTATTTTTTGAGTGAAACCATTGCTTTGCTCAAGGCAAATTCGCCTAAATTTGAAGCGTCTATGATATACATGAGCGATCATGGCGAATCTTTGGGCGAAAATGGCTTGTATTTACACGGCTTGCCGTATGCGTTAGCACCCCAAGAACAAAAAAATCCTGCGGCTTTAGTGTGGTTTAGCGACGGCGCTTTGGCAGACAACACCGAAGCAAAAAAATTTGAGACCTTAAAAAAACAAGCCTCGCATCCGTATACTCACGATAATTTATTTCACAGTTTGTTGGGCTTGTTTGAAGTGCAAACCAGCGTTTATCGCCCAGAGTTAGACGTCTTTGACGCGCGTAGCAGCGCCGCGCCTTAAGCCCTGACGAGTGAGTGTGCAGTACTTTGCGGCCAACCTTTTTATCTTGATTTTCATGACGAAAAACAGGAAAAAAGGTTGGCCGCAACGGTTTCCTTACAAAAAAATGAGTGTTTTAACAAATTTATTATATAAAAATGCCAGCAAATGGCGATGGTTGGACCGAGAGCTTTTTAAAATATAGAAAATAGACTTACTAATAAATTGGTTGCGGTGTCACACTGGTTTTTTGTGGTGGCCTGTCTCGGCGTGCTTAGCGTAAGATTGGTTTTCTTAACAAAAAGTTAACCCAAAGGAGAAGACGATGCAAATCAGCGTCAAAAAACTGGCAACTGTTTTGAGTGTTTTGGTTTTGGCCACTTCGGCGCACTGGGCGATCGCCGACAAAGGCACTTTTGTGTATTGTTCGGAAGGCAGCCCTGCTGGGTTCGATTCTTCGCAATATACATCGGGTATTGATTTTAATGCAGGCGCTTACGCCCTATTTGATAAATTGGTGGCGTACAAACCCGGCACTTCAGAAATCATACCCAGCTTGGCCGAAAGTTGGGACGTGTCGCCCGATGGAAAAACATACACGTTTCATTTGCGCCCCAATGTCCAGTTTCATAGCACCGATTATTTTAAACCCACGCGCAATTTTCAGGCTGAAGATGTGTTATTTACCTTTGGGCGCATGATTAAAAAAGATCACCCATCTAACCGCTTGTACCCAGCCGAATACCCCAACGCGGTGGATATGGGTTTGACGCGCAACATCGTTTCCATCAAAAAAATAGATAATTTGACCGTTGAATTTAAGCTGCAAAAAGTCGATGCGCCGTTTTTGAAAAAAATCGCAGTGCCCTTTGCGATGATACATTCGGCGGAATACGCGCAACAATTGGCCAACCGTGGGCAATTGGCTCAACTCAACCAAAAACCCATAGGCACAGGGCCGTTTATTTTTAGTAGTTACGCTAAAGATGAGGCCATTCGTTATCTTGGCAATAAAAACTATTGGGACGCTGACGCGGTGAAAATTGATAAATTGGTTTTTTCTATCGTGCCTGATGCTGCTGTGCGCTATCAAAAAATGAAAAAAGGTGAATGCGATTTAATCGGCACGCCCAACTTTACCGACATTGATGCCATGCGGAAAGAGCCTGATTTTAAAGTACAAGATGCCACGGGCGTGAATATCGGTTATTTGGCCTATAATACCGAAAAACCAGAAACCAAAAAACTGGCGGTACGTCAAGCCTTGGACATGGCCATCAATCGCCAAGCTTTGGTTGAAGCAGCGTATGGCAATCAAGGGGTTGTGGCCATTAACCCGTATCCAGCCGCTTTGTGGTCGCACAATACCAGCGTAAAAAATGCACCTTTTAATGTCGAAAAAGCCAAAGCTTTGTTGGCTCAAGCAGGCTATCCCAATGGTTTTGAAACCGACCTTTGGACGACGACGCACGACAAATCTTGGCGCAGAATGGCCGAAATGATACAAGCCGATTGGGCAAAAATTGGCGTTAAAGCCAACATCGTCAGCTACGAAACGGCGGAGTTTTTAAAGCGCATTAGCTTGGGCGAATACACGACGACTTTGTCTTCTTGGGGCGGTGGCTATGCCGATCCTGACCATTTTTTAGGCACGTTGTTGACCTGTCGTGCAGTGGGTGGTTCGAATGTGGCGCGTTATTGTTCTGCCGAATACGATGCCTTGGTCGAAAAAGCGGTGACTCTGACCAATCAAACCGAGCGAAGCAAACTTTACGAACAAGCGCAAGTCCTTTTAAAACGCGATTTGCCATGGACAACCTTGACGCACACCGCACGTAACCAGCCTATGCGCAAGTCGGTGCAAGGCTACAACGTCAGCCCTTCAGGTTCTCGAGATTTTCGTTACGTGAGTAAATCGGAATAAGCCTTTGCGGCCAACCTTTTTTAAGCCATTTCTCTGTTAAAAGGTTGGCCGCAACCTGAACGGTTGTTTGTTTTTACTTTAATTTACCCAAAAATCAAAAAATGTTATATCTTTTGGCTGTTGAACGGTGGCAAGGTTCAACAGGTTTGAACTTTGCGCAATGAATCATTTTAGGGCGCGGGGCTTCTTTTTGAGGATTAATTTTTTGATGGGTTAAGATAAAAATGAACGTTCAATTCAAAAAAATAGCAGTTGCCTTAAGCGTATTGGGCGCGTTGGGCGCGACCAGTTCGGCCATCGCAGCCGGAACTTTAGTTTATTGTTCTGATGCAAGTCCTGCTGGATTTGACGTGGCGCAGTTTACTGCTGGCACCGATTTCGACGCGGGCGCACGCACCATGTTTGACAGCTTGTTGGCCTACAAACCGGGCACAACAGAAATGATTCCTGCTTTGGCCGAAAAATGGACGATTTCCGAAGATGGCAAAACGTACACGTTTCAGTTGCGTACTGGCGTGAAGTTTCACACGACCGATTACTTTACGCCGACTCGTGATTTGCAAGCCGAAGATGTCATTTTTACCTTTGGGCGCATGATTAAAAAAGATCACCCGTCTAACCAAGCCTATCCTGCACAGTTTCCGTATGCAGGTTCTTTGGGCTTGGACAGCAACATTCTTTCGATTAAAAAAATCGACAACTTAACGGTTGAATTTAAATTAAAAGAAGTTGATGCGCCATTTTTGGCCAAAATTGCCATGGATTTTGCGTCCATTCAATCGGTTGAATACGCACAAAAACTGGCGAATGCCGGGCGATTGGCCGAAATTAATCAAAAACCCATCGGCACGGGGCCTTTTGTGTTTAGCAGTTACACCAAAGACGAAACCATCCGTTACACCGCCAATCCCAATTATTGGAATAAAGCAGCGGTTCAGTTGGATAAGTTGATTTTTTCAATCAACAAAGAAGCCTCTGTGCGCTATCAAAAGCTGAAAAAAGGCGAGTGTGATATTTTGGCTTATCCCAACCCCAGTGACGTGGCTGAAATGAAAAAAGATGCCACTTTGAAGGTGGACAGCGCGCCGGGCTTTAGCGTGGGTTATGTGGCTTACAACACTCAAAAAGCCGAAATGCAAAAACGAGAAGTACGACAAGCGTTAGACATGGCCATTAATCGTAAAGCCATCGTCGAGGCGGTGTATCAAGGTCAAGGCCAAGAAGCGACTAACCCTTTTCCACCTTCTTTGTGGTCGTACAATACCACGCTCAAAAATGCGCCTGTTGATATCACGAAAGCCAAAGCTTTATTGGCCAAAGCAGGTTATCCAAATGGCTTTGAAACCGAGCTTTGGGCGATGCCAGTGCAACGCGCTTACAATCCCAACGCCAAATTAATGGCCGAAATGATACAAGCCGACTGGGCAAAGATAGGCGTTAAAACCAAAATCGTGAGCTTTGAATGGGGCGAATATTTGAAGCGCGCTCGCAAGGGCGAACACACAGCGGGGTTATTTGGCTGGTTGGGCGATTTTGCTGACCCAGATAATTTTTTGGGCGTGTTATTGACTTGTAAGTCAGTAGGCGGCCCGAATTATGCGCAATATTGTTCGCCAGAATTTGATGCCTTAGTCAATAAAGCCGCCCGCACCACCGACGTGGCCGAGCGGACAAAATTGTACGAAGAAGCGCAGGTGATTTTCAAACGCGATTTGCCGTGGACTACCATCGCCCATTCGACGGTTAATCAACCCATGCGCAAAGAAGTGATGGGCTTTAAAATCAGCCCTTTTGGTAATTATGACTTCCGTTATGTGAGTAAATCCGCCAGCAACTAAACCCGAGCAATCAGGGCAAATAAACATATTGCGGCCAGCCTTGCCGAGTTTTTCGTCAAAAACATTAAAAAGGTTGGCTGCAACTTTATGGCGAATTTGGCTTGCACTGCAACATAAAAAAGCGCTTGCCAATAGAATGTGCTTGTTATATTGTCTTGCCTTCAATTTTTAGATGGCTTATCAGCCCTTATGTCATAAATGATAGGCTTTTTTGTCTATGGCGCATACGCGCAAAGATTTTTACATCATAAAAAGGAAGAAACATGAAAATTAAAAAAATAGTCAGCGCCCTAGCGTTGTTGGTAGCCAGCACATCAGCGATGGCCGCTGGCGGCACGTTGGTCTATTGTTCTGAAGGCAGTCCTGCTGGGTTTGATGTGGCTCAATTTACATCAGGTACCGATTTTGATGCGGGCGCACGCACCATGATGGATAACTTGATTGCCTACAAAAAAGGCACAACAGAAATGGTGCCTGCGTTGGCTGAAAAATGGGACATTTCAGAAGATGGTAAAACTTACACTTTCCATTTACGCCCTAACGTTAAGTTCCACACAACAGAGTATTTTACGCCCACTCGTGACTTACAAGCCGAAGACGTGATTTTTAGCTTTGGGCGCATGATAAAAAAAGATCACCCGTCTAACAAATTTTACCCAGCCGAATTTCCTTACGCAACGGATATGGCCTTGGATACCAATATTGTTTCTATTAAAAAAATCGATAACTTAACGGTTGAATTTAAATTAAAAGAAGTCGATGCGCCGTTCTTGGCCAAATTGGCCATGGCCTTTGCGTCGATTCAATCGGTGGAATACGCGCAACAATTGGCCAGCGCAGGTAAGTTGTCTGATTTAAACCAAAAGCCCATCGGTACGGGGCCGTTTGTGTTTAGCAGTTACGAAAAAGACAGCACCATCCGTTACAACGCCAATAAAAATTATTGGAACCCAGCCGATGTTAAAGTCGATAAATTGATTTTTTCTATCACCAAAGATGCGGCCGTGCGTTATCAAAAATTGAAAAAAGGCGAGTGCGACATTTTGTCTTATCCTAGCGTCAGCGATTTGGCTGAAATGAAAAAAGATACGGCTTTAAAAGTGGACAGCGCCCCTGGATTCAACATTGGCTATGTGACGTATAACACCGAAAAACCAGAAATGAAGAAGCTAGAAGTCCGTCAAGCATTGGACATGGCGATTAATCGCAAAGCCATTATTGATGCGGTTTATCAAGGTCAAGGTCAAGAAGCGAGTAATCCATATCCGTCTTCTTTGTGGTCGTATAACCCTGCCTTGAAAAATGCACCGCTGGACATCGCCAAAGCCAAAGCCCTGTTGGCCAAAGCAGGCTATCCAAATGGTTTTGAAACCGACCTTTGGGCGATGCCCGTTTCGCGTCCTTACAATCCAAATGCCAAATTAATGGCCGAAATGATACAAGCCGATTGGGCGAAGATAGGCGTAAAAACCAAAATCGTGACCTTTGAATGGGGTGAGTATTTGAAACGCCTAAGACAAGGTGAACACATGGCGGCTTTGGTGGGCTGGACGGGCGATTATGCTGACCCAGATAATTTCTTGGGTGTGTTGTTGTCGTGCAAAGCCGTTGGTGGTTCTAACTATTCGCGCTATTGTTCTAAACCTTTTGATGAGTTAATCAACAAAGCGGTTGCAACCACCAATGTTGCTGAACGCACCAAATTGTACGAAGAAGCACAAGTCATCTTCAAACAAGAGTTGCCTTGGTCTACCATTGCGCATTCAACCACCAACCAACCCATGCGCAAAGAATTGACAGGATTCCACATCAGCCCCTTTGGTGATTATGATTTCCGTGGCGTGAGTAAATAACATCACCAACAGAGTGATTTGTGGCCAACCTTTTTAAGTGGTACTTGTTTTGTTTTTACTAAAAAGGTTGGCCGCAGTATTGAGATGTCGCCTTGTGCTAAAAGTCGTTGGCCATTTTGTTGAGGCCAACCTTTTTGTTTTTGGCTGAAAACCAAGGCGCGTTATTGAATGATGTGGTTCTTTTTGCGGTGGATATCTTATGTTTGCTTTTGCTTTTCGGCGTTTGTTTACGCTCATTCCAACGTTTTTTGGCATTACACTGTTGTCGTTTGTGTTGATTCATTCCATACCGGGAGACCCTGTTGAGGTCATGATGGGTGAAAAAACGGTTGACCCTGTGTTGCACGCACAAGCCTTAAAACGCTTGGGGCTGGATTTGCCTTTGCCCGAACAATATTGGAATTACCTCAAACAGTTGGCTCATGGCGACTTAGGCACGTCTTTTCGCACGCAAAATCCTGTTTGGGCAGATTTTAAAATTGCCTTTACAGCCACGGCTGAATTGGCGATTTTTGCGTTGACTTTGGCGGTTGTGTTGGGCTTGATTTTGGGGGTGACGGCGGCGGTTAAACGCGGTTCTATTTTTGATCATGGCGTGATGACCTTGGCGCTCACAGGTTACTCTATGCCCATTTTTTGGTGGGGCTTGATGGCCATGATGTTTTTCTCGGTTTATTTGGGCTGGTTGCCTGTGTCTGGGCGTTTGGATTTGATGTTTGACATTCCGCGCGTGACGGGTTTTATGTTAATCGACAGTTTTTTGGCCGAAAACGCGCACCCATTAGAAAATAAAGGCGCATTTAAAGATGCGGTGATGCATTTGATTTTACCTGCCATTGTGTTGGGCACGAACTCTTTGGCCATTATTGCGCGCATGACGCGTTCGGCCATGTTGGAAGTGTTAAAAGAAGATTACATCCGAACCGCTAAAGCCAAAGGCTTGTCGCCGCTGCGCGTGATTTTTGTCCACGCTTTGCGCAACGCCTTAATCCCTGTGATTACGATTATTGGTTTGCAATTGGGTGGCATTTTTAGTGGCGCTGTGTTGACTGAAACCATTTTTTCTTGGCCTGGTATCGGTACGTGGTTGGTGAACGCCATTGGGCAACGTGATTATCCCATCGTACAAAGTGGCATTTTGATTATTGCGACTCTGGTGATATTGACCAATTTCATGGTGGATTTGTTGTACGGTGTTGTTAGCCCTCGCATTCGTCATGAAAAATAAAGGATATTTTAAATGAATCAAACGGTTAAATTAGAAAGCTCTCCCAACACCACCAACCAAGTTGACACGACTGCCCCCGATTTTGTGCCGACACATCCTTCACCACTGCGTGAATTTTGGGCGACTTTTAGTCAAAACAAAGGCGCGGTCATCGGCTTGTGTTTGTTTGCGGTTTTGTTGTTTTGCGCCATATTTGCGCCCATTCTTGCGCCGCACGACCCCATCGAACAATACCGCGATTTTATGTTGACCCCGCCAAGCTGGACAGAAGGTGGCAATCCGCAATTTTTATTAGGGACAGATGAAGTGGGGCGCGATATTTTGTCGCGTCTGATGCACGGGGCGCAATTGTCTATGGGTGTGGGATTTATTTCTGTCATTCTTTCCATGATACCGGGCATTATTTTAGGTTTGGTTGCGGCGTTTTTTCCTAAATACATAGGCGCATTCATCATGCGCGTGGTTGACATTACGATGGCATTCCCCTTTTTGTTGTTGGCGATTGTGATTGTAATTGTGCTGTCACCGTCTTTGGCGACCACTGTGGTGGCCGTGTCTATCGTGAATTTGCCCGCCTATGTGCGCATGATGCGCGCTGAAGCCATGAGCCAAATGAATCGCGATTACGTGATGGCCAGTCGCGTGTCGGGCGCTGGGTTGTTGCGCATTATGTTTGTGTCGGTGTTGCCCAATTGTATGGCACCGTTGATTGTGCAAGGCACGATGGGCTTTTCTTCGGCCATTTTAGAAATTGCGGCTTTGGGCTTTTTGGGCATGGGCATACAACCGCCAGCGGCAGAATGGGGCACCATGTTGTCCAGCGCGCGCGATTACATCAGCAGCGCTTGGTGGGTGGTGACTTTCCCAGGGATTACCATTTTAATTTCGGTTTTGTCGATTAATTTGATGGGAGATGGCTTGCGTGATGCGCTAGACCCTAAAATGAAAAAAATAGGTTAAGGCCAGCAGCCTTTAAAGTTGATTTTCAGACACAAGGTTGGCCGCAAGCGTATTGCCTGCTGCGGCCAACCTTGAACGGGTTTCGATACTGAACGATTTGGATATTTGGAGTGGCGCATGAGTTTATTAAATATAAAGAACCTTTCGGTTCAGTTTGGGTCAAAAAGCAACCCTTTTAAAGCCGTTGATGGCTTAGATTTGAGCGTGGCGCAAGGCGAAGTGGTTGGGATAGTCGGGGAATCGGGTTCGGGTAAATCGGTGACCATGATGGCCATGATGGGCTTGCTCGATGGGCAAGGCCGCATTTTGGCTGATGAAATGCGGTTTGATGGCAAAGATTTGCAAGCACTAAGCGCCAAAGAACGCCGCAAAATCATGGGCAAAGACATTGCCATGATTTTTCAAGATCCCATGACCAGTTTAAACCCCAGTTTTACGGTGGGCTATCAAATTGAAGAAGTCTTGAAATTGCATCAAGGTTTGCGCGGAGCGGCTTTAAAAAAACGCTTGTTAGAATTGATGAATCAAGTGGAAATTCCAGCGCCCGAATCGCGTTTGTCGGCGTATCCGCATCAATTGTCGGGCGGCATGAGCCAGCGGGTGGCCATCGCCATGGCCATTGCGTGCCAACCTAAATTATTGATAGCGGACGAGCCAACCACGGCTTTGGACGTGACGATACAAGCCCAAATCATGAGCTTGTTGGTGAATTTGCAAAAAGAAAACAACATGAGTTTAATTATGATTACTCATGATTTGGCGGTGGTGGCCGAAGTGGCGCAGCGCTTGGTGGTCATGTATGCAGGGCAACAAGTCGAAATGGGCAACGTGCCTGATATTTTCCGCAAGCCCGCCCATCCTTATACCGAAGCTTTGTTGGCTTCTATTCCCGAACGCAGCAAAGGGGCGCACCGCTTAAGCACCTTGCCGGGCATTGTGCCGGGGTTGTACGACAGACCAAAAGGTTGTTTGTTGTCACCCCGTTGTCCGCACGTACAAGCCCAATGCCACGAAAAAGTGCCAGCTTTTGAATCATATGGACAAAGTTCGGCGCGGTGTTTTTATCCTTTGAATCTTGATGTTAATCAGAAAGTGAGCGCCTAATATGCCCCATCCAACGTTAGTCATGGAAGTGGAGAATCTGGCTCGCCATTATGAGATTTCTACGGGCTGGTTTAAACCCAAAGCAACGGTTAAAGCGTTAAATGGCGTTTCTTTTAAGTTGGCCGCAGGCAAAACTTTGGCGGTGGTGGGCGAATCGGGTTGCGGTAAATCGACCTTGGCGCGTCAACTCACGCTCATCGAATCGCCTTCGTCAGGCAGCATAGTGCTAGACGGCGTGCCCGTCAACACCGCTACGGCGGCAGAAATCAAAGCCATGCGCAGCAAAGTACAAATGGTATTTCAAAATCCTTACGGTTCTTTGAATCCACGCCAAAAAATCGGCGATCAATTGGCTGAACCTTTGTTGATGAACACGCCTTTGACTGCGCCAGAAAGAAAAGCGCGCGTGTTGGAGATGATGAAAATTGTTGGCCTGCGTGCCGAGCATTATCATCGCTATCCGCATATGTTTTCGGGCGGTCAACGTCAACGCATCGCCATTGCGCGCGCCATGATGTTGCACCCTAAAATTGTGATTGCGGACGAACCGACCAGTGCGCTGGACGTTTCCATACAAGCGCAAGTGTTGAATCTTTTCATGGATTTGCAGCAAGAATTAAAAACGGCGTATGTTTTTATTTCGCACAATTTATCGGTGGTTGAACACGTGGCCGATGAGGTGATGGTGATGTATTTGGGGCAAGTGGTTGAAATGGCGACTAAAACCGATTTGTTCGCAAACCCCAAACACCCGTACACAAAAGTGTTGTTGTCGGCGACGCCTTCTTTGTTTGAAGAAGATCGCAAAATCAACATCGCCATCAAGGGCGAATTGCCCAGCCCATTGAATCCGCCGTCGGGTTGCGCGTTTCACAAACGTTGCCCTTACGCCGTGGCGCGTTGCCAAACTGAAACGCCCGTCTTGCGCGAATTAGACGGGCATCAAGTCGCTTGTTTCGAGGCAAAATAAGCGGGGCTTGCCTTCCTGATACAAACTCCTTGCGGCCAACCTTTTTCCCTATTTTTTGGGGTAAAAGGTTGGCCGCAAGGGATTTTTTGAACCGAAATAAAAGCGCCTGTTATGGTGCGGTGTTTTTCTTGACTTCTACCGCTTTGATTTTGTAAGAAGAAAGCCCTGTTCCCGTGGCCACTTGGGTGCTGCTTTTTTCTACTGTCATTTGGCCAGATACCCAAACCGTGTCCATGGCGTTGAGGTCTTTGATGGGTGTGGCGGCGGTGACGTAAATGATTTGATTTGATGGTGGTGGCGGTGTGTGGATGCAGGCGCCATAAAAAGGCACTAACAAAAATTGCGTGACGTCTTTGCCTTTAAATTCGACAGGCACAACATAACCCGAAATTTTAAGGGCTTTGCCATTGAGCTCGGGGTTGATGGGCGCGTTAGACCAAGCTTTTTTCAAGTCGTCTAAAGCAGCTTGGGCGCGTGGGTCGTTGTCTTTCATGGTGGAATAATCAATGTCTTTGAACGCTTTGGTTGGGTCCCAATCTTTGGGCATTAATTTATCCCAATTGACAACGGGGTAAGTCGGTGCGGCATAAATGGGTGAACTCACCGCGCCTAGCGTGAGGCAAAGGAGTCCGACTAAAAAAAAATAAGAGCGAGAAAAGTAACTCATGTGTTGTCCTTTTTAAAAGTTGAGTGAAAAAGTTGAATTTAGAGTAACCAAGAGACTAAAAACTCTTTAAAAACATAACCCGTCACGCCCAGCCCTAAGGCCAAAAACATGATGGCTGTGCCGATTTTACCCGCTTGAGATTGTTTGGCCAGTTGCCAAATAATAAAACCCATAATGAGGATTAAACCTGCCGGCAAAATGGTGAGTGATAAGTTAGAAAATTCGGCTTCTGTCATGCTGCTGTCCTTGTTTTAGGGGAAGATGGCTGTATTTTAGCGCATTTTTTTGCGGGTGGCGTTGTCCAGTTGATATTTTGGGTTTGGATGTTAGGATAATTCACGACAAAAAAGCCATTTTGTGGTGTAATTGCGCTCGGATTGTTTTCTGTTCACCCTCACTAAAAGGAAGTCTAGCATGAGTACAATTATTGACATCATTGCCCGTGAAATTTTGGATTCGCGCGGTAACCCAACGGTAGAAGCCGACGTGTTGTTAGAGTCTGGCGTTATGGGGCGCGCGGCAGTCCCTAGCGGCGCATCAACGGGCGAAAAAGAAGCCTTGGAATTGCGCGATGGCGATAAGTCACGTTATTTGGGCAAAGGCGTTTTAAAGGCTGTGGCCAACATCAACAGCGACATCGCTGATGCCATCATCGGTTTAGACGCGTCTGACCAAGGGTTTATCGACCAAACTTTAATCGAGCTGGACGGTACCGACAACAAAGGCAAACTCGGTGCGAATGCCATGTTGGCCGTGTCTTTGGCGGTTGCGCGTGCGGCAGCGACCGATGCGGGCTTGCCTTTGTATCGCTATCTTGGCGGCGCTGGCCCCATGGCTTTGCCTGTGCCGATGATGAATGTAATTAATGGCGGCGAACACGCTAACAATACTTTGGATATTCAAGAATTTATGATTATTCCTGTGGGCGCAAAAACGTTCCGTGAAGCGTTGCGTTGTGGCGCTGAAATTTTCCATGCTTTGAAAAAACTGTGCGACAGCAAAGGTTATGCCACCACGGTGGGCGATGAAGGCGGTTTTGCGCCCAATTTGGCTAGCCACGAAGAAGCTTTGCAGTTGATTATGGACGCGATTTCAGCGGCGGGTTACGTGGCGGGCGAAGAAGTTGTTTTGGCCTTGGACTGCGCCGCCAGCGAATTTTATCGCGATGGCAAATATCATTTAACCGCCGAAGGCTTGGCTTTAAATAGCCAAGAATTTGTGAATTATTTGGCCAATTTTGTCGACAAATACCCCATCATTTCAATCGAAGATGGTATGAGCGAGCACGATTGGGCGGGCTGGAAAGCTTTGACCGAACGTTTGGGCAAACAAATCCAATTGGTGGGCGATGACGTGTTTGTCACCAATCCTGCCATTTTGGAAAAAGGCATAGAACAAGGCATCGCCAATGCTTTGTTGGTGAAAGTCAATCAAATCGGTACGTTGACCGAAACCTTGCGCGCGGTTGAAATGGCCAAACGCGCGGGTTACGCCTCGGTGATGAGTCACCGTTCTGGCGAAACCGAAGACAGCACCATTGCCGATTTGGCCGTGGCCACCAATTGCATGCAAATCAAAACGGGATCTTTGTCGCGTTCCGATCGCATGGCAAAATACAATCAATTGTTGCGCATAGAAGAAGAGTTGGGCGCAACGGCTTATTATCCTGGCAAAAAAGCGTTTTATCAAATCAAGCGCTGATTGTGATTGATTAAACCTTGCGGCCAACCTTTTAACCTAAAAAATAGGAAAAGGTTGGCCGCAAATATGGTGTAAGCCCTCAATTTATTTTGCTGACTCATCTTCACTTAAACTAAAGTCTATTAGTGAATTTCAATCAAAAAGCAATTGAAATTTGTTTTTAAAAAAATATTAACAAACAAATGCTTGCTCTTTAATTTACTTTTCTTGACATGGGGGGGTAAGCAAATAAAATTCGATCGGTTATGAATGATTTCAAGGCCACTTATTTATATTTTAAAAGGATATACCCGATGCGTTTTTTGAGGCTGTTGGAGTCCATATTTTTCCGTTCTAAGGGTATGTCTGCTTGTTCGACTGGCGAAATTAATAGTATTTTAATTGTCAAACTGACTGCCTTAGGCGATCAGTTATTTGCCATGGCCATGATAGCGGATTTAAAAAAACGTTGGCCGCAGGCTCACATAGATTGGGTTGTGGACTCTCAATTTCAGGCCATCCCGGCATTAAGCCCCGATTTGCGCTTTATCCATGCTGTGCCTTTAAAGTCTTACGCAAAATCTTGGTACAAACTCAGTACTTGGGATGCGTTGTGGCAATTTATTCAACGCTTACGCCAGCAACGTTACGATTTATGCATTGATGCGCAAGGCTTATGGAAAAGCAGTTTAATCACCGCTTTTAGCCGACATCAATCTTGCGTTGGCTTCGTGGCAGACGCTTGTGGAGAAAGCCCTGCGGCGTGGTTTTACGATAGACATTTTGCCCCGAAAATCCATCAACATGGCGCTGAACGGTTACGGGCGCTGGCGGCATTTGCGGCCGATACCAACACAAATGAAGCAATAAGTTTTCATGTTGTGCCACCTCATCTGGATACTAAAAAGGTTTTGTTAGATACTGGCGGTCGGCCTATCGCCATCTTGTTGGTGTCAGCATCAAAGCCACACAAATTATGGACAAATGCCCATTGGGCTGCGCTCGCCCAAGCCTTAAATCAAGCAGGTTATGTGTGCTATGTGTCATGGGGTAACCCTGAAGAACGGTTAAATGCCACCGAAATTATTGAAGCGGTTGGCCACGAGCGTACTCGATTATTACCGTATACGGCACTCAATGATTGGCCTGCCTTATTGAGTCTAAGCGCCTTGGTTATTGGCGTTGATACAGGTTTGTTGCATTTGGCCAACGTCATGCGCATCCCTTGCGTGGGCTTGTTTATTAATGAGACTTCCACTTTATTTCCTTTTAGTTGGGCTTTGAGTATCGAGCGCAAGGTTGTGTCAAACAACGATGAGCCTATGCCAAATGAAGTGTTTGAACGCTTAAAAAATTTACCGTTAGCTCACAAGGTGTGATGCTTGTTGTTTGGCTTTTGTCATTGATTAGAATCTCGTTATTCATCATCTGCGGCCAACCTTTTCCCTGTTTTTTTTGGGTAAAAGGTTGGCCGCAAGTTTTTTGCAAGGTTTTTGTTGTTATTCGGCGTAACCCACGGCAGGCGGTTGGGCATCAAATTTTGTTTGTTCGTCTTGATTGAATAGCGATAGCCAGATGAAATAAATCACCAAATTAGAAGCCAAAATGAGCAGAATTGCCATTAAAGGTGCTAAAAACGGGACAGCGGCGAAAAAGAGAGCCAAAAATGAAATCCCCCAATAAATCACGAGGCAAAACAAACAAGCGCCCAAATGATTAAAAACCGTGCGCCCCACAATTTTGTAAGCTTCAAACAGCGGCACATTTTGTAACACCATCAGCGCAACGACCAAACTGTACACAAAAAAATGCACCGTATATAAGAAAAATACACACAGAAAAATGACGCTAGCCACTAAAATTAAGTGCGTCATAGGCTGACTTAATGCGGCAGGGTCGGGTGGATTGCCTGTTTGTTCGACTTGTTGAAAGAGTTGTTTGATTTGCGTGAGATTTTCAGCAGACAGATCCGCGCCGCTTAGCATAAATGCGGTAACAGCAAAGAAAGCCAACACGATAAAGAAACCAAAATACACCCCAGCCGAAGCCAATAAGCGATTGCGGTACGTGGCTGAAAAAGATGAGAAAAAATCGGTCGAAGGTAGCGTTGAGCCATGACTGACCGCGCGTGCGGCCAAAAGAAAACTTGCCACGATAAAAGGCGTTAACAGCTGAGTGATGAGGCCACCAACAAAAACATTCATACTTTGAAAAATCAAGTGCAGCAAAAAATCGAACAAACCAAAAAAAAGCCATAAACGCGGTTGCAAGCGAAATAAAGCGTAAGCTTGGCGGTACCAATTCAGGGCGATTTTGGCGCTGGAGGGCGAGGAACTTTGCATAAAAAACTCCGTTTTTGAGTCAGGGGGTTACGGTTTCAAAAGGGTTGCGCTTCAATGGTTTGAGGCGCAACCCTTGGTTTAAAAAATGGTTAACGACGTGGATTATAAACTGTCTTCCGCACGAGGCTGGCTTTTGACCAAAGCATCGAGCGCTATGAGTGTGCGCAATAAATCTTCCATTTTATCCAAAGGCCAAGCGTTAGGGCCGTCTGATAAAGCCAAAGCTGGGTTAGGGTGGGTTTCCATAAAAATGCCCGAGATGCCAACAGCTACCGCCGCGCGTGCCAATACGGGCACAAATTCGCGTTGACCACCCGAGCTGGTGCCTTGCCCACCGGGCAATTGCACCGAATGCGTGGCATCAAAGACCACGGGGTGACCCGTTTCGCGCATGATGGACAAGCCGCGCATATCAGAGACTAAGTTGTTGTACCCAAAACTCGCACCCCGTTCGCACGCCATAAAATTGTCGGTGGGTAAACTCACTTCAGCGGCGGCATCACGGGCTTTTTGCATGACGTGTACCATGTCGTGCGGTGCTAAAAATTGGCCTTTTTTGATGTTGACGGGCTTGCCACTTTGGGCAACCGCGCGGATGAAATCGGTTTGGCGGCATAAAAAAGCAGGCGTTTGCAACACATCGACCACTGCTGCGACTTCGGCGACTTGAAAAGCTTCATGTATGTCGGTTAACACGGGGACGCCAATTTGGCTTTTGACTTTGGCCAAAATATCCAAGCCGACTTGCATGCCACAACCTCGGGCGGTTGAGCCTGAAGATCGATTGGCTTTGTCAAAGCTGGACTTGTAAATAAAAGGAATGTTGAGACGGTCTGTCATTTCTTTGAGTGCGCCTGCGGTGTCGATGGCAAATTGTTCGCCTTCTATGGCGCAAGGGCCAGCAATTAAAAACAAAGGGTGATTTAAGCCTGCTGAAAAATGAGCGAGTTTCATAATAAAATCCTTATATGAGATGAAAGTAAGAGTTGCAACGAAGTATTGTTGTTGCGGCCAACCTTTTTCTAAAATTCAGTGAAAAATTCGAGTTTTGGTGGCTGTGATATGATGCTTATAAAAGAGAGGGCGATAAATGAACAACAAGACAAATCAGAACGATACCATAGACTGGTTTATAGACCAATTATTGTTGTACGATAATTTGTCGAATAATACTTTACAGGCGTATCGGCGGGATTTGGCGAAATTGGCCGATCAGTTGGCCGAATTGGGTGTCCCGCTGGCATTGGCGAGCGATGAAGACCTTGCGACTGTTTTTTTGGATGCTGCCGCCAATGCCAGCATCAAACCAGCCAGTTTGGCGCGGTTGATGTCGGTTGCAAAGCGGTTTTATTTGCAGTTGGTGACCATGGAACGCCGCGCAGACAACCCAACGCGTTTTTTAAAATCGCCCAAACAAGGTTTGCGCTTGCCTCATTTTTTTTCGGAACGCGATGTGGATTTGCTGCTGAGTGCGCCCGATGTCGAAACGCGTTATGGTTTGCGAGACAAAGCCATGTTAGAAACCTTGTATGCCACGGGGCTACGGGTGTCGGAAATGGCCAGTTTGACTTTGTCTCAATTGGATTTGGTGAGGGGCGTGATTTTAACCACAGGCAAAGGCAATAAAGAGCGCATGGTGCCGTTAGGAGAAGTGGCGCAAGGGTGGTTAGAACGCTACTTAAGCACCGCAAGGCCAGATTTTTTGAAAGGGCGTTTGTGTGATTTTGTGTTTGTTTCGCAAAAAAAACAAGGCATCTCCCGTCAATTGGCTTGGATAGCGATTGATTTTTACGCCAAAAATCTGAACTTGCCTCATTTTAGCCCGCATGCTTTGCGGCATGCGTTTGCAACGCATTTGGTGAATCGGGGTGCCGATTTGCGTTCGGTGCAGCTTCTGTTGGGACATGAAGACATTTCCACCACTGAGATTTATACCCACGTGGCCGACATTCGCTTACAAACCCTTTTAAACACGCATCACCCAAGGGGTTAAATTTTTAGGGCGTTGAGTTGAGTCCCAGCCAATCTTTGACGGGCAAAAAGTCGGTATACAAACGGGACTCTGGCGAGTTCTCTTCTATGCGAGCCATGTATTCCCAGCGCACCAAAGGCGGCATAGACATGAGGATGGATTCGGTGCGCCCACCCGATTGCAAGCCAAATAAAGTGCCTCGATCAAACACCAAGTTAAACTCAACATAGCGCCCTCTGCGGTAAAGTTGAAATTGACGCTCTTCCTCTGTCCAAGCTTGATGTTTTCGGGCTTGAACGATGGGCAAATAGGCCTCAATAAATCCATTGCCAACGGCCTGCATAAAGGCAAAATTTTGTGGATAATCGCCATTTAAATCATCAAAAAACAAACCACCAACGCCCCGCGCTTCTTGACGATGCTTTAAATAGAAATACTCATCACACCAAGCCTTATATTTTGGGTAAACGTCTGCGCCAAAAGGGCGGCACAAATCAAAAGCCGTTTGATGCCAATGCACCACATCAGCTTCTACCCCGTAAAATGGGGTTAAGTCAAAGCCACCGCCAAACCACCAAATGGGCGGAGAACCAGCTTGTGTGGCCATAAAAAAACGCACATTGGCATGGCTGGTTGGCACGTGCGGATTTTTGGGGTGAATAACCAGCGACACGCCAACGGCCTCCCAATTGCGGCCAGCCAATTCGGGGCGATGCGCTGTGGCTGATGCGGGCAAGGTTGCGCCTTTGACGTGCGAATAATTGACTCCTGCGGATTCAAAAACCGCCCCATTTTTGAGTACGCACGACAAGCCACCGCCGCCTTCTTCCCTGCGCCAGCTTTCTTCTTGAAATGTGCCTAGGCCATCTATCTTGGTCAATGCCGCGCAAATGCGTTGTTGTAAATCGAGTAAAAAAGCTTGAATCTCGTTGATGTCAGGTTGCGGTGTCAGCGTTGTGTTCACGGGGTTCTCCTTGGCGTGGTTGAAGATAAAAGGCGGTTCAGTTTTTGGAATGCCATCGCTAGGCAATTCAAATAGGCTTGAATTATGCCACATTTCCCCCGAATGTTCGGCGCGGCAATTCTCGGACGAGATCTACCGCGAGCCTGATTTCAACGTCGCCTGCTAAACCCCCTTTTAAAGATAAAAACAAAAGACTGTTTGTCTATTTGACTTTTTTTTAGTACAATGGCGCTCGTTTGTCGTATTTTAACCAACAACCAATCAAAACACATTAAAGGATAATTAAATGGATAACCTCGAAGCTCGCGTTAAAAAAATTGTTGCAGAACAACTGGGTGTCAACGAAGCTGAAGTCAGCTTGACTTCTTCTTTTGTTGATGATTTAGGCGCAGACTCTTTAGACACCGTTGAGCTTGTTATGGCTTTAGAAGAAGAGTTCGGCTGTGAAATCCCTGATGAAGATGCTGAAAAAATCACCAGCGTACAGCAAGCCATTGATTATGTGACGGCCAACTTGAAATAAGCATTCCGTTTTAATCTAAAAAGGTTAAATTGAGTTGTCTTAGCATTTGCTAACCCAACCAATTTAACCTTTTTTGCTATGTTATTTTTTTGCGTTTATAATCGCACAACCGTTACGTGATTCGTTGCGTAATTACGAGTGCTTATGGTTTATTGTGCAATGTCTTATTACTTATATGATAGGAGTTTTAAGTGAGTAAACGTCGAGTCGTCATTACTGGGTTAGGTCAAGTTTCTCCGATTGGTAACGATATTGCCAGCGCATGGCAAAATTTAACGGCAGGTAAAAGTGGCATTGCGCCCATTACCCGCTTTGATGCATCTACGCTCACCACGCACATTGCGGGTGAGGTAAAGCAATTTGATGTGACGCAATACATTCCAGCCAAAGATGCGCGACGCATGGACATTTTTTTGCATTATGGCGTGGCCGCAGCGTTGCAAGCCATTGAAGATGCAGGTTTAGATGACATTCCCAATTTGGACAAAAACCGTGTGGGCGTGAGTATTGGATCGGGCATAGGTGGGTTGCCTAGCATAGAATCGACAACGCGTGATGTGGTTGCGGGCGGTACTCGTAAAATAGGCCCGTTTTTCACGCCAGGCTCTTTGATTAATTTGACGGCAGGGCACGTGACCATTTTAAAAGGGTATCGCGGACCTTCTTACGGCATCGTGTCGGCGTGTACGTCGGGTGCGCACAGCATAGGCGATTCTGCGCGCATGATACAATATGGCGACGTGGATATCATGGTCGCGGGTGGGACAGAATCAACCATCTCAACCTTAGGCGTGGGCGGCTTTGCGGCCATGAAAGCGTTGTCTGTTCGCAACGATGACCCAGAAGCTGCGTCACGTCCTTGGGACAAAAACCGCGATGGGTTTGTGATAGCCGAAGGTGCTGGCGTATTGGTTTTAGAAGAATATGAACACGCGGTTAAACGTGGCGCGAACATTTATGCAGAACTCATCGGCTTTGGCATGAGTTCTGATGCGTATCACATCACATCGCCCACCCAAGAAGGCCCTGCTTTGGGCGTGAGTAACGCGTTGCGCGATGCAAAAATCAACCCTGACGACGTGCAATACGTTAACGCACACGGCACGTCTACGCCGCTGGGCGATGCTAATGAAAGCAATGCCTTAAAATTGGCGTTTGGCGACCACGCTTACAAATTGGCGGTCAATTCAACCAAATCCATGACGGGACATTTGCTGGGTGGCGCAGGTGGTGTCGAAGCCATTTACACCATTTTGGCCATTAAAAACCAAGTGTCACCACCCACCATTAATTTGTTGGATCAAGATCGTGAAAATGGTTGCGATTTGGATTATGTGGCCAATACGGCGCGTGACATGAAAATTGACATTGGCATTTCCAACTCTTTTGGTTTTGGCGGCACCAATGGGACTTTAGTGTTCAAAAAAGTCTAATAAAGTGCTTGTGGCCAACCTTTTTCTGCGGTTTTTAGTGAAAAAGGTTGGCCGCAGTGTTTTTTTTGAAACGAGTTAAACAGGATTTAATCGGCATGGAAAAGAGCGCACATGATACAGTTTCTTGCTAAATTAGGACAAGCTACGCAACAAATGATTGCCCGTTTGGGCTTTGCCGCACGATTTTTATGGGCCATTGGACGGCATACGAGCATGACTTTTTTGCGTCCCACTTTGTTAATCCGTCAACTTTACGATGCAGGCGTGCTGTCGCTGGTCATTATTGCGGTGTCGGGTTTATTTGTTGGCTTGGTGATGGGGCTGCAAATTTATAATACTTTGGCCGTGTACGGCTCAACCGAAATGACGGGTGCGTTGGTGGCCTTGATTGTGCTGCGCGAATTGGGGCCAGTGTTAGCGGGCATCTTTTTCGCCAGTCGCGCGGGTTCGTCCATGACGGCCGAAATTGGCTTGATGAAGGCAACCGAACAATTGGATGCGATGGCTGTGATGGCGATTAACCCGATGGCGCGGGTGGTTGCGCCTCGCTTTTGGGCTGGCGTAATCGCCTTGCCCATTTTGACGGCCTTGTTTAATGTGATGGCCATTTTTGGCAGTTACCTCATTTGCGTGCGGTTGATACACATGGATGAGGGCGTTTTTTGGGGACAAATTAAGGCCGTGGCTGATTTTCGTTATGATGTGATTAACAGCTTAATTAAAGCGTGTGTGTTTGGCGTTGCCGTGACTTTGATTGCGGTGATGGAAGGTTACGATGCCACGCCCACGGCTCAAGGCGTGTCAACGGCGACCACCCGCACGGTAGTCATTTCGGCCTTGACCATTTTGGCACTGGATTTTGTGATGACTGCTTTTATGTTTTAAGTCTCGTTTTTTTAAAATAAAAATTCTTTTAAAGACAAAAGCTTGCCCACTCAACATTGAATTGTTGAGTGGGCAAGCTTTTTTTTAAGGATACGTTGAAGCCGTGTTTATTTGCCGTTAAATTCACACAAGGTAAACAAAGACAAGCCTTGTTCGCGAATTTTTGCGCTGCCACCCAAATCGACCAAGTCGATAATGCCAGCCAATTCAACGACTTCAGCGCCTAATCGAGTCAATAGCTGGTAGCCAGCCAACAGGGTGCCACCCGTTGCAATTAAATCGTCTATCAACAACACGCGATCGCCTTTTTTACAAGCATCGGTGTGAATTTCGACTTCGTCGGTGCCGTATTCCAAAGCGTAAGGTTCGGCGATGGTTTGGAAGGGTAATTTGCCTTTTTTTCGGATGGGAATGAAACCGATATTCAGTTCGTAAGCAATGACCGCCCCAATGATGAATCCCCGCGCATCCATGCCTGCCACGTAATCAATGTCGGCGTTAATGTAACGATGCACAAACAAATCCACCAAAATACGGAAGTATTTTTTGTCTTGCAACAAAGGCGTGATGTCACGAAACATCACACCCGCCTCTGGCCAATTTTCGACGGTTCGGATGTGATTTTTGAGGTAAGCGGTATCGGCAAGGAAAGCGGCATTGGGCATGAGTTGGCTCGATTTAATCAATAAAAATAAAAAGGGTAATCCGTGTTGCGGCCAACCTTTTTCGCCTGAAAGTCAGTAAAAAGGTTGGCCGCAAGACTAAGGTGACAAAATCAAAGTGCGTTAAGCTTTATTTTGACGCTTCAGGCGCGGAGGCGCTGGCTGGGCTTGCAATCTCAACGACAGGTGGCGTGTAACCTTCCGCTGCATTATCCAAGGTTTTGATTTTAATCATTAATTCTTGGGCTTGTTTGTTGATGGCTTGACCTTGGATTTGGCGTTCGGCTGGTTTTAGCTGTAAAAATTTGATGTTTAATTGCGCAAATTCGACTTGAGCCGCTTGCAAAGCTTTAACCGCTGGCGTATTGGTTGGAATGGCCGCCATTTTCTTTTCTAGCTCCACTTGTAACGGCAAGGCATCGCTGTCAATTTTGGCCATTTGTTTTTCTTTGTCGGTGATGCTTTTGATTTCAGCGGACAGTTTTTCCATTTTTTTGCGGAACTCATTTTGCGCGTCCAAGCTCAAAATGCGGTAACGCACCAAATCATCGGCTTGCGTGGTTGGCGCAGGCAAAGTCGCCAAGCTGCGCGTTGCTTCGGCTTGCGCGGCTTCACTTAAAGCGCTAACGGCTTGAGTCAATTGTGACAATTGGGTTTGGATAGTTTTTTCTTGTGCTTTGAGTTCGGTTTGGCTTAGTTTGCGCCAAGCGATATTGGCTTGATTCAGTTCTAAGGCTTTGTCTTGAACGGCTTTCACCAAAGGCGTTTTGACGACGATGGCTTTACGTTTTTCTAAGGCTTCGGCTTGTAAGGCCGAGTCGGCTTTTTGGAATTCAGCTTGCAAGGCCGCTTCTTTTTCTTTGCCTTCTTTGGCACGTAAAGAGGCAATCAACGCCTCTGTTTTGGCTTGCTGCTCTTGGGCAATGCGATTGTCCATGGACATGTAATTGACCCAATCGCTGGCCGCAGAAACCGCAGCAGCGGGGACTTCGGCGCTGGCCGTTTTGTCATTGGTGGCGGCCGTTTTATCTTGGCAGGCCGTCAAGCTCAAAGCCAAAAGAACCGCACTAAAGCATAAAGAATAACGTTTCATGAATAAAACCTTTGTAAAATAAAAAGATGAAAGTAAGTAAAAAGCAAAAAGGGGCGAAATCCCCCCAGTTTTGGCGATTAACCGTAAACAGGAAAACGAGCCGTCAACGCTTGAACTTCGCCTCGGACTTTTTGCAAGACCGCGGCGTCATTGGGTGACAAGACAATATCGGCGACCCAATTGGCCACTTGTGCGGCCTCAGCTTCTTTAAATCCGCGCGTGGTAATGGCTGGCGACCCTAGGCGGATGCCCGAGGTGATGAATGGGCTTTCTGGATCGTTGGGAATGGCATTTTTGTTGACGGTAATGTGGGCTAGCCCCAGTAAAACGTCGGCGGCTTTGCCCGTTAGCCCTGTGCTGCGTAAGTCCACCAAAAACACGTGCGATTCGGTGCGGCCAGAAATGATACGCAAACCGCGTTGAGTTAGGGTTTCGGCCATCACTTGCGCATTTTTAACGACTTGAGCTTGATAGCTTTTAAACTCGGGTGTCATGGCTTCTTTAAAAGCGACTGCTTTGGCGGCAATCACGTGCATTAAAGGCCCACCTTGCAAGGTAGGGAAAACGCTGCTGTTAAGGCTTTTTTCAAATTCGGCTTTGGCTAAAATCAAGCCACCACGAGGGCCACGCAAGGTTTTGTGGGTGGTTGACGTCACAAAATCAGCGTGAGGTACAGGGTTGGGGTAAACGCCTGCCGCAATTAAGCCTGCATAATGCGCCATATCGACCATAAAGTAAGCGCCGCATTTTTTGGCGATGTCAGCCATGCGCGCCCAATCAAAGCGCAAGGCATAAGCCGAAGCGCCGCCAATAATCAATTTGGGTTTGGTTGCCATGGCCACGCGTTCCATGTCGTCGTAATCAATTTCTTCGGATTCGTTTAAACCGTAAGCGACGATGTTAAACATTTTGCCTGATAAATTGGCGGGTGAACCGTGGGTTAAATGGCCACCGTGTCCCAAATTCATGCCCATCACCGTGTCGCCTGGTTTTAAGATAGAGAAATAAACGGCTTGATTGGCTTGCGAGCCAGAATGCGGTTGCACATTGGCATATTCAGCGCCAAACAAAGCTTTGACGCGATCTAACGCAATTTGTTCTATGCCATCGACAAATTCACAGCCGCCATAAAAGCGTTTTCCAGGGTAGCCTTCAGCGTATTTATTGGTCAATTGCGAGCCTTGCGCCGCCATCACCGCTGGGCTGGTGTAGTTTTCTGATGCAATCAATTCGATGTGATCTTCTTGACGGGTGATTTCTTGGCCGATTAAAGCGGTGATTTCGGCATCGGCAATTTCGAGGGTAAGTGCTTTAGAAAACATGGAAAACGTCCTTAAAAGTTGGATAAACGGGAAAGAAAGTAAGAGAAGTTGGGATAAACGCGCTATTGTAATTCATTTTATTTTAAAGGTTCAGCTTTTTTGCAGTGCGGGACGTGCTTGGCCGAGTATTTGTAAATAATGGCTTAATTCTGGCGGTAAAGGGGCAATAAAGGTCATCATTTCGCCGCTGCTTGGGTGGGGCAGCTTCAAGCGCCTTGCGTGTAAAAACATGCGCTTTAAGCCTTTGCTGCTCAAGGCACGGTTGGCCGCAAAGTCGCCGTATTTAGGATCGCCCGCAATTGGACAGCCAAGGTGTTGCATATGCACGCGAATTTGGTGCGTGCGCCCTGTTTTTAGCAAGACATCGACCAAGGTACAGTCTTGGTATTGCTGTTCGACGGTAAAAATGGAATGCGCATAAATGCCATCGTTTTCGTTGACTTGCACCATGCGCTCGCCGTTGGGCAAATGAAAACGCAATAAAGGGGCTTTGACGTGGCTGACTGGCTGACCGTTGTGCGTGGGCCACACGCCCAATCCCAGCGCAGTATAAGATTTTTCAGGTACATCGGCGCGTATCATGGCGTGGAGCTTGACCAGCGCCGACCGTTTTTTGGCTATCATTAACAAGCCAGACGTTTCGCGGTCTAAGCGATGAACCAATTCTAAATATCGCGCTTCAGGACGATTTTTGCGCAATTGTTCGATGACCCCAAAGCTCACGCCACTGCCGCCATGAACCGCCGTGCCGCAGGGCTTGTTAATGACCAGCAGATCGTCATCTTCAAAAATAATCGGAAATTGCCCCGCAGGAATCAAGGCCTCTTTATTTAAATCTTTTTGGGCGGTGCGGATGGGCGGAATACGGATGACGTCGTCAGTTTCTAAGCGATAATCGATTTTGACGCGCCCTTTGTTGACCCGCACTTCGCCACCGCGCACAATGCGATAAATATGGCTTTTTGGAACGCCTTTTAAAATTTTAATGAGGAAGTTATCCAAACGTTGGCCACACTCTTCGTTAGAAATGGTGTACATCTGAACATTTTGTTGCATAGAATCTTTGCGTGTTGGGTTCATATTGCTCTATACTTGCGCTGTTTTAAAAAGTGAACTTCGCTTTGGGTGAAGTGAAATCTGATCGAGAAAAGGCAATCGGGGCGCGAGTCTACCGCCCCGATGTTAAAAGTTTAAGCTCCGTAAGACTTTGTTTTTTAGCTGGGTTTATGGCTTAAGGTTTTCTTATGCGCCTAAAAATAGACAGTTTTTCATTATACCACCGTTTTGTTTTAGCGAGACCTGGGCTTTATTTTCCCTTGTTTTTTGTCCCAAAATTTGACGATGCAAAGCCGTTTTTGGTGGCAATTGCGCCGCCTTTTTTAAAACCGTCACCCGCAAGAAAATTTGGTTTTTCTGGCGAATAAAAAATCATTCTATTTAAATTTAAAATTTAAACTTTTTAAAAGAGTGTCGGTTTCATTCGATGCTCATTAATAAATCAGGTCAGTTTTGTTTGAAAACAAAAAACTATTGTATAACTGGGTTAGTCAAAAAAAACAGTGCATTAATCTAATTTTTAAAAATTCAAAAAAAATAGAACGCCAACTTTCATTAATTCTAAAAAAGCATTAAAAAGGTTGGCCGAAAAGTTCTCGTGTTAGCGCACGTCTTTTTTATTTGTATTGATTTTTAATGGCTCAAAAATAGACTTTCTATAACTTAAAATTAATAATTGAAAAGTCGTTTTTGCTGTCTTTTTTTGATATTCAATCGCTTTTTTTGTTTTTATGCGCTCGGCCTCTAACGATTAGGACTTATAGTTATGAAGCGTATGTTATTTAATGCCACGCAAGCCGAAGAGCTGCGCGTGGCCATTGTTGACGGTCAGAAATTGGTTGACTTAGACATAGAAACCCACAGCAAAGCCCAGAAAAAAGGCAATATTTATAAAGGCACCATCACTCGCATAGAGCCGTCTTTAGAAGCTTGCTTTGTGGATTACGGTGGCAATCGACATGGGTTTTTGCCGTTTAAAGAAGTGTCGAAAACGTACTTTGAAAATTACACGGGTGGTCGCGCAAAAATTCAAGAAGTACTGAAAGAAGGTATGACGGTTTTGGTGCAGGTTGAAAAAGACGAGCGGGGTAATAAAGGCGCGGCTTTGACGACTTTTGTGAGTATGGCGGGGCGATATTTGGTTTTGATGCCGAATAATCCTCGCGGCGGCGGTGTGTCGCGCCGCATCGAAGGCGAAGAACGTCAAGAACTTAAAGACATTTTGATGAATTTGGATATGCCAGCCAATATGAGCGTGATTGCGCGCACCGCTGGCATAGGGCGCAATGCCGAAGAATTAAAGTGGGATTTGGATTGTTTGGTTCGGGTTTGGCGTGCTTGTGAAGCCGCTGAAAAAACCTACGCCGCCCCCAAATTAATTCACGAAGAAAGCAATTTGATTATTCGCGCCATACGCGATTATTTTAATCCCGATATCGGTGAAATCTTAATTGATACCGAGATGGTTTTTGATGAAGCCACGCAATTCATGTCGCACATCATGCCCGATATGTTGCCGCGCTTAAAACGTTACAAAGATCACGTGCCCTTGTTTTCTCGTTATCAAATTGAGCACCAAATTGAATTGGCTTTTTCGCGCACGGTGGATTTGCCGTCAGGCGGCGCGATTGTCATCGACCACACTGAAGCCTTGGTGTCGGTTGACGTAAACTCGGCGCGCGCCACCAAAGGCGCAGATATTGAAGATACGGCATTTCGCACGAATTTAGAGGCCGCCGAAGAGGTGGCGCGTCAAATGCGTTTGCGCGATTTGGGCGGCTTGGTGGTCATCGATTTCATCGACATGGAAAACAGTAAAAATCAGCGCGAGGTTGAAAATCGACTGTCAGAATCGCTGCGCCCCGATCGCGCGAGAGTGCAAAAAGGCAAATTATCACGCTTTGGGTTGTTAGAGCTGTCTCGTCAGCGCTTGCGGCCAGCCTTGGGCGAAAGCAGTCACGAAAGCTGTCCGCGTTGCTCGGGTACGGGCTTTATTCGTGGCACCCAGTCATCGGCCTTGCACATTTTGCGTTTGATTCAAGATGCAGCTATGAAAGAAGGCACGGGCGCAGTTCACGTCCAAGTGCCTGTTGACGTGGCCACTTTCTTGTTGAATGAAAAGCGCAATGACATTTACGCGGTCGAAGCACGTCAACGTGTCCAAGTGGTTTTGATTCCGAATACCCATTTAGAAACACCGCATTACAAAATTTCACGCGTGCGCGGTGACGATTTGGAAAACATCGGTGATGCGCCAAGTTATATGCGTTTTGATTTGCCTGTAGAAGAGGTCTTGACCAACGTCGTTGTCAAAGTGGCGGGGCGTGAAGAAGCTGCGGTCAAAAATGTGGCGCCTGCTACACCTGCGCCTGTGCGCGCGGTGGTAGAAACGCCGTCCCTTTTCCAAGCCGCGGTGCTTAAGGTGAAAGTTTGGTTTGCAGGTTTGTTTGGTGCAGACGTTGCCGCATCGACTGAGCCTGCGCCCAAATCAACGGCACCGCGCCGCGCCGAAACGCGTCGCCCTGCCAACGCTAAAAATGGCCGTCAACGCGCAGAGCGCATAGAAAAAATCGAAAAAATCGGTGATAACGCCGCTTTGCCACAAAATGCCAATGCGCCGAAAGCCGAGCGTCCTGCCCGTCCTGAGCGAGCCCCAAGACCGCCACGCGAGCCGCGTCCACCTCGAGTAGAAACGGTTCAAACTCGCGAAGAAAAAGTCTCTGCGCCTGTTGCACCCAAAGTGGCGGTGCCTGTTGCTGCTGTGGCCAACCTTGCCGAACAAACGCGAGTTGTGGACGAAGTACCGTTGATTGTTGTGCCGTTGGAAGATTTACCTTTGCAAGTTTACGACATTCCTGCGCCTGTGTTAGACCGAAGCGAGGACGGGGTCAAACGCCGTCGCCGTAACCCCCGCGACCGTCATCGCCGCCGTCATGAAAATGCTCACCCTGTCGACGAAAATGGCTTGGGCGAATCGACTTTGCCGAATGAGCCTGTTGCTGTCGAGCCCTTGAATCAAGCCCCTTTACAAGTGCAAACTTTGCAACGTCAAGAACCCGTGGTTGCTGGAGCAGTGGTCGTTGAAACAGTACCCACGGAGGCCGTGGTTGCGCCTCAAATCATGCCCGTGGCGGACGCTCAACAACCTAAAGCAGTTCAAGTGGTTGAGACGCTTGCGCCTCAAGTTGTGGTGGCCAAACCAGCACCAGCGCCTATGAAAGAAAAATCGCCTGCCCCGCAACCTCAAGCCGAAGTTATGCCCCCGAAAAAAGAGAGCAAACTGCAAATGGTGGAAACTGTGGTGAAATTACCAGGTTTATCGGGCATGGTTGAGCCGAATTTGGCCGCACAAGCGCGTCGAGGCAATCGGTCGGTGATGGCCAGTTCTGTTGCCAACGCCTTGAGCTTGCAAATGATAGAAACGGCTCATAAACCAGTGCCGAGCGTCGTCACGCCAGCTCCAGTTAAACCAGAGCAGGTTGGTGGTGTGCGTCGTCGCAACAGCCAAAAATTGGCCAGTGACACCAGCGCGCCTGCTGCACCTTTGCAGCAGGTTGAAACCGCGCGGTCAGCGCCGCAGTAATTAGTGAGAAAAAAGGTTGGCCGCAGAATGTTTGCGGCCAACCTTTTTGCCCTTTTTTAGTTATTCTTCGATTTTAAGGAAAATACGTGACAACATTAGTATTGGCTTCTACTTCTCCTTACCGCCTTGAAGTGGTTAAACGCTTACAATTGCCCGTTGTGGCGGCACGTCCCCATTGTGACGAAACGCCTTTTGCGCATGAAACCGCTTTAGAAACCGCCGTGCGTTTGGCAGAAACCAAAGCGATGTCTTTGCAGACTGATTATCCGGATAGCCTGATTATTGGCGGCGATCAGGTGGCTTTGCTGGATGATCAACAAATTGGTAAACCCAAAGATGTGGCGCATGCCGTTGAAATGCTGTTGTGGATGAGTGGGCGCACCGTGATTTTTTATTCGGCGCTGTGTTTGCTCAACGCCAAAACAGGACGCACACAAGCCGCCGTCGGTGTGACCAAAGTGACGTTTCGGCCCTTAACGGAAGCTAAAATCCGCCGCTATTTGGCGGCTGAACCCGATGCATTAAACTGCGCTGGGGCGGCAAAAAGCGAGGCTTTGGGCGGAGCATTGATTTTAAAAATCGAAAGCGACGACCCAGCCGCCCTCATCGGCGTGCCTTTGTTTCAGTTGGTGACTTTTTTAGAAAACGAAGGCTTAAACGTGTTGGCTTAGAGCCAGCGTTTTATCGTCATCACTCAATTTTTTCAGTTGGATACTAAGATTTATGGGGCAACTTGTACTAAACGGCTTGCCGTTTTTGGCTTTTTTTTGTTTGATTTTGGCGTTAATCGTTGCGCGTCCTGATGGCTTGTGGGTTTGGTTGGGTGTGTTAATCCTGCCGTTTTTATCTCCGGTACATTTGTCGCCCTTGCCTCAGTTTACGGCCGAGGCGACGGTGTTTGGGCTGACTTGTGTCGTGGTTTTGGTGCAATTATGTCGCGGTTTGTGGGCGCGGCAGTTGCCATCGATGGCCATTTTTTGGTTGATGTTGGCGCTGATTTGGGGCGTGCAGCCACTGTTTGTGCCTGTCTTTTATGGCGGATTGAATGCAATTGCGGCGCTGGTTTTTGTGGGCTTGGCTTTGTTGTCAACGACCAGTTTTGCGTATGTGCAACAATTTGAACGCGAACACAGCCCAGAAGCCTTGATGTGTTTGGTTGCTCAAGCGGTCATTTTAGGCAGTGTTTTGCAGTCTTTTATTGGCTTTGCGCAATTAACCGAGCTGGTGTTGTATCTCAAAGATGCTTTGTTTTACGACGCCAATCGCGTGTCCAGCAACATTGTTGGCCACATCGGCCAACGCAATCAATATGGACAATATGTATTTTGGGGCATCGTGGCGGCCGCGTATTTGTTGGCCACTCGCACTCGACAAGGCGCAGCGACCTCGACAGGCTTGCCGCTGTTATCTGCCCAAATTGGCTTTGCTTTGGTGTGGGTAAGTCCTTTAGTGATAGGGCTGGCGGCTTTGTATTTTGGCGAGCCGACTTTGTGGTTTAAATACCGTTTGCCCATCTGCGCCCTTGCTTTTATTTGGCTTAATGGCGGTGTTTGGTGGTTTTACGAGCAATCTGCCGAGCGCCAAGTGGTCATCAGTTTGGTGTTGGTGATGCTGTGGTTGAGTATTGCGTTGGTGTTTAGCGGATCGCGCACGGTGTTGTTGTATGCCGCCGCCCTGCTGGCTTTGGCTTTCTTTTGGTGGTTGTTGCCCAAAGACAGTTTACAAGCAGCGAGAGAGCGGAAATCTTTGGTGAAGTGGAGCTGTGCGGCCGTTTTTTTTGTGTTTAGCATGCAGTTGGTGGTGCCTTGGACGGTGGACAATGCACAACGCCTCAGCGGTTACAGTCAAACATCGGTAGAAAGTGGTTTGTCTCGTTTGGCGGGCAATGCCGATGGCATGAGCGCACGGCGCATGGTGGAATGGAAAAAAGCATGGATGAGCTTTGAAACTGCGCCTGTATACGGCGTGGGTTTTATGCAATATTCGGCGCGTAGCGTAGCCTATCAGGCTCTGCCTGAATTTCGCCACAGCGCCATGAATAGCAGTTTGTTTGCGCATTCGCACAACATCGTCACGCAATTGTTGGCTGAAATGGGTTTAATCGGGGCGGTGGTTGCTGTGGGCGGCTTCTTGTTGTTGTGTTTGCGTTTGTTGCGTAGCCCTGCAAAAACACGCTATTTTTTGCCGTTTACGCTACTTTGTGTGATGTTAATTCACAGTTTCTTAGAATATCCTTTGTGGTACGTGTATTTTTTAGGCGCATTTGCTGTCTTGAGCGCTTTGTTGCCCCAAGCGCATTACAAATTGCCTTTGCTTGGGCGCTGGTTGGGCGGATTCTTGGCGCTGGGTTTGGTGTTTGCTTTGGTGTGGGGAAGCAGCAGTTATTTGCTCTTAAGAAAATTGCGTGCGCCTGAAAAAGCAGAATACAAACCGCTGTATTATCAAAAACTATTGAAGATGGAAAGCACGCATCCGCTGTTGGGGTTTTATGCCTTGAACGAGTTGAGCAATTTTGTGGCGGTTTCCACCGACAACTTGGCCGAAAAACGGGCTTTGTTGATAAAAATGGCCGCGACGCGTCCTTATCCCAACGTGTTGTTGCGCTTGGCTCAAGTACAAACCTTGTCGGGCAATCCAGCGGCGGCGCAGAGAGCGCTTGAATTGGCCATGGCTTCTTATCCCATTTATGCGCCTTCTTTTTTGAGCCGTTTGGGCGACGATGTCCGTTGGCAAGGCTTGGCCGAGGAAATCAAGCGCTTGGCGGCCGCCGATAAACAAGCCCGCGCGCAGGCCAAACTCAACGCAGTGAAGTAAGAGGTTGGCCGCAGTGAGATTTTGATGGTTTGTTTTTTGTATTTTTTGTGGTTCTTCTTGTCGATGTTTTGTCGATTTATTTTTTCCCTTTCTTTTTTATGATGTGATTTGGACTTTTTATGATGAATTTTCTGGATGCTTTTTTCAAGTTAAAACAAAACGGCACAACGGTCAAAACCGAGGTGTTGGCGGGTTTTACGACTTTTTTAACCATGGCCTACATTATTGTGGTCAACCCGTTGATGCTGCAAGATGCGGGCATGGATTATAACGCCGTGTTTGTGGCTACCTGTTTATCGGCGGCTTTGGGGACGGCGATTATGGGGTTGGTGGCCAATTACCCCATCGCGTTGGCGCCGGGCATGGGCTTGAATGGCTATTTTACGTATTCTGTTGTGAAAGGCATGGGCGTTTCTTGGGAAGTCGCTTTGGGCGCGGTTTTTTTATCGGGTTTGTTGTTTTTGTTTATTACGGTGGTGAAGTTGCGCGAAGTGTTGGTTCGTGCCATTCCGCGCTCGATTAAATTTGCCATTGCGGCAGGCTTGGGTTTATTTTTGGCCTTGTTGGGCATGAAATCGGCGGGTTTGGTGGTGGCGCATCCTGCGACGTTGGTGACCTTGGGTAACTTACACAGTCCTACCGTTTTATTGTCGATTTTGGGCTTCTTTTTGATTATTGCGTTGGAATACCGCAAAGTCCCAGGCGGCGTAATTATCGGAATTTTGAGCGTGACGTTGTTGGGTGCTTTTATGGGACTGACTAAGTTTCAAGGCATCATGGCGCCGATACCCAGCGTAGAACCCACATTCATGAAAATGGACTTGGCTGGCGCTTTGTCGGGAAGCTTAATCGGGATTATTTTTGTCTTCTTTTTGGTGGATTTGTTTGACACCACAGGCACGTTGATGGGCGTGGCGCACCGTGCCAAATTGTTGGACGAAAAAGGCTCATTGCCTCACATTAACAAAGCCTTATTGGCCGATTCGGTGGCCATTACCGTGGGTGCGGTTTTGGGTACGTCTTCGACAACGGCTTATGTTGAATCGGCGGCAGGCACGGCGGTGGGCGGGCGCACAGGCTTAACGGCTTTGGTGGTGGCCATTTTGTTTGTTGCCGCGTTGTGGTTTTCGCCCTTGGCGGCTTCGGTG
>JBILQJ010000014.1:0-42363 GCA_044373325.1 Burkholderiales bacterium
AAATTCAATCAAACTGTTCCACGATCGTTCGTTACTAATAATTCACTTATTTTGGAAAGTAGTCCCTTATCGAATATTTCTTTTGGATTTTTAAAAGGGGTAATATCAACGGCAGATTTGACCCCTTTTGTTACTGGATCAGCTCAACCTCAAGTCACAATTGACAGTTTAAAAAAATTTAAGCTTTTAATACCGTCACCAGAAATTTTAAGATGCTATGAAAGTTTTTCTTCTGCATTTGAAGATCAAATTGAATTGAATAACGAGCAAATCCAAACCCTCGCCAATCTGCGCGATACCTTACTCCCTCGCTTAATTTCTGGGCAGCTGCGCATTGCTGACGCTGACCCACAACTTAACAAGGAAGTAAACTCATGAATAAAATAAGCACTCATCATGATGCACATAACATTGAGCTGTACCAATCGGCGGATGGTCAAATTGAGCTGAAAGTGGCGCTTGATCACGACACGGTATGGCTGACGCAGGCTCAAATTGCCATGTTGTTTGATGTGTCACCGCAAAACATTACTATGCACTTGAAAAAAGTGTACGCCGAAGCTGAGCTGAGCGAGCTGGCAACTTGTAAGGAATTCTTACAAGTTCAGGCAGAAGGCGAACGAACGGTTGAACGAAAACGAAAGCATTACAACCTAGACGCCATTATTTCCGTGGGCTATCGGGTTAACTCGGCGCGTGCCACGCAGTTTCGGATATGGGCAACGCGAACGTTAAAACACCATTTGGTGCAAGGTTACACCCTGAATCAACACCGCCTGAAAGAACGCGGCATTGAATTTGAACAAGTACTGGCCTTGTTATCCAGCACCTTAATCAATCAGCACTTGGTCAAAAGCATTGATGATCCGCTTGGTGGAACATTTTATTTTACTCAAAGAGCCTCATCATGACTGAAGAACAACTAGAACAAGACACCTTGGGCTGGCTGGTTGACGAGGGTTACACGGCTTTGAATGCGCGAGATTTCGATCATCTCGATACACGCTTAGTCCGCAGCAGCAACCGTGAAGTGCTGTTGATGAACCCCTTGCGGGCTGCCATTGAACGCTTGAACCCACAGATGCCAGCAAGCGCTCACGAAGACGCGTTGCAACACATTTTGAATATCGGCCAAGTGGCTTTATTGTCGGGGAATCGTGCCTTTCATCGGGTGTTGGTGACGGGCGTGCCTGTGCAATATCAACAAAATGGCGAAACACGAGGCGATTTTGTGCGCTTGATTGACTGGCAAGCGGTTGGCCGCAACGAATGGTTGGCGGTGCAGCAATTCACCATCAAAGGCCCGCGTCACACGCGCCGCCCCGATGTGATTTTATTTGTCAATGGCTTGCCCTTGGTGTTGATTGAGTTGAAAAATCCTGCCGATATCAACGCCGACATTTGGAAAGCCTTCGACCAAATTCAAACTTACAAAGAGCAAATTGCTGACGTCTTTACCTACAACGAATTGTTGGTGATTTCAGATGGCAGCGATGCGCGCATGGGCTCGCTTTCAAGTAACGCAGAACGTTTTATGCAATGGCGCACCATAGATGGGGTGACGCTGGATCCGCTGGGCAAGTTTCAGGAACTCGAGACTTTGGTGCGTGGCGTGTTATCGCCCGTTTATTTATTGGACTATTTGCGCTTTTTTGTGTTGTTTGAAGATGATGGTCGTTTGGTCAAAAAGGTGGCAGGTTATCATCAATTTCATGCCGTCCGTGCGGCCATTGATCGAGTGGTTGGGGCGGCGAGTACAGAAGCGCTTGCCTCGCGAGGCAAAGGCGGCGTGGTTTGGCATACCCAAGGCAGTGGCAAAAGCATTACCATGACGTGTTTTGCCGCACGGGTGATGCAAACGCCAGAATTGGCCAACCCAACCATCGTTGTGATTACGGATCGTAATGATTTAGACGGCCAGCTGTTGAATGTTTTTGGCCTAAGCCAAGATTTACTGCGTGAAACGCCACAAGCCGCCACCACCCGTCATAAATTGCGCGAACTGTTGGAAAATCGGCCTGCGGGTGGCATTATTTTTGCGACCATACAAAAATTTATGTTAACGGAAGAGGAAAGCGTTTTTCCTATGTTGTCCAATCGTCGAAATATTGTGGTGATTGCCGATGAGGCTCATCGCACGCAATATGGGTTTGAGGCAAAACTGAAAGGCGGTGCAGGCGCAGAAACGTATCAAGCAGGTTATGCCCAGCATTTGCGCGATGCTTTGCCTAACGCCACGTTTGTGGCATTCACGGGAACGCCAGTGAGCAGCGCTGACCGAGATACCCGTTCGGTCTTTGGGGATTACATACACATTTACGACATGAAGCAAGCGCAAGAAGATGGCGCTACCGTCGCCATTTATTATGAAAGCCGTTTGGTCAAATTGGGCTTAAATGATGCAGAATTAAGTCAACTGGATGAGGACGTTGACGAATTAACCGAAGATGAAGAAGAAAGTGAGCAAGCCAAGCTGAAAAGTCATTGGGCGGCCTTAGAAAAAGTGGTGGGCGCAGAGCCTCGTGTGGCCAGTGTTGCGGCGGATTTGGTGGCGCATTTTGAAACACGCAATACCCTCCAAGAAGGCAAAGCCATGGTGGTGGGTATGAGCCGTGAAATTTGCGTGCATTTGTACAATGAAATCATCAAGTTGCGCCCAAATTGGCACAGCGACGACCCAGAGCAAGGGCAGATTAAAATTGTGATGACTGGCAGTGCCAGCGATAAAGCCTTGTTGCGCCCACACATCTACAGCAGCCAAGTGAAGAAGCGCTTAGAACAACGCTTTAAAGATTCGACAGATGGCTTAAAATTGGTGATAGTGCGTGATATGTGGCTAACAGGTTTTGACGCGCCTTGTGTGCATACGTTGTACGTCGATAAGCCCATGAAAGGCCATAATTTAATGCAGGCCATTGCTCGCGTGAATCGTGTTTTCAAAGACAAACAAGGCGGCTTGGTGGTCGATTACATCGGCATTGGTGAGGATCTCAAAGCGGCCATGAAGGAATACACCGCCAGCAAAGGGCAAGGCAAACCCACCGTTGATGCCCATGAGGCCTTGGCGGTGCTGCTCGAAAAATTAGATGTGTTGCGAGCGCTATTACATGGTTTTGATTACACTGACTTTTTGACAGGTGGCTACAAAACTTTGGCGGGTGCGGCCAACCATGTTTTGGGCATAGGCAGCGAGAAAGAGCGCGATGGTAAAAAACGTTTTTCAGATTTGGCCTTGGCCATGAATCAAGCGTATCGTTTGTGTTGCACCTTGGACGAAGCCAAAACGGTGCGTGATGAAGTGGCTTTTATGCAGGCAGTGAAAGTGATTTTGACCAAGCAAACCACCAGTCATCAACGCCAAACCGATGAAACTCGAGATTGGGCCATACGCCAAATGATTGCTTCGGCGGTGGTGTCTGGCTATGTGGTGGATATTTTCTCGGCTGTGGGTTTAGAAAAGCCCAATATCGGCTTGTTGGACGATGAGTTTTTGGTGCAAGTGCAAAATTTGCCCGAAAAAAATTTGGCCGTTGAATTGTTAGAACGCTTATTGCAAGGTGAAATTAAAAGCCGTTTTGCCACCAATGTGGTGCAAGACCGTAAATTTAGCGACATGTTGACCGATGTGATTCGTCGTTACCAAAATCGCAGCATAGAAACTGCGCAGGTCATGGAAGAATTGATTGAGATGGCCAAAAAATTTCGCGCAGCCGCCAACAGAGGAGTAGCGTTGGGATTGCGCGAAGATGAAGTGAAGTTTTATGATGCGTTGGCCAATAATGAATCGGCCGTGCGCGAATTACAAGATGAAACCTTAAAAAAGATTGCCCAAGAGTTGACGCAAAATTTGCGTGATAATTTAACTGTGGATTGGTCAGAACGGGAAAGCGTACGCGCCAAACTGCGTTTGATGGTGAAACGCATTTTGAAAAAGTACAAATACCCACCAGATCAAGCGGAAAGCGCGATTGACTTGGTTTTGCAACAGTTACAAACGGTGGGTGAAGAATGGACTGACCAACTTTGAGCGCAGTAGTCCCCTTGTCATTGCGGCCAACCTTTTTCCAAAAAATAGGAAAAAGGTTGGCCGCAAGGTTTTTTTGGGGCGTTTATGGTTCGGCGTGTTGTTGTATGAACAAGATGAGTTTGGCCTTGATGGACAAAGGCAATTGCAGGCGTTTGTGGCGCGATTTTTCGCCTGACAATAACACCACGTCGCGTTTGGGTAAGCCCAGCGATTTTGCCCACCATGCCAGCAGCGCGGCATTGGCTAAGCCTTCTACGGGCGGCGCTTGCAAACGCATTTTGAGTTGTCCATCAAATTCGCCAGCCAATTGGTTTTTTTTTGCGCCTGGCTGTACGTAAATGGCTAAAAAACAGGCATCATCATTACTTGTTAAATAATTCATGAGCTGACCGTTTGGATTGAATAATCGTTAAAACAGCATTGAGACGTTGTTGAAACGAGCCGCTGATTTCATGCCAACCTTGGTTTTGACGCATTAAGATCAGCTGATGATAGGCATACAAAGCAGGGCGCTGTTGAGGGTGAGAGCGCAGTGGGTCGGCTTCCCACGGTATGTCTGGGCTTAATAAAAAAATGCCATCAAACGCAGCCAAACCCAGAGTGGTCAAGGTTTGCGTACTCTGGCCAAACCCAATTTCAGCCCAGACTTGGCAACTGATAGCCGAGGTATCCGACAGCACAACGTGGCTATCAAGGTTGGCCGCAAAGACTCGGCGCATTTGTTCTTGGGCGATGTGTTCTACATCGTTTAAAGTCGGCTTGTATGGGCGATTGGCGTAATATTCCCGTGCATATTCTGGGATTAAAACGATTTTTTTGAGTGGATATTGTTGCGTCAGTTGCTGAAAAACTGCGGTACTTAAGGTGCTTTTTCCTGAAGATTCTGCCCCTAAAAAGGCAAACCGCTGAGCTTGTATTGTGTCTGGCATGATGGTTACAGTATCGTGTTATTTTTCGGCCAAAGGTAAGCGGATGTCGTGCCTGTGCGCCAATAAACGCAAAGCTACCCCAAAAATAAACAAACCCCACTGCAAAATCAAACCGTTGATGCCAAAATAGTCGCTGGCATACAACAAACACGCCATTAAAATGGCCACCGTGCCATAAAAATCTTCATGCAAAATAAAAGGGACTTCGTTGACCATCATGTCGCGTACCACGCCGCCGCCCATGGCGGTGACAAATCCTAAAGCCGTCACACCAAATAAATTTAACTCTAAATTCAAGCCAATTTGTGCCCCCGCCAAACTAAAAGCCACCAGCCCGATGCTGTCGGCCACCAAAAAGACTTGCGCTATTAAGCCTTGTTGGCGCTGATGCAATTTGAAGCACCACGCCAATATCAACACGATGATGATGGTGTAAATGGTGGACATATTATAAAAAATGGCAGGCGGTTTGCTGATTAAAATGTCGCGTATCATGCCACCGCCGATGGCGGTTAATAAAGCAACGATCATAATCCCCAACACATCAAGGCGCTTGGCGACACCCACCAAATAACCCGAAAGCGTGAAGGCGATGGTGCCAATGAAATAAATCCAGTCAAAACTGCTGAAATATTGAAAGAAATGAGTCATAGGATTTAGGAACGCATGAGGCTTGTTGAAAAGAAACCCCGAAAACAAGGCTTAACTTGTTGCGGGGTATTTTTATCTTGCGACAGGGGCTGATTTGTTATTGAGCAGGCGTGTCTGTCGCGCTCCAAGGGCGGCCGCCGTTGGGGGTGAAGCTGGGTTTTTGACCACCCCAAAGTTCTTCTATGTCGTAATAATCACGGACGGCGGGCAGCATACAATGGATGACCACATCGCCTGCATCGACCAAAACCCATTCGCCAGTTTCGTGGCCTTCGGTGCCGACGATGTCTGCGCCAGCTTCTTTTAGCATCACGTGCACGTGATTGGCTAAGGCTTTGACTTGGCGATTGGAGTCACCCGTCACCACGATTAGGCGGCTGAACAAAGAGGTGAGTTTGTCGGTTTTTAATTCTAAAATGTCTTTGCCTTTGATGTCTTCAAGGGCGGTAATCGCAATTTTTGCAATGGTATCTACGTCAGTTAGCATGGTGTGTACAGTTTATGAGTGTGAATGTAAGCTCGAACGCTGGGTTCTAAAGCGGAATCTAAAAAAGCGGAATCGGTTGAGGATATGGGACTTAAAGCGAAAGGTTGCCCCAAATGTTGCCGTATTTTGCTGGCTGATAAAGTCAGTAAGGGCGCGGTTAAGCGCGACATTGTACCGCAAGCTGCAAGTTTTAGCGAGTTTTCTACAAAAAGGCTTGATGTCGCACTGAATTTTGTCCGCCAAAGCTCGGCAATGTCTGGATTTAAGTCTTGCGACAAATCGGTATCTGGTCTGGCCGCCACCACAATATGAGCCAGTTTTAACAATTGCGCATGATTTTTCCAAGTGTGTAAATTGGCTAAACTGTCCGCGCCAATAAGCATAAACAGCGGCGCAGTTGCGCCTATTCTTTGGCGCAAAACGGTCAGGGTTTCGACGGTGTAACCACGCGCTTGTGTGTTGACTTCTTGATCATACGCAATCAATTGCGTCGGTGTGCGCGCTTGCAATGCCGCACAAGCCAGTTTCAACATGGCTAGGCGGTGCGCCCCACTGCTGCTGGGTTCTGCGCGATGGTGGGGTTGAGCCGTTGGCGTTAAATACAGCTGAGTTAAGTGATATTGTTCGCAAAAAGCCAAGGCCAATTGGGCGTGAGCTTGATGAAAAGGGTCAAAAGTGCCCCCAAAAAAACCAATGACTTGTCTCATGTTTGAGTGCCTTTCTGTTTTTGGTTTGGTGTCGCATTTTGCTTAAAAAGGTTGGCCGCAAGCCTTTGGCCGTCGTTAATCAGTGCCTAATACATGATAAGCCAACGACGGCTAAACGTCAGCCTTCAGTCTTTTTTTTGCGCAACAACTTGAAATTTTGCCAACCATAGCAATATGGAGGCTTCAATATTTTAGCCCTTAGCGTTACTTGGCTTTGCTTTTCAACGCGGCTAAAATGTGATTTTACATTTTTTTATGTTTTTATGATTATTTAATCCATTAAATTAAACAGGAGAGAACCTAATGAAAATTCGTCCTTTGCACGATAGAGTCGTTATTAAACGTTTGGAAGCGGAAGAAAAAACAGCGTCAGGCATTGTTTTGCCAGGTGCTGCCGCCGAAAAACCCGATATGGGTGAAGTGATTGCCATTGGTAACGGTAAAATCTTGGAAGACGGCAGCGTTCGTGCTTTAGAATTGAAAGTTGGTGATAAAGTGATTTTTGGCAAATACTCAGGCCAAACCGTAAAAATCGATGGTGAAGAACTGATGGTCATGAAAGAAGATGACGTGATGGGCGTTGTTTCTTAATTATTCACCCTTTTAATCTTTAATTTTAATTTTTAATATTTTGGAGAACATAAACATGGCAGCTAAAGAAGTGAAATTTGGCGATTCAGCTCGCGCAAAAATGGTCAACGGAGTCAATATTTTGGCCGATGCCGTTAAAGTGACTTTGGGCCCTAAAGGCCGCAATGTGGTTTTGGATCGTGCTTATGGCGCACCGCACATCACAAAAGATGGCGTGTCTGTTGCCAAAGAAATTGAATTAAAAGACAAATTTGAAAATATGGGCGCGCAAATGGTAAAAGAAGTTGCGTCTAAAACTTCTGACATTGCAGGCGATGGCACGACAACTGCCACCGTTTTGGCGCAAGCCGTGGTGAAAGAAGGCATGAAATACGTTGCCGCAGGCATGAATCCTATGGATTTGAAACGCGGCATCGACAAAGCTGTGATTGCTTTGGTGGCTGAATTGGCGAAAATTTCTGTCCCTTGTGAAACCAGTAAAGAAATCGCGCAAGTGGGTTCTATTTCTGCCAATTCTGATGCCGAAATTGGCGATATTATTGCTCGTGCAATGGATAAAGTTGGTAAAGAAGGTGTGATTACCGTTGAAGATGGCAAATCATTGCAAACTGAATTGGATGTGGTTGAGGGCATGCAATTTGATCGCGGCTATTTGTCGCCTTATTTTATTAACAATCCAGAAAAACAAATTGCTGAATTGGATCACCCTTACATTTTATTGTGTGACAAAAAGATTTCTAACATCCGTGATTTGTTGCCTGTGTTGGAGCAAGTGGCCAAAGCAGGTCGCCCCTTGTTGATTATTGCCGAAGACATAGACGGCGAAGCGTTGGCCACTTTGGTCGTGAATAACATTCGTGGCATTTTGAAAACCGTTGCGGTAAAAGCACCTGGTTTCGGCGATCGTCGCAAAGCGATGTTGCAAGACATCGCCATCTTGACGGGCGGCACGGTGATTGCTGAAGAAGTCGGTTTGTCTCTTGAAAAAGCTGAATTAGATATGCTAGGTCAAGCCAAACGCGTTGAAATTGGCAAAGAAAATACAATTGTGATTGATGGTTTTGGTGAGCAAGCTTTGATTGCTGCGCGTGTGACTGAAATTCGTCAACAAATTGAAGCCACCACTTCAGATTACGACCGCGAAAAATTGCAAGAACGCGTGGCTAAGTTGGCAGGAGGCGTGGCGGTGATTAAAGTTGGCGCGGCCACTGAAATGGAAATGAAAGAGAAAAAAGATCGCGTAGAAGATGCCTTGCACGCGACTCGCGCGGCGGTGGAAGAGGGTATCGTTGCAGGTGGCGGCGTGGCCTTATTGCGCGCGCGTTCGGCTTTGGCTGATTTGGCGACCGACAATGCGGATCAAGCAGCTGGCGTAAAAATCATTTTACGCGCCATTGAAGCGCCTTTACGTCAAATTGTACTCAATGCAGGCGAAGAGCCTTCTGTGGTAGTGAGCAAAATTTTGGAAGGCAAAGGCAATTTTGGTTACAATGCAGCCACTTCAGAATACGGCGATATGTTGGCTATGGGCGTATTAGACCCAGCCAAAGTGACGCGTTCTGCTTTGCAACACGCCGCTTCTATTGCTGGCTTGATGTTGACGACCGATTGCATGATTGCCGAAATCCCAGAAGATAAACCTGCGATGCCTGACATGAGCGGCATGGGCGGTGGCATGGGCGGTATGATGTAAGTTGTTGTAATGTTTCTGTTGTAAACCTTGCGGCCAACCTTTTAGCCTTGTTTTTCATGATGAAAACAGGTCAAAAGGTTGGCCGCAAGGTCTTGGCTTCGTCTGTTTGCTTAAGGGATTTGGCTTATATAATCGTCCGTCGGTCTCGCCCGACAGGCGACCTATTTTTTTGCGTCGCCAAAAAAACAGGACAAAAAGGCGAGCCCGCGCACGGGCGTGCAAAAATTCCGCGCCTGTTTTTAGAACACCCTTTAAAGGGAAATTTAGTGTTATTTTTTAGCACTAACTTAACCAAACACCTGCCAATCATCATGGCGACAACAAAAAACCTATTTTATTTTAGATGTTTAGTTTCAAGCTTTGCGGCCAACCTTTTACCCTGAAAAACCACGGTAGAAGGTTGGCCGCAAGGCATTTTTAAAATTTCATGCCGTATCAACTCACGCGCATACCCGACACCGCGCCGCTGTCCACGTCCAGCAAAAACAAGCCGTCTTTGTCGTCCAAACCCGACGCGCAAACGATCATGCCTTCCGAAACCCCAAATTTCATTTTGCGGGGCGCAAGGTTGGCCACAACGATGACGTACCGCCCCACCAAATCGGCAGGCTGTTGATAAGCGCTTTTAATGCCTGACAAAATCGTGCGCGTTTGGCCGCCCAAATCCACCGTAAAATTTAACAATTTGGTCGAGCCTTCCACCGCCGAACAGGCGACCACTCGCGCGACGCGCAAATCCACTTTGGCAAACTCGTCAAACGAAATTGTGTCTTGTATCGGCGCGATGCTGGGTAAATTGGCCGACGCGCTGGCGGTGTTTTGCTCAGGCACGGCTTCCATGTTTTGGGTATTGGCCGCAATCAAACGCTCTATCAAAGCGCTGTCTACGCGCTGCATCATGTGCGTGTAAGGCTGAATGGCGTGTGCGCCCGAGCCGCCCAATAGAGTTTGCGCATCGTCCCAAGTTAACGGCGCAACATTTAAAAAGCTTTCCACTTGTGCGGCCAACTTCGGCATCACAGGTTTCAAATAAATGGTCAATACACGGAAAGCGTTCATCAATACGCTACAAACTTGTTGCAACCGCGCGTCGCCGCCTTCGATTTTGGCCAATTCCCACGGTTTGTGCGCATCCACATATGCGTTGACTTCATCAGCCAAGGCCATAATTTCACGCAAAGCCCGCGCATAATCACGGCCTTCGTAATGCTGTGCCAATGAGTCGGCCACTTGCGCTAAGGCTTGCAATAAGTTGGCATCATCGGCGTGGGTGGCTTCGGCCAACAAGCGCACGTCACCGCCAAACCGTTTGGTCAAAAATCCTGCCGCGCGGCTGGCGATGTTGACGTATTTGCCCACTACGTCGCTGTTGACACGCGCCACAAAATCATCCAAAGATAAATCTATGTCTTCTATGCGGTGATTGAGTTTGGCGGCCAAATAATAGCGCATCCATTCTGGGTTTAAGCCGCATTCTAAATACGATTTGGCGGTGATGAACGTGCCGCGCGATTTGGACATTTTCGCGCCATCGACCGTCAAAAAGCCATGCGCAAACACGCCGCTGGGCGCACGCAAGCCTGCGTATTTCAACATGGCTGGCCAAAACAAGGCGTGAAAGTACAAAATGTCTTTGCCGATAAAATGGTACATTTCGGTCGGGGTGTCGGCCTTAAACCAGTGGTCAAAGTCCAAGCCTAAACGGTCGGCCAAGTGTTTGAAACTGGCCATGTAACCGATGGGCGCATCCAGCCAAACATAAAAATATTTGTTGGGCGCATCAGGAATCTCAAAGCCAAAATACGGCGCATCGCGCGAAATGTCCCAATCGTGCAGACCGCCGTCTATCCATTCGTTCATTTTGTTGAGCGCTTCGGCTTGCAAATGGGGTTTGCCTTGCGCGTTGTTGCCCGCTGTCCATGTTTGCAAAAAATCGGCGCAATCGCCCAATTTAAAGAAAAAATGTTCGGACTCGCGCACCACAGGCACTGCGCCAGACAAAGCAGAATAAGGCTCTTTCAGTTCCATGGGCGAATAGGTTGCGCCGCATTTTTCACAATTGTCGCCGTATTGATCGTGTTCGCCGCATTTTGGGCAAGTGCCTTTCACAAAACGATCCGACAAAAACATGGCTTTTTCGGTGTCGTACAATTGCTTAATCACGCGCGACGCGATTTTATTGTCAGCCTTTAAAGCCAAATAGACTTGTTCAGCGTAGCTTTTGCTTTCGGGGGAATGCGTGCTGTAATAATTGTCGTAACCTATGCCAAAACCTGCAAAATCAGCCGTGTGTTCTGCATAAACTTTTTCAATCAAAGCTTCAGGCGAAATGCCTTGTTTTTCGGCCGCCAACATGATGGGCGTGCCGTGCGTGTCATCGGCACAAACGTAATAACAGTCATGCCCACGCATTTTTTGAAACCGCACCCAAATGTCGGTTTGTATGTGTTCCAACATATGCCCCAAATGAATGTCGCCATTGGCGTAAGGCAGGGCAGAAGTCACTAAAATTTGTCGTTTTAACATCGTTAAGTTCTCAATCATAAAAATAAAAAATCAACAGGCTACGGCGACCGTAACCGAAAATAGCCGCGCCCATTTAGGGCGCTCTTTTGAATCACAAGGCCGAAATTATACCGCAAAACTGCCTACCACTTTCGCGACATTTTGCCCCTCACGTCAATAGCCTTGCGGCCAACCTTTTTTCCCAGTTTTCGTTTTGAAAATCAGGAAAAAAGGTTGGCCGCAAAGCAAAACCAGAAGGCGTTTAGCGCATTACTAAACCCCGCATTTTTTTCACTAACAGCACGATTCCCAACGCCAAGGCCCCCGCCACAAGACCCACCAATAAATTACCCAAATGGGGAATAACAGCACCGAAAGCTTGTTCAGCTGCCAATTTTTCTAAACCGTGATGCAAAGCAGGAATGCCATGCACCAAAATACCGCCTCCAACCAAGAACATGGCGGCCGTACCAACCACCGTCAAGACTTTCATCAATTTTGGGGCGGTCATCACCAAACCACTGCCCAAGATTTTAGCCCAGCGACTGGCGCGTTTTTGCAACCAAAACCCCATGTCATCCAGCTTGACGATGCCCGCCACAAGCCCGTAAACACCTACGGTCATCAATAAACTGATGCTTGCTAAGACCGCAAATTGGCTACTCAAAGGTTGAGTCGCCACCGTACCTAAAGCAATGACAATGATTTCGGCCGACAAAACAAAATCGGTGCGGATTGCGCCTTGAATTTTTTCTTTTTCTAGCGCCACCAAATCGACATTACCCTCAATCAAGCCTTGCAAATGGCGGTCATGTTCGGCTTTTTCAGCCGCCTCATCATGCGCCAAAAAAGGGTGCAGCAGTTTTTCTACGCCTTCAAAGCACAAATACAATCCACCCACCATCAACAAAGGTGTAATTGCCCACGGTGCCAATGCGCTAATTAACAACGCCGCAGGCACTAAAATCACCTTGTTTTTCAAAGAACCCACCGCCACCGCCCACACCACAGGCAATTCGCGATCGGCGCGCACGCCATTGACTTGCTCGGCATTTAAGGCCAAATCGTCCCCCAAAACCCCAGCGGTTTTTTTGGCGGCCACTTTGGTCATGGTCGCCACATCATCTAAAAGGGTTGCTACATCGTCCAACAAAGTTAATAAACTGCCTCCAGCCATAATACGGTTACTCCTAAAAAAGTTTTGATTGCAGAAAAAACCCCAGCCGTCACGGTTGGGGTTTTAGTGTCTGGTGGAGGCGGCGGGAATTGAACCCGCGTCCGAAAATCCGCCACGAAGCGATCTACATACTTAGTCTTATCGATTGGTTTTAATGTTCGTCTCGCCGATAGACAGGCTAGACTGGCACGAGTTACCTATTATTTAACCTAACTCTAAGCAACCCAAAGTTAAGCGATTGGATGTAAGGGACTCTGCAAGACTTGCGTCCACACCCCATCCACGAGATGCTGCAGAGGCAGGCGGCAATTAAGCGGCTACTGCGTAGTTTTCGTCGTTTGCGACTAGTTTTTTTCAACGTTTTACGGGGTGGCTGAAATCCCGGTATGCCCGCATCCGCTTTGTAATCCCCGTCGAAGCCAGGTCGCCCCCTAAGGATGTTCTCAAGCAGAACAGAGGGCGATTATACCTCAAATCGCCCGAATGTCCATGCTTAATCTTAAGCTTGCTTTTGTTTGAAACGGTTTAATTGGTATATTTCTGTTTCTTCACTTCACGCTTGGCTTTTTTAACGGGCTTGGATTTTTTCGCGTTTGTATCAACCACTGCGTTATGTTTGTCGGTGCGTATCACGGTGGTTTGATTTCTGTTGCGATTATCGTTTAGATTGTCGCCCAAGTCTTCAATGGCATCGGTTCTGTCGTTGCGTGAGCCCACCGCCGCGCCGACTGCCGCACAAGCCACACCTGCTTTTAAGGCTGGATTTGCCGTGCTACCAACAGGATCATTGCTTTTTGCAACCGCACCAGCAACGCCACAAGCCGTTGCGCCAACCACTGCGCCTGTCGCTGTTTTACTCATGTCTGCGTAAGCGGTGTTAACCATGGCAGCCAAAGCACCAATAACGAGATATTTAATATTTGCTTTCATGATAAGAACCTTTAAAGATATAAAACGTGGGTGGGTAGCAAAATAGCCAAAAGGCCAACTGACCAATCACTGAATTTGCCAAAGACACTCGTAATATAGCTTTATTTCTCACCAAGAAAAGCACGTAATCAGTAAAGACCGCGTAAAGAATTGGAAAAGGTTGGCCGCAAGATTTAAGGCCACCTTTTCCCTCTTTTTATCTTCTTGTGCTAATTTTCGAATCAAAAATCACCGTAATAAACTTGAAAACAGGGCAGTTTTAGTTCATTTCTCCACATATCAACCACTTGATTTCTATCGTCTAAAACAAATTCAACATAATAATTATTTTTGATGAATCGATGGTAAATCTCGGCTTTAACCAAGGCATCTTTACGGTTATCGTGCGTTCGACGCATGAATAAGGCATCAAAGTTCACATTATGTTTTGCTAAAAAGCGTAGCGTTGGTGCTTTAAATTGTTCTTCTCTTCCTGTTACCAACACAATTTTATAACCCAATTGAGCGTAATTTTTTAAGACATTTGCAACAGGTTGATTTAAGTCATCTGCGTCACAGGTACTCGCATTAAAAGGATTTCGACCATTCATTAAAGCCAAAGTCCCATCTAAATCACACAAAATGGCTGGCGGTAAAGCCGCATTTTGAATCGCATAATCAGGTTTATCTTTAAAAAATTGTTGCTGCATATGACGAATCACTTTTTCACCCACGGGATTGGGTCTTAACGCATCGCGCGCTATGCAAACTTCAATATCAGTTTTAACTTCAAGCACTTCAATTTTAACAGATTGATTAAATTGATGATTGTAATCAGAAACCACTTGCGTGATTCTTTGCAAATTGGTCTCCGATAAATTAGTGTCATCTACAATGACATTTTTACCTTCTTTGAGGGACTCAACAATTAACAAATCACGGATTTTTCGAATAAAATGCTCGCTTTTTTTACTGGTTTTTCCCTCATCGAACATCGCGCGTAACCCATCTCGATTAATTTTTTTATAGCAATCTGGATAATCTGACATCATTTTTTTGGCCAATGTCGACTTGCCACTGCCAGGCAAGCCTTTCATTAAAATGACTTTTCTCATATTAATGGTTTCCTTTCATCAAGCAGGGCAAGGTTGGCCACAAAAGGTTGGCCACAAAAAAAATTAACCGCAACTTAGCGCGCAGGAATGGGCTTCATTCTTTGCTCTAAACTGACATTTTTGCGCCCCAACAATAACGCATAATGTGCTTCATTCGCCATGACTTTTTGAACGTAATCTCGGGTTTCGTCAAAAGGAATGGTTTCGGCATAAATTTTACCGTCTAAAGGCGTGGCCGCTTGCCATCTTCTGGCGCGACTTGCGCCGGCATTATAAGCGGCGGTGGCCATGATTTCGTTATTGTTGAGTTGGCGCTGCATTTGCCCCAAATAAGCCGTCCCCAAATGAATGTTGGTCTCTACATCATTCACGTTAAAAGACGTCAAGCCGACTTTGGTGGCCACTTCTCGCGCTGTGGGTGGCATCAATTGCATCAAACCCGATGCGCCCACACCCGAACGCGCTAAGGTCACAAAGCGGCTTTCTTGACGGATGAGCCCGTAAGCCCAAGCCGATTCTATATCCGCCAAAGAAGAATATGGGTCTAAATATTGCTGATGTGGCATGGGAAAACGCAAGCCAAAATGATGTGTTTTGTCGGTGCGGTCAGCACTGTAAATGGACATATCATAAAAACGCACGTCATCGGCCAGTTGCGCTGCTGCAATTAACTCTTCGTCTTTGCGTCCGCGCATTGCCCAACGCCATTCGCGGCGCGCATCTTCACGCACATCGGGGCGGCCATACGTTTCGGAAATGTGGTACAAAGCCAGCGCTCGTGCTACTGCAGGTTCTTGTTTTATTTGACTCATTAATTGGCGATTGGCCGCTTGTATTGGGTGCAAAGACAAAGTTTGCCCCAAAGCCTCGCGCGCCAACAAACCGTAATAGGTGTTATTGCGGGTAATCGAAGAAAAATATGTGTTGGCTTCGGTGGTATTGCCCAAAACCTTGGCCGCAAAACCTTGCCAATAAGCCCACGCGCCGCGTTTGTCTTGACCTTTAGGCATCCATTTGCCCACTTTAGCGAGAGTAGACCAATCGCTTAAACGCAGCGCCGAACGCATCCACCAATCCCATTGATCGGGGGTCAAATCGTTGAGTTGCGCTTGGTTGTACCAAGCCAAAGCGGTCGGGGCTTCCATTTTTAAAGCCGCCGCATAAGCCAATTGTCCATACACGAAACCACGCTGTTCGGGTGTCAAGCGAGCCTCAACCGCCAACAAAGATTGAAAGGCCTCCGTGTGATTTTTTTTGCCTTTTTTCACCAATTCTATGACTAAATTTTCGGTCGCAGCATCATAGTCGGCACGGCTCCAGCGCAAAGCGTTCACAAGGTTGGCCGCAGCCGTGGTGTAGCCGTAAGTTTTTAATAAGCGGATACGACTGGCAATTTCATTTTGGGTCAACAACTGATTTTCCGCCGCTTGCTGCACATAAGCGTGACAGCCTGTTGGCACATTTTTCACCATGTCTAACAAGCTTTTATCAACGGGCGCGGGTGCTGTCGTGCTGGGTACTTTTAAGGCGTAAAGCTGGGCATAACATTTTGTTTCTACGTCCATGGCCTCTTCTGACAAACGCGGCAATTCCATGCCTATCGTTGCCCAATCTCCTTTTTTGCCCAACACTTTTATCCATTCATTGACCAATTTTTCGGTCAAAGCGTCATTGCTGTGGCGTGACAAAAAAGCCACGGTGGGGGCTTCTTCATCAGCACTGAGTCCGCGCAAAGCCAGCCAATAAGAGGGATACGCGCCCAATAAAGCGCTGTCGGAAGTATTGGCAGCCAAGCTTTCTAAGGTTTTGTTGTCTTTGCGCGCATAAGCATCGCGAGCGGCTAAAAAATCGGCATCGCTTGCGACGCTCAAAGAACCCCACAATAAGCTCAATAATGAAATCAGCGTTTTGGTCATAATCAGCTTTCGTTTTTTGGTTTTCGGTTAATGTAAGTTATTAATATTTTTCAGGCTATTTTTCAGCATAAAGTTGCGCCAACAAATGTGGCATGAGGCGTTCGGCCACTTCGGCCACGGTCATTTCAGCGACATCAGGATTTGGGCTGCCTTGGATTTCGCTGCGCAAATCGGTCACATCCAAACCTGCGTAACCGCAAGGATTGATGTGAGCATAAGGCCTTAAATCCATTGCCACATTCAAGCTCAAACCGTGATAAACACAGCCGTTTTTGATGCGCAATCCCAAAGAGGCAATCTTTTTGCCTGCCACATAAACCCCAGGTGCATCGCGATCGCCCACGCCCACAATGCCGTATTCCGCCAAGGTCAAAATGATGGCGTTTTCTAAACGACACACCAAATCGCGCACGCCTATCTTAAGACGCTTGAAATGAATCAGCGGATAAACCACCAGTTGCCCCGGCCCGTGATACGTGATTTGACCGCCTCTGTCAGTGGGTACGACAGGAATGTCGGTGGGCAAAATCAAATGTTCAGGTTTACCTGCCAAACCTTGGGTAAAAACAGGATAATGTTCCAAAATCCAAAATTGATCGGGCGTAAGGGCTGTGCGTGCCAGCGTCCATTTGGCCATGGCCTGCGACGTGGGTTCGTATTCGACCAAACCCAGATGATGCAAGGTTGGCCGCATGATTAATACACCACTTTTACTAAAGGATGGCTGGTGCAAGCCAAATACAAGGCATCAAGTTGCTGGCGGTTTTGAGCCTGAAACGTAAACGTCAAGGCAAGATAATTGCCTTTAGCACTTACCGCTGAGCGCATGGCCGCAGGGGCGATTTCTGGCACAAATTGCTGCACCACTTGCAACATTGTGTCGGCAAATTCGGGGGTATTCAAACCCATTACCTTAAACGGAAAACTGCACGGAAAGACCAACACATTCAAATCGGGTTGAGGGATGGCATTGCTTAAATTGCTTGTGTTCATTTGAATAGACTCCTTGTTTACAAATGCTTTGATGAAAAATTGGGGGTTTAAGTCGCTGTATCCAAACCAAAAAAACGTCGCAAGTTGGCCATCAGTCGCTCAAAAAAACGCCATTCTGGTACGTCTTGTTTGACGACCAAAGGGATTTTTAACAAAATATTTCCATCATGATGAATGACCAATTCACCCACCGTTTGGCCTGCTTTTAAGGGCGCGATTAAGGGCGATTGATAAATCATGGTTTGTTCTATGCGGCCAACACTGCCCTGCGGCACGGTCACAAACACATCTTTCTCGACGGCCACTTCTAGGGTTTTTTGTTGTGAATTATAAACAGGCACTGATTTTAACACCTCGCCAGCCCCATACAGTTTGGGGGTATCATGCAGTTGCAAAGCGTAATTCAACAGTTTAGACGCGCCCAACGCGCGAATTTCTTCACTGTGCGCACCCATCAACACCAACAAAACACGCTGTCCACCCCGATTGCTGGTGGCCACCATGTGATAACCATCTTGCGGTAAATAGGCCGTTTTTAAGCCGTCCACAAACGGGTCACGAAACAGCAATAGGTTTTTATTGACTTGCGTAATGCCGTTGTATTGAAAAGACTTTACGCTAAACAAAGGCAAAAAATTGGGATAGTTTTTAATCAAAGCAGTGGCCAATAACGCCAAATCATTGGCGGTGGTCATTTGCCCTTCTTGCGGCAAACCCGTTGCATTTAAAAAATGGGTTTGCTTCATGCCTAATTTGGCGGCGTGTTCGTTCATCAAAGCCACAAAATTGCTTTCTGTGCCAGCCACCCGTTCGGCCAAAGCCAAAGCCGCGTCATTGCCCGATTGCACCAACATACCTTTGAGTAAATCGTCTATGGTGACGGGTTTGTCTGCCTCTAAATAAGAACGCGCACCCGCCACTTGGGTAGACAAGCGACTGGGACTGGTGAAATCTTCTAATTTAAATTTGTTTTGTGTAATCGCATCAAACACCACATAAGCGGTCATGAGTTTGGTGAGCGCAACGGGTGCCATGGTTTGGTTGGCGTGACTTGCGGCCAACCTTAAGCCCTTATTGCTGTCCAATAACACAAAGGCCGTTGCTTTCACATCAGGCAAATCACTGGGTAAAATGTCGTCTTTGGCATCAGGCGCTAACGTGGCCACGCTGCTGGGCGCAGGCACGACCAAATTGGCTGGATTGACGCCAAAAACGAAGGCGGGCGCACTCAAGACCAAAACACAGGCCAAACGGGTGACCGAACGAAAGAAGCAGACGCGCTGGTTCATCACTAAACTCCCTTAATATTATTTTTATTTAAGCGCCCAACAAAAAGACAGAAGCCAAGCCTAAAAAGATAAAAAATCCACCCGAATCGGTACAAGCCGTAATTAAAACTGACGAGCCAACAGCGGGGTCTTTGCCAAAACGGTGCATTAAAGTCGGTATCCACACGCCCATGGTGGCGGCCAACATCAAATTTAATGTCATGGCCGACATAATCACCAAGCCCAACGCCACATTACTATAAACCGTGCCAGCAATCACACCGACTGCACCGCCCCAAATCAGGCCATTCACCAAACTCACGCCCAGTTCTTTGCGCCACAAATGCCAGGCTTGGCTTTCGTCCATATTGCCCATGGCCAAACTGCGCACGATCATGGTAATGGTTTGATTACCCGAGTTACCGCCTATGCCAGCCACAATCGGCATTAAGGCAGCCAAAGCCACCAGTTGTTCGATGGCGCTGTCAAAATGTTTAATCACCGAAGAGGCCACAAACGCCGTACCCAAATTAATGGCCAACCAAGCCCAGCGGTTGCGCACCGAATCAATCACAGGCGCAAACAAATCCTCTTCTTCTTTTAAACCAGCCATTTGCAACACATCTTGATCCGAATTTTCACGGATAACGTCCACCATGGCATCAATGGTTAAGCGCCCGATTAAGTGCCGCTTGGCATCAACCACGGGAGCGGTAATCAAATCGTAACGTTCAAAGGCTTCGGCGGCGGCTTCGGTTAAATCGCTGGGCAAAAAAGACACCACGTTGCGCGACATCAAAGTATAAACCTCGGTTTCGCCATCGGCCACCAACAAGCGACGGATGGGGAGCACGCCCTGCAAACGATTGTCGTCATCGACCACAAAAATTTTATCAGTGTGGCGCGGTAATTCGTCAAACAACCGCAAATAGCGCAAGACCACTTCGCAGCTTACATCGGCGCGGATGCTGACCAAATCAAAATCCATGACCGCGCCTACTTCGTTATCTTCATAAGACAAAGCCGATTGCACTTGGGCGCGTTCTTCTGCATCCAAACCATCCAGTACTTCGTCCACCACGGATTCAGGCAAATCAGGCGCTAAGTCCGCCACTTCGTCGGCATCTAAAAACTCGACCGCCGCCACCAACTCCACATCGTCCATCGATTCGATGAGCGACTCTCTGACGGCATCGGACACTTCCAGTAAAATATCGCCATCGCGTTCTGTTTTGACCAAATCCCACACAAACAAGCGCCGTTTTTTGGGCAAGCCTTCTAAAATATGCGCCACGTCAGCCGAATGCAATTGCTCCAATTTGGCGCTTAATTCGCGCAAAATTTGTTCTAAAGCGCCATCATCGATTTTAGTCGACGCGTGTTCAGATTCGGCCAATTGCAACAATAAATGTTCGTGGCGACTTAATAAGCGTTGAACCCATTCTAAATTTTCGGGCAAGCGGTCAGCGGATTGATTTTCTACGCTCATGTTTCACGTCTCTGCTAAATATCGTGCGGTGTACTGAAGTTTCTACCGCATGAATTTATCCATGTCAAAGTAGAAACGGCGAGGCTTAAATTGGCGGCAATTATACCTCATGCGGCCAACCTTTTAACCCGATTTTTGGGATAAAGGCTGGCCGCACCCCAAATTCGCGCCTCGCAGTCCTTCAAATCAACAAGAACAACCACTCGCTGTGATTGTCCTGTCTTTTGATGTTATCATCTCACGCTTACGCCATCTTTCGCCTTTAAAAAACAAAAAAATCATTACAATTCAGAAAGTTAAATAAAAATGTCTAAGCGATTTCTTTTGCTAATATCAACCCTATTTTGCTTGATTTTGCCGTTGAGCGCTTGCTCAACGACCAAACTCAAGCAACCCGACGTTGCCTTGCGTGACATCAAAGCCATAAATGCTGGCCTCAACATGACGTTGGCCGTGACGCTTTATGTTGAAAACCCCAATAACACGCCTTTGTATGCCCAAGGCGGCAACATGACCTTAAGCATTGCTGGCCAAAAAATCGCCACGGGCGTGACCAATCAGCCTTTCAATATTGCGCCTTTATCTGGCTCTGAACTGGTGTTTACCGTACAAACTTCGCCTTTGTCTTGGTTATCTGCACTGACTGCATTGGCTAACGCCAAAACAGAAGTGCTGGAATACGAATTGAGTGGGATTTTATATGGGGCGCAAGGTTGGCCGCTCTTACCTTACAAAAAAACAGGGCGTTACGCCTTGCCTTTACGGCTAAAATAAAAAAAGCTTGACAGTACTTTAAGCCTAGCGGTATTGTTACGCACTTCATTTATATTTATTTAAACGATTAAACGCCGATTTGACACACCAGCTTGCGGGCGTAAACTGCTAAAGCGTGAAGAAAATGTCGCACATTTTCTAAACTAAACCTTAATTTATCAAGTGATTACTTCATAAAACAAGGCCGCTTTAGTCAGAATACCTCCCCGCAAACTCTTTACCTAAAAGACTTTGCGGGGCTTTTTTTGCTCTGGATTTAAACGCTCGGCGCTCAATTCAATTTAGGACTCGCTTACATGATACAACTCAACAGCGTCAGCAAACGCTTTAAAGCGCCCGATGGGGCTTGGTTTTCTGCGGTTAACACCACCAGTTTGCACATCAAAGAGGGCGAAATCTTTGGTTTGATTGGTTATTCTGGCGCAGGAAAATCGACTTTGTTGCGCCTAATCAATTTGTTAGAACGCCCTGATTCAGGGCAAGTGTTGATTAACAACCAAGACTTAATGCCTTTAACTGCCAACCAATTGCGCCAAGCTCGCTTGAATATCGGCATGGTGTTTCAGCAGTTTAATTTATTGGCCAATCGCACCGTTGCCCAAAACATTGCCTTGCCTTTGGAAATTGCAGGTTGGCCGCAAGAACAAATCGACAAACGCGTCATCGAATGTTTGGATATTGTGCAGTTAAGCGACAGAAGCAATCATTATCCAGCCCAATTGTCTGGCGGACAAAAACAGCGCGTTGGCATTGCGCGCGCCTTGGCCGCCAAACCCCAAGTCATTTTGGCCGATGAACCCACTTCTGCTTTAGACCCTCAAACCACCAAAAGCGTTTTAGAATGTTTGCGCGACATCAACCAACGTTTTGGCGTGACCATTGTGGTCGTGACGCACGATATGCCTGTGATTCATGCCATTTGCCATCGCGCGGCTTTATGTCACGCGGGTGAAATTGCTGAAATTTTTGAAGTCATAGACGGCAAAAATACCGCGCACAGTGACCGCGCCAAACAACTTTTAGGAGAAATTCAATAATGGAAACCGAAACTGTTTCTTTCAGCGAACAATGGCAACACGTGCTTGAAATGCAACCTGAAATCTGGGAAGCCTGCCTAGACACCTTCAAAATGATGGGCATCGGGCTTAGCGCGGCGGTGTTTTTTGGCTTGCCTTTGGGTATCGTGTTGTTCCTCACTCGATCGCGTCAGCTGTTTGCGCATCCTGTACTGAACCGAGTATTAAGCTGGTTGGTGAATTTGGTTCGCTCCTTTCCTTTTATTATTTTAGTGGTCGTTTTAAGCCCTTTAACTTCAATTTTAGCTGGAACGTCCATAGGCCCTTTGGCGGCGGCTGTGCCATTGTCTTTTGCAGCCATTCCTTATTTTGCACGCTTGGTTGAACAAGCCTTAATCGAAGTCCCACGCGGTGTCATCGAAGCCGCCGAAGCCATGGGCGCAACGCCCCTGCAAATCATTATTAAAGTGTTATTGGCCGAAGCACGTGCCACTTTGGTGTCCAGCTTCACCATTTTGTCCATCAGTTTTTTAGGTTATTCGGCAGCCGCAGGCATGGTGGGCGGCGGCGGCATCGGCGATTTGGCCATTCGTTACGGTTATCAACGTTACGACACGCCCATTTTGATTGCCATGGTGGTTTTGCTCATACTCATCGTGCAAATCATACAATTAACAGGCAATCACATCGCCCAGCGTTTGGACAAACGTTAACCTTCAGCCTACACCCATTTTTTTTGCATGACTGGCTTCAACCCAACCTTGTTTTTTCTGTTAACCTAACTTTCAAAAGGAACTTAGTATGAAACTGGCACTCTCTTCTTTCGTTGTGGCTTTACTGTTCAACGCAGGGTTGGCCGCAGCCGCCGATCCTGCAAAAAAGACCATTACCGTTGGCACAACGGCAGGGCCTTTTGGTGATATGGTCAAAGCGTCGATTGCACCGCAACTCGAAAAAAAAGGTTACACCGTTAAATTAGTTGAATTTAGTGATTATGTTCGTCCCAATTTGGCGCTAAACGAAGGTAGCCTTGATTTTAATGTCTTCCAGACTGCCCCTTATTTAAAGGCTTTTTCGGAACAACACAAACTCAATTTAAAACCGATTTTTCAAGTGCCAACCCCGCCTTTAGGCATTTATCCAGGAAAATCTAAAGCCTTAACTCAAGTCAAAGAAGGGACGCTTTTTGCTGCTTCGAATGTCACGACTGACTTTGCGCGGGCATTGACCATGCTTCAAGATTTGGGCTGGATAACCCTAAAGCCAGGCACCAATCCTTTGACCGCCTCTGAAAAAGACATCGCCAGTAATGTCAAAAAAATCAAAATCATACAGTTGGAAGCGGCGCAACTGCCTCGCTCACGCCAAGATGTTGATTTTGCGGTCATCAATGGTAATTACGCCATCAGCAGCGGGATTCCTTTGACTGAAAAACTGTACACCGAAAAAAGCTTTGCTTACATCAACTGGGGCGTGATTAAGGCTGAAAATGCCAACAAACCTTGGGTAAAAGATGTGATTGAAGTCTACAATTCGCCTGAATTCAAAGCGTACACCGCCAAAAAATTTGTCGGCTATAAATTGCCTTTAAATTGGAAATAAACCCTAATCTCTTTAACCTGAACCCTAACTTTTTTAAAAAAGGATTTTTATCATGAAATTGATTTACTCTACACTCGTTACCGCTTTATTGTTTAGCACAGGCTTGGCAAACGCAGCTGATCCAGCCAAACCAACCATCACCGTCGGCACCTCGGTGGGCGATTTTGGCGACATGGTCAAAAACTCAATCGCGCCGCAATTGCGCAAAAAAGGCTACACCGTCAAACTCATCGAATTCAGCGATTACATCAAACCCAATTTGGCGCTTAATGAAGGCAGTTTAGATTTTAATGTGTTTCAACACGAGCCTTATTTGAAAGCCTTTTCAGCGCAACACAAACTCAATTTAAAACCTGCCTTTCAAGTACCAACCGCGCCTTTGGGCATTTACCCTGGTAAATTAAAAAGTTTGAGTGCGGTCAAAGAAGGGTCTACTTTTGCTGCACCCAACGATCCTTCTAATTTTGCGCGCGCTTTGGTGATGCTACAAGATTTGGGCTGGATAACCTTAAAAGCAGGCACCAACCCTTTAACCGCCTCTGAAAAAGACATTGCAACCAATGTGAAAAAAATCAAGATTTTACAATTGGAAGCGGCGCAACTCCCTCGCGCCCGTCAAGATGCTGATTTTGCAGTTATTAATGGCAACTATGCCACCAGCAGTGGCATTGCTTTATCAGAACGCCTGTATAACGAAAAAAGTTTTGCCTATATCAATTGGGGCGTGATTAAGGCCGAAAATGCCAAAAAACCTTGGGTGAAAGATGTGGTGGAGGCTTACAATTCACCTGAATTTAAAGCCTATACCGCTAAAAAATTTGCAGGCTACAAACTGCCTGCGGCTTGGAAGTAAGTCCAAACGCTTTTGATGTCTGAAAAACCCTTGCGGCCAACCTTTTTAACGATATGCGCTAAAAAGGTTGGCCGCAAATCCATTTTAAACTTGCTATTTTGTGATTTTTCCCCATAATAACCGCTCTTAAATTGATGCAACGCAATTTCAAACCACGCTTTTTATAAGGCTCTGTTCTATGGCTCTTATCTACACCGACGCGCAAGTCCTGCACCTAAGCCCTTCGGGGAATCGCGTGACTGTCACGCCCAAGCCACGCAGTTTATGCCCCAAATGTGATACGGCCTCGGGCTGCCGCCAATTAAACATCGGGCGATTTTTTGCCAACAGCACGCCAGAATTCACCTTAGAAAACACCTTAAACCTTAAAGTCGGCGATTGGGTCAAATTAAGCATAGAAGACAAAGCCGTCTTGCACAGTGCTTATTTGATGTACTTGTTGCCTTTAATGGCCTTGGTTTTGGGCGCAGGCATCGGGCAACTCATCAATGAAACTTGGTCTGTCTTTTTGGGCTTAAGCGCGTTGTGTTTGAGTTTTGTGGCGGTGCATTATTATTTAAAATTATCCAAAAATACCGCACAGTTTCACCCGACCTTACTGACTTTACTTCCCGAATCGGAGTCCCCATTATGTTAAGAAAAACGCTTAGTGTTTTAGCCTTATCCGCTGTTTTTTGCAGTCCTGCTTTGGTGTTTGCCGAAGGGGCTGGTATGCCCAACTTACCAGAAATGGTCGCAAAAGAAGGCCGTGCTGTTGTCAATATCAAAGCCAATGGCTTGGGCGACAGTCAAGGTTCAACTGGCTCGGGCTTTATCATTTCAGCCGATGGTTACATCGTGACCAATGCCCACGTTATCGCCAAAAGTAAAAGCATCACCATTACTTTGACAGACAAAAGACAATTTCAAGCCAAAGTCATCGGCGCTGATGCGCGCACCGACGTGGCCTTACTTAAAGTAGAAGGTAGTAATTTACCCGTTGCGCGCATCATGAACCCAGATAATTTAAGGGTTGGGGATTCTGTCGTGGCCATCGGGTCGCCATTTGGCTTTGAAAATACGGTCACCTCAGGCATCGTTTCGGCCAAAAACAGAGATTTACCCAACGAAAGTTACGTCCCTTTTATTCAAACGGATGTCTCTGTCAACCCTGGTAACTCGGGCGGGCCTTTGTATAACGCCAGCGGAGAAGTCGTCGGCATTAATTCACAAATTTACAGCCGTTCGGGTGGATTTATGGGCATTTCTTTTGCCATTCCCATTCATTTGGCTTTAAATGTTGTGGACGAACTCAAAACCCATGGTCGTGTACGCCGAGGCCGAATCGGCGTGGCCATGCAAGACTTAACGCCTGAATTGGCCAAGTCTTTCGGCTTACCTGCCAATACACAAGGCGCGATTATCAATCAAGTTGAAGCCAATTCGCCCGCTGGTCGCGCTGGCCTGAAAGTGGCCGACATTTTGACCAAAGTCAATGACACCGACATTGCTAACGTGACCTTGGCGCAGCGTCAAATTGGCTCAAGCAAGCCCGACGACAACTTAACGCTAACCCTGATTCGAGACAAACGTGCCGTGCAAGTATCGGTAAAAGTCGAAGAGCAAACCGCCATCGACCCAAGAACACAAGACCGTGAATACCAAAACCAAGCTCAAGCCAACATGACTCCAGACAAATTGGGCATGGTTTTGGCCGAGCTCAATAAGGCTCAATTGGCCAGCGTCGGTCTCACTTACGGGATTTGGGTGCAACGCGTCACAGGGTTGGCCGCACGCGCAGGCGTTGTGCAAGGGGATGTGATTGTTGGCGTCGCCAATCAACCTTTACGCAGTCGCGAGCAATTTTTAGCAGCCTTAAAACAAGCCAATCAAGATAAAGTCATTACTTTGCAATTGTGGCATGAAGGCAGCGTGCGCTTTGTGGCGTTACCGCTTTCTGGACAAAATAACGATGACAATTAATTGCTCAACTCATTTTAATTAGGCTCAAATTTTGACCACACTGACTTTGTATTATCGGCCTTATTGCCATTTATGCCATGAAATGATTGCTCAACTCGAACGCGCACAACAAAGTTGGCCGTTTGAGTTGTGTTTGGTTGACATAGACGACAGCGATGAGCTGGAAGCGCGCTTTGCCTTGCTGATACCCATTTTAATGGCTGGTGAAACGCCGCTGTTTCATTACCATTATTCTGCTCAAAAATTACAGGATTTTCTTGCTCAAAATGCAAACTAAAATAACATTCAGCACAACATATCTCTTTCAAATTTGCTTGTTGTTTTTTTGTTTTATTTTTGGAAACTTGGCTTACGCGGCGACTTTATTGCCTGCTGAAGTAGCCTTCAAACCCAACATCAGCCGCAGCAAAACTGCCATCAGCATCCAGTTTCAGATTGCCGATGGCTATTATTTATACCGCGACCGCACGCGCGTTGCGGCCAACCTTTTTATCAATCACAAGGCCGTTTCGTTTAGCCCAGCTCAACAAAAAGAAGACAAGTTTTTAGGCAAACAAGCGGTTTATTACCGAACAGCGACTGTCACGTTGCCTTTAATCAATCCTGCCAACGAGGCCGAGTTTGACTTTACCTTAACCATACAAGGCTGCGCGGAAGTTGGGGTGTGTTACGTCCCAAAAACCCTCAAATTGGTTGCGCCCGCCCTCAATGCCAAAAAAAATCAATGGCTGCCTTGGTCTTCGATGGTACCCGAATCAGAAGGGTTGTTGCAAAACCATCCTTCCTCGGACTCTTCTTGGCTAACGCAGTTAGCCCTTTTTTTTGTGGCTGGCTTGGCTTTGGCATTTACGGCCTGCTTGTATCCTTTATTACCCATTATTTCTAGCATCATCAGCCAAAAAATGGGGGCGCCTGCCCCAACAAAATGGCAAGCGTTGGGCTTGGCTTTTAGCTACACGCAAGGCTTGGCCGTGGCTTACACGATAATCGGCGTGGCCGCAGGCTTAAGCGGCAACCTCATTACGGTGCAATTACAACAAGCCCCTGTGATTTTATCGGCCAGCGTCTTGATGGTGATTTTGGCTTTGTCCTTGTTTGATGTATACCAATTACAATTGCCCGTGGCATGGCAAAGCGCCATCAATCGCCTGACCCAACACACACGCGGCGGCGAATGGCTGGGCGTTTTTGTGATGGGAGCGGTGTCGGCGCTGATTATCGGGCCTTGCGTTTCTGCCCCTTTGGTGAGCATTTTGACTTACATAGGCAGCACCAAAGATGCGCTGTTTGGCGGCTTGGCGCTGTATGTTTTGGCTTTGGGTTTGGGCTTTCCTTTGCTGATTTTCGCCACCGTGGGTGCAAAATTATTGCCCAAAAAAGGCGCTTGGATGAACGCCATCAAAACCTTGATGGGCGCGGTCATGATGGCCTTGGCGGTTTATTTGGCTTGGCCATTTTTACAAAATGTGGCTCGTTTTAGTGCCATTGCGTGCATGGGTTTATTGGCTTTTGTTTTGTTTAGTCGGTTTAGCGCCTTGCCCGTTGTGTTTCGCCATATCATGCGCTTCAGCGTTTTGGCGCTTATGGTTTACGCCACAACAATGGTCGTAGTACATTACACCTCTTCAAACACGTCACCGACGGCACTTGATAATCGGGCGATACAAAAATCGGCTCATTTTGACACTTACACCGACCCAGACGCATTAAAACAAGCTCTGCAACAAGCCCAAAACAATGGCCAAACCGTACTGTTGGATTTTTATGCCGATTGGTGCGTGTCTTGCCACGAAATGGAAGCCGAAACGCTGTCGAATCCACAAGTCATTTCAGCGATACAACCCTTGCGCCGCTTGCAACTTGATGTCACACAAGGCACGCAAGCGCAACAAGATTTTTTACGGGATTACGGCTTGTTTGGCCCGCCCGCTTTGATTTTGATTGCGCCCAACGGCCAAGAACGCTGGCGCCTAATCGGCCTAGAAAAGCCATCTGATTTTTTAAAACGCTTTCCCTAACATTTCCCATAAAACGAAAACAACCCAAAAAGGAAGGTCATGCAAGATTTTGTGATTGTGGGCTCTGAACTCACCGAAACAGCACTTCAAACGGTAAGCCAAACAAATACTTGGCTTACCAATCAGCCCTGTTTCAAACAAGCAGGACTGGCGCGATATGTTGGCGTTGCGGCCAACCTTGCCCAGCAAAAACAAACCCAACAAGCCGCCGCTGCGTTACAGTTGGATACCGCGTGTTTGCCTACAGGCTTGAGCTGGCAAGACATCCGCTTGGTGGTTTCCGACATGGATTCAACCTTTATTACCGTGGAATGCATAGACGAGTTGGCCGCGTTGTATGGCATTAAAGACCAAGTGGCCGCTATCACCGAACAAGCCATGCAAGGCCAATTGGATTTTGCTCAAGCCTTGCGCGCCCGGGTGGCCTTGTTAAAAGGCCTGCCTGAAAGCGCTTTGATGACGGTTTATACCGACAAAATCCGCTTAATGGCTGGGGCAGAAACGCTACTCAAAACCTGTTCCGATTACAACATTCCCTTTGTTTTGTTGTCGGGCGGCTTCACGTTTTTTACAGGATTATTGGCCGAAAAATATCAATTGCACGCCCATCACGCCAATCAGCTGGTGGTAGAAAATGGGCAACTCACGGGCGAATTGTTGGGCGATATCGTTGATGCCGAAGCAAAAAGCCGCTGGTTGCAACATTATCAACACAGTTTAGGGTGTTTGCCAGAACAAGTGTTGGCCATCGGCGATGGCGCTAACGACATTCCCATGCTCAAACAAGCAGGCTTGGGCGTGGCTTTTCATGCCAAACCCAAAGTGGTCGAACAAGCCGACCTTCATATTCAACACGGCGATTTGGGGGATTTGGTGCGCTTACTTTTACCTGTTCAGCCAGCGTGCCAATGGCAATAAAACCGCTTGCGGCCAACCTTTTTTAAATATTTTTATTGAAAAGGCCAAGGTTGGCCGCAAAAAAAACGATTTATGTCTAAAAATGAACATATGAATGACAAATCAACTTGACGAAAAGCCTTAAAATCGCTACCTTTAAGGCCGATATAAGCCATCGCCGTGCTGATTTTTGCCCCCTTTACCTTAGAGCGCAACGCCAAAACTTGAGGAAGAATAAAAGCCCTCCTCGATTTCAAATCAGACACCCTACAACCCCAAGCCTAAATGCAGTCTGGCCTTGCGTCCGACTGCATCAGTTTTTAAAAAAATCATTTATTTACCAAGAAAAGAGCGAACCATGCAATTAACTGGCGCAGAAATTTTAACTCGTTGCCTAGCGGAAGAAGGCGTGAAATATGTGTTTGGCTACCCAGGCGGCGCGGTGCTAGAAATTTACGATGCAATTTACCAACAAGATGCTTTTAAACACATTTTAGTGCGTCACGAACAAGCCGCCGTTCATGCGGCTGATGCCTATTCTCGTTCGAGTAATCACGTGGGCGTGGCCTTGGTTACTTCGGGGCCAGGCGCGACCAATGCCGTGACGGGCATTGCCACCGCGTATTCTGACTCCATTCCCTTGGTGGTCATTTCAGGCCAAGTGGCCACCGCAGGCATCGGCACGGATGCTTTCCAAGAAGTGGACATGATCGGCATCACGCGCCCTTGCGTGAAACACAATTTTTTAGTGAAAAATGTCAAAGACTTGGCCGCAACCATCAAAAAAGCCTTTTATATCGCCAACACAGGTCGTCCTGGCCCCGTGGTCATCGACATTCCAAAAGACGTGACACAAGCCAAAACCAGCTTTCATTATCCTGAAAGCGTGAGCATCCGTTCTTACGTGCCCAACTTAAAAGGCCATACTGGCCAAATCAAAAAAGCCAGCACTTTGTTGTTGGATGCAAAACGCCCCCTGATTTACGTGGGTGGAGGCGCAGTTTTGTCCAATGCGTCCAATGAAGTCATTGCTTTGGTTAAACAATTGGGCGTGCCTTGCACCAACACTTTGATGGGATTAGGCGCTTACCCTGGTTCAGACCCTCAATGTATCGGTATGTTGGGCATGCACGGTACTTACGAAGCCAACATGGCCATGCAAAACTGCGACGTTTTATTTGCCATCGGCGCTCGTTTTGATGACCGTGTGGTCAGCTCACCCTCGCATTTTTTGTCTAGCCCCAAAAAAATCATCCACTTAGATATAGACCCGTCTTCTATTGCCAAACGGGTTAAAGTGGACATTCCAATTGTGGGCGACGTAAAAAGCGTTTTGTTGGATTTATTGGCTTTGTTAAACGAAACCGATAAAAAACTGGATGCCGCTCATTTAAGCAAATGGTGGACACAAATCGAAGAATGGCGCAGTCACGATTGTTTATTCGTGGGCGATAGCCAACTCATCAAGCCACAAAAAGTCATACAAACTTTATACGAAGTCACAGAAGGCAACAGCATCATTTGTTCTGACGTGGGGCAACATCAAATGTGGGCGGCGCAATATTACCCTTTCAATCGCCCACGCCAATGGTTAAATTCTGGGGGCTTGGGTACGATGGGTTATGGCTTGCCTGCGGCCATGGGCGCGTATTTGGCCAATCCCGATCAAACCGTGGCTTGCGTGACAGGAGAAGGTTCTATCCAAATGAACATTCAAGAGTTGTCCACTTGTAAACAATATAATTTACCCATTAAAGTCATCAGCTTAAATAACGGTTATTTGGGCATGGTGCGTCAATGGCAAGAAACCTTTTACGATCACCGCTATTCTGAATCGGTGATGTACGCCGAATCATTGCCGAATTTTGTGGCCATAGCCGAAGCTTACGGGCACGTTGGCCTATTAATCGAACGCCCAGAAGATGTCGAAGGTGCGCTACGTGAAGCGTTCAGCCCCGCTCTAAAAGATCGAATGGTGTTCATGGATTTCCGCACCGATCGCAATGAAAACGTTTACCCCATGGTGCAAAATGGCAAAGGCTTAGATGAAATGGTCTTGCCGCCACACATGCGTTACACTCAAAAAACCATTTAACAGAGGCTGGTTATGAAACACATTTTATCTATTTTGTTAGAAAACGAATCTGGCGCATTGTCTCGAGTAGTGGGCTTATTTTCGGCGCGTGGTTACAACATCGACTCGCTCAATGTTGCGCCCACCGAAGACCCAACCTTAAGCCGCATGACCATCGCGACCACAGGCACGCCCGATATGATAGAGCAAATCACCAAGCAACTGAACAAGCTCATCGAAGTGATTAAAGTGATTGATTTGTGTGAAGCCGATCACATCGAACGTGAGTTGATGCTCATCAAAGTTCGCGCCGCCAACAGCAAAGAACGCGAAGAAATGAAGCGCATGGCTGATATTTTTCGCGGTAACATCGTTGACATCACGGACAGCAGTTACACCATCGCCTTAATCGGCACGGTCGAAAAACTCAATGCTTTCATTGCGGCCACCGACCGCGCTTTAATTTTAGAAACCGTGCGTTCGGGCGCGTCAGGCATAGGCCGAGGCGAACGCATCTTAAGAATTTAAGCCTCGTGTTTTGATGTAAAAACCCTTGCGGCCAACCTTTTCATCTTGTTTTAGTCATTAAAAACTAAAAACAGGGTAAAAAGGTTGGCCGCAAGTTATCTTGATTCAAAGGTTATAAAGGCTTACAAAAAACGCAACTTAAACTGACGGCCTTTGACCATCAAATGCGTTAAATTGAGGAAACGTTTGCCAGCCACGTGACGTTCTATGGCGACCAGCGTTTTATTTTCTAAGACGGTTATTTTGCCAACTTGTTCTTTTTGCAAGCTTAAATCGCCAGTGAGTGCGCCCAAAATGTCACCTGCGCGAAGCTTGTCTTTTTTGCCGCCCATCAAAGACAGCGTGCAAAACTCGGCCGCTTGCGGTTTGGCAAATGCCGTGGGCAAATCGCTGAGGCGATACCAATCGGCTTCTTGATTTTGATACACTTCAATTTGAGCCACCCAGCGGCGTTCGGCCACCGTGGCCAAATTCAGCACCAAGCCTTTGGCTTCGGCGCGGCCTGTGCGCCCGCTGCGATGCACGTGGACTTCGGCATCGCGCGACACATCGGCATTGATGACCAAGCCCAAATTGGCGATGTCCAAGCCTCGCGCGGCTACGTCGGTGGCCACCAAAATGCGGCAACTTTGATTAGAAAACTGGGCAATGATTTCGTCCCGATCGCGTTGATCCAAGTCGCCATACAAAGCCATGGCGCTAAACCCTTGGGCGCTTAGGTCGTCGGCCAGCTCTTGGCAGTGGATTTTGGTGTTACAAAAAATGAGCGCCGACGCAGGTTGATAATGCCCAAGCAATTGCGCCACCGCCGCGTTGCGTTTGTCGGACGTGATTTCGTAATAGCGTTGTTCTAAATGGCTTTTGCTGTGTTGTTCGGCTACGGTGACGCGTTCGGGTTTGTTCATCAAATCGGCGGCAATTTTTTTGATGTTGTCGGGATAAGTGGCCGAAAATAGCAAGGTTTGTCGCCGTGTTCGGGGCGGGCAAGCACTTAAAATGCCGATCATGTCTTCATAAAACCCCATGTCCACCATGCGATCGGCCTCGTCTAACACCACGGTATGTACGCGCGACAAATCCAAAGTGTGTCGCCCCAAATGGTCGCGCAATCGTCCAGGCGTGCCCACAATGATGTGCGCTCCGTGTTCTAACGCTGCGCGTTGTGGCCCCATGGGCGAACCGCCGCACAAGGTTAAAATGCGCACGTTTTCGATGTGTCTGGCCAGTTGGCGCAGAGACACCGCGACTTGATCGGCCAGTTCGCGCGTGGGGCAAATCACAATGCCTTGTATGGCCAACAAAGCAGGATTGAGTTTGAGCAATAAAGCGATGCCAAATGCGGCGGTTTTGCCGCTGCCTGTTTTGGCTTGGGCTATCACGTCTTTTCGTTCCAAAATCACAGGCAAACTGACCGCTTGTATGTCGGTCATGTTGAGGTAGTTTAAACTGGCCAGATTTTGTTGCATATCGGCGGGTAAATTCAGCTCGGAAAAAGGGCGGTTTGAGTTCATGGTGTCTTTTCTATAAAAGGATTTATGGTGTTTTTGAGATGGGCAATTGTAACATAGAGTCCAAAGCGTTATGATACGCGTCTATTTTTAGCCGACAAATCGGGCTTGTGGCCAACCTTTTTGGCAAAAAATGCTGAAAAAGGTTGGCCGCAAGCGTTCGATGCAACTTATTTTATATGGAAAGGGAACAAGCCATGAGCCAAAACGAGAGCGTCAAACTGGTTTACATTTATTATAAAATTCGCCAATCTGACAGTAAAAGGTTGGCCGCAGCCCTCACCAAAATGCAAGCCCAATTATTGACCGAGTTTGATATTTCGGCAGAAGTTCAGCGCCGCAGCGAAGTGGTCGATGGGTTACAAACTTGGATGGAAATTTATACCTTGTACGAAGACAGTCCCGAAGTCTTTTTGCCTCAACTCAATGCGGCTGTGGTCAAGGCTGCTTTGCCAGCGCTGACGCAAGGCGAACGAACGCACGAAGTATTTGAGTCGGTATGGTAACCAAAATCACGCCAACACGCGAAGAAATGGCGCTTTTGCCAGCTTTTGACGGCGTGATTTTGTCCGACATCGTTGTGCCAGCCACTGAACTCGAGGCGCAAGCGGCTTATGCCGCCCTGTTAACGGCGGCGGTGATTGGTTTCGATACCGAATCCAAACCCACCTTTAAAGCCGGTGAAGTCAGTACGGGGCCGCATATCGTCCAGTTGGCTACCCTTCAAAAAACGTATGTTTTGCAATTGCATCATCCTTTTTGTGTGGAAATCAGCGCATTAATTTTGCAGCATCCCAAGCTTATCAAAGTTGGTTTTGGTTTGAAATCAGATTATAAACAGCTGAAAGCCAAATTTGGTATCGAGCCTCAAGCGGTGATTGATGTGGATGGCTTGTTTAAAGCACAAGGCTATGTGAAAAGTATCGGCGTAAAAATGGCGGTGGCACTGTTGTTTGGGCAATGTTTTAAAAAATCAAAATCCATTAGCACCTCCAATTGGAGTCAACCCAATTTAAGCCCCAGTCAACTGCTGTATGCGGCCAACGATGCGTATGCCGCTTTGCGGGTTTATCAGGCCTTAACTCAAAGCACCACTTTTTGAGGATTTTATTTTTAATCTTCATTTGCAAAAAATATTTTAGGAAAAATTATGTTAATTAATACCTTAAATCCATCAAGTTTGGATTGGGAAAAAGTCTCAAATTTAATGCCCGTTGTGATTCAAAATGCGCAAACCTTACGCGTGCTGATGTTGGGCTACATGAATGCGGAAGCACTAGAAAAAACCCTAGAAACAGGCAAAGTTACCTTTTTTAGTCGCACAAAAAACCGCTTGTGGACCAAAGGTGAAGAATCTGGCCATTTTTTAAACGTGGTCAGCGTTGCCCAAGATTGTGATGCGGATACCTTGTTGATACAAGTTGAACCCATAGGCCCGACTTGTCACACGGGCGCAACCAGCTGTTTTGAAGCAGCTCCTGCTGCTGTAAGCGCTGAAGCAGCACAAGATTTTTCTACCATCAATGCCCAAGATTTGGCTTTTTTGAGTCAACTAGAAGCCCTTATACAACAGCGCAAAAAGGATGCCCCCGACAGCAGTTACACCGCAAAATTGTTTGCCCAAGGCACCAAGCGCATCGCCCAAAAAGTGGGGGAAGAAGGGGTCGAAATTGCCTTAGCCGCGACCGTGCATAATCAAGAAGAAATGCTTAATGAAGGGGCGGATTTAATTTTCCATTTGTTGGTTTTGTTACAACAAGAAAACGCCAGTTTGGCCGACGTGGTTGCGGTTTTAAAAGCGCGTCATCAAGTGCGTATTGATTTAAAATGATGTTGCAAACTGTTTCAGTCACTTTTGTGGCCAACCTTTGCTCCTAAAAACAGGCAAAAGGTTGGCCGCAAGGTCTTAATAAACTACTAAAATTTGTTGATATGAGTTAAAATACTCGCTTTTTTTTGTTAAAGTTGTCGTTTACAATAAATTATTTAGTATTATTAATTAGTTTATTGTAAAAAAAATAATATATTATTTTATAAACAATTAAATTAATTGGTCTCTTAAAAGGAAAGATAATGTCATTCGCATTTTGTGCTGTCCAATCTTCGTTTCGTTCGGGTATTACGGCGGCTTATCGCATAGATGAAAAAACCGCTGTTTTAGCCCGAATTGAAGAGGCTCGTTTGAGCGTAGACGATGAAAAAAACACCCAGCAGTTGGCGCGTCGTTTGGTGACTCATGTGCGTCAAAATCGGTCTAAAGCCAGCGGTGTCGATGCCTTAATGCAAGAGTTTTCTTTGGACAGCGAAGAGGGCGTGGCCTTGATGTGTTTAGCGGAAGCCTTGCTCCGGATTCCTGATGCAGAAACTGCCAATAAATTGATTCGCGATAAAATTGGTGGTGCAAATTGGGTGAGCCATTTGGGGCAGAGCGATTCTTTGTTCGTGAATGCGGCCGCTTGGGGGTTGGTGTTGACGGGCAAACTGGTGGAATCTCATTCGGAAAAAGGCTTGGGGGCTGCGTTGACGCGATTGGTGGCCAAAGGCGGTGAATCTCTGATACGCAAAGGCGTTGATGTGGCCATGCGTCTGTTGGGGCAACAGTTTGTGACTGGGCAAGACATTCATCAAGCCATTAAAAATGGGCGTGAACGCGAGAAAAAAGGCTATCAATTTTCGTATGATATGTTGGGCGAAGCGGCCATGACCGAAGCCGATGCCCAGCGATATTTGGCGGATTATGTCACGGCCATACACGCCATAGGCGAGGCTTCGGCAGGCGCTGGCATACAGGCTGGGCCGGGGTTATCGGTTAAATTATCGGCGTTACATCCGCGTTACAGTCGGGCGCAAGTTGGCCGCGTGATGAGCGAAATGTATCCCCGAGTCAAATCTTTGTTTGTCTTGGCTAAAAAATACAACATAGGCTTAAATATTGATGCGGAAGAGGCGGATCGCTTGGAGATTTCTCTCGATTTGATAGAAGCCTTGGCGCAAGACCCTGATTTGGCTGGTTTTGATGGCATCGGCATCGTGGTTCAGGCCTATCAAAAACGCTGTCCTTTTGTGATTGATTTTTTGGTGGATTTGGCCAAGCGCACAGAGCACCGTTTTATGGTGAGATTGGTTAAGGGCGCGTATTGGGACAGTGAAATCAAGCGCGCACAAGTCGATGGCTTGTCGGGCTACCCCGTTTTTACACAAAAAGCTTACACCGACGTGAGTTATTTGGCTTGCGCCAAGCGGTTGTTGGCGGCGCAAGACGTGATTTATCCGCAATTTGCCACACACAACGCATACACGGTGGCGGCCATTTATCAGTTAGGTCAAGGGTTAACTTACGAGTTTCAATGTTTGCATGGCATGGGCGAAACGCTGTATGACCAAGTGGTTGGACAGGACAAATTGGGCAAATTGTGCCGAATTTATGCCCCTGTTGGCTCGCACGAAACTTTATTGGCGTATTTGGTGCGCCGTTTGCTTGAAAATGGCGCAAACAGTTCATTTGTGAATCGCATTGTGGACGAAAAAGTCAGCTTAGACGAGTTGTTGGCCGACCCGATTCAAACCGCGCTGGCTTTGGGTGGCGCAGCGCATCGAGGCATTCCTTTGCCGCGTGATATTTTTAATGCGCATCCTGCTTTGCAAAAGGCCAAACTTACTCGGTTGGCGGCCAAGGGTTTTGATGTGTCTAACGAGGATACTTTGGCCGAATTGCACGAAGGCCTCACGTTGGCCGCGACAAAAACATGGCATGCCGCCCCAATGTTGGCGAACGATGAAGTCCTATTGAGCGAAGGCAAACTTGTGCGCAATCCCGCCAATTTGGCCGAATCCATAGGAACCGTGGTTTTTAGTACCTTGAACCAGGTTGAGCTGGCTTTGGCCGCCGCAGAAACTGACGGCGCGACATGGGCAAAGTCGCCAGTGTCAGAGCGGGCAAGTTGCCTGAATCGCATGGCTGACTTAATGGAAAATGAAGCCGTTAATTTGATGTATTTGGCCATTAAAGAGGCAGGTAAAACCTTGCCCAATGCGATTGCTGAAGTCAAAGAAGCGGTTGATTTTTGTCGTTATTATGCGGCGCAAATCACCGCCGATTGGTCAATTGAAGCGCCAGCGCCTTTGGGGCCTGTGGTTTGTATCAGTCCGTGGAACTTTCCCTTGGCCATTTTTGTGGGAGAAGTGGCTGCGGCTTTGGCCGCAGGCAATGTGGTGCTGGCCAAACCAGCCGAACAAACCAATTTAATCGCGGCTTATGCGGTTGAATTATTTTATCAAGCGGGCGTGCCTCGCGCGGCCTTGCAGTTTTTACCAGGTTTGGGCGAAGTGGTGGGCGCGGCGTTGACCCAAGATCAGCGCGTGAAAGGCGTGATTTTTACAGGCTCTGCCGAAGTGGCTCGACTCATCAATCAAACGTTGGCCGCACGCGCGGATGGGCAAGAAGTGGTGTTAATTGCCGAAACGGGCGGACAAAATGCCATGATAGTCGACAGTTCGGCCTTGCCCGAACAAGTGGTGGCTGATGTGTTGAGTTCGGCTTTTGATTCGGCAGGCCAACGCTGTTCGGCCTTGCGTGTGCTGTATTTGCAAGAAAACGTGGCCGATAAAATTTTGACCATGCTCAAAGGAGCGATGAATGAATTGTGTGTTGGTAATCCTGCCGAGTTGGCCACAGACATAGGGCCTGTCATTGATACCGATGCGCAACAAGCCTTATTAATGCACATTTCTAAATTGAAAAAAACGGCTGCGTCTTCGCACCAAAGCACCTTAACCGAAGCCGCTCGCTTGGGGCATTTTGTCACCCCGACTTTATTTGAAATTGACGATTTATCGGCATTAGAACATGAAGTTTTTGGCCCTGTGTTACACGTGTTGCGTTTTAAAGCCGACGAATTGCCTAAAGTGATGCAACAAATCAATGCCACGGGCTTTGGTTTGACGCACGGGGTGCACAGTCGCATCGATGAAACCATCAACAGCGTGGTGCAAACGGTCAAAGCTGGGAATGTTTACGTGAATCGCAACATCGTTGGCGCGGTGGTGGGCGTTCAACCGTTTGGCGGCGAAGGCTTGTCTGGCACGGGCCCTAAAGCGGGTGGCGCTTATTATTTGTATCGCTTAACACAAGCGCCGACTTGGCAGCCCTTGCAAGTTGAGGCTCGTCAACAAGCGGTGACTTTGCCTGCTTTAACCAATTTGCTGTTATGGTTGAAAGACAAATACCCCGAACAATACAAAAAATTTGCCAACGTGGCGGCTGAAACCCCTTTGGCGGAAAAAGTCCAATTTGTGTCGTATACGGGGGAAAACAATGAGGCGTACTGCGCGCCTCGCGGTCATGTGGCTTGCGTGGCTTCTAATGAAGGCAGTTTGTGCCAGCAATTGGTGGCGGCTTACGCAACGGGCAATGTGGCGGTTGTGCCTGCGACGCCATTGACTTTGGCCTTACAAGAAAAGCTGGGTGCGGCTTTAATCACAGCCGAAAACGTGCTGCAAATAGCCGACTTGCAAGCGGTACTTTTTGAAGGGTCGCCTGAAGAGGCGACGGCCATCCGCCGCCAATTGGCCGCACGAAAAGGCGCAATCGTGGCCTTTGTCGCGCAAGAAAATGCTGGCTACAATCTGCATCGCTTGGTGGTTGAACGTTCGGTCAGCATCAACACAACCGCCGCTGGCGGCAATGCCAGCTTGATGGCCATGTCTCTGTAAAAAAAAGCCGTTGTACATAAAACCCCTTGCGGCCAACCTTTTATCCTGTTTTTTCAGGGAAAAAGGTTGGCCGCAAGGGTTTGAACTTCTGTAATTAATTACTTTGAAAATATTGCATCTCGAACATAAGTATCATTTAGCCAAAAGCAGTGTTTCGTATATTCATGTTGATTGGTTAAAGCATCTGGCGTAGGTAAAGGATAGGTATCCTTAGCATTTTTTCCATGAGGGCGAATATGAGCAACTGGATTGTCATTTTTTTTAGGGAAGTAAGTGTATCGTATCCCTTTTTTAATTTCTTTGACGATTTTCCCTTCGTTTACCAGATTTTGTGTGACTTTCCACACTTTTTCTGCCTCTAAAATGTCTTTGTTTGGCATATTCCAAAATATTGCTTTTTCTAATATTAGTGCATCATCATATTTTTTGAAAAAAATAAATAAGAATTTATGATCAAGAATTTTTTTAAAAGATGAGTTATCCCATTCTTCCGTGGCCAATTCGTGGTATTTAAAACTGGAAAAAGATAAGTGTTCTGCGGGTTTATTGTCTTTTTTTAAGCGCACAGTTTTTACCATAATATCTGCCTTTTCAAATTCTTCAATTTTTTTCCCAAGTTCAACACCTAAAACGGCCTTTGCCAGTTGAGAATAAAAGCTTTTGGATGTTTGATTTAAAGAAATATTGAAAATAGAGAGGAGTTCTTCAACTGATTTTCCATAATATGCTTGAAATTTACTTAAAACAAATTCTTCTATCGTTTTGTTTTTTAAATCTTTTGGAGATTGAACAATTTTTCCATAAATACCGTCAGTGCTTTTGGTCATTTGAGCAATTATGTGATTAACATAGCCTTGCTTCAAAGAAAAAGCTCTCTGTTTCGCTTTTATATCGCCTTTTTGGCTTCTTAAATTGCCGCCTTTAGATCCTTTAGTACAAGCGCCTAAATAAAAAGTATCCCCTTCAGATAATTCATGTGCAAGGCCGTGCTGTATTTTGTTTTGAATAATCAACCAATCATTTTTAATAATGGCTAAATCTTCATCGGGATAACACCATTTATCGACTAAATGAATAGGATAATCCAAAAAATTAACGTGTTCTTGATATAAATAAAACACCAATAATAATGCGGCATTTTTGCGCCAGAAGGAGCTGTTTTCGAAAATATCATTCTCGGCTTCCTCTAAGTAATTGATGATATTTAAAACAAGCCGCTCTTTTGCTCGAAACTCACCATTTTTAATTTGTTTTAAAGGCGATGACTTTAATTCCAAACCTACCTCTTTAAAATCAGGTTCGCTTGTAGAGTTGGGCTCGTATTGAAAGTAAAATTTTTCTAAAACTTGCCCAAAAGAGCCTTTGCCTTTATAGATATGGCCAAGAACAAGTTCGGTACATGCCTGCCGTAAGGACTTATTTTTTAATTTCTTTGCAAATTCAATGATTGATTTTTCATCTTTAATATCATATTGATACATTATTCGCTCTCTATTTTTTTGGTTAATGCGATACCAATTTTTTCAACAACGCCTACTATCAATGCGTTTCCCATAAAGAAAGCACGTTTAGTATCTGCCATTCCTTCAATTTGAGTATGATAATCTGGAAACATATTTAGCCTTTCTAGCTCGATAGGAAGTAATCTTCTATATCCATCATTCGTTTGTATGACGTGTTTAAACCTCGAGGGAGACTTACCACCTTCACCTGTAATTATCGTCCTTGAAGGTTTATCTAAGGCATCGGGGAAGGTCATACTTCCTTCGCTGTAATGATATTCAAAACCATCAAGGGTCTTACGCATTTCTTTTTTCGAGCCTTTAAGGTATTCCCACCTTGTTAGTTCGTCACCAACTATTTTAAACGCCTCAGGGATTTCATCATCGGTCAGAATATCTCCTAAAACTTTGTATTTCCCTTGATAATTTGCATCGACTTTAATGGTGGTTATTTGATGATTTATCATCAAACCAGAATTTAGGAATGCATCTCGTGCGCCTTGTTGATTAAACTTTTCAGAAATTTCAACAATATCATCCTCTAAAGAGTAATGAATAATGGCTTGCGAACTTCTTGGTTGCACAGGAAATGCAGTTGCTAATACGCCATTGCACAACACCCATGAAGTTGCTTCTGTCTCGGTTATCTGTTGATAAATACTCGAGTTTTGGTGATATGCCAAAATAAATATGCGTTTTCTTTTCTGGGGCATGCCGTACTCGGCGGCATTGATAACGCGCCACTCTACCGCATAACCTAAATCATTTAAGCTCTTTAAAATAATCGCAAAATCTCGTCCTCTTTGATTTGAAGGGGATATAAGCAAACGATCAACATTCTCTAAAATAAGGTATTTAGGCTTATTGGTTTTTTCGTGTAATATTTTCTGAATTGCCCACCATAAAACCCCTTTTTTACCGAGCAAGCCTTTTGAATTTTTTAAGGTGGTGGCAACAGAATAATCTTGACATGGAAAACCACCAACGAGCACGTCATGATCTGGGATATTGGTTACATCAACGCTGGTAATGTCTTCGTTGCTATGTGTACTATGCCCCCAACGATTTTCATAAACAATAGAAGCGTGTTGCGTTTTGGTTGTTGGCTCCCATTGATTGCTCCAAATGACTTGGAAAGGCGTTTGGAATTTTTGGGTGTACCCACTAGAGGCTGAAAGTTGCTTCCATCCTTCGAGGCCTAATCGGAATCCACCGACACCAGCAAAAAGCTCTACCACTCTTAATTTGTTCTTCATAACCTGTTACCTTGAAAACTCTAGAATAAATTGATTTTTATACGACCTTATTTATTCAAGCTTAAATTAGCTGTTTTTGTATTTTACTGCCTACTTTGCGGCCAACCTTTTATCTTGAAAAACAGGGTTAAAAGGTTGGCCGCAAGCCTTGGCGTTCGGTTATTTATGATAAAGCCATCGATAAATCAGCGATTAAATCATCAA
>JBILQJ010000002.1:0-116570 GCA_044373325.1 Burkholderiales bacterium
ACCGCATCTAATTTAAATTCTCTTGTGTAGGTTTTACGTCCCATTTTTCACCTCGTTGAGTTAATCTTTCAACCTAATTAGGTGTCCTTGTTTATTAGACCACAACAAACCTTTTGGTACAAAAACCTACCCCCTCCCAGCCTCCCCCTTCAAAAAAGGGGGAGGGGCGACAAGCCCGATTAAACCATGCGGCCAACCTTTTACCCGAAAAACTGGGGAAAAGGTTGGCCGCAAGTCTTTGTGGGGTACAAATAGGCATACTGGGGCAAGTTTGCTGTACCTGACATCAAATCACGGGTTTATTTTTGGATTAAGTTATGTTTTTTATAAATAAAAATTATTGTTTAGAATGCTGCTTAACGATACTTTTCACGTTTTATGTACGTTATTTATGACCTTGTTTTGAAAATAAAATGAATTTAAGTCTTTGATTTAAATAATTTTAAATGTTTTTTGTTTTTGACCTTAGTTTGTTTATTCGTCTCTTTGTTTTTAATAGTTAATTTTGCTTTTATTTAATCCATATTTAAGTTAGTATTAGTATGTTAAATTATTATTTTGTGAGGCGGGTATGCGGAATCATCGATTGTCAGTTGTAATGTTTGTCTTAATTTCAGCGGGTATTTTGCCCAGTTATGCACAAGAACCTTTGTCTGCTTTGCCTTTGGTGAAGGAGAGCAAAGACGTACAGGGCTTAGATACGGATAAGCCGCATGTTGGTAATCTTAACAAAAGTTTGGCTTTGCCTAACCAAGGCAAGATTTGGGTTACAGAAGATCCTTCCGTGTTAAGTCCAGCTTTGTCGATTAATGCCCCGTTGAGTGTGGGTTTTGCTGATGGGCAGATTGCCGAACCCTTTACCTTTTCGATTTATACGAATTACGCCTCTTTTGTCCAGAAAGCGGAAGTGTTGATTTATGCGCCTAATGACGTGGACAGAATTAAACCGATTGCAGTGTTGCCTGTGGATTGGCAGCCTACATTGTCAACGGCGACGGTGCAATGGTCTGGCCGTTTGGATTTACCTGTTGCTTTACAAGAAGGCCAAAGCTTATCGTACAGTTTGCGGGTGTATGGTCAAGAAGGCCTATGGGATGAAACTAATTATCGGACGATACGGTTGCTTTCAGTGTTCAATCAACAAAAAGAATTAGACAGGAAGCAAGAAAGCTTATCTTTGAATGCGGCTCGCCTGAAAAATCCTAGCATAGGCGGAAATTTAGAAGCTTATGCGCTTGAAACCGAAATTTACGGTGAAAATGCGTTGTTGATACAAAATATCCCGGTGAGTGGTTCTCGAGTACGGGTGCGGGGTAATGGTCTTGCGGATAAATCTGTTTTAAAAATTAATCAACAAGCCGTTCCCATCGATACCAAAGGCCAGTTTGTGGCCGAATACATTTTACCGACAGGCCGTCATCAGCTGGATGTTGAAGTAGCCGATGTCAGCGGACAGTCGGGCTTTAGCGGCAAGCTGGATGTCAATGTGACGGGTAAGTATTTTTTCTTGGTTGGATTGGCTGATTTGACTTTGTCTGAAACGACAGTCAATGACAATTTAACGGCACTGAGTCCTGCTGAAAAAGAGCGCTTCGATAAGGTGCAGTCAGAAGGGCGTTTGGCCTTTTATTTAAAAGGCAAGATACAAGGAAAATATTTAATCACCGCTCAAGCTGATACACAGGAACGTCAAATTGACGATTTATTTGATGGCTTTTTTAAAGCGGATGCCAAAGATTTATTTCGCCGCATCGATCCTGACGCGTATTACCCTGTTTATGGCGATGACTCGACCACGGTTCGAGATGTCGATACGCAGGGGCGTTTGTATGTGCGTTTAGATTGGGACAAAAACCAACTGTTGTGGGGCAACTTTAATGTCGATTTAAATGACACGACCCTGATGCAATACAACCGAGGTTTATACGGTGCAAAAGCTTTGGTGCGCAGTAAAAGCATCACGGATTTGGGTGAGCCTAAATCACAGCTACAAGTTTTTGCCTCTGAACAGCAAACATCACCAGGCTATTCTGAATTTTTAGGCACTGGCGGTACGCTGTATTATTTGAAGCATGCGGATATTTTGCCGGGTTCTGAACAAATTTCGGTGCTGGTGCGAGATGAAAACAGTGGTCGCGTGTTGGGTGAGGCAAAATTGGTTTCGGGACGCGATTATGAAATGGATGATTTTCAGGGACGAGTGATTTTGACTCGGCCTTTGCAGCAAATTGTGCGTGACAATAAAATCATTGTTGATAATCCCAATGGCGGCGACCAGCAAACCTTGGTGGTGAATTATGAATATTTCCCTGACAATTTGGATGCTGATAGCCTGGTGTCAGGGATTAAAGGGCGGCAGTGGCTGGGCGATCATGTCGCGGTGGGCGGCACTTATATTGAAGATCGGCGTGCTGGTGATGATTACAAACTGGAAGGCGTCGATGTGATTTTGCAAAAAGGCAAAGGCACGTTTCTGCGTTTAGAAAGTGCCAAATCAGAATCGGACTCTTCACCGATTTTTTATTCAGATAATGGGGGTTTGTCCTTTTTTGAAGTGCCAACCACTTTGCAGCGTGAAGGTGCGGCCAACAGTGTTGAAGCCAGTATTAACTTCAAAGAATTGGGGCTGACATCAAGAGAAACGTTGTTAAAGGCTTGGTATGTCGACAAAGAGGCAGGGTTTTCAAATTCACGCATTGATAACGTTGGTTACGATGTTCTGGATACTGGGGTTGAAGGCGGGAAGCAACTGACTAAAAACATCAATTTACGCGCCAGTTATCGAGATCTAAGCCGTAAGAGTTTGAGTGATTATGAAACCTTAAAACAATCTAAACTGAATGCCATTTGGACTTATTTACCCAATCAATCGATTAGTACCGAATTTCAGCGCGTCGAAGAAGATGTCTCGGGTTCTGTGGGCAGCGCGTCTTTGTTTGGTGTGCGATTCAACAATCGCATCGGTGAACATTTGGATGTTTATACCGGCGGACAAATCGCTTTTGATCGCACCAATTACGAAGAAAATGATGCTTGGATGGCGGGTGCTTTGTACACCTTTGACAATTTGTCTTCGTTGGGCTTGGATTATATTCATGGTGACAGAGGCAATGCCTTGACGGCGGTGGGCGAATATCGCCGTACAGAAAACCACACGCTTTATTCTTCTTATACGTATTCGCCCGATGCGACCATCAGCAACGATTTGTTTGATCAAAGTTATTTTAAAGAAAATGGTTTTACGGTAGGGCAAAGATGGCAAATCAATGACAAAGTGCGCTGGACCAACGAAAGTCAATGGATAAAAGACAATGGGCAAAAGGGAAGCGTCGATAACTTTGGTCTAGAATTTGTGCCGTATACCGATTGGACCGTTGGGTTGACCATACAGCAAGGCACATTGACCAGTATTGCGACTGGCGAAGAAACCGATAGAGATGCTTATTCTGTGAATGCGGGCTTTTCAGACTTAACCCTAGACTGGAACAGTCGCTTGGAATATCGCCGAGATGACGGCAGTGAAAATCGCTATCAATGGGTCACGACCAACCGCGCAGCTTATAAATTGAGTGAAGACTGGCGTTTGATGGGGCGGTTGAATTATTCGTACACGACCAACGATCAAACCAAAGTTGTGGAAGCTCAGTTGGTGGAATCAGGTTTAGGCTTGGCTTATCGCCCCATCAATGGTCGCTGGAATGCTTTGGGTAAATATACTTATTTGTATGATTTGGGTAGCCCTGCTCAATCGGGTGGCTCTAACTACGACCAAAGCAGTCAAGTGTTTTCGGTTGAAGGCACGTATGAGGCCAACCCTCGCTGGGAATACGCGGGCAAATTGGCTTATCGTTTGAGTGAAGCGCGTTTTGGACGTGGTGTTGGCGATTGGTATTCGAACAATGCAATCTTTGCAGCGCTGCAAACGCGTTATCACTTAGGCGATCGCGGCGATGTGGCCAACCTTTGGTCGGGTTGGAGTGCCATGGGCGAATATCGTGTTTTAGACGTGGAAAATGACGGCCAGAAAGGCGGCATGTTGGTGTCGTTGGATAAAGACATCAATCAATACATGAAAGTTGGTATCGGTTATAACTTTACTGATTACAGCAGCGACTTGACGGATTTGGATTATGATCATCAAGGCTGGTTTTTGAACATTTTGGGGAGGTTTTAAGCGATGTTACAAGCAAATCCACAAAGACAAAATCAGTCTAATTTGCCCCAAGATTTCAATAGAAAGAAACTCATGAAAACTGTAGTGCTTTTTAAACAACAGTGGTTAAAACTCTGCACTTTGATGTTGGTGTTGATGTTTTCGGTAATCAGCCATGCCGCGATAACGGGTGCCTCGTTGACCGTACTAACCGATGGGGTTGCACCCTTTGATGCTGATAATGCCCCTGGCCGTGACAGCGCAGACAACAATCGCATCGTACGGACTTACGATAAAATTGTTTTACGTATGGCCTACACCTCTTCGTCTTCAGCCAGCTCAAGATTTGTCTTTACTTTACCTGCGGGCGCATCTTGGGATAGTACCTCTAGCGCGGTTTCTTTGTGTACGGGTACCGGCGGTGGCAGCATTTCGGGTACAACCTTGACTTGTAATCGCTTGCCTGCCATTGGGATAGAATCTTTTATTGTCATCGCTTACGCCAATAGTATGGGTAATGGTGCGGTATTGACCCCTAGCGTGGTGATTGATGGAGCCCCCGCTGTGACGGGAGAGTCGGTGACGGTTTCCGCCGCGCCTAAGGCGACCACTCGAACGTATTTTAATAGTTTGGCTAGGGCAACTCTAAATGGCATTGCTGGGTATACGTCAAATGTGAATTTTGGGATAGGGCTGGATGCGAGTACTGGTTCGCCAGGGTCGCCGACCGATGCCGAAATACTTAAAGGTGCCGAATCATTAGCCCCCGGGACGACCTTTCAAATTAATACCATGCCGGGTGCTTATTTAAATGGTACTTGTTCTGGAATTACAAGCTGCACCCAACCGGGAGGCCCTGGTACGCCGATTTTGGTGACGATTAGTAACCAGATTAATTTTAAGGTTGATCGCGGCTATGCGTTTTTCTCGCCAGCAATCAATATTGCTTATTTTCAGGGTTTTCCACTGTTTACCCCGATAGACCCCAATAATACGCCAGCAGATAATGATGATAACTTTCCTTTGGGACAAAATAGCTACCTTTATGGCCAAGTTTCTGGGTTTGACCCTAACGGAGTTTCTGGGCTATCGAATTTCGGCGCTGGCTACAGCCCAGAAATGGATCCGTCTTATGTGTGTAATAAAAATTTTGGTAGTGCGAGTTTTTCTACTGCATATGCCTGCGGCAGCTTATTGGTTCAACGCACGAAAATCAATCCAACGATTGCACCTATTTTTTCGGTTGTGACCGAACAAGATGACGTTGCAAATACTTTGTATGGTGATTTAGATGCCCAAAATCATGGGCATCCCTATTCTGAAAGTGTCTTGCCTGGGCAAAGCTTTAAAGCTTACACGGGTTTGTACAGTATGAATGATGGTTATGGTACGGCCAGTGAGGCTGGTGAGTGCATTTTATTTGATAATAATTTAATTAAACTGAATGCCCTACCGACGGTTAAATTTGGCACGGCCGTTGTTTCTGCTCAATCAGCAACAGTTTTGTTAGGTGGCAGCGATATAATTATTGAATATACCAATGCCGCATTTGCTTCAGACAATGACCGTCGTGCCGCTGTTTGTGGTGTGGCTGGTGATGGAAACACGAATTGGTCTACCAATCTAACTTCTGTCGGTGGCTACTCCGCTGTGACGGCTGTACGTTATAAATACACAAAACCCTTAGAGCCTGGTGCAGGGTTGGTGATGGGGTTGCCTTTTGAACGCACCGCGAATGCAAGCTCCTTGGCTTTGTTGGATGGTACTATTATCCCTTGGTTTTCTCATACATCCTTTATAGATAATGTCAGTGGTACACCGTACGTTTATCGATCCACTTATAATCCTGCGCCTGGGGCCTCTAGTCCAATACAGCGAGGTGGGCGTATTACGACGCAGCCCATTAAAATTCGTGAGGTCACCGTTGCCGCACCAACTTCGATTACTCCGAATAATCAAACCACTATTTCGATTACGCCACGCCTGATTGGTGCGGCGGTGGCTGGGGTGGATGCGATTGCTAAAAATGTGGTGGTGACGGCTAAGTTCCAAGACAATTGCATCATTCCTGTCGTTGAAAGTTTGCCCGCTAATACGACGTATACGGCAGGCAATTATGGGGCTGATGGCATACCTTGTACCCTTGATGATGGTGCGGCAGGTTCGGTGAGTTTTGCCGTGGGCGACATCAATGTGGCTGGTGGGTCAGTGGTCGCTCCCTATGGCGGGTCAACGGCAACCGCTGCGCCGATTACCTTCAAGGCATTGGCGGTTCCTACCTCATCTACGTCTACCAAAGAATTGACAACCACCATTTCAGCCACTAATGATTTGACTAAACTTTTCGAAAATAAAACTTACGCGGAAGATAGAACCGAAATAATCAACGTGGTCATTAATGGTGCAGGTGCTTTTAGCGCCTCAAAATCGACTATTGGCGTGACAGGAGGCGTGGTTGGCCCAAATGAACCTTTTAGTTATGCAATCAATTTCGGCAATGGTGCTTCTAATAACACGGGCATTGGTTATTTTGTCGATGTTTTACCGTTTGATGGCGATGACAATGGCACGGTGGGTTTGGGCGTTGGTAAATTTGAGGTGACAAGTTTAACTGCCGCCATGTTAACGCCAGCGATGGGTGGGGTGGCCATACAATATTCCACTGACCCTTCGGTGGCTGTGCAAAATGCCGTCAAAGTACCTGGGCAAGAAAATGGAAATACGGGGATAAATTGGGTGGCGTATACCACGGGAGCATCGATTCCTACGGGCGTGACGGCAGTTCGATTTGTGACCACTAATCCATTAATTATTGGCAATTCAGGTTCGGGTACTATTAGTATTAAAGCGCCAACGATAAACGCCGCTTCTACGTTTGTTAATAAAATTTGGGCAAAAAGTGATTTATATCAAAGTGATCCTGCTTCTGGTTATGTGATTCGCAATGTACCCCCTGTAACCATCAAAGGCTTAAATCCTGCTAGTTTAAGTGGTCGAGTGTATTTAGACACGAATGCCAACGGAGCTTTTGACGCAGGTGAAACGGGTGTTCCTTCAACGGTGGTCAAAATAGAATGTACGGCTGGTGCGTGTTTGACGGCATCACAGGGCGCTGTTTTTAGTATGATGGTTGATGCAAATGGCGTTTATGCGTTTGCGCGAGATGCGGCCAACCTTTTTGCCTCGGCCGATGGCAGTGGCACGGCCATTGCTAACTTTCAAGGGGTGACTTCTGGCACTTGGACCATTACAGAAATCCCACCCGCTAGCCCAACGACAGCCATTTCAAAAACGAACATCGGTAAGGTCAACGGGGTGGTGTCAGGGACGGCCGCTGGCCGTTCGATCACGGGCGTGCAAGTCGTCAGTGCTGGTGTTGGGGTGGATTATGATTTTGCGGAGCGGTTTTTAGACGGTACAATCGAAGTCACCAATGCGTTGACTTTGCCAGCAGGGGTCACCGGTCCTTTTGATTTCACGGTTACGGCGACGTGTGATTTGCCCGTGCCTAACACTCAAAAGTCGGCCACTTTAAGTTATCCAAGCAATACAAAAGTGAGCATTACCGGCATTGCCGCAAACGCCAGCTGTGTGGTAACGCAAACCTTACCAGCGAGTCCCGATTCTAAATATTATTGGGAAACGCCAACGTTTACGGCATTAAGTCCAGTTACCATGCCAAATGGTGGGGTGCAAAGTATTACTGCAACAAATGTTTTATCACCAACAGTTAAAATCGAAAAAAGCGTGACGTCGCCCCCGACTGCGGTCGCGGGGAACCCAACCCAATTTGACACCACTTATCGGGTGACGGTGAGTAACACAGGTGCGGTTGCTCAAGTTTACAGCTTAAAAGACCAGTTTGGATTTGACAGCGATGTGTCTCTGGTTGGTGTTCCGACTGTCGTCAAAAATGCGGCCGTCAGTGGTGCGATTAACCCCAGTTTCACGGGGACAGGCGCGGACATCACGCTCATCAGTGGCGAGTCGATTGCGGCTGGCACGTTGGCCACACCAAGCGTTGAAACTTACGATGTGACGGTGAGATTGACGGTGCCAGCAGGATCGAATGTCAGTAACAATGTTTGTACGAGTAGCGCTGGCCAAGGTTTATTTAATGCGGCGACGTTGAGTATTGCGGGGGCTTCCGATTTGACGGCTTCGGCGTGCTCGGATACCCCAACGGTTTTAGCAAGCAACTTGGTTTTGAAAAAAACATGGGTGAATGCGAAGGTAGGCGAGGGTGTCACCGTCCCAGCAACAACGGGCTTTAGTGTGAACACAGCGGCTTTTGATGCAACGGCGACAACGGCTTCAAGTAGTGCATCTTCCGCCCCAATTGTTTTGGCGGTAGGGGATGTTGGTGTGTTGCCTGTCGAAAGCTTTGCTGTGGCAGCAAATGCCATAAATTATAACGCCAGTGCTTGGTCTTGTTTGGATGGGACCAATCCAGCGGTTGAAATCGCTCAAGGCGGTAGTTTGACGATAGCGGCAGCTAATGCAGGTAAAACGCTTACTTGTACCTTGACCAACACCAGCCTGGTGGCTGGGGTAAACGTAACCAAAACGGTGGCCACAGGCCCAACCCCAGTTGCAGGCTTAGGGGATCAGTTTGATGTGACGTATCGCATCAGCGTGAGCAATACGAATCCTTCCGCGACGGTTTACGACTTAAGCGACAGTTTGGGTTTTGATGCCGATGCGACGGTGGTTGGCACACCAGTCATCACCAAAAGTGCGAATGTCGGCGGTGTTATCAACACCAGCTTTACAGGGATGGGTGCCAATACGGCATTGGTTAGCACCGAAAGCATCGCGGCGGGTTCGGTGACGACTCCGACTGAAGAAACTTACGACATTGCGGTGCGTGTCAAAGTGGCGGTAACAGGCAATACCAGTAATAACGTTTGTACCTCTACCGCAGGCAATGGCTTGTTTAACACGGCGACGTTGAGTATTGCTGGCACAGCCAAAACAGCAACGGCCTGTGCACCAACGCCTGCGGCTAAAACGTCACAGCTCACCTTGAAAGTTGATTGGTTGAATGCCTTGGTGGGCGAGAGCGTCACTGTTCCCGCAACCACAGGTTTGACGAGCAACACGACGGCGTTTGATGCGGTGAGTTCGGGCAGCAATACGGCGAGTTCAACTGCGGTGATTGCCGTGTTGAATGAAACCGTTACCTTACCGACGCCAAGTTTTGCCACTGCTGGAAACGAGCTGTTTTATGGCAGCCCAACGGCTTGGGTTTGTACCGATGGGGTAAACCCAGCCGTGAACGTGGCCTTTGGCGGGACGTTGACGTTTGATGCCAAGTACGACAGCCAAAGCGTGGTGTGTCAGGTGACTTACGCCAGCGTAGTGGCTGGGGTGAATGTAACCAAAACGTTGGCCGCAGGCCCAACCCCAGTTGCAGGCTTAGGGGATCAGTTTGATGTGACGTATCGCATCAGCGTAAGCAATACGAATCCTTCAGCGACGGTTTACGACTTAAGCGATAGCTTGGGTTTTGATGCCGATGCGACGGTGGTTGGCACACCAGTCATCACCAAAAGTGCGAATGTCGGTGGTGTTATCAACACCGGCTTTACAGGGATGGGTGCCAATACGGCACTGGTCAGCACCGAAAGTATCGCGGCGGGTTCGGTGACGACTCCGACTGAAGAAACTTACGACATTGCGGTGCGTGTCAAAGTGGCGGCAACAGGCAATATCAGTAATAACGTTTGTACCTCTACCGCAGGCAACGGCTTGTTTAACACAGCGACGTTGAGTGTTGCTGGCACAACCAAAACAGCAACGGCCTGTGCACCAACCCCTGCCGCTAAAACGTCACAGCTCACCTTGAAAGTTGATTGGTTGAATGCCTTGGTGGGCGAGAGCGTCACTGTTCCCGCAACCACAGGTTTGACGAGCAACACGACGGCGTTTGATGCGGTGAGTTCGGGCAGCAATACGGCGAGTTCAACTGCGGTGATTGCCGTGTTGAATGAAACCGTTACCTTACCGACGCCAAGTTTTGCCACTGCTGGAAACGAGCTGTTTTATGGCAGCCCAACGGCTTGGGTTTGTACCGATGGGGTAAACCCAGCCGTGAACGTGGCCTTTGGCGGGACGTTGACGTTTGATGCCAAGTACGACAGCCAAAGCGTGGTGTGTCAGGTGACTTACGCCAGCGTAGTGGCTGGGGTGAATGTAACCAAAACGTTGGCCGCAGGCCCAACCCCAGTTGCAGGCTTAGGGGATCAGTTTGATGTGACGTATCGCATCAGCGTAAGCAATACGAATCCTTCAGCGACGGTTTACGACTTAAGCGATAGCTTGGGTTTTGATGCCGATGCGACGGTGGTTGGCACACCAGTCATCACCAAAAGTGCGAATGTCGGTGGTGTTATCAACACCGGCTTTACAGGGATGGGTGCCAATACGGCACTGGTCAGCACCGAAAGTATCGCGGCGGGTTCGGTGACGACTCCGACTGAAGAAACTTACGACATTGCGGTGCGTGTCAAAGTGGCGGCAACAGGCAATATCAGTAATAACGTTTGTACCTCTACCGCAGGCAACGGCTTGTTTAACACAGCGACGTTGAGTGTTGCTGGCACAACCAAAACAGCAACGGCCTGTGCACCAACCCCTGCCGCTAAAACGTCACAGCTCACCTTGAAAGTGGATTGGTTGAATGCCTTGGTGGGCGAGACCGTCACGGTTCCCGCAACCACAGGTTTGGCGAGCAACACGACGGCGTTTGATGCAGTGAGCTCGGGCAGCAATACGGCGAGTTCAATTGCGGTGACTGCCGTGTTGAATGAAACCGTTACCTTACCGACGCCAAGTTTTGCCACTGCTGGAAACGAGCTGTTTTATGGCAGCCCAACAGCTTGGGTTTGTACTGATGGGGTCAATCCAGCCGTGAATGTGGCCTTTGGCGGGACGTTGACGTTTGATGCCAAGTACGATAGCCAAAGCGTGGTGTGTCAGGTGACTTACGCCAGCGTAGTGGCTGGGGTAAACGTAACCAAAACGGTGGCCACAGGCCCAACCCCCGTTGCAGGTACGGAAGATGAGTTTGATGTGACGTATCAGGTGATCGTTAGCAACACCAACCCTTCTGGGACGATTTACAGCTTAAGCGATCGCTTTGGTTTTGAACCTAATGTGAGCGTCGTTGGTCAGGCCACTCTGGTCGGTAGTGCTAAGGTGAGCATGCCTATCAGCACCGCGTTTACAGGTTCTGGCGCACAAACGGCAGTGGTGCAAAATGAACCCGTCGCGGCCAATGACTCGGAAACTTTCGAGGTTGGTGTTCGGTACAAAGTACTGAATCTTGATGAGACGGCGACCAATGCTTGTACGGGCGCTTCAGGATCTGGTTTGTTTAATCAAGCGACATTGACGGTGGGTTCTGTTTTGAAAGAGGCTGATGCCTGCGCAGAAACTCGCGTGGTTAAAAAAATCCCGCTTGCTTTGGCTGTTGAATGGGTGAATGCTGGTGTTGGTGCGAAAGTCAGTATTCCTGCTGCAGAAGGTGGTGTTATTAACACGGAAGCGTTTGATGCCATCAGCTCGGGCAGTAATGTGATTCAATCGAAACCCGTGGTGACTGAAGTAGGTGCGTCTTTGGTGTTGCCAACGCCTAAACTGGTTGACAGTATTTCGCCTGCGTTCTTGTTCTCGAAACCGTCAAGTTGGGTTTGTACCGATGGTTCTTTGGTTGAAACGGTGGCATTTGGCGGGAAACTGCTGTTGTCTAATGCATTTGCGCGTTCTGGCCAGCCCCTAGTGTGTAAAGTGGTTTATTCTGGCGTTCAGGTGGATACCGTGAAGTTGGCGAGCCCTGATACGAACACCGCCGTCACGGTGGGTGATAGTATAGAATATACTTTAAAAACAACGGTGGCAGGCAGTGCAACGCAACGTGACCTTGTGTTGTTGGATCAGCTGGATGCAGGATTGACTGTTGATGTTTTGCCTTCGGGTTGTGTGATGCAAGGTCAAGCAATGTCTTGTACCTTACCAGCTGGCGCAGCTGTTGGAGAACACAGCTTTGTTTATAAGGCAACGGTGAATGCGGCGGCAGTTGGCAAGGTGACGAATCAAGTTCTGCCTGATGCGGGAACGTGTTCTGCTTGTACGGTGAGCCATAACCTATGGTCTGCTGTGATTAACAAAACATCGGACGCGGCCACTAAAAAAGCCGTACGTATCGGCGATACAATTAACTACAGTTTGACAACCAGCATGAGCGGTGGTGCAAGCAGTCGTGACATTGTGTTGACGGATACCTTGGGGATAGGCTTGACTTTGACGGCTGTGCCGACAGGGTGTCGCGTAGAAGGTTCTGTCTTGTCTTGTACTTTGCCCAAAGGAACGGCCGTTGGTGATCACTCGTTTAATTACGCGGCCAAGGTGAACCCACAAGCCCAAGAGACGGTGATTAACTCGGTGGTGACCAATCTAGGGACTTGTGCAGTATGTTCAACCAGTTCCGTGGTGCTGAAAGATGTGGCACTGTTGGTGACCAAAGTGGCGAAAACCAAAACAGCAAAAATTGGGGATTTCGTTCGCTATGAAGTGTTGGTTGAGAACCCAAATCCGTATGCTGCAGACGGGTTTAGTTTAATCGATCAACCTGCGCCAGGATTGAGTTATGTGGCGGGCTCTATGAAAGTAGAGGGCGATGCGGATGCGGTAGTCTCAGCGGAATACCCCTTGACGACTTCGGGTTTGAACTTGGCTTCGGGCGAGAAAATCACCTTAAGCTACATGATGCGAGTCGGGGCAAGTGCAGGACAAGGTCGTTTACAAAACTGTGCGCAAGTCGGCGACCCAGCTGGCCTGATTAGCAGTAACCGTTCTTGCGCGGACATTACCCGCTCTTCAGACCCTGATTTTGAAGACAATCGAGTTTGGGGTACGGTGTTTGAAGACAGCAATGTGAATGGGATGCAAGATGAAGGCGAGCCAGGCATACCAGGCGTGCGGTTGGCGACGGTAGAAGGCTTGTTGGTAGAAACCGATGCTTACGGTCGCTATCACATCGAAGCCATTAAGCCGAGTTTGTGGGCACGAGGCAGCAATTTCATCGTCAAAGTTGACATGAGTTCTTTACCCGAAGGTTCTGTGCCTACGACACAAAACCCGTTAGTGAAGCGTTTGACGCAGGGTTTACCAGGCTTGTTTAATTTTGGTTTCAGTGTTCCTTTTAGCGCTGATGCTGCCGATTATCGAGTTGATGTGCCTGTTCAGTAAATCTTTGGTTTTTATTGAAGTTTGAGTGTTAAACCCCTTGCGGCCAACCTTCTACCCAGTTTTTGGGATAAAAGGTTGGCCGCATGGGGTTATTTGTAAATTTTTTTTGACAAGGTTAAATTCCAGCCATGCCCTCGCTAAGTTCTATGAAAAACGATGAGTCTGTATAGTCTTCGTATGCTTCAATTAGGCAGGTTGTATCGATACATTTATTCCGTTTAATGAGCCACTTCTTTTGGAATGAAGCAAGATCAGTTTTAGCACTCGTTTTAAATTGAGCAAGCGTCCTGCCTGTGTACATTTGGTTATCGTCGTAATCCTTTCCATCATATTTGTCAATCTGATTTACCGTGGAATAATATTGATTTGACATTTGTTTATCCATTGCAGACAACATAGGATTGCCACAAATCATAAACTCCACCTTGGTTTTTGCTTTGTTGCAATCAAAACCAGCTGAAAAAACATGAGTATGAAGCGAGATTGCAGCTAAAGCAACCGCCAGTTTTAGGGTTGTATTGTTAAACATAAATATCCTTGACTTGATAAATTGGTTACGTTGGGAGATGTCGAAAACGTCTATTTGTGTTAATTAAAAATATTTTTGATTTATTTTAGATAAATAAATTCGATGCCCAGTGTACATGAAGTCATTAATTAAGTCACCTTTGTGGTGGTTGTGTTGCTTTTAAAATTAGCTTTGTCGATAGCGTTGTTGAGGCAATTTTTTTGGGCAGGCGACTTGGGTTTTGCCAAGGTATTTTTTCTATATTATCAAGCCCTAAGAACTTTTTGTCGTTTGAAGTGCTTGAATGAGACGATATTTTTTTCGTAAGTCACTGTTTAAAGTGTATTTTTTGCTTGCAATTTGAAAGAAATTTGCTTATAGTGGCGAATAGTGTCATATAGTGTATTTTTTTGGCGTTTTTGTCAGGTGTAAACTAAATAAGGTCATTTTTGTGAGCTTCGGAATCACGTACATTTCTTTGGATAATAAAGGGCGCTTAGCAATTCCAGCCAAGGCTCGGGATTATTTATGCGTGGCATTGGGTAGTACGCAATTGGTGGTGACCTTAGAATCGCCGACTCATTTATTAATTTACCCAGAACCAAATTGGCGGCAGGTCGAGGCGAAGTTATTGGCCTTGCCAACTGCCAATCCTTTGTTGAAAAAATATCAAAGATTGGTGTTGGGTTGTGCTGAAACCGTTGAAATGGACGTGACGACAGGGCGGATTTTACTGCCTGCTGCGCTGCGGAGTTTGATGGATTTTAAAAAAGAGCTGGCCTTGTCTTGGGTCGGAAATCGTTTTGAGTTGTGGGATGCGGCCACTTGGCGAGCTGAAACTTTGTCGAGTTTGGCCATTGATCCAGCGGATTTGTCGGATTGTTTGGGAGATTTTTCGTTATGAACCAGTCGAATGATGTGCCCTTGGTTCATGTGACCGTTTTGTTGGAAGAGGCCGTTGATGCCTTAGCAATCGTGCCTGATGGGGTATACGTGGATTGTACCTTTGGCCGCGGCGGGCACAGCCGACTGATTTTGTCTCGCTTGAGTAAAACAGGGCGCTTAATTGCTTTTGATAAAGATCCAGAAGCCATCAAGGTTGGCCGCAAGTTAATGGCCGAAGATTCTCGTTTTACGTTAGTGCATGCTGGCTTTGCAGATTTTGATGCCGTTTTGACTGAGTTGAAGGTTGATAAAGTCAACGGTGTTTTAATGGATTTAGGAATCTCTTCTCCTCAAATAGACGAAGGCTTACGTGGATTTAGCTTTCGGTTTGATGCGCCCTTAGATATGCGCATGGATACCACCCGTGGGCTAACTGCGGCAGAGTGGCTGGCCACAGCGAGCGAAGCGGACATTCGCGATGTGATTAAAAATTATGGTGAGGAGCGGTTTGCGCGTCAAATTGCGGCCAACCTTGTGGCGCAACGTCAAGAAAAACCCATTACAACCACTCGTGAACTGGCGAATTTGGTGGCGCAAAATGTGCGCAGCAAAGATTTTGCTCAAGATCCTGCCACCAGAACCTTTCAAGCGATTCGAATTTTTATTAATCGTGAATTGGAAGAGTTGGAGTTGGTTTTGCCCCAAGCGGCACAACGCCTGTTGGTGGGTGGACGCTTGGTGGTTTTGAGTTTTCATTCTTTAGAAGATCGCATTGCCAAACTTTTTATCAGATCGGCAATGACCGTGGACACCGCGCCGCGACATTTACCGATACGCGCTGCGGATTTGGGTGAGCCCCGATTGCTGGCCATAGGTAAAGCCATTCGTGCCAGCGCCGCCGAGATTGCCCAAAATCCCAGAGCGCGTAGCGTCGTGATGCGCATTGCGCAAAGGACTGATGCGCCATGGGTTTAAGGAATTTGCCCTAAAAACAAGAATAAAAAAGGAAATCATATGACGCGCTTGAATATTTTATTATTGTTATTGTCACTTTTTTTTGGTTTGCTCGTGGTTGTTTTTCAACAAAAACATCATGTTTTATATGGCGTTTTAGAGAGCGAAATGCAAATATCAAAAAAATTAGACCGCGAATATATGCAGTTACAATTGCAACAGAGTCAACTCAGTGCGCTCATTCTAATAGAGAAAAAAAGTGCGACTGACTTGGGGATGCACCCGCCTGCTGTCGCAGAAACGCAATTCCTTTTTTTGGGTAAATAACGATGAGGGGTTATCAACCTGAACCCAATGCCTTAATGTTGAGTTCCAGTCGCTTAAAAAAAATTCAAGTGATTATTTTGCTGTTGTTTTTGTCCATCGTGTTGAGAGTGATTTATTTGTTGCAAACACAACAAGCCTTTCTGGAAAATCAAGGGGACAGCCGAGCATTAAAAACCATCGTTTTGACAGGTGAACGAGGAGAAATTCGGGACAGTCGAGGGGTTTTGTTGGCTAAAAACATTCCAGTTAGTACTTTTTGGGTGAATCCCAAAAATGCAAAGCTGCCAACGGATGAGAAATTAGAGGTTTTGGCGAAATTGTTGGCCTTGCCTAAATCGGACCTTATTGCAAAGTGGCAAGATAAGCAAAAAGGCTTTGTCTTTATTAAGCAAAATGTTGAAGAGCGAGTGAGTGAGCAAGTTGTGAAGCTCTCCATTTCTGGCTTAAACCAAGAGAAAATATATAAACGGTATTACCCTGAAGCAGAAGTGAGCGCCCAGTTAATCGGACTAACGGGCAGCAACGGCGAAGGACAAGAAGGCCTTGAATTGTCGAAAGATAAAGCCTTGCTGGGTAGCAATGGTTCGCGTGCCATTTTACGAGATCGAACAGGTAAAATATTAGAAGACGTGCAGCCGATAGAAACCCCCGTTAATGGCAAAACCTTGGTGTTGTCCATTGATCAGCGCATACAGAGTTTAGCTTACGATGCTTTGCAAAATGCGGTCAAAAAAAATAATGCAAAAGCAGGCAGTGCAATCGTATTAGATGGTAAAACAGGTGAAGTGTTGGCGATGGTGAATTACCCCAGTTTTAATCCAAATTTGAAACAAACTAAAGTTGACTTGGCTAGTTTACGGAATCGGGCAGTGATTGATAATCTTGAACCAGGTTCGACCATGAAACCGTTTGTGGTCGCGATGGGCATAGAAGCTGGCAAGATTACGCCCAACACCGTTTTTAATACAAATTCTTTTCTGATTGGGCGTGCGACTGTCCGCGATACGCACCCGAAAAGCGCAATGACTATTTCTGAAGTCATACAAAAATCGTCAAATGTGGGGACGGCAAAAGTGGCGCAGTTGTTTTCGCCTCAATCCATGTGGACTTTTTACGATAAATTAGGGTTTGGGCACGCTTTGAATATTGATTTTCCTGGTACAACAAAAGGCAATTTGCGACCTTGGGAAAAATGGCGGCCGATCGAGCAAGCGACGATGTCTTTTGGTTACGGCGTTTCGGTAAATTTACTACAAATGGTTAGGGCGTACACCATTTTTACCAATAATGGCAAGCTTTTGCCAACGACTTTGTTTAAGCTTGATGCCCCACCTGTGGGCGAGCGGGTTATTTCTGAAAAAACGGCTAAAACCATGCGCGATATGTTGGCCGCCGTCACTCAAAAAGGCGGCACGGCCACCTTGGCTCAAGTACTGGGTTACACGGTGGCCGGTAAAACAGGCACTTCCAGAAAATTGGTGGGTGGGCGTTATGTTGACAATAAGCACATGAGTTTATTTGTCGGATTTGCACCGGCAACCGCTCCGCGCTTAATTGTTGCGGTGATGGTTGATGAGCCTAAAGGCGGCAGTTATTACGGAGGAACGGTTTCTGCCCCTGTTTTTTCAAGCATCATGACGGGCAGTTTGCGTTTATTGGGTGTCTCTGCTGATGCGCCCGACAATACCATGCCGTTGCCATTGCCGAGTTTAGACGATGTCAACGATTACGTGCCTTAATATAAAGTATAAAGGTAAGCTTGAAAAAGGCTACACTTAAAATACAAATGTGGTTGATTTCTATAAGGTTTTAAATCATATCATGCCTCATTTTCTTGATTTCATCTCTTCTTTGCCCAAACGGCCATCTGGTTTGACTTTAGACAGTCGTCAGGTGGCTGACTCCGTTGTTTTTATTGCGTTAAAAGGTGAGCGTGTTGATGGGCGTGATTTTATTCATCAAGCCATCAAACAAGGTGCTTTGGCTGTAATTTGGGAAGATAGCCCTGATTTTAGTTGCCCAGAGTTGCCCGTTCCGCATTGGGGCGTGGTCAATATTCGAGAGCAATTAGGGGAGTGGGGGCATCTTTTTTATGATGCGCCGTCTAGCAAATTGCCTGTGATTGGTGTGACGGGTACAAATGGCAAAACCTCAATCGCGCTTTGGTTGGCGCAAGCACTGACCTTGCTGAATCAAAAGACAGCCATTTTGGGCACGGTTGGGAACGGATTTTATGGCGAGTTGAGTGTTGCAACGAACACCACGCCCGATGCTTTGACCTTGCAGCGCTTGTTAGCGGACTATTTTGAGCAAGGCGCAAAAGCCATCGCGATGGAAGTTTCTTCGCATGGTTTAGAACAAGGCCGAGTCAACGGCGTGTCCTTTGATACAGCGATTTTTACAAATTTGACTCGCGACCATTTAGATTATCATGGCGATATGCTGTCTTATGGGCAGGCCAAGGAGCGGCTGTTCCATTGGCCGAGCTTACGTCATGCTGTGATTAATATTGATGATGATTTTGGCGCAGATTTGGCCAAAAGGTTGGCCGCAAGTTCAACAAACCCAACGTTATCGGTGATTCGATATGGTTTGCAGGACGGAGATGTTTTTGTACGCGAGCTGCATTCTGATTTACAGGGTTTGTCTTTTAAAATTGCCTCTCCTTGGGGCGAGGCAACGATAAAAAGTCGTTTGATTGGTGATTTTAATGTGGCCAACTTTTTGGCTTGTTTTAGTGTTTTGTGCGCCCAAGGGTTTGAGGCTCAACGAGTGGGCGACGTGTTAGGGCAAATCAAAGCTGCCTGTGGCCGTATGGATCAATTGGGTGGACAGGGTCAGGCTTTGGTGGTCGTTGATTACGCGCATACGCCCGATGCGTTGGAAAAGGTATTGTTAACGCTGACTAAAATCAAGCCCAGCGCGGGACGTTTGTTTTGCGTCTTTGGCTGTGGCGGCGACCGAGATGCGGGCAAACGTCCTTTGATGGGTGCTATTGCGGCACGTTGGGCAGATGTGTTGGTTTTGACCAGCGACAACCCCCGAACGGAATCGCCCAGTTTAATCATTGATGACATCATTTCTGGCCTGAATGGCACTCCGTTTTATCGGGAAGACAATCGCCAAGCCGCCATCGAATGGGCAATCGCCCAAGCTCAAGCTGGCGATGTGGTTTTGGTCGCGGGCAAGGGGCATGAAGATTATCAAATCATCGGCACGACCCGTTGGCCTTTTTCTGATTTTGAAGTGGCCCACAAAGCGCTGAACTTACCTTCTTGAGATTTGTTTGTTTTTATTTTTGGAATGCTTTATGTTTACCTTACAACAAGTCATTAACACGCTTTGTGGCCAACCTTTTGCAGGTGTATCCCCAACAGACGCAGAGGGCAAAACGCCTGTACACGGCATAGTGACCGACAGTCGAGCGGTGATGCCTGATGATATTTTTGTGGCCTTGAAAGGGGATCGTTTTGATGCCCATGATTTTGTTGCGGACGTTTTATCTAAAGGGGCTTTGCGTGCCATTGTTGCGCAAAATTTTGTTGACCCCACGGGGTGCGTGTCCGAAAACCAGCTCATCCGCGTGCCGAGTCCTTTGTTGGCTTTGGGGGTGTTGGCTAGCGCTTATTTGGCGAGTTTTCCCGAGTTAAAGCGAGTGGCCATTACGGGTTCTAATGGCAAAACCACCGTCAAAGAAATGGTTGTTTCTATTTTGCAGGCGCATGCGGGGGCTGAAGCGGTACACGCAACAGCAGGCAATTTTAATAATGACATCGGTTTGCCATTAACGGCGTTGGCCTTGCGTTCGGTGCATCGTTTTGCTGTGTTTGAAATGGGCATGAATCATTTTGGTGAAATTGATTATTTGAGCCGTTTGGTTCGTCCGCACGTGGCGTTGGTGAATAATGCGATGCGGGCTCATTTGGGTGCAGGTGGATTCAAAAACACGCAAGATGTCGCGCGTGCCAAAGCGGAAATTTTTCCTCACTTAGTGCCGACGGGCGTGGCCATACTTAATGCTGACGACCCGAATGTGGCGGTGTTTCAACAAGCTTCCGTCGCTTTTACTGAGTTAACTTTTGGTTTAAACAGCCCTGCGGCCAACCTTTTTGCCAGCGATATTCGCGCCGATTTGGCGGAAGTTCATTTTCAATTGAACACGCCACAAGGCGCAATCACCATCCAGTTGCCTGCGGCAGGAGAGCATAATGTGCGCAATGCTTGCGCCGCCGCCGCCATTGCCTTGGCCTTGGACGTGCCTTTAATTACGGTGGCAAAAGGTTTGGCGGCGTATCAAGGCGTTAAAGGGCGGTTGCAACTCAAACAAGCCTTTAATGGCGCGTGCTTGATTGACGATACTTACAACGCCAACCCTGATTCAATGAAGGCGGGTTTGAGTGTTTTGCAGGGTTATCCTGCGCCGCGTTGGTTGGTCATGGGCGATTTGGGTGAGTTGGGCGACAGCGCCCCCGAATTGCACGCCGAAGTGGGCGCATTTGCCTGGGCGTGCGGTGTCGAGCAGTTGGTGACTTTAGGCGAACTGTCTCGTTTTGCGGCGGCGGCTTTTGGCGGTGTGTCACGGTCTTTTGAGACGCACGCCCAAGTGATTGAATTTATGAAAACGGCTTTGCCCGATACGGCGACGGTTTTGATTAAAGGATCGCGTTCGATGAGCATGGACACCATCGTGTTGGGTTTGATGACCTAATTTGTTTTGTTTTTGAATGGGTAAAAAAATTATGTTGATTTGGCTTGCTGGATTTTTAAAAGAGTATATCGGCGCGTTTCGGGTGATTGATTACGTGACCTTTCGGGCCATGATGGCCGCCATGACGGCTTTGGGTTTTTCGTTGCTTTTAGGCCCTTGGTCGATACGCAAACTCACCGAGTTAAAAGTCGGTCAGGCCGTTCGTTCGGACGGGCCTCAAACGCATTTAGTCAAAACAGGCACGCCCACCATGGGCGGCACCTTAATTTTATTGTCCATTGCTTTTACCACCTTGCTTTGGGGTAATTTAAGTAATTTATATCTTTGGTTGTTGTTGGTGGTGACTTTGGGGACGGGCGCGCTGGGTTTTTACGACGATTGGCGTAAAGTGGTTTACAAAGATCCTAAAGGGGTTTCGGCCAAATTTAAAATGGCTTGGCAGTCTGTTTTGGCGATAGGAGCGGGGATATTTTTGTACAGTTATGCGCATTTGCCTGCGGCCACCGAGTTCATTGTGCCTTTCTTTAAAAGCGTCAATTATCCTTTAGGGTTGGTTGGATTTTGTGTGCTGACTTATTTGGTGATTGTTGGGACTTCTAATTCGGTGAATTTGACCGATGGATTAGATGGGTTGGCCGCGTTTCCTGTGGTTTTGGTCTCGGCAGGCTTGATGGTTTTTGCTTATATTGCGGGACACGCAGGCTTTGCGAAATATCTGGCCATGCCTTATGTGCCAGGTTCTGAAGAAGTGGTGATTTTTTGCGCGGCCATTTGCGGTGCATGCTTGGGCTTTTTGTGGTTTAACGCCTACCCTGCACAGGTTTTTATGGGAGATGTCGGCGCGTTGGCATTGGGTGCGGCGTTGGGGACGGTGGCCGTTATTATTCGTCAAGAGTTTGTGCTGTTGATTATGGGGGGCTTGTTTGTGATGGAAGCTTTGTCTGTCATGATACAAGTGACTTCTTTTAAATTGACGGGCAAACGAGTCTTTCGCATGGCGCCTTTGCATCATCATTACGAATTAAAAGGCTGGAAAGAAACGCAAGTGGTGGTTCGGTTTTGGATCATCACCATTTTATTGGTTTTAATTGGGTTGACTACCTTGAAATTGCGCTAAGACGCGCTTTCGTCCACATCCGCAAACAGAGACATAAAAAATGAAAGCATTAACTGGGCATTACATCGTGTTGGGTATGGGTGCAACGGGCATTGCGGTGACCCGCTATTTGCTGAAACATGGCCAAAAAGTGACCATGGTGGACAGCGCGGACTATCCGTCTCAATTATTGGCCTTTTCCGCTGAATTTCCGCAAGTTGAAGTGCGTTTGGGTGCTTTTCTCGAGGCCAGCTTTAGTGATGCGGACACCTTGGTTTGTAGTCCAGGCATTGCCATTTCTACGCCTGAAATTGCGGCTTTTGCCCAGTCAGGCAAACCCGTCATCGGCGACATAGAATTGTTTGCGCAGTGCTTGCCTCGTCATCTGCCCAATCAGAACAAAATCGTTGCCATTACAGGCTCAAACGGCAAAACCACGGTAACCAGTTTAACGGGGCATTTGTGTGCGAGCAGTGGTTTGAAAACTGTGGTTGCTGGCAATATCGGTACGCCTGTTTTGGCGGTTTTAAGTGATTGTGAAGATCAAAATTCATATCCCGATGTTTGGGTATTGGAGTTGTCGAGTTTTCAGCTGGAAACTACGTATAGCTTAAATGCCGATGTGGCCACTTGCCTTAATATTTCAGAAGATCACCTTGATCGATACACTGATTTACTGGATTACGCGCACAGTAAAACGCGTGTTTTTCAGGGCATCGGTGTTCAAGTCCTTAATCAAGATGATGTTTTTTGTTGCGCCATGGCGCGATCTGGCCGAGAGCAGCGCACGTTCAGCTTGAATGCCTCTCCATCAGCCGACTACCAATTAAACGACACGCAAACCCAATTGTTGCACCAAGGACGGCCGTTTTATGCCGTTGCTGACATTCCACTGCAAGGGCTGCATAATGCGGCCAACGTTTTGGCAGCTGTGGCTTTGTGCGAGGCCATCGGTTTGCAAAAAATCGCTTTGTTGGGCGGGATTGCCTCTTTTGTGGCGCTGCGCCATCGGGTGGAATTGGTGAAAAAGGTTGGCCGTGTTACCTTTATCGATGATTCGAAAGGCACCAATGTCGGCGCAACGGTGGCAGCATTAAATGGTATGACGCAACCCCTTATTTTGATTGCTGGGGGTTTGGGCAAAGGGCAAGATTTTAAACCCCTGTTTGCCGCGACGGCGCGTATTTGTCGGGCGGTTGTTTTGATTGGGCGTGATGCGCCTTTGATAGAAACAGCCTTAAAAGGCAATGGCGTGACTGTGGTTTACGCCGATAATTTGACCTTGGCAACGGAATTGGCGGCCAAGTTGGCCGTTGAAACGGCATCTGAATTGGTGTTGTTGTCACCTGCTTGTGCGAGTTTTGACCAATTTAAAGGGTATGCCCATCGCGCCCAAGTGTTTATTGATGCCGTTAACAGTGATGCACTTTCATTATGGACACAATAAACGATGATCAGCATTCGGCTGATATTTCCACAAAAAAGAAGGGCCGTGCGGCTGTCCCCGTGTTTTCTGGGGGCTTGATTTGGACGTTGGTTTTAATTTTGGGCGCTGGCTTTTTGATGGTCAGTTCAGCTTCTTTGGCTTATGCCGATAAATTGTACGACGATACTTTTTATTTTGTGAAACGCCATTTGATTTTTTTGGTGATTAGCAGCAGCCTTGCGGCCAGCCTTTTCCCAGTGCCTACGGATTTTTGGCGTAAACATTCGGCCAAGCTCTTTGTCATAACGCTGTTGTTGTTGTTGTTGGTGTTTGTTCCGGGCATCGGGCGCAAGGTCAATGGTGCCTCACGTTGGATTAATTTGGTTCTCTTGAATTTTCAACCTTCCGAATTGATGAAGTTGGCCACAGTGTTGTTTGTGTCCGATTATGTGGCTAGAAAATCACATTTGTTGTATCAAGTTGCTAAAACATTGACGCCCATTGGGAGCGCAATGTTGCTGGTGTCTCTGTTGCTCATCGCAGAGCCTGATTTGGGTGCTACCGTTGTGGTGATGACATTAACCGTTTCGATACTGTTTTTGGGGGGTATCCCCATGAAAGTTGTGTGGAGCGTTTTGGCCTTTGGCACCACAGCCGTGGTGGGGTTGGTGTTGATTTCGCCCTATCGCATGAAGCGCGTGATGGGGTTTACGGATCCCTTTAGTGATCCGTATGGTTCTGGTTACCAACTGGCGCAGTCTTTGATTGCCTATGGTCGGGGTGAGTGGTTTGGCTTGGGTTTGGGGCGTAGCATACAAAAAATGCATTATTTGCCTGAGGCACACACCGATTTTATTATGGCGATTATCACCGAAGAGTTTGGCGTGGTAGGCTTATTCGTGATGCTCACTTTATTTTTAACGTTGATTTGGCAAATTTTTGATGTGGCCACTGTGGCCAAAAAATTGACCTTTTATTACCAAGCTTTGGTGGCCCAAGCCATTGGGATTTGGATTGCCATTCAGGTTTTTATTAATGTTTCAGTGACCATAGGGTTGGTGCCGACAAAAGGATTGACCTTGCCCTTTGTTTCTTTTGGGGGCTCGGCGATGTTGGTCTTAATGGCAGCGATGGCCATTGTTTTTCGGATTGATTATGAAAATCGATGCGCCATGCAAGGTGGAAGAAAATAATGAACGATTTAGATCAACAAAAAATACAGACCCAGTCTGCGCAATCTAAAAAAATCTTGATCATGGCGGGAGGCACAGGCGGACATATTTTTCCTGCCATTGCGGTTGCGCAACGGTTGCAGTCTGAAGGTTGGTCTGTGGTTTGGTTGGGCGGCGTGGGCGGCATGGAAACTCGCTTAGTCCCTCAACATGGTTTTCAACTAGAAACCATACAAATGAGAGGCTTGCGCGGCAAAGGACTAAAATCCGTATTGACCGCCCCTTGGATGGTTTTGAAAGCCGTGTTGCAAGCGCATCGAGTCATAAAAAATCATCGGCCCAATATGGTTATTGGATTTGGGGGATACACGGGCTTTGCTGGGGGTATTGCGGCCAAGTTAACTCGTAAACCACTGGTGATTCACGAACAAAATGCCGTGGCAGGCTTGACCAACCGAGTTCTATCGGCATTTGCCACTCGAACCTTGTGCGCCTTTCCTTCGGCGTTTGGGACAACGGCAGGGGAAGGCGATTGGGTGGGCAATCCAGTTCGGGCGGACATTAGTGCCCTTGCCGAGCCACAAGTCCGATTTGCTGACCGAACAGGTGCGTTGAAGGTTTTGGTGGTTGGAGGAAGCTTAGGTGCACAAGTGTTTAACGAGACCTTGCCGCTGGCTTTGGCTTTGATGCCAGCTGAACATCGCCCAGCTGTCACGCATCAATCTGGCGAAAAACATCAAGCGGCTTTGATTAAAAATTATCAAACGGCAGGCATAAACGAAGTCGCGTGCGTGCCGTTTATTGGCGATATGGCGCAAGCTTACGCACAAGCAGATGTGGTTTTGTGTCGCGCTGGGGCCTTGACCGTGGCTGAATTGGCGGCAGCTGGCGCGGCGGGCATATTGATCCCTTACCCAGCAGCGGTTGACGATCACCAAACCGCGAATGCGCGTTATTTGTCAGACAATCAAGCGGCGATTTTGTTGCCACAAGCGCAAGCAAGCCCTGAAAAATTGGCTGAAATCTTGCAAAATTTGACTCGCGCTGATTGTTTAGAAATGGCCAAACAGGCAAGAAAATTGGCGTTAACACAGGCAACCGAAAAAGTAGTCGCTGTTTGCCTGAGTTTGGTAAGTGGAAAATCATAAAACAAATAAAGAGTCTAAAAAATGAAACAACGCGTAAAAAAAATACATTTTGTTGGCATCGGTGGTGTGGGTATGTGTGGTATTGCCGAAGTCTTGTTGAACTTGGGCTATGGCGTATCGGGTTCGGATTTGGGTGCAGGTGCGGCAACAAAAAGGTTGGCCGCACAAGGTGCGCGCATCCACCTAGGCCATGCAGCAGAAAACATCAAAGGCTGTAACGTGGTGGTGACCTCAACCGCCGTTCAGGCCGATAACCCTGAAGTATTGGCTGCGCGTGAGGCCAACATTCCTGTGATTCCTCGGGCGATGATGTTGGCAGAATTGATGCGTTTCAAGCAAGGCATTGCCATTGCAGGGACGCACGGCAAAACTACAACGACCAGTTTAACGGCATCTATTTTGGCTGCGGCCAACCTTGATCCGACGTTTGTGATCGGCGGCAAACTAACCGCCGCAGGCACGAATGCCAAACTGGGGTCGGGCGAATTTTTGGTGGCCGAGGCTGATGAATCTGACGCTTCTTTTTTGTGTTTAACCCCCATCATGGCGGTGGTGACCAACATCGATGCGGATCACATGGACACTTACGAACACAGTTTTGATAAACTAAAACAAGCGTTTGTTGATTTTTTGCATCGCATGCCTTTTTATGGTCGCGCGGTTGTGTGTATCGACGATGTTCATGTGCGCGAGATTTTGCCTAAGGTGACGCGCCCTGTGACCACTTACGGCATAGACAGCGCTGACGCAACGATACGAGCACAAAATATTGTGGCCGTGGGGGCAAAAATGCAGTTTGATGTGTTGGTTGCTCAAGCGGATGCCGTATTGAATTTCCCAGTTGAACTCAACACGGCAGGCTTGCACAATGTCCTGAATGCTTTGGCCGCCATCGGAATCAGTTTGGAGTGTGGCGCAAGCGTTGCCGCGATACAACAAGGATTGTCAGAGTTTGCGGGCGTGGGTCGCCGATTTACGCAATATGGCGAAGTGGCGGTTTCCGACAAACAGGGCTCAGGTTACTTTACGTTGATTGATGATTACGGGCATCACCCCGTGGAAATGGCGGCGACGTTGGCCGCAGTTCGTGCGGCTTATCCCCAAAAACGCTTGGTCTTGGCTTTTCAGCCGCATCGATTTAGCCGCACTCGCGATTTGTTTGAAGATTTTGCGCGCGTCCTCGCGACAGTCGATGTGTTGTTTTTGACCGAAGTTTACGCGGCAGGTGAAGCGCCCATTGTGGCCGCAGATGGCCGCGCCTTGTCTCGCGCCTTACGAGTGGGTGGCAAAGTGGAGCCGATTTTTATTGAAGACATTCATGCCTTGCCGCAAGCAATTGTTGATTTTGTGCAAGATGGCGATGTGGTCGTGACCATGGGCGCGGGAGACATTGGTCGAGTGAGTGCCCAAATTTGTGATTTAAGTTGAACTGAGGCTCTTTTTGGCTCGGTTGCGTCGATTTAAAATTTTAAAATATTGTTTAAGTGAGTCTCATGAATTCTTTACCTACTCCTGAATCTTTAGGCCGAGTGGCGGTTTTGTTTGGTGGCAGTTCGTCTGAGCGCCCTGTTTCTTTGCAAAGCGGCGCTGGCGTTTTAGCGGCCTTACTCGAGTTGGGCGTGAACGCTTACGCGTTTGATCCCGCCGAACACCCATTGAGCCTGTTGAAAGAACAAGGTTGTGATTTGGCTTTTATCGCCTTGCACGGCGGTGATGGTGAAAATGGTACTTTGCAGGGTGCGCTAGAATTCATGGGCATCCCTTATACGGGTTGTGGCGTGATGGCGTCGGCCATTGCGATGGATAAGTGGCGCAGCAAATTATTATGGCAAGGTGCGGGTTTGCCGATACCGCCGTTTGTCTTGTTAAATGAAGACAGCGATGTGGCCAACGTTGTGGCTGAATTGGGCTTGCCCTTGTTTGTCAAACCTGCGAATGGCGGGTCGAGTATCGGCATCAGCAAAGTCACGCAAACGAGTGAATTAAAAGCCGCTTACGAGTTAGCCAAGCAATACGATACTTTGGTTTTGGCGGAAAAATACATAGGCGGCGGCGAATACACTTGCCCGATTTTGGGCGACGTGGCCTTGCCTAGCATCAAAATAGAACCCGCCACAGATTGGTATGATTACAACGCCAAATATGTCAGCGATGAAACGCAATATCATTGCCCGTCGGGTTTGCGTCCAGACCTTGAAAAAAAGGCACAGGCATTGGCTTTGCGTGCGTTTCAAGTTTTGGGCGGAAAAGGCTGGGGGCGCATCGATTTTTTAATGGAAGGCGATGACATTTATTTGCTTGAAGCCAATACCGCTCCTGGTATGACCAGCCACAGTTTAGTCCCCATGTCTGCGCGCGTGAGCGGTTTGGCTTATGGGCAATTGTGCTTAACCATTTTGAGTTTGGCTCATGTTGAGTGACATCCGCCTGCAAAAAATTATTACCCATCTGTTGATGATGGGCGCTTGCATCGGTTTGTGCGTGACTTACGTGGTTTATGCGTTGAAACAGCCTGAATATCAGGTAAAAAAAATTGCCTTCCAAGGCGAGTTGACCCAAGTGAGTAAAGCGGAATTACAACAAGTCAGCGCTTCTGTGCTCAAAGGCAATATTGTTAATATCGATTTGAACGCGGTTAGGGCAGGATTTGAAGCGCTGCCGTGGGTGCAAGCGGCGGAAGTGCGCCGCAGTTGGCCAGATAAAGTGATCGTCAGTTTGGTGGAACGCACGCCCTTTGCACGGTGGAGTGGCGTGGCTTTGCTGGATACGCGCGGCCAACCTTTTTTGGCTCAAACCAATAAACCCCTCCCTTATTTATTTGGCCCAGCAGGGACGTCTGTGACAGTCATGACCATGTATCAGCGCTATAATGAGCTTTTAAAGCCCACAGGGTTGGCCATACAAAAAATTTGGTATTCTGAACGCGGCGCTGTTCGCCTTATTTTAAGTAATGATTTGGTGGTGGAATTGGGCAGTAAAGAGCAAGAATTGAGATTGAGCCGCTTTTCTTTTTATTGGCTTAAACAGTTAGCGCCGCTGCCCTATCAATATCAGTACGTTGATATGCGCTATTCGCGTGGCTTCTCTGTTAAAATACAACAAAAACGGCAAACTTCGTAAGGTTGAGTGATTTTTGGTTTTTAAAATAAATAACAAAATGAAGAAAAGGGCGTTCGCTATGGCGAGTAAACAGAAAGAAACCCAAAATATCATGGTGGGTTTAGATGTCGGGACTTCTCGCATTGTTGCCATCGTTGCCGAAGTCAGTGACTCTGGTGCGTTAAATATTATTGGCATGGGGCAAAGCCCTTCTAAAGGCATGAAACGCGGTATGGTTGTCAATATTGATGCGACCGTGCAAGACATTCAAAACGCCATCAAAGAAGCCGAATTAATGGCGGATTGCCAAATCAAACAAGTTTATGTTGGTATTGCAGGCAGCCACATTAAAAGCTTGAATTCCAATGGATTGGCGACCATAAAAGACCGCGAAGTTACCCAAAATGATATTGATAGAGTCATGGAATCGGCCAGCGCAGTCGCCATTCCACCCGAACATGAAGTGTTGCATATTCTTGATCAAGGTTATCGAATTGATGGGCATGAATCAGTCAAAGACCCGTTGGGCATGAGCGGCGTTCGGTTAGAAACCAATGTACACATTGTTTCTGGTGCCTCTTCTGCCATTCAAAACCTAAGCAAATGCGTGCATCGCTGCGGCTTGTTGGTGGACAGTTTTGTTTTACAACCGTTGGCGGCTTCTTTGTCGGTCTTATCGGAAGATGAAAAAGAGTTGGGGGTTTGTTTGATTGATATCGGCGCAGGCACCACGGATGTGGTGGTGTATGTTGGCGGCTCGATTCGTCACAGTGTGGTCATTCCTATGGGGGGTGATCACATCACTGCCGACTTAGCCGCAGGCCTCCACACGCCAACCAAAGAGGCAGAAGAAATTAAAGTTTTACATGGTTTGGCGATGGTGAACATGCCCGATGGACATCAAATCATTGAAGTGCCAACTTTGGGCGACCGTGGCCCTCGTCAAATGCAAAGAGGCACGTTGGCCACATTAATAGAACCCAGAGTTGAAGAATTATTTGGCTTAATTCAGCGCGAATTGGAACCAGATGGTGAGCGAGCTTATGAAATTCCTGTTGGTTTTGTGTTGACAGGTGGCGGCGCTTTAATGCCAGGGTTAACTGCTTTTGCCGAGGAAATTTTTCATGCGTCTGTTCGGGTGGGCGTACCGCAATACATGGGCGCTTTAACAGAAATTGTTAAAACACCGCGTTACGCAACCAGCGTGGGCTTGCTGAAATTTGCGCAGCAACAATATAAAATTGACTCGATTTCAGCGGCCAGAAGACCTGCTTCTTCTGGGCTTGCTGGTGGATTTTTTGGCAAAATAAGAAACTTTTTTAGCATTTATTTTTAAAATTGTAGGGTTTTAAGATGTTGAATTAAAATGGTTAAATGGAAGTATTTTTTAGGAGAGTAAAATGAGTTTTGTCTTTAACATAGAGGAAGAGTCGAGCTTAGCGCCCGTGATTAAAGTCATAGGCGTCGGTGGTGGCGGTTGTAACGCGGTTGATAACATGATACGCAGTGGGTTGGCTGGTGTTGAATTTATTTCGGCAAACACCGATGCGCAAACCTTGCATTTGAATTTGTCAGCCAATCGCATTCAGCTAGGCACAACTTTAACCAAAGGATTGGGCGCAGGCGCGCGTCCTGAAGTTGGCCGCAATGCCGCCATGGAAGACCGTGAGCGCATTGCAGATGCTTTGCGGGGTGCTAATATGCTGTTTATCGCATCGGGCATGGGCGGAGGCACAGGCACAGGCGCTTCGCCTGTGGTGGCTGAAGTCGCTAAAGAGTTGGGGATTTTGACGGTGGCGGTGGTGACTCGTCCCTTTGTGTTGGAAGGCAAACGTCAATTTGTTGCGCAACAAGGCATAGAAGAGTTGAGCAAATATGTGGATTCTTTGATTGTGATTCCCAATGAAAAATTGTTGGATGTGTTGGGTGAAAATGCGACAGTCAAAGACTGTTTTGAAGAAGCTGACAACATTTTAAAAGGCGCGATTGCAGGCATAGCAGAAATCATTACTTGCCCAGGTATGATTAACGTTGACTTTGCTGACGTGAAAACCATCATGTCAAAAATGGGCATGGCCATGATGGGTTCTGCTTACGCGTCGGGCTTTGATCGGGCGAGATTAGCCGCCGATGCAGCCATTAATAGTCCTTTGTTAGAAGACGTGAGCCTAGAAGGCGCGCGTGGGGTTTTGGTGAACATTACAACCGCCCCCGGTGGATTGATGATGAAAGAATACAAAGAAATCATGGCCATTGTTCGCCAATACGTCAATGAAGATGACGAACAAGCCGAAGTGAAGTTTGGCACGGCTGAAGTGGCCGATATGCCTGAAGACATGGTGAGAGTCACCATCGTGGCCACAGGTTTGGGTCAAAAAAATACGGAAAAAACCAGCCACCCAGATTATTTGCAAGTGTTAAAAACAGGCACCAACGACAGCGTTGCTGCGCGTCAAACAGGCCAAAGAGAGCCCGTAGAACAATCGTTTGACACCGTCGTTAAACGCCGTCGAGGCAATCCAGATCAACTGAAAAATGTGGACTATTCCAGCCCAGAGTTCGGTAGCCATTTTGATATTCCTGCTTTTTTGCGTAAACAAAATGACTAATACGACAACTCGATAAAAACAAAGGAGAAAGTCATGATATATCAACGCACATTACAAGCATCGATACAATCCATCGGAGTTGGCTTGCATTCGGGTGAGCGGGTGCAGTTGAATTTGCACCCCGCACCGCCGAATTTTGGTATTGTTTTTCGGCGAACCGATTTGGTGCCGCCACGCGATGTGATTGTGAATCCGAGCTTAATTAATGACACGCGCCTGTCGAGCACGTTGGTGACCGATGAGGGGGTGCGCGTTGGTACGATAGAACACCTTATGTCTGCGTTTGCGGGTTTGGGCGTTGACAATGTTTTGGTTGAAGTGACGGCAGGTGAAATTCCTATTATGGATGGTTCGTCTGCGCCTTTTGTTTATCTGTTACAAACGGCAGGCATACAAGAGCAAGTGCCTGCTTTGAAACGTTATTTGCGCATTAAACAAACTGTCGACTATGTTGAGGGCGATAAATGGGTCAAATTTGAACCTTTTGATGGTTTTTCGGTGGCCTTGTCTTTAGAGTTTAACCACCCTGCCTTTAATGCGGACAATCAAAAGCATTGTATTGACTTTTCTAAATATTCTTATTTAGATGAGATTGCGCGGGCCAGAACTTTTGGCTTTATGCACGAAGTGGAATACATGAAAACTCAAGGCTTAGGCTTGGGGGGGAGTTTGGATAACGCGATTGTGATTGATGATGAGTTTGTGTTGAATCCAGAGGGCTTGCGTTATCCTGATGAGTTTGTGCGCCACAAAATTTTAGATGCAATAGGCGATTTGTATGTGGTTGGTAGTCCCTTGATTGCTGCTTTTTCAGGGCATAAATCGGGTCATGCCATGAATAACCAATTGTTAAGAAAATTGTTGGCCACCCCGTCAGCTTATGAATGGGTGACGTTTAATGACCCTTTAGATGTGCCGAGCAGTTTTCATGCTTTGCCGCAACTCGACAAATAGTCACAAAACGGTCTGCGGCCAACCTTTTCTATCGAAAAAGGTTGGCCGCAGTATTTTTTGTGAAAAAGGAAACGTATGATATCGGTCATAGCAGGCGTAGATGAAGCGGGGCGAGGGCCTTTGTGTGGTGACGTGTATGCAGCGGCGGTTGTTTTAGACCCGTGTTATGCTATCAGTGGTTTGGCCGATTCGAAAGCACTGACCGAGCGCAAACGCGAGGCGCTGGCGGCAGAGATAAAACAGCACGCATTGGCGTGGGCGATTTGTTCGGCCAGTCCTGATGACATCGCCCAACTGAATATTTTACACGCCACGATGGCGGCCATGACGCGTGCGGTGGTTAATTTGTCTTTGCCTGATGGTTTTGTGTTGAGCGAAATTTTGATTGATGGCAATCGCGTTCCACTCAATTTGCCCGTTCCTGCCCGTGCGATAGTGCAGGGCGATGTGACTGAGGCGGCCATTTCTGCCGCCTCCATTTTGGCCAAAACCGCGCGTGACGACAGTATGCGAGCATTGGATTTGCGTTACCCTCAATATGGCTTTGCCCAGCATAAAGGTTACGGCACGGCGCAGCATTTGGCGGCCATACGGGCGTATGGGGTGCTGCCAGAACATCGACGCGATTTTGCACCCATCCGTGAAATCTTGACTCAAGATAGCCTTTTTTAAACAGAAAAGAGTAGAGAAATGGTGACCAAAAATAAAATTTATGTGGTGAAATTAGGCACAAGTTCATTGACTTCGGGCGGCACGGCACTGAACGCTGTTTATATGATGACGGTGGTTGAGCAGTGCGTTGCCTTGCGAGCGCAAGGACACAAAGTTATCCTTGTCAGCAGCGGCGCGATAGCCGCAGGCCGTGCTCATTTGAATCATCCCGATTTACCAAACACCACGGCCAGCAAACAATTATTAGCTGCCGTTGGGCAAATTCGGCTGATACAACTGTGGGCAAGCTTGTTTGCTCAACATCAGATTTATATTGGACAAATGTTGATTAGTCGCGCGGATATGGAAGACAAAGAGCGTTTTTTGAATGCTCAAGATATGCTGGAAGCGTTGTTAAACCAAGGTATCGTGCCCATTGTGAATGAAAACGATGCGGTTTCTACGGCTGAAATTAAAGTGGGTGATAACGACACTTTGTCGGCGTTGGTTGGTTTGTTGGCCAAGGCCGATGGTTTGGTGTTGCTAACCGATCAAAGTGGTTTGTTTGACAGCAATCCGCGCAACAACCCGAATGCAAAGTTGATAGAGCAAGTGCTAGAAATCACCCCCGATTTGTACGCTTTGGCGGGTGGGAGCGGTACTGCCTTGGGCACAGGCGGCATGCAAACTAAGCTGCAAGCGGCAGACATTGCCATGCGCGCAGGACTGGACGTGATTATTGCAGCGGGGAATGCGCCCAATATTTTGCTGGAAATTGCGGCGGGTGCGTATCAAGGCACCACTTTTGTGGCACATAAAAATCAATTGGAGCGCCGAAAACAATGGATTTTTGGCCCAGCACTCAGCGGTACTTTGGTGGTGGACGACGGTGCAAAAGTGGCTTTGCAAACGCAAGGCAGTTCTTTGTTGCCGCGCGGGATCGTGGCGGTGCAGGGCGAATTTTTGCGTGGGGCGGTCATCGTCATTCAAGACCCTAATCAGCAAATCATCGCTCGTGGCGTAGCGCGTTATGCCAGCGCAGATTTGCGTAAAATCGCTGGTAAAAAATCCACCGACATTGAGCCGATTTTGGGCTATTTTGATGGCGATGTGGCAGTTCATCGTGACGAAATGATCGTCACGCTTTAGGGCAAAGTCTTGGTTATGTCGCGAAAAATGGCACGGACGAAGCGCTCAAAATCGAGTATAATCCACGGCCAAGTTTCGTTTTATGTTGCTGTATTTTATTTAAGGATTTTATGATGGCACGAATTACTGTTGATGATTGTTTGGTGAAAGTTCCCAATCGTTTCGATTTGACTTTGGCGGCTGCCATGCGCGCGCGCCAATTGGCCAATGGTTCTAGCACGTTGTTGGCGCAAGCTGGCCGTGACAAACCCACTGTTTTGGCCTTGCGTGAAGTCGCAGCGGGCTTGGTGACCACCGCCATTTTAACCAAAAAGAAATAAAAGTTTTAACCGTGTTGTCAAAAAACATTGCGGCCAACCTTGATGCCAAAGGTTGGCCGCAAAACATAAAAAATAACACAACGAAGCCCAGTTTGGGTTTACATCAAAATGATGTCAAACTGTTCGGTGGTGTAAGTGTTTTCCACAGAGAGGGAAATGGGCTTGTTGATAAAATCGATGAGCATGGCCAAATTGCCTGCTTCTTCTTCTAAAAACAAATCGACCACCGATTGCGCGGCTAAAATGCGAAAGCCCTTGGGTTGATATTGACGAGATTCGCGCACAATTTGGCGCTGGATGTCGTAACAAACGGTTTGCGTGGTGCGGACTTTGCCCAGCCCCAAGCAAGTGGGACAAGGTTCGCACAGCACTTGAGCCAAGCTTTCGCGAGTGCGTTTGCGGGTGATTTCGACCAAGCCCAAACTGGTGAATCCGTTGAGTGTGACTCGGGTTCGGTCACGCGCCAGCGCTTTGGCCATTTCTTGTAACACGGTTTCTTTGTGAGCGTCGCGTTCCATGTCGATGAAGTCGACAATAATAATGCCGCCCAAGTTCCGTAAGCGCAGTTCTCGCGCCAACGCGTGCGTGGCCTCAAGATTGGTTTTAAAGAGCGTTTCTTCAAAATTACGCAAGCCCACAAAACCACCCGTGTTGACGTCTATGGTGGTCATGGCCTCGGTTTGGTCTATCACCAAATAGCCGCCCGATTTCAAATTGACGCGCCGTTGCAAGGCTTCGGTAATGGCTTCTTCGACATCGTGCTGTTCAAACAAAGGGCGTTCGCCCGTGTAGCGCTGAAGTTTGTCGGCGACGCTGTTGACGTAATCGTTAGCAAACTGCTGCATTTTGGTGTAATTTTCAGTCGAATCGACAACGATCGACGTGGTGTTGTCGCTGACCATGTCGCGTAAAATACGCACAGACAAGGGCAAATCTTCATACAGCATGGCTTGCGGTGGCAAGCGCTTGGCTTGAGCTTGGATTTCTTGCCAGCGTTTGGTTAAATAGGCCACGTCGGCGCTTAAATCAGCATCATCGGCCGTTTCGGCGCTGGTTCTGACGATAAAGCCTCGGGGTGCGTTCTCGGGGATGAGTTCGGACAACCGCGTTTTGAGCGAAAAGCGGTCGCCTTCACTGGCGATACGCTGTGAAATGCCGATGTGGTCATCTTGGGGAAAATGCACCAATAAACGCCCTGCCAATGAAATTTGAGAAGACAAACGCGCCCCTTTTGTGCCGATTGGGTCTTTAATGACTTGAACCATGATGATTTGGCCTTCAAAAATCAAGCGTTCTATGCGTTGTTCTTCATGAGGCGAGTGCCGTTGTTCGACCAAATCGCCGACGTGCAAAAACCCCGCGCGCGCCAAGCCTATGTCAACAAAAGCGCTTTGCATCCCTGGTAAAACTCGTTTGACTTGGCCGAGATAAATGTTGCCCACCAAGCCCAGCACGGCGGAGCGTTCAATGTGCAGTTCTTGCACCACGCCGTCTTCCAAGATGGCCACGCGGGTTTCTTGAGGGGTAATGTTGACCAAAATTTGTTCGGAAACGCGCAAAATGTCACGGGGGATAGGTAAAGTGTCAGCAATGATTTTTGGATTCATGAGGTTTTTTCTCGGACTAACGGGGTTGGGACTTAACTAAACGGCTAATTATGCCATTTTTCTGCGGCTAGACCGCAATACTTTTTCAGTTTTCTAGGTAAATGAGCGCTTTTGCGCAGAGGTGAGAGATGGCAGAAATTTACAAAAGAGTGTTGGTCGCGCACGCCAACCCCATTGTTTTAAGAACGTTGTGCCGCATGGTCGAAGAAAAAGGGTATGTGCCTGTGGCTGCGGCCAACCTTGCTCAAGTGTTGGCCTGTTTGCAAACGCACCAAAATTGGATGGCCGCTTTGGTTGATTATGGCTTGCCTGATGCGCCAAACGGCGAGGTCATCGAGTGCGTCAAAGACAGTGGCACACCGATTTTGGTGTTGGTTGATGGCTTTGACATGGCGCTCAATGCGCAAATTTTGCAGCAAGGGGTGGTGGATTGCATTTCGAAAGACAGCCCATCGGCTTTTGAATATGCCATGCGCATGCTCAATCGCATCGATTGTAATCCCAGCGCGGAAGTGTTGATGGTTGACCCCAATTTGATTACCCGTCAAGATGTCAGCCGTTTGTTGCGTCAACAATTGTTTGTGGTGCATGAAGTATCCAGCGCCGAGGCGGCATTGGCTTTTTTGCACAAACGCTTGCAAATTGCGTTGGTGTTGACTGTCTACGATTTACCCGACATGAACGGCTTGAAATTAACCAGTGAAATTCGACGATTTCGCGGCATTAACGAGCTGGCGATTATGGGGTTATCTCCTGTGGATTCTGGCATGAGCGTCAATTTTATCAAGGCGGGCGCGTATGATTTTTTAAATTTGCCGTTTAGTGAAGAAGAGCTTTTGGGGCGCGTTATGCGCAATTTAGAGTTTTTAAGCAACTTAAGTGCTTTAGAAAAGGCCGCTCATTATGACACGCTGACGGGGCTGTCCAATCGCCGTCATTTTTATAATTTGGTGGGCGCGGTCAATGCCAAGGTCGCAGTGGCCATGATAGACATCGACCATTTTAAAACAGTGAATGACACTTACGGCCACGCGGCTGGCGACGAGGCCATCGTTTTTTTGAGCACGCTCTTAAAACGGTTTTTTGCCGATAAAATCACCGCACGGTTTGGGGGGGAAGAGTTTGTCGTGGTCATCGAAGACCTTAATTTGGCGGCCATGCACGGCATCATGAATGATTTTCGCTTGGCTGTTGCGCTGTCTAGCGTGGCCTTGCCCAACGAGCTGGCCTTAACGTTAACGGTCAGCATCGGTTTTGCGGTTGGCAAGGCGCAAGACATCGCCAATCTTTTGAAAGTCGCGGATGATGGCTTGTACGTAGCCAAACGCAATGGCCGTAATCAAATCTTTTCCACACAAAGCTTAGAGCAAGTTCGCATCGAGGGTCAGCCTTCAGCATAAAACCTTGCTTAGAAAAAAATGACTTGCGGCCAACCTTTTCCCTAAAAAATCAGGGAAAAGGTTGGCCGCAAGTCGTTTTTCAGGGGTTAATTGTGTTAAACCGCTTCGATAACCAAACGATCATCATTTAAATAAATACACAGGACTTTGCCACGCAAACTGTCAGGTAAATCATGTTCAAAGGTTAAATACGTGCCTGCAATTGAAACCAGCTCGCCTTCCATTTTGTGTATAAACAAGCGGGCGTTTTTATCGCCTTTTGCGCCGGCCAAAGCTCGGCCACGAAAGGTGTTGTAAATGTGTATGTTACCATCGGCCAACACTTCTGCACCTGTGCTGACCATAGATAAAATGATTAAATCGCTGTTTTGAGCATAAATGCGTTGTCCCGCACGCACGGGTTTGTCGATGACCATGGTTTTGGGCGGAGGGGCTTCTATGGTTGGTATGGGTTGAGTCAAGGCCATGCGCCGCCGATTGGCCATTGTTTTGGTGGTGAGATTAAAAATAAGCTGATGCGCTTCCGCCAGTGTTTGGTAATCGTAATCGCTGTGTTGCAAGGCGACGATGCGGATGCCGTAACGCAGCAACAAACTCAACGTCGCAGGTAAATTCAGCACGCGCGCGTCTTCTAACAAAGACAGATCTAACATCATGTTTTCGATGAGGTCGGTTGGGCTTTCCACAACTTTGAAACGGGCAGCAACCGCCGTTTCTAGTTGAGCCAAATCGGTCGTTCCCAAAAGGCAAACCAGCAAATCAAGCTGCGATGATTTGATGTCAAAAGGAGAAACTGGATTCATTGTAATCTCGATGCAAAAATAGCATAAAAGTAGGGTAAACCGAAAAATGAAAAGTAGTGTATCACAAAATGGCTGGGGATTTTTTGGCTGTTGTTTGGGTGACACGAAGGCAGTAACTCACCAGTAATATCATGGCCAGAAAAAGACTGATGACCAAAGCTAACCAAAAGCCTGTCACGCCTTGGGGTGCACCTAAGTAATCGGTTTTGGCCAACAAATAACCGCCCCCCAAGCCCACCACCCAAAAACAAAACAAATGGATCATCATCGGGATTTTTGTTTTTTTGTAACCGCGCAGAGCACCCGAAGCCACAGTTTGTGCGGCATCAAACAGCTGAAAGCCTGCCGACCAAATCAGCAAACTCGCCCCCAAGGTGATGACGGCCATATCGTTGACGTACAAGGCCATGATGTGATGCCGTCCGATGACCATCAACGATGCTGTAAAAAATGCAATCACAAAACAAAACCCCAAGCCAATTTTCACCGCATATTGGGCTTGTTTTGGGTTGTGAGCGCCTAAATGCTGCGCCACTCTGACCGATAAAGCGGCTGCCAAAGATTGGGGTATCATGTAAAGCACCGTCGTGAAATTGAGTGCCGATTGATGTGCCGCCAAGGGAACCGTACCCAAATCGGCAATCAACAAGGCGATGCACACAAACAAAGTGACTTCGACAAAATAAGAAAAGCCGATGGGTAAACCCAGTTTTAAAAATTGGGCGAGGCGTGACCAATTGGGTGGGCTGTATTGTTGGAGTAAACCGTAAGGCCGTAGTTTTTTATCTTTGTGTATCAAGTACAGCAAACCCAAAGCGTTGAACCACATAATCAACCCTGTGGCGATGCCGCAACCCGCGCCACCCAAAGCGGGCGCGCCCCAATGGCCGTAAATAAACACATAGTTGAGGGGCACGTTTAACAGCAAAGCAACAAAACTGATGAACATCATGGGCGTGGCGCGATTAAGGCTGGCCGCATAAGCGTACAAAGCGCGATGCAGCATGGCGGCGGGAAAGCCTATCGCGATGCCATATAAATACAAGCTGATTTTGTCTTTGACGGTCACGTCTAAGGTTAAATAATCGTACAAAAAAGGGATGGTTAAGCACGTCAAGCCCACGCCCACTACCCCCAATGCTGCACCAAACCACATTCCTTGCCGCCCCATTTCGCCAACTTGGGCTTTGTTTTCGGCGTGGATTTCTTGCGCAATCATGGGGTTGAGCGCCGTGACCACGCCCAATAATAAAACGTAAATGACGATCCAAATACCAGCACCCAAACTCGTGGCCGCCAAATCATCGGTGCTTAACTGTCCCGCCATCACGGTGTCAACAAAGCCCATGAGCGATTGCGCCAATTGTGCTAAAAAAAGAGGAACTGCCAAATTTAACAACGATTTGAGTTCGATTTTGGCAGAAGGTAGCGAGTGGAAATGAGTGGGCATACAAGACTTTCGGCAGGTGTTGCAAGAGGAATGAATCGAGTGTTGCGGCCAACCTTTTGCGGCAAAAAATCGCATGAAAAGGTTGGCCGCAATTGATGCAAGGGCAATGCTTAAAAAGGCAACCCCAGACTTAAATACCAAGCCAGATTTTTGGTTTTTGTCGCTTGAGCAACATCAAATGCGATGGGTGCGATGGGGCTTTGCCAGCGCGCGCCAACGCCATAAGAGCTGGCCCATTCTATGGTTTTCCAATCATTGGAAACGCCTCCTACATCACTGAAAACAGCGGCTCGCCAAGAAGGGCTTAATTCGTATTGATATTCTAAACTGCTGGTGGCTAAATTCGTGCCACCCACAATAGCGCCATTCACGCTGGGAACGCCCAAGCTTTCGAAGCTGTAACCACGCACCGAGTTAACACCACCTGCGGTAAACATCCGAGAAAGAGGGACTTGGCTGGCTTCTTTTGCCCAAATCTGCCCGTATTCTGCGCGCACCAGCCAAGTGCCAGGAAAAAAATCCGCCGAATAATATCGCGCACCCCGCACTGCTAAGCGCACAAAAGCCGTGCTAGACAGTAATTCATCTAAGGTGCTGGATAAATTGACATCAAATAAATACCCGTTACTCGGCCAAGACAAATCATCCACCTTGCGCTGCGTCCAACCAAAGCTGAGCAATAAAGCAGTGGTTTGATAGGTGAGCGTATCGCCGACCACTGAATCGTCCAAGATGTATTCTAGACCGTATCGGGCTTCAATATTGCCGTTGTTGCGAGTGCGCCAAAGGCCTGCCTCTACGCTGTCTGTTTGGACTTGTTGTACATCTTTCGTGTTGTAGCTTAAGGCCGCCGAATGCGTGTAGCCACTGCTTAAACGCGGCATGGCCAAACCCAAATCGAGACTTTTTTCGTTTTGTTGCCACTTGGCCAAAATCGAGCCCGTGTAACTTTGGTTGAACAGATTGTAATAATCGTAACCCAAACGCGCCCCCAATCCATCTTCAGTGGCATACAGTAAACCCAACTCTATTTTTTGGCGTTTGACTTCTTCGACGGTAATAAGGATGGGGACGTAACCTGTGTCTGGGTTGATTTTATCGAATTGCGGCGTGACGAGGGCGCGGCTGAAATGGGGTTCGTTTTGCAGGTTGTTTTGCAAATGAGTGAGCAAATCTCTGTCGAAAACGGTGCCTGTTTTAAAATCAACTTGCCCCAAAGCCACGCTGTCTTTGTAACGATCGGATCCGATGACACTGACCTCGCCCAAGCGCACGGTCATGCCTGTGTCTAGGCGTAAGCTCAAGTAGGCTTCACGAGTTTCAGGGTCTAGTTTGGCGGCACTGTGGGTGATTTTGGCCAAGGGATATTCTTTGGATAACAACACGGCTAAAATCCGTTTTTTGCTGTCGTCCCAGCCATCTTGCGTGTAGGCCGCGCCTGGTTGTAATTGCCACGCTGTGGCCAACCTTGCAAGCAAAGCTTGATCTTCGGTGGGGGTGCGTTGGCTGTTTTCTAGCACGATGTCGCGCTGCTTGACACGCAGGCTGGGGCCTAAATTGACTTGTATGGTGACGTTGTCATTGTCAGCTTTGGCGGTGGTCAAACTAGAAAAATAACCTAAAGTCTCGAGCAAGGCAGCGGCCTCATCGGGGGTGTCACGCAGCAGACTGGCCAGCGCGGCCGCATCAATCGAGGGATCGTCTTGCAAGGTGACGATTTCTAGATTGCTATTTAATAAGGCCAGTGCGGTTGCGATTTCGGCTGATAAGGCATAGGCTAAGGGTTGAGGAAGGTTGACCTTGGGCACTTTGAGCGTTGCCACTGCTGGCTCGCTTGCCTCGTTGAGCTCACGCGCCCCAGTTGCCTGAGCGGTGGAAGGTTCGCTGGCCTCTACTTTAATAGAAACGCGGTAAGCGTGGGCGGGCAATGCGGCCAACCCCAGCAAGAATAAGCCAAGGAAAATAGACCATAAACAAGAAATCGGCCGCAGCCGACAAAAAAAGAGTGTCATCATGAACCTTGTTTTTGAGTGATGCGGCCGAGCAGGGTTTGGTTTTTACAAAGCAAACAGTTCCGCTTGCGTGCAAACGGTCGTGCCGAGTTTGGCCACCACAACGCCAGCGGCGGCATTGGATAAAGACATGGCTTGTTTGAGCGGCAACCCTGCGGCGATGGCCAGCCCCAGTGTGGCAATGACGGTATCACCAGCCCCTGATACATCAAACACTTCCCGCGCCAAAGTGGCTTGGTGGGTGACACCGCTGTATTGGGCACTGGGTGCTTCAAATAAACTCATGCCTTCTTCGCTGCGAGTGACCAGCAAGGCAGTGAGGTCGAGTTGGCTGCGCAAGTGTTGGGCTTTTTGAATTAAGGTGGCTTCATCTTGCCATGCGCCAGCCACATCTTTAAACTCACTGCGATTGGGCGTGAGCAGGGTTGCGCCTGCGTATTTGCTATAATCGTGGCCTTTGGGGTCGACTAACACGGGTATGCCTTGGGCTTTGGCGTGTTGTATCATTTGCGCAATGTGGGTTAAGCCACCTTTGCCATAATCTGAAAAAATCACCGCATCAAATTGGCCGATGAGCTGGGCGTATTCGTCCAGTTTGTCGGCCAACACTTCGTGGCTGGGTTCTTTTTCAAAATCCAAGCGGATGAGTTGTTGCTGACGCGCGATGACTCTGAGTTTGATGGTGGTTGAAATGGCAGGGTCGCGTTTGAGCAAGCAGCTGACGCCATCTTGTTCAAGCAAGGCTTGCAAAGCGCTGCCAGCTTCATCGTCGCCAACCACAGACAACAAGGTGGCTTGCCCACCCAACGCGGCAATGTTACGCGCAACGTTGGCCGCACCGCCTGCGCGTTCTTCGATGCGTTCTATTTTGGCCACAGGCACGGGCGCTTCGGGCGAGATGCGAGCGACATCGCCAAACCAATAACGATCGAGCATCACATCACCCACCACCAAAACTTTGGTTAAGGCAAAGCGTTGGGCGTAATCTTGGGCATCGCTGGCGCTTAAAGAGAAAAAAGGAGACATGATGGTGAGCCTAAAAATTAACTGCGGTTAAGCGGAAAAGCGATGCGCTGACCTTCTTTGGCCGAGCGATAAATGGCGGTTAATACTTCCAAAGAGGCCAAGCCTGCGCGTCCGTCGGTTTCGGCTAGGGCTTCTCCGCGCAAGGTTTTGATGACGTTATCGTAATACAAAGGATGCCCAAATCCGTAAACGCTGGTGGTGGTGTAACTGGCGGCAGCCACCCTTTCGTCCATTGCGTGGGGCGTGTCAAAGTCCCAGAGTTTGATTTCGTTGACCGCCAAGCCGCCTATGGTGACTGAACCTTTTTCACCCAAAATGGTGATAGAACCTTCTAAATTTTTGGGGTAAGTTAACATGGTGACGTTCATGCTACCCAACGCCCCAGAACGCCATTTTAAGTTAACCACGCCTGTGTCTTCGGCTTCAATATCACGCGCTAAAGTGGCCGTGTAGGCGTGCAAACTCTCGAGCGGCCCCACTATCCAGTTTAACAAATCCACATAATGGCTGGCTTGATTCATAAACGCGCCGCCGTCGTATTCCCAAGTGCCGCGCCAGCTGGCCGCATCGTAATAGGCTTGGGGGCGTGTCCAAAAGACATTGAGGTTAACCAGATAAATTTGGCCAAAGCGTCCCGCTTCCATCGCTTCTTTTAACAGTTGCAAGGTTAAATTGCGACGATTTTGTTTGACGACAAATAACCGTTTTTGGGCGGCATCAGCGGCTTTGACCATGGCCAAACCATCGGCCCATTGCGTGGCCATCGGTTTTTCTGAAACCACATGAAAGCCCGCTTGTGAGCATAAAATGGATTGCTGAGCGTGTAAGCCAGACGGGGTGGTTAAAATGACCGCGTCGGCCTTGCTGTTGGCCAATAAATCGGCCAAATTGGCGTGGCCTGTTGCGCCCGTGAGCGTCACGGCGGCGGCCAAAGCGCTGGCGTTGGTGTCACAAACATCTACCAACTCGGCGTGTTCGCTGTGGGCGGCTAGGGCATTAAAATGATTTTGGGCGATGCGGCCACATCCTACCAGCGCAAAACGGACTTTGCGCCCCGTAATGTTAGAAAAAGAATGAATGTTGTTCATAGGATAAACACTTAAAGTAAGAAAGGGATAGAAACTTAGGGGTTTAACAAAAAGTCTAAACCCACTTTTTCCCATTGTTGGATTTCTTGGCGTAAGGCGCTTTCGGTGAGCGGATGTGTGGCCAACCAATCTTCGGGCAACGTCATGATGAGGCGGTGTTTTTTGATGCTTAACGCAAACTCTGACGGTAATTCTATGCCATTTCGGCTGCGTAAAAACAAAACGGCCAAACGCAAAGACACCACGGTCAACCATAAGGCGGCATCACTTTGCAGGGGTTTGTTTTTTTTCATGTCGCCTCGGTGGCTCAACACAATACGCGCCAAACGGCGTTGTTCTGACAAAGAAAACCCAACCATGTCGGCGTATTCTATGACGTAGGCCGAATGTTTGTGATAGCCCGCGTGGGCAATTGACAAACCGATTTCGTGCAACAGTGCCGCCCAAATCAAGGGTTTTTTATCCGGCATATCGGGCGACAAACGGGCATAAAGATTTAAGGCCAACTCTTTGACACGGTTGGCTTGTAGGACTTCGGCGTGACTGCGTTTAAGCATGGTGTTGACCGTGGTGTCCCGCATGTCTTGATTGGAGTAGCGCCCCAACATATCGTAAAGCACGCCATCACGCAGAGCGCCGTCCACCACTTGCATGGATTCAACCTCCAACTCTTCAAACACGGCCAACATGACCGCCAATCCACCCGCCAACACAGGCATACGATCTTCGCGCAAGCCTTTTAAATCTAAATTTTTGAGCGAGCCTCGTTTAATCAGGCGCTCCTTGAGCGTTAATAAGCCTTTTAGAGTAATGGCCGCACCCCAGTCGTTGGCCTGCAAAATGTCGCGCAAAGACCGTGCCGTGCCACTGGTGCCGACCGCAATGTCCCATCCCGAACGAGGGTAATCTTTGACGATGCGCTGCACGTAATCTCGCGCCGCCCAAACGGCCAAGGCAAAGGCTTGCTCTGTATATTTGTCGTCTGGAAAAAAACGCAAACTATAAGACACGCAACCCAAAGGCAAACTTTCGGTCACCATGGCTTCAAAATGTTGGCCGATGATGAATTCGGTTGAGCCACCACCAATGTCCACGACCAAACGACGTTCGGGGGTGTTGGGTAAACTGTGCGCCGCGCCCAAATAAATCAAACGGGCTTCTTCGCGCCCTGCAATAATATCGATGGGAAAGCCCAAGGCCTCTTCGGCTTGGGCAATGAAGGCCGCCCCATTTTTGGCTACTCGCAACGTATTGGTGCCAACGATACGCACTTGTTCAGGCTGGAGGCCGCGCAAGCGTTCACCAAAACGTGCCAAAGCGGCCAAGGCGGCGGCTTGTATGTCGGGGCTAAGGTTTTTGTCTTGATCCAAACCTGCACCCAAACGAACGGTTTCTTTCAAAGAATCCAAAGGGTAAATTTGATGGCCTTCAACCCGCGCGACTTGCAAGCGGAAACTGTTAGAGCCTAAATCGGCGGTGGCTAGCGTTGGGTGTATGCTGTTATTCATAGAGGATTGCTCATGAGTGGCACGACGTGTTTTGATGTTGCGGCCAACCTTTTTCGGGGCATATTTTTGGAGAAAAAGGTAGTCCGCAACACATCGACAGAAATCATTTTAAGGTTTCCACGCCACTTGGGCGGGCGAGCAGCAAAATGTCGGCGCGGCGCAGCGCAAACAAGCCACAAGTGACCACGCCAGGAATTTGATTGATGGCCGTTTCTAGCGCAACGGGTTCGTTAATGGTGAAGTCGGCCACATCTAAAATGACCATGCCGTTGTCGGTTTTTCCGTCACGCAGTTTTGGAGTGCCGCCCATTTTTAACAAAGCACGCGCCACGGCAGAACGTCCCATCGGCACAACTTCCACAGGCAAAGGAAATTCGCCCAAAGCTTTTACATATTTGCTTTCATCGGCAATGCACACAAAGGTTTCTGCGGCTTGGGCGATGATTTTTTCACGCGTCAAGGCCGCGCCGCCGCCTTTAATGGCTTGTAAATGGTGGTTGATTTCGTCTGCCCCATCTACGTAAATGGACAAGCCGTTGACTTCGTTGAGCTCGTAAACTTCTATGCCCAGCGCTTTGAGGCGGCGAGTCGATTCTTCGGAGCTGGACACTGCGCCTTGAATGGCAATACCGCTTGCGCCCAAAGCGTCAATAAAATAATTGACGGTGCTGCCGGTGCCGACACCAATAATGCTGCCTGCTTGCACGTATTGGAGCGCGGCTTCGGCAGCCATTTTTTTGAGGTCATTTTGAGTCATGAGTCACTTTCTGTGGAAGAGGAAGATTAGAAAAACAAGCGTAAAAGGTTGGCCGCAAATCGGCTGCATTTGAGTGGTTCACTTCACTTAAATGAGGCGTTCGCCCCAATGCAATTTTTGGCGCAACACATCGTAATAATTGTAATTTTGCGGGTGCCAAATGGTCAGGCTGTCAGGATGGCGTTCGATTAAGACTTCGTCTCGTTCCAGCAAATCAAGGTGCGATTGGCCATCAAAATGCACGCGGGCATCTGCGCCTCGGGTGAACAAACAGCGCACTTGACTGCTGTCTCGCACCGCAATGGGGCGGTTGTTGAGCGCCTGCGGACAAATGGGCACCAGCGTAATGGCGTGCAGCGCGGGGTGCAAAATGGGCCCCCCAGCGGCCAAAGCATAAGCGGTAGAACCCGTGGGCGTATTGATAATTAAGCCGTCCGAGCGTTGGCTGTAGACAAATTGATCGTCGATAAACACTTCGAATTCTATCATGCTTCCGAGTGCGCCGCGATTCAGAACAATGTCGTTGACCGCCAAAGACTCGCAGACGGTAACGCCCGCGCGGTTGACGGTGGCTTGCAATAACAGCCGCTCCTCGACCAGCGTTTTGCCTTGTAAAATGGCCAAAATTTCGGCGCACATGGATTTGTCTTGCGCAATGTCGGTCATAAATCCCAAGCGGCCTTGGTTGATACCGATGAGCGGAATTTTAAAGGGGGCAACGGCGCGGCCAACCGCCAGCATGGTGCCGTCGCCGCCCAATACAATGGCGACATCAATGTGCGCCAACAAGGTGATTCTGGGTAAAACGGCGTGGCGACTGTGGCCTTGTTGTGCCAATAATTCCAAGCCTATGGTTTCGGCATCCAGCGACACGGTGTAGCCTGCGTTGTGCAAATAATCGGCCAAATACAGCGCCGACTCGACAATTTCGGTTTTACCTGTGCGGATAAACAGGCCGATGATGCGCGGCGGCGTAAAGACATTCGGCATCGCTATCCTATTCTAAAAAAGGGGGTAAACGTAAAAAGGCGCAGCCCAAAAGGTTGGCCGCAAGGTTGATCATACGGTTTTGGCCTTCATTCCCCTCCGTTGGAGGGGTGCCCGTTGAGGCGGGGTGGTTTTATTGCGAAATGTATTGCGCCGAAAACACGCGATCGCCTGTTGCGTCTAAATCTTCGCCCGTCAAGGCGTTGAGCAACACATACAAAGGATGCAGTTTTTGGTAGCGGCGCGTGGTTTTTTTCAGGTAACGAATAAAACGCGGTGCTTCGGGTAAATAATGCGTTTTTTGGTCGCGATGGTGCAAACGCGCAAAAATGCCAGCGACTTTCAAATGGCGTTGCACGCCCATCCATTCGACTTGGCGATAAAACTCGTCAAAGGCATCCGCCACGGGTAAGCCTGCTTTTCTGGCCAATTCCCAATAATAAATGCACAAATCAATCACGACTTCTTCTTCCCACTCAATAAACGCGTCGCGCAGCAAAGAAGCCAAATCATAAGTCAGCGGCCCATAAAGCGCATCTTGAAAATCGAGTACGCCCAATTCGCCCAACTCGCTGGCTTCTGGTGGCGTGAGCATTAAATTGCGCACAATGAAATCGCGGTGCACCAAAACCGACGCTTGCTTGAGCGCATCGTCTATCACCAGCTGTGTGACAGCCTCAAAAACCGCCCGTTGTTGGGCGCTTAAGGGCAAACCCAATTCAATCGCGCAAAACCAATCGGGGAACAAGTCGATTTCTTCGCGCAACACGGCGGCGGAATAGGCTGGCAAAACGCCTTGCGCAGGCACTTGCTGTAGCTTGACGAGCGTTTCGATGGCGGCGCGTAACAAATGGCGCTGTACCGCCAAATCTTGCCCGTCGGGGTGTTGAAAGGCTTTGAGTAAGGTTGTATCGCCCAAATCAGACAAGGCCATGAACCCTTGTTCTGCATCCCGCGCGACGATTTTTGGGACGTTGATGCTGGGTTCGAGCAAGCCTTGCACGGCCACGTAAGCATCGGTGTTCATTTTTTCAGGCGGTGCATCCATCACAATCAGGCGTTTGCCATCCGCAAACGTGGCGCGGAAATAACGGCGAAAATCGGCATCAGCAGCCGCAAAAGTTAAGGTGCAAGGCGTGTTGGGATACAGTGTTTGTATCCATGAAGTGAGGGCGGCAAGTCTGGGCATGGTCTGGTATCGTCACAGTTAAAAAAGATGGAAAAGGCAAAAAAACAGCGGCTTGAGTCGGTAAGCACCTTGCGCCATTATACTAAAATTATGCCTGCTTGTTTGGGCTTGTACGAGGCAAGCGCTTAGGCCAAGTCAAAATCTTGCGAATTTAAGTTTTAAATTTTATTTTCAAATGTTGGTCACGAGAGTTTTTTACGCCCACAAAAAAACAAAAATATATTATAAAAAATAAATATAAAAACAATATAAAATAAAATATTTGTTTTTTTGTTGTATTTGTATAGTTTAATTATGAAGTGCTTTTCTTGATTTTGCTTACATGCCCATAATTTTTTTGGTTAGAGCTTTATTCTTTAATGTTCTTAAGCCAAATATTGCGGCCAACTTTTTTAAATTTCTGTTTAAAAAGGTTGGCCACAATGTTTTTTTGACACAGTTATAAAATAAAAAAATATTATAAAACAAGAATATAAAAAGACTATGCAATAAAAACGCTATTGTGCAAATTGGCAGTGCCAGCACAGCTGTTTTGGCTGGAATCAATAACATTTCAACCTCAGGCGAACATTCAACGGCCTTGTTATTGAAAGCAGGCGCTGTCATGTCAGGTCCTTTATCAGGCACGATTGCAGCGCACAATTCCGATGCTCTGGTTTTTGAAGGCAATGCCCTCAACGCAAAACCCTTACAATTAAAAGAGGCAACGCTCACTTCACCGAAGAATGCGATTTTATTGAAAGCTGGCCATTTGTTGGTGAGCGCTACCGACAGCGTGATGACGGGTGACATCAAGGCTCAAAAAGGCGCGGTGTTGGACTTGAATTTGATCGGCTCGGATGTGACTAAAAGTGTGTTGACGGGCGCAATTTTAAACGCACGCAACGTAAGCATAGATTCTTCAACGTGGGACATCACCGCCCATTCGGATATCGTGAATTTAAGCAATGATGGAAGCGACTTTCGCTTTGTCAACAAAAATGGCACAGCGCCGACAGCTGCTTACAGCGACTTCAAAACCGTGACGGTCAAAAATTACACGGGCTTGAACGATGCGCATATTTACCTCAATACACGGTTAAATGGCGATGACGTCACAGGCGCAGGCAGCGATAAAATCGTGGTGCGCGATGGCGGCTCGATGAGTGGCACAACGACATTCCACTTTGCCAACGCGGGGGGCGCAGGCGCGGCGACTTATGACGGCATTCAATTTGTCGAAGCAAAAGGCAGCGCGACCGTAGACAAGTCACAAATGAAAATTGCAGGTGGCTATGTGCTTGCAGGCGCTTATGGTTACGTGGGTCGCCAAGGACAATACACCCATTCAGCCGACAATCAGAGTTTGTTTTTAACCAATTTTGTGCCCAAAGGGGCAACGGTGGATGGGCATGGTTTCTTAACTGGCGGTGTCGGGGTTACGCCCCAAAAATCGGCAGAAGTGGCTTCGGGCAGTGGCACGGGCGTGGGCGGTCATTTTAGCGAAGCCCCAACCGACGGCACATCAACAGGCAACCGTCATATCGATAAACAAGGGCATTCAGTTTGTGATAATGGCAGCACTTCGGCAGGCTGCTTATTGCCTGTGACCAATCGAGCGGGCAATGCAATCATTTACACATCAGAGCTTGATTCAACGGGCAAAACCGATGATGTTACGGTGACTGAGACGGGTGAAGTCTTGCCGTCGAAACCAAACACTAAGCTAGCGAAAATCTTAACGAAAACGCCAAACCTAGATTCGAAGTCAAAAGTGGTGCCAGATTCACACTTAGATTCAAAATCAGGCTCAAACGTGCCTGTTGTTGCTCCGATTCAACCTGCCCCCAAATCGTTAATCAGCCCTGACTTTGTGACCTACAACGCGGCGGCTGATGTGGTGAGTTTATCGGCCAACACTTTGTTGGGTTCTTACCACGAACGCATGGGCGCGCAAAATACGCCGCTCATCCAAGCCGAAAAAGCCACCAGTTACAACCCCAATAGCTGGGGACGTTTGGTGGCCGATACGCGCGAAGTGGCTTACGGCAACGCAGCCTTTGATCAAAGTGTGAAGGGCAAAACGACAGGCTTTCAGATGGGACATAGTTTCTGGCAACATCGCAATCCAGACCATGCCTTAGGTCAAGCTGGCGTGGCGGTGGGGTATGTCACAGGAAAAATGGACGTAACAGGTGACTTTTTGACCACGCAACAGGGCGATGCGGGGTCGATAAAAGCAAAAACCAAGTCATTGATGGCGTATTACACGTTGGCGACGGATAAAGGCACGTATTTGGATACGGTGTTGCAATATTCGATGTCTAACACTGATGCAAAGGGCCAACAATCCAACGTTTCTTTGGATGCGAAGGGTTTGCGTGCCAGTTTAGAAGTGGGTATACCCGTGTATTTTGACAGCTTGACCTTAGAGATTCAAGCGCAAACCATTGCTTACAAGGACAGTTTTGATGATGCAATCGACAGCAATGGCTACGTGATGTCGCAAGGCGACAACTCGGGGGTGATTTTCCGCGTTGGCGCACGCTTGACCCCAAGCGACACGTCGTCCAACTTCAAACCATGGTTTGCGGCCAACGTGAATAAACAAAATGCCTCAACCGCCACTGGCGTGATGGATAACACCAACAACGTTGGCCTCAACAGCGAAAAAGACAGCGCTTGGGCAGATGTCAGCGTAGGCATGAGTTTTGAAACGGAAGGCGGTGCTACTGTTTACGGTCACTTAAAACAATCAGCAGCGATAGACGGCGGCAAAAATACCGTCACCAGCGGCGCGATTGGTGTTCAAAAAACGTGGTAATGTTGCTTTAACGTTTCTACAGTAAAATGGTAAAAATGGCTTGCGGCCAACCTTTTCCCCTGATTTTCAATACGAAAACAAAGGAAAAAGGTTGGCCGCAAGCCGTTTTGTAAGCACTTTTGTCGGGGGCTTTGGTTGGGTAGATGATGGGCTTATAGTTGCAACTTTGCTTTTTTAAGCCAATTAATCAAATCCAAACAAAGGTATGCTTTTTATTTGTTGTTTTGGGTTTGAATATATTTAAAATAAATTTTTTATTTTAAAATGGTTAATTTTTATAAAATATTTATTTTCGTCAAAAAAACATTTTTTTGTTGTGTATAATTAGGGAGTTGTTGTTTTATAGTGTGATTTTAATATTGCTATATCTTACTTTTATTGATTTATTTTTTTGAAAGGGTTTTGATGAATTTATCGTATCGCTTAGTTTGGTCTGCTGTTCGCAAGGCTTGGATTGTGGTGTCTGAATTGGCCAAATCACACGCCAAATCAGGTGCGGTTTTGTTGGCGACGGCGGCCTTGAGTGCCCCCGCGCAGGCAGCAGCCCCTGTGAGCGCTGATGGCATTGAAGTAACGGTTACTTCCGACACTTATGAGGCTGGCAATAGTGGCGTTGGTGTATTGGCCACAAATGGCGGCACAATTACTTTTGCAGAAGGCGGAACGTTTAACGTTAATTCGACCGATTTTGCGACCATGAAGGCCACAGGCAATTCAACGATAAAGGAAGAAGGCACGGGCGGCGGAACCTATGTTTTGAACACAGGTGCTGGCCCCAATGGTGCGATAGAGGCAACTTATGGCAGCAGCATAGATTTGTCGACTGCAACCTTAGTTGACTTAACGACTCAACATAGAATCGGCATTTATGCAGGAGGTGATTCCAGCATAGAAATGTCTCATTTGGTGATTCATCAAAATTATGCAGGGACGGGTGGCGCGGCCATTCTTGCTTATGATCAAAGTACGGTCACGGTTGCTAAATTAGATGTGACGACCAACCAAGTGGCTTTGCAATCGAGCGGCGAAGGGTCTGTGATTACCATTGGTGCCGTTGGTCAGGGCACCAGTAGTATAGATGTCAGTGGCGACAATCACGCGGCGGTGATAGTCGAAGACAACGCCAGTGTTTCTTTGACTGAAACGGCGATTGTGACAAGTGGCAACAATTCTAACGGCGTAGAAGTTTCAGGCGGTGCAACGCTGAGTTATGAAGGTGGCAGCATCACGACCTCTGGCGATAACTCGCATGGTTTGGTGTACGATTTAGAAGCTGCTTCGGCTGATACAACGTTGCAATTGAATCGTTTGAATATCAATGCAAACAGCAGCACATCCGATGCGATAGTAATCAACAGCAGTTTGACCCAAACGACTCAAACCAGCATTGATTTGGTTAACCCTTTTCTCAATGCAGGACACAATGCCATCGCCTTAGAAAGTGGCGCGGCTGCTATTAATATGACTGGTGGCTTGGTACAGGGTGAAAATGCGGCGTTGTATGCGGCCGCAGGCGCAACGTTGACGGTTAATAGTTTTGACACCAACATCAAAGGCGATGTGGTGGCTGAAACGGGTGCGGTGTTAGATTTGACTATGACGGGCGTTAATGATCAAAGTCGTTTAACGGGTGCCGTGGTCAATGCGAACCAAGTCCAAATGAACAATTCTGTTTGGAACATTACTGGCGATTCCAGCGCAGACACCATCAACAATACGAACAGCATTTTAAGTTTTAGCAATGCCGACAGCACTAAGCCAGACAGTAGCTACACGGATTTTAAAAGCGTGACGGTGCACACTTACACGGGCAGCGGCTCGTCTACGGTTTACATGAACACGCGTTTAGATGGCGATGATGTGACGGGGCAAAACAGCGATAAAATCGTGGTGACCGACGGGGGTTCTATGTCGGGTGACACTGAATTTGTGTTCAACAATGCAGGCGGTGTGGGCGCAACAACGACGGATGGTATTTTGTTTGTCGAAGCCCAAGGATCGGCGACGGTTGACAAATCCAACATGAAAATCGCTGGCGGATATGTATCTGCGGGTGCATTTGCTTATGTGGGTCGCCAAGGCCAAATCACCGACCCTTCAGACACGGACAGTTTGTATTTGACCAACGTCATTCCTGAAGGTGGTAGTGTTGAAAACGGTTTTATCGTGATGGACTCCGATCAAACGGTACCAACAGTGCCGCCAACGCCGATGCCGATGCCAACGGTGCCACAAGCCCCAGATCAAACGGTACCACCAGATTTGATGTTGCCGATGCCGATGCCAACGGTGCCACAAGCCCCAGATCAAACGGTACCACCAGATTTGATGTTGCCGACGCCAACGGTGCCACCCGTGACAGAACCACCTGTGACAGAACCACCTGTGACAGAGCCGCCTGTTACAGAACCACCCGTGACCACGCCACCAGACTCGACTGCGCCAGAAGGCAATTTGTCGTACAGTCCTGATTTTGTGACGTATAACGCGGTTTCTGATGTGGTGAGTTTGTCTGCCAACACCTTGTTGGGCACTTATCACGAACGCATGGGCGCACAAAACACGCCTTTGATGCAAAAAAATACTTCAAAATCAAATAGCTGGGTGCGTGTGATTGCGGACAATCGCGATGTGGCTTATAACAACGCGGCGTTTAATCAAAGCATAGAAGGTTCAACCACGGGCATACAAGTTGGCCAGACCTTGAGCCAAACTCGCCACGCCAACGGCAGCCTCACCCAATTTGGTTTGGCGGCTGGTTATGTTCAAGGCAGCATGGACGTGTTTGGTGATTTTATTACCACCAAAAACGGTCACGCGGGCACGGTAGACGCGAAAACGACTTCTGTGTCAGGTTATTACACCTTAAGCAACGACAACGGCACTTATCTGGATGCGGTGGTGCAATACTCGTATTCAGACAGTAATGCTCAAGGCCAGCAATCGGAAGTCGATTTGAAGTCAACGGGCTTACGCGGCAGTTTGGAAATGGGTGTACCTGTGCGTTTAGACAGCGTGACTTTAGAACCGCAAGCCCAAGTGGTGACGTACAAAGACACTTTTGACAGCGCTGTGGACAGCGGCGGTTACGAAATGTCGCAAGGCGATAACTCGGGGGTGATTTTCCGCGTTGGCGCACGCTTGACCCCAAGCGACACGTCGTCCAACTTCAAGCCTTGGTTTGCAGCCAACGTGAATAAACAAAATGCCTCAACCGCTTCGGGCGTGATGGATAACACCAACAACGTTGGCCTCAACAGCGAAAAAGACAGCGCTTGGGCAGATGTCAGCGTAGGCATGAGTTTTGAAACGGAAGGCGGCGCTACTGTTTACGGTCACTTAAAACAATCAGCAGCGATAGACGGCGGCAAAAACACCGTCACCAGCGGCGCGATTGGTATCCAAAAAGCGTGGTAAGTTGTTTAAGTTGTTGTAGTGATTCAGTCGTAAAACAGCAGTAAAAACCCCTTGCGGCCAACCTTTTTCCTAAAATATCGGGAAAAAGGTTGGCCGCAACTCGTTTTATGGTTTTATTCTGTCTATACTTTTAGTCTGTATGACACTTTAAAAGGCAGACCTTTCTTTAGTGTAATAATATGTTTGATTTGTTGTGTTTGTTACGCCAATAAGGTAAAGTTTATTTTTAAAAGTTGTGAAATTTATTTTTTTGTTTTATTCCTCTTTAACTCTAACTGCAAATAAAAGGTGGCTATCATGAATAAATCGTATCGTTTGGTTTGGTCTAGCGTCAGAAGCGCTTGGACTGTGGTTTCGGAACTCGCTAAAGCCCACGTAAAATCCAGTGCGGCGGTGGTGCTGATTTCGGCGGTGGCCAGTCTGTCGGTGCAAGCCCAACCTTTATACGTAACAGCTGGTGCGACAGAGGAAGTGGGTGGGGGTGGTGCTTCGGTCATGAGTGGGCTAGGGACGGACTACGGCCTGTATGTTTTGGGTTCGTTAGCGGGGGCTCCCAGTACTGTTTTATTTTTATCACCCACGACCGCCACCATCACCTCTGAAAGTGGTGCGGCCATACGCGCCGACAATGGCATCATCACAGATGATATCGCCCACGGTAATTACACCATCACCGCAACAAAAGACAACGCGACAGGCGCGACCATAGAAGCCTATAACGGTTCAATTATTGATTTAAGTGGTGCCGCCAGCATTAACCTCACGAGTTATCAATCGCGCGTTATTTTGGCGGATAATGCTTCGATTATTTTATCCAATGTTGTGTTAAACAGAAGATTGGCGTTTGCAGAAGAAATGATTGCTGAAAATGGCGGCTCATTGCAAGTCAATCAATTGAGCTATTCTGGTTCTGCTGATTCGGCCAAAACCATCGCTCGTTCCTCAGGATTGGGAAGTAGCCTACAGCTTGGTAATCCTGACACAGTAACGGCCATTAAAGTAAGAGATTTAAGCGCACAAGGCATTCCTGTTGTGCTGGCCGAAAACGGTGGCTTGGTGCGCCTGATTAATACCAACGTCTCCACCAATAACACCGATGGCATAGGCATTAAAGTATCGGATGGCGGCGTGGCGGTACTCGAGGGCGGCTCGGTTACTGCGTCAGGCACCAATGCCGACGGCATTGCATTTAGTGAAAGTAACAGCGTCAGTGACCGTACCAAAATCAGCGTACAATTAAACAATGCGGTGGTGACGTCTAGTGCAGGCAATGCCTTGGTCGCAAAACAGGGTTTGGGCACGTTTGATGTGGTTGGCGGTAGCTTAACTGGCGTAAACGCGGTATTGGCCACAGGCGGATCGGATTTGTTGGTGACCACGTCGGACACTTTACTTAAAGGCAACATCAAAGCCGATGTGGGTTCGGTGCTGGACTTTAGAATGATAGGCGCTGGCTTGACCAGCAGCGTGTTGACGGGCGCGATTATTAACGCGCGTAACGTGAGCATAGACCCTTCGACTTGGAACATCACCGCCAACTCTGACATGGTCGATTTAAACAATGACGGCAGCGATTTGCGCTTTGTTAATGCCGATGGCAGCGCCCCAACCTCGGCTTATACGGCATTTAAAACGCTGACCGTCAATACTTACAGCGGCGTGAATGCGGCCAACGTTTACCTAAATACGCGCTTAAATGGCGATGACGTCACAGGCGCAAGCAGCGACAAAATTGTGGTGACAACCGGAGGCCGTTTGTTTGGCACAACCACTTTCAATTTTAATAATGCAGGCGGCGCAGGCGTGGCGACTTATGACGGCATTAAATTTGTCGATGCGCAAGGCACGGCCACGGTGGACATATCACAGTTGAAAATTGCTGGCGGTTATGTGGCCGCAGGGGCTTTTGCTTACGTAGGTCGCCAAGGGCAATACAGTAATTTGGCCGATAGCCAAAGTTTGTTTTTAACCAATTACGTGCCAGCGGGTGCCACCTTGAATGCCAACGGCTTTTTGGTCGGTGCTGAAGGCGTTGCGCCACCCAAACCAACCGAAGTAACCCCTGGAACGGGTGGCGGCGTAAACGGTAATTTTGCGCCAGACAGCAATGGCAATTCGCACATAGATAACACGGGACAAATCGTGCCAGATAGCCCCTCGGTAAATCCAATAATCCCACCTGATCAAACTTTGCCGATTGTGCCTCCTGTGCCGATGCCGCCAGATCAAACGGTACCAAACGCACCAATGCCAGACCAAACTTTACCACTTGTGCCACCTGTACCAACGCCCTCAACACCAACACCCATTACACCAGACCAAACCTTGCCTATCGTTCCACCTGTGCCGATTCCACCAGCACCTACACCAACGCCAACACCAACACCAACACCAACACCAACACCAACACCAACACCAGCCATTGCGCCCGACTTCGTGACTTACAACGCGATAGCGGATGTGGTGAGTTTGTCGGCCAATACTTTGCTCGGTACTTACCACGAACGCATGGGATCGCAAAACACGGCTCAGGTTAATGCTGAAAAATCAGCCGCTTATAACACCAGCAGCTGGGGGCGTTTGGTGGCCGATACGCGCGAAGTGGCTTATGACAACGCGGCGCTCAACCAAAGCGTGGACGGCGTGACGACGGGTTTCCAATTGGGTCACAGTTTCTGGCAAAATCGCAATGCCAACAACACGGCCAGCCAAGCTGGTTTGGCGGTGGGTTACGTCACAGGCAAAATGGACGTGACGGGCGACTCGGTGCGCGGCAAAAATGATGCCACGGGCAGCGTAGATGCCGACACCACATCTTTGATGGCTTATTACACTTTGGCGGCGGACAGCGGCGCTTATTTGGATGCGGTGGTGCAATATTCGTGGTCGCAATCGGATGCGCAAGGCCCGCAAAGCAATTTGTCTTTGGATTCAACAGGCTTGCGCGGCAGTCTGGAAGCGGGCGTTCCCGTGCGTTTTGACCGCGTGACGGTCGAGCCACAAGCGCAACTTGTGGTTTATCAAGACAGTTTTGACGATGCGACCGACAGCGGCGGTTATGTGATGTCGCAAGACGACAGTTCGGGCGTGATTTTCCGCGTGGGCGCGCGCCTTAGCCCAAGCGACACTTCGTCTAATTTCAAACCGTGGTTTGCGGCCAACCTCAACGTGCAAAATGGTTCAACAGGCACGGGCGTGCGCGACTTGACCAACCAATTTGGCCTAAACAGCGAAAAAGATGCCAAATGGGCGGACATGAGCGTGGGCATGACGTATCAAACCAGCTCGGACTTCAGCGTTTACGGCCATTTGAAACAATCGGTAGCCATCGGCGGCGGCACCAACACCACCACCAGCGGCGCGATTGGTGTGCAAAAAACGTGGTAATTTGCTGGTAAAGCTTTAACAATAAAGGAGTAAAACCCCTTGCGGCCAACCTTTTTCCCCAGTTTTCGGGTTAAAAGGTTGGCCGCAAAGGTTTAAAAACATCGGTTGTGGTGATTATTCATCGGTTTCCGGTTCAGGACGATTCATGGCCAACACGGTTCTGTTGCCGTTGCTTTCCATGGCGGAAACCATGCCGTCTGCTTCCATTTGATCTATCATGCGGGCGGCGCGATTGTAGCCGATGCGCAAATGGCGCTGCACCGAAGAAATGGTGGCTTTACGGGTTTTGAGGACAATCGCAATGGCATCGTTGTATAAAGGATCATCTCCTTCTTCTGTTCGACTGCTTTTACTCTCTTTCGCCTCGTCTGCGCTGGCTTCCGCTTCACCAGTCAACAAGCCATCAATGTAATTGGGTTCACCCGTTGCTTTTAAATAATCGACGATGGCGTGTACCTCTTCATCGGTTACAAAAGCGCCATGTATGCGCTGGGGATAACCCGACCCTGGCGGTAAAAACAGCATATCGCCTTGCCCCAACAGGCTTTCTGCGCCCATTTGATCTAAAATCGTGCGACTGTCTATTTTGCTAGACACTTGAAAAGCAATGCGCGTGGGGATATTGGCCTTGATTAAGCCCGTAATGACATCAACCGATGGCCGCTGTGTGGCCAAAATCAAGTGTATGCCTGCGGCGCGTGCTTTTTGGGCAATGCGGGCAATGAGTTCTTCAATTTTTTTGCCTGCGGTCATCATTAAATCGGCAAACTCATCCACCACCACGACAATAAAAGGCAAGGGAGTCAAGGCTTCTGGCGTTTCAGGCGTTAAACTAAAAGGGTGGGGAATTTTTTTGCCGTGTAATTCAGCCGCTCGAATTTTTTCGTTAAACCCCGCCAAATTGCGAACGCCCATTGCACTAAGGAGTTTGTAGCGCCGTTCCATTTCCATGACGCACCAATTTAAGGCGTTGGCCGCGAGTTTCATGTCGGTGACCACGGGCGCTAACAAATGGGGAATGTCATTGTAAATCGACAATTCCAGCATTTTCGGGTCTATCATAATAAAGCGAACTTCATCAGGCGTAGCCTTAAACAAGAGCGACAATATCATAGAGTTAACGCCCACGGATTTGCCCGAGCCCGTGGTGCCAGCCACCAATAAATGCGGCGCTTTGGCTAAATCCACCACCACGGGATTGCCTGTAATGTCTTTGCCCAAGGCCATCGCTAATTTGGAAGAATTGTCTGTAAAATCGGGCGAGCCGATGACCTCGGAAAAACGTATCATTTGCCGTATGGGATTGGGGACTTCTAGACCCATGCAAGTTTTTCCAGGGATGGTTTCTACCACCCGAATAGAAGACAAACCCAAAGCACGCGACAAGTCTTTGGTTAAATTGATGATTTGACTACCCCTGACGCCAATGGCAGGTTCAATTTCGTAACGAGTAATAATCGGCCCCGCATAAGCATCCAGCACATTGACTTTAACTTTGAATTCGGCCAGTTTTTCTTCGATGATAATCCCTCTGTCCAATAACTCTTCATCCGTTTGAGTTGGCTTTGCATCGTCAGCAGGCCGCAGCAAAGCCAAAGAAGGCAACACGGGATAGAACTCATCTAGGCTTGAAAAATTGGGGTAAACCGTTTCGGGTACTGGGGCTTGTTTTGGGCTAGCCTTTAATTCAGGGAAGGCTAGTTTTTCGGTGGTAACTCCGATGCTTTCCGAGACTTGTAGATAGCCTAGGGGCGTGATTGGGCGCGAGAAGTTGGCCGCAGATACATCTGTCGCTACTTTCGACGATATCGCGTTGGCGGATAACTGCGCGGGCTGCGTTTGCCCCGATGCGCCCCATGTGCTTGAGTTGGCTGTCTGCGTGAGTGTCGTTTTGTGATGACTTTGCCAGCTGGGCAAGGCTTGCTGAGCTGGCGGCGAGAAATCAGCTTCAGCATTTGGCTGAAAAATCGGCGTTGCAGCCGCTCTGGTGACGGGCGATTCTGTAGAAAAAGCAGGAGCGGCGGGTAATGGTGCTTTTTTGGGCGCAAGTAGCTTTTCAGACAAGCGATGAACAACGCCCGCAGGCCGTATTGGTTTTTCGGGTTCTTGAATGTAAATCAGTTCGACTTCAGGGATGCTCGTTGATGGCGTGCGTAAGCGCTGACGTCGTTCTAAATGGCGCAGATTGGCTTTGATTTCTTCGTGACTCAAGACGGGTAAGCTAGACACATCTTTAATGGGGCTAAGGGGGGCTAAAGTAGCGTGTTTGGGGTGAGATTTCTTCAAGTTTTTTTGAATTTGTGCCAAATCTAGCAGCGGAATATCCGTTCGTAAAAGCCGAGTATTCTGGGCGCTTGGGGTGGGCGAGTCCGGTTCAATAACAGGCAGAGGCTTGCGAATTGGGGCTTGCGGTGCTTCTGGCGATGATGCTTGATGTACTGCTTGATTTGCTTCTTGAAGGGGGACATAAGTGTCGGTCAAGATGGGTGTCTCGGCAGGCGATTTTAGGGAGCTATCGGTTAAGGGTCTTCCTAAAATATCCCGATTGTCGAGAGGGAGGGGTTCTTCTGGTACAGGAAGGATGGCTTCCTTGGTTGGTATTTTTTGATTCAGGTGATATAAATGAGCAACTTCTTCTTTCGGCAAGCGCAAGGTTTGTTTTTTTTGTCTAAAAAAATACCGTATTATGGTTTTGGTATCAGAAAAAGGAGAGCGAACGTAGATAACGACCGCGATAAATAGAATGACAGTCAAAAAGGTCAGCAGGTATCTTAATGTCAACAACATATTATTTTTCTCTTATGAATGGTCAATATTTAAGAATGATAACAATAAAACTTGGTGCGCCATTTGGGCATCACGTATACAATTGCGCAGATTATGCAGGTATTGTACCTTAAAATGAAATGCTTGATTTTGATTCATACGAATCTTTCATGCCACCTTGATGCGAATAAAAAAGGAAAAAGCGTCGGGCTGGTGTTTCCTTTTATTTTTTAACTTTTTTAGGGCAGTTTTTATGAAATCAGATGGACGATATAGTATGATTTTAAACCGACTTACGCCCAATCCAATGGTTTTTTTGGGGATGTTGGCTCTGTGCTTTACCTTACAGAGTTTTGCTGAAGATGCCCTTTTGCCTGGAGATGGCGGCGCAATGCCGACGGTTTCTAAAATACAACAGCCAGCAAAGAAAAAGGTGGTCGCCGAGCCCAGTCAAAAACGGGCGAAAAACATAAGCGTTTCAACGGCCGAAGTAACTGCTAAGAAGAGAACCAATAAAACTAAAGCCCAACCAACGAAACGTCCGTTGCGGTCAAAAAAAGCGATTAACCCCGCTTTAAAAAAACAATCGGCAAGTACGCAAGGCCTTAAAAGTCGTCAAAAGGTCAAGTCAGCGCCTGCGCTTAAGGTGAAAAAAAATCAGCCCAAAGCCGTGCCGACACAGAAAAAAAACCTAAAAAAGAAACCTAGCGCCCAAAAGCCAAAAGATCTTAAGCCTAAAAATAGCAAACCAAAAAACACGAAGCCCAAGGCCAGTCAGACCAAAAAAGGCGTTTCAATAGCCAAATTACAAAAAAAAGCCAAAATCTCGCCCAAGTCTGCGCCATCGGCTAAACCCAAGAAGCGGCCAACATGAGCCTTTACTTAGCACCCATGCAAGGGTTGGTCGATCCAATTATGCGAGATTTATTGACTCGTATTGGCGGTATTGATGTTTGCACGACAGAATTTTTGCGCATTACCGATCAATGTCATTCGGCGAAAAGCATACAAAAGCTGGCACCAGAATTATGGCATGACGCAAAAACCCTTGCTGGTACGCCTGTTGTTTTGCAATTGTTGGGTTCAGACGTTGGCCGCATGGCTGAAAATGCGCTGTTAGGCGCACAGTTGGGTGCAAAAACCATAGATTTGAATTTTGGCTGCCCAGCACCAACGGTCAATAAACATGGCGGTGGTGCGGCACTACTCAAAGAGCCAGAACGGATATTTGAAATTGTGTCCGCCGTGAGAACTGCGCTGCCAGCGGCGGTGGCCTTAACCAGTAAAATGCGGTTGGGTTACGATAACACCGATTTGGCCTTAGATTGTGCGCGAGCTATGTCTGATGGGGGTGCTGCTCGAATCACCGTTCATGCGCGCACCAAGCAACAAGGTTATACGCCACCTGCGCATTGGTCTTGGATACCGAAAATTCAAGCTGCTGTGGCGGTGCCCATCGTCGCCAACGGCGAGGTTTGGACGGTAGAAGATTACATCGCTATTTGTGCCGAAACGGGTTGCCACGATGTGATGATAGGGCGAGGATTGGTTTCTGCACCTGATTTGGCTTGGCGCATTCAGCAGTATGTTGCTACAGGTGAACTATGCGCCATTACGCCTTGGCCTCGTGTTTTGGTTTGGTTGGCTGATTTTTTTGCGTTGGCCATGGCGCTTCAAACTCAGTCGCCTTCGGGGCAGCAAAATCAATATGCGGTCGCCCGATTAAAACAATGGCTGAAAATGTTGATGCGAACCTATACCGAAGCTCAGATATTATTTGATGCGATACGGAGCTTAACCAAAGCTGAAACCATCGTGCCGTATTTAAAATAAAAAGCTAAAAGCTGAAATAATAAGCGATTAACTGGTTTAAATTTTCGGTGCAAAAAATCCGCTGTGTTTCTTATTAGTTAAATAAGAAAACAGAGCGGATTTTAAATAAAAATCAGGCGATTTTTTAGTGTTAAAAAAGATTAAATCGGCAAGGCGAATTAAGCGATTAGTTCAGGGGTTTTCCCTTCTTCTTCTAGGGACCTCACCCAATGAGGCTTGATACCACGCCCGCTCCATGTTTTAGAACGGTCTTCCGGATGGCCGTATTTTTGAGCGACTTTTTTTGTCGGTTTTTTGAGGCGTTTTTCCGCTAGTTCACGAGGGGGTTTGATGGAAAAGTGAACCTTAATACCAAAAGGCTTGAGGAGTTCTCTGGCTTGATGTTTGGCTTCTGCCAAGCCTGCTTTTTGGCGAAGCTGGGCAGTTTCTGCGGCTTCTTTTGCTAGGCGATTCAATTCCCTTACTGACAAATGACTTAAATCCATTTTAATATTCCTTTTAAATTTAACGTAGATAAAACAAGACCCTAATTATGATTCCAGAAATTCATACTCACCAATCGGTAGAATTGTTGAAAAGTTTACACATTTTAACTCGAGATGGTAAAATAAATCAAGACAGTAGACGAAAAATAAAGCAAGTTAATCATTTATATCAATTAATCCAGCCTTTAATGGAAGATTGTTTCATTATTTATAATAATTTGACATTAATCGACCACGGTGCAGGTAAATCTTATTTGGGATTTATTTTGTATGATTTGTTTTTAAAACAAAAGGATGTAGGGCGGGTGATTAGTATAGAAACCCGTGAAAATTTAATCGCTCAATCGCAAGCTTTGGCGCAAAAATTACACTTCGAACGCATGGATTTTTTCAATTTGACGGTGGCCGAGGCCACTCAGTCGGCTTTATTACCTGAAAAAGTGCACATCGTGACAGCCCTTCATGCCTGCGATACGGCCACAGATGATGCCATTCGATTTGGCTTAGAAAAACAGGCTGATTATTTGGTGATAGTGCCGTGTTGCCAAGCTGAAGTGGCGGCCACTTTGCGCAGCGGCAAAGCAGCGGCATTGGCTCAAACGCCCTTATCCGAAATTTGGCGACATAAATTACACAGTCGCGAATTTGGCAGTCACATTACCAATGTGTTGCGTTGTTTGCTGTTAGAATCGCACGGTTATCAAGTTACGGTGACCGAGTTGGTGGGGTGGGAGCATTCGATGAAAAATGAGTTGATTATTGCCAAAAAAATTGGTGGTCGCAAAGCCAGCGCGACTGCCCGTCAAACTGCTATTTTAAAAGAATTGTGTTTAACCGAACTGACCGACCGTTTTGTCTATTAAGGAGCGAGTGATGAAAAAAGCAGTCTACGCGGGAAGTTTTGACCCGATTACGAACGGGCATTTGTGGATGATACAAGAAGCGGTTGAATTGTTTGATGAAGTGGTCATTGCCATTGGTGTCAACCCCAACAAAAAATACACTTTCAATGTGGAAGAACGTCTGGCTATGATACGCTTGGCGACGGTTGGTATTCCTAACGTCAAAGTCACGGCATTTGAAAATCAGTTTTTGGTGGATTATGCAAAAAGCATACAAGCCAATTACATTTTAAGAGGCATTCGAACCGCTTCAGATTACGAATATGAGCGTACCATGCGCCACATTAATGCCGACATTCACCCCAGCATACATACCTTATTTTTAATGCCACCGCGTGAATATGCGGAAGTCTCTTCCACCATGATTAAAGGCTTAGTTGGCCCCGCTGGCTGGGAAACCTTGATTGCACAATATTTGCCCGAAGCCGTTTGCCAAAAAATGATAGAAAGACATCGTTAAAACTTGACTTAAAAACTTGCGGCCAACCTTGCTGCTGTTTTCAGCTAAAAGAGGTTGGCCGCAAGTCTTTTTTGGATGGCGTTTTTTCTTAGTGCCTTGTTGTGTAAAGTTATTATTTTCTTGAGGTGTCTTTTTGTTGCGGCGCAATATTTAAATTCTTTTAAATTAAAAGCTTACGAGTCAAAAAAGTCTGTTAAAATTCGTGCCGTTGTGTGATTTAGATGGCTGTGAATTATTGGTTTTAGTATTTTATTGATTAATATTTTATATTTAAATTTTACTTAAAAAAGGACTGGGAAATGACACAAAAAAAACGCATTGCTTATGTAACGGGTGGTATGGGTGGCATCGGATCGGCCATTACAAAACGGTTGTGCCAAGAAGGGTTTACCGTGGTTGCAGGCTGTGGTGTGAATTCACCACGTAAAGACACTTGGTTGGCGGATATGCGGGCGCAAGGCTTTGATGTTCACGCTTCAGAAGGTAACGTGGCCGACTGGACTTCAACCAAAGCGGCCTTTGATAAAGTCAAAGCTGAAATTGGACAAATTGACGTTTTGGTCAATAATGCTGGCATCACGCGCGATGGGTTGTTTCGCCGCATGGATTTGGAACAATGGCGCGAAGTCATCGATACCAATTTAAATTCGCTTTTTAATGTGACCAAGCAAGTCATTGATCACATGGCCGATTCTGGCTGGGGGCGTATCATTAACATTTCGTCAGTTAATGGGCAAAAAGGGCAATTTGGCCAAAGTAATTATTCAACAGCCAAAGCTGGCTTGCATGGATTTACGATGGCTTTGGCTCAAGAGATGGCCAGCAAAGGTGTGACGGTGAATACGGTTTCCCCCGGTTACGTTGGCACAGATATGGTGAAAGCCATACGCCCTGATGTGTTAGAAAAAATTGTCGCGACCGTGCCTTTAAAACGCTTGGGCGAACCGGAAGAAATTGCTTCTATCGTGGCGTGGATTGCCTCTGAAGGAGGTGGTTATGCAACGGGTTCTGACTTTTCGTTAAATGGTGGTTTGCATATGGGTTAAGCCCTTTAAATAGAAATAGCCGCTTGCTTAAATTTGATTAAGCAAGCGGCTGTTTTTTGTGGTTTTTGGTTGGTTGATTAAGCCTGTTTTAAAGCGAAGTAAAGAAAAAAATCAGTAGCATCAAAATGATGAACCCAAAAAACAACCAGTCTCTTTGGGTGAACGGCTCAACTTGGACAATCAACAAGGGGCGTGGATGAACGGTTTTGGACAATAATTGATTTAATAAGGCTGATGCGCTTAGCGGTGGCTGTTGATTGAGCAATTCATGGCTGGCTTGCAAAGTGAGCGCCAAACGCAAAGTCAATTTGGAAACGGGCAATTTTATCCAACCTAAAGGCAAAAAAAGATGATGAAAGGCTTGTAACATTTGGGCTTCAGAATAACGTTGCCACAAAAAACGAATGCTGGCCGCAATAAAAGCCAAGTGCAAGGCTTGCGACAAACCAAGCTGTAACCCTTGCCAAGTTGGGGCGTAATACGCATTAAATACCGCATCGCCAACGGTGCTCCAACCCATTAATAAAAAGATGGATAGCATTAAATAACGCATTCTTTTAAACATCAACCACGTTTGGTGTGGCGCATCTATCCCTAAACAGACCAAGCCCAGCGCATGGCAAAAAAGGTTGGCCGCATTCGGCAGTTGGCTTAAGCCCAACAATAGCGCGAGCCAACCGACTAAAGCCGTGGTTGCGTGTAATCCGAAAATGGTGGGGGTAGTGGCATTCATAACGGGTTGGTGAGCGTTTGCTGAACAAATAGACAGATAAAACAAAAGCCTTACAAATAAAATAATATTTGTAAGGCTTTTGTTTTTGTATTGGTTGCGGGGGCAGGATTTGAACCTACGACCTTCGGGTTATGAGCCCGACGAGCTACCGAGCTGCTCCACCCCGCGTCAGAGAAATGCCATTATCCATGCTAAGCGAACGTGCGTCAAGCCTTATTTTTAATTGTTTTGATAAATGTGATTTTTAGGCATACAATACGGCTGCGTTTATTTTATTTTGTTGAGCAGATTCAATTGGTGCAGCGGAGCCTAATTGATTTTTGATTTTTTATAGGAGAGTAAAAATGATAACAGGCAGTTTAGTGGCGATGGTCACACCTTTGTTGGCGAATGGGCAAGTGGATACTGTGGCGTTAAGTGGCTTGGTGGAATACCACGTCACAAATGGCACACAAGGCTTGGTGGCGATGGGCACGACAGGCGAGTCGGCCACATTGACGGTGGACGAACACATTGCGGTGGTGGCTAAAACCGTTGAGTTGGCCGCAGGCCGTCTCAAAGTGATTGCAGGCACAGGCGCAAACTCAACGCGTGAAGCCATAGAATTGGCTAAGGCTGCCCAGCAGGTGGGTGCAGAGGCCGCATTGACGGTTGTGCCTTATTACAACAAACCTTCACAAGAAGGCATGTACCAACATTTTAAAGCGCAAGCCGAAGCGGTGGCGATGCCTTTTATTTTGTATAATGTCCCAGGTCGAACGGTCGCCGATATGAATAACGATACGGCGTTGCGTTTGGCTGAAATTGACAATATTGTGGGCATTAAAGACGCGACGGGCGACATAGGAAGGGCTTGTGATTTAATCAAACGTGCGCCCGCTGATTTTGCGTTGTACTCGGGCGATGATGCGACTTCTATGGCCTTTATGTTGTGTGGCGGACATGGGGTCATTTCGGTGACCGGCAATATTGCTCCCCGCTTGTTGCGCTTGTTGTGTGACAACGCTATGGCGGGTAAGGTCAGCGAGGCTCGCGCTTTAAACGATCAATTACAAGCATTACATAGTGTGCTGTTTAAGCAACCCAGCCCAGCACCAACAAAATGGTGTTTGTCTCGTTTGGGATTGATGTCAGAAGACATTCGCTTGCCTTTATTACCAGTGACGGCCGAGTTAGAACCTGCTTTGTTAAAGGCCATGCAAGATGCCCATTTGATTTAAATTGGGCTGGATTTTCAGTTGAAATTTTCTTTCATTAACAGATTTATTTTGCAAGAGACACGGTTTATTATTATGAAACGATTTAAATACACCCCTTTGTGCGTTCTCACCTTATTGGCTGCGTGCAGCAGCACCGCTCCGATAGATCCTGAATTAAGCTACAAATCAGACAATAGCACTGGACAAAAAACGACTTTAGAAGTCCCGCCAACATTGACGGCGGTTACCCCAAGTTCTCGTTACGCCTTGCCTGAAGGCGTGACAAATACCGTTAAGCCAGGTCAAGCCGTTTTGGTTGTGCCTAAAGACAAAGTGTATATTGAGCGCGCGGGTACACAGCGCTGGTTGGTCGTAGAAGGCAAAACGCCTGCTGACATTTGGCCTTTGCTGGCTCCTTTTTGGTCGGATTATGGTTTTACAGTGAAAAGTGGCGAACCTGAAGCGGGTTTGATGGAAACCGATTGGGCAGAGCGCCGCGCAAAATTAAAACTGGGCGGCATTAGCAATTTATTGGATTCGGTTGGGCTGGGCGGTGTCAATACATCGGGCGAGCGCGATATGTTTCGCGTGCGTTTAGAAGCCAGCAAAAAAGGCACGGAAATTTATTTTACGCATAAAGGCATGACCGAAAATTTTGTGGAAGGAAAAGCAGACAGCACTACAAGATGGCAGACGCGCCCTGCCGACCCTGAATTAGAAGCGGCTTTTTTGGCTCGTTTTATGACGCGTTTTGGGCAACCCGAAGCCCAAGCCGTGGCAGGGGTGCAAGCGCAAGCGCCTCAACAACTGAATGCCCAAATACAAGGCGAAAGCATCGTTTTAAATGATGAGTTTGAACGCGCATGGCGACGAGTGGGGTTGGTGCTGGATCGTTCAGGTTTGACGGTTGTGGACAGAAATCGTACAGAAGGCGTGTTTTATGTGCAACCCTCCAAGGCTGACCTTGCCCCTACTCAAAAGGAAAGTGGCTTTGGTTGGTTTTCTAGCAACAAAAAGCCAGATTCTACGCCCAGCACCGTGCAATATCGAGTCAACCTAAAAATGGAAGGTGATCAGGCCGTGATTCGTTTTTTTGACGAGCAAGGCAAACCCATTCCTCGCGAAGTCTTTGATAAAATTGCGCCACGCATGGTGGCCGAGCTTCAGTAAGCTCAAGGACACCGTTTAAAGATGCCATGTTTTTTATCGGCTGAAATCGTGTTGCGGCCAACCTTTTTTGTGAAAATGGACAAAAAAGGTTGGCCGCAAGCATGGAAGTCTTTTTTTTATAGGTTAATTTGATGAACTCGTCCTATTTTCATTATCTTGCGCCAGCAAAACTCAATCTCACGTTAAAAATCACAGGGCGGCGAGCCGATGGCTATCATTTGCTTGACAGCCATTTTTGTTTTATTGATTTAATGGATGAGATTTGGATACGACCAACGTTAGATGGTCATATTTGCCTAGAGACGCCTTTGGCTGGGGTGGCGGCAGAAAATGATTTGGTTGTGCGCGCTGCCAAATTATTGCAAACTGCCGCAAAAACCACCCAAGGCGCCAGCATCAAGACGCTCAAACGCATTCCCATGGGCGCGGGTTTGGGCGGTGGCAGTTCGGATGCCGCAACCGTGTTAATGGCCTTGAACCAATTGTGGAGCCTGCACTGGCCTCGCGAACGTTTAATGGCGTTGGGGCTCACTTTGGGTGCGGACGTGCCATTTTTTATTTTTGGTCAGGCGGCAAAAGTGACGGGCATCGGCGAAAATATGAGTGCGCTTCCCATTACGCCCTGCACTTATGTGTTAATCAAACCGCCAGTGCACGCCGATACCACGCGCGTTTTTAAAGCTTACGCCGCCGATTTGGCGGATGAAAGCAGTAAAAAAGACTTGACGAATAGGGAAGCTTTGGGGATAATGCGAACCCTCTCAAACGGGGAAAACACTAACGATTTACAAGACAGTGCTTGTCGCGTTTATCCAGAAATAGAAACCGCTTTGCGGTATCTTAATCAGGTTGATTATTCTGTTCCTAAAAAAGCGATTATGACGGGTTCAGGCGCTTGTGTTTTTATGGCGGCTTCTAAAACTCAAAGCCTAGAAATTTTGGCCAATTTGCCCAAGGATTATGTCGGTTTTTTTGTCAATACGTTTAACCAGCATCCGTTTTATTGCGTTTGAGAAAATCAGTTCAGTTTTTTATTGGGGTGTCGCCAAGTGGTAAGGCACCGGATTTTGATTCCGGCATTCGGAGGTTCGATCCCTCCCACCCCAACCATTTATTTTTGTATTGCCCATATACTGGGGTGTCGCCAAGTGGTAAGGCACCGGATTTTGATTCCGGCATTCGGAGGTTCGATCCCTCCCACCCCAACCAAAATATTAGATACTCATCTCAATCGTTGTCGAGGTGGCTATCTTATTTTTTTTGCGTGCTCCCTTTTTTAGGGTGTCTTTTTTTGGAAGATAACGGTATGTACGTGCCTGAATTTGCGCTCATTCTTCGTGAGGCCGCGCCTTATATTAATAGTTTTAGCAAAAAAACGTTTGTGATTGCTTTGACGGGCGAAAGCATTTTGGCGCAAGGGTTTGATGCCATTGTGCAGGACATTGCTTTGTTGATGAGTTTAGATGTCCACGTTGTGCTGGTGTTTGATGTGCGCGCCCAATTACAAGCAGAGTTGGCGCTTAGGGGGCAAACCTTACATACGCATCAAGATCGCGCCATCATTTCTGCGGCCAACGTGCCAGCCATTAAAGCGGCGGTTGGTGCGGCTTTGACCGATTTGAATGCGCATTTTAGTCGGGGCATGCCCAATTCGGGCAGCCATAAATCGCGTGTGCGCACAGCGATGGGAAACTGGATTTCGGCGAAGCCTTTTGGTATCGTCGATGGCGTGGATTATCAGTTTTCTGGGCGAGTTCGGCAGGTTTATGTCGATGCCATGCAGGCGCGTTTGCGGGCGGGCGAGTTGTTGATTGTGCCTCCGATTGCTTATTCGTTGACGGGTGAGCCTTTTTTGCTGGAAATGCCCGAAGTTGCGGTGGCTTTGGCGGATGCTTTGGCCGCCGAAAAATTGATTTTTTTGTTAGATGAAACGGATTTGTGGCCACCAACCAGCAGCCTTTCTTTGGTGGAAGCGAAGGCTTGGCTTGAGAAGTATCGTTCGGACATTTCCCCTCGTTGTTTGCCTGTGTTTGAGTCCGCTTGCGCAGCCGTGGCTTTAAAGGTTGGCCGCAGCCATTTATTAAAGGCCAATGAAAATGGGGCTTTGCTGACCGAATTGTTTACGCAAGAAGGTTCGGGGACGATGATCAGCAAAGAACCGTTGGTCACGATACGCCAAGCCAGTTTGCAAGATGTGGGCGATATTTTGGCCTTAATTGCGCCCTTGGAAGCTTTGGGCGTGCTGGTGCATCGCAGCCGCAAAAAGCTGGAAATGGACATTTTGGATTACCATTTGTTGGCGCATGATGGCCACGTATTTGGTTGTGCGTCTTTGCATGAATACCCTGCCGATGAAGGGCATGAGTTGATGTTTGAAGTCGGGTGTTTGGTGATTACCCCAGACAAACAACGCTTGGGCTGGGCGGATTATTTGTTGCAAAAAATGGCAGACATGGCCACCGAAAAAGGTGGTAAGGCTTTATTTGTGTTGACGACTCAAACGGCGCATTGGTTTTTAGAACACGATTTCATGGCGGTTGAGTTAGAAGCTTTGCCCTTGGCGCGTCAAGCAACGTATAATCATCAACGCGCTTCGCGCATTTTTGTGCGTCGCCTTGCGGATGCACAGCAAAAAATGCTGACCCTTTAAACGCCCTTGGTCTTGGCGGAACTTTTATAAGGAAAAAGATGTTTCATTATTGTTTACAGATATGGAAAAAAAGAAATACTTTTACTGGACGTGCCAGAAGAAAAGAATATTTGATTTGTCAGCTAGGCACTTTGTTTGTGTTGATTGGTGTTGCCTTCGCTGTTGCACAGGCTGATTATGAACGTAATGAACGTAATAGACATCAGCAACAAGGTGTCGCCTTCGCTGTTGCACAGGCTGATTACGAACGTAATAGATTCGCTGTTGCACAGGCTCGTAATGAACGTAATAGACATCAGCAACAAGAAATAACTCGCTGGCATCTAGAGCATAATGCTAATACGTTAAACATTGCCATTGCCGAGGTTATGGCCGCACATCCTACAGTAAAGCCTACCATTAAACGTGTTCGTAAATCTACCGAAGATGCTGATATAAACCCAGGGTTTATTAGTAAATCCCCTAAACCAGAACCAGGTGTACCCTTGTATAAGGATAGACTAGACGCTTTCTGGATAGCTATGGGTAGTGGTATGGTAAACAATGCGCTAAGCCAAGCTGTGCTAGGTTTATTTGATACCACCTCATTCGAACCAGACCCAACTTTTAACCCTGGTAAGTTTGCAGGAGATTTAAGGGATAAAGGTTATAGAGAAGGTGGTTTTCAAGTAGATGATAAAACCTTAGAAGCTTTGTTAGAAGCAAGGAGTGAACCTGAAGCTAAGTATATCCTAGATAAACGTAAAGATTTAGCTATAGGGGATGAGGCTCAAAATCTTAATTCATTAGGTGCATTCTTAGGGAGTCCATATGTTTTTCTTGTATTATTAATAATACGATTAAATGCCGCTGTTAGTATCAGAAGATTGCATGACGTTGGCAAAAGCGGTTGGTTTATGCTTATTGGCCTGGTTCCCATTGTTAATTTGTACTTGGTTTATTTAACCTGCATAAAAAAAGGCGATGTTGGCCACAACCAATACGGCCCTGATCCCAAACATGAAGATTAACTGGTTTTTTACTATTTTTTAGGTTGACTGATGATGCTGACTCGAATTTTTTCTATGATAGATCCCTTTCGCTTGCGCGCCGCAGGCATTCATTTTTTGATTTCTTTGGTGATTGTGGTCGCAGTTTTTGTGGCTATGTTGTCGATTTGGTATCCTTCGCCTTTGTTTCAGATCATCGGGGGCTGGAAGGTGTTGGTTTTGATTGCCATCGTCGATTTAACCATCGGACCTTGTTTGACCTTGGTTGCGGCCAACCCGATAAAAACACGTCGGCATTTGATGATGGATTTGAGTGTCATTGCCGTGTTGCAGTTGGCCGCCTTGGCTTATGGGTTGCACGCCATGTATGTGGGTCGTCCTGTGTATTTGATTTTTGTGAAAGATCGCATGGATTTGGTGCGCGAAAGCGAAGTCAGTGATTTGCCTAAATATGCCGCGCGTTTGCCGCAATACAAAGAATTTCCCAAGTGGGGCGTTGAAACCATAGGGGCTGAATTGCCGACCGATCCGAAAGAAATCAATGAAATGACGTTTGCCTCGTTTGATGGCGTGGATTACCAAAACGCCCCCAGATTTTACGTGCCTTACGAAAAAACCGCCGCAAAAATGCAAAAAGTGGCTGCGCCCGTGTCGGCGTTGTTGCCGTTGTTAAAAAATCCCGATGATGTGGCACAGATTAACAAGGCGGTTGCCGAGTTAAATGCGCCCATCAACGACGTTGTCGCCTTGTCTGTGGTGTTTGATGGTAATGCCAATAGCGCCTTTTTGTTTGTGAAAAACGAACCCCTGCGCAGAATTCATGTGTATTTAACTGAAGATTTCCCCGAAATTCCCAGACCTAAAGTGAGCAAATAACCAGAATCAAGAAAAGTCATTCGGTACTAAAGTGCGGTTTTAAAAGGTTAAGTTGGGTTTTTAACGCGATTGATTCTGATTGACTTTCTGAGAATTGTGCTATTATTTTTTTACTGCGTTGGTTCAGGTGTTTTCAATTTAAATTTAAAGGGGTTTTTTATGAAAAAAGCGCTATGGTTGGCGGCGATACCTTTGGCTTTGAGCGTAGGCCAATCGGCTTATGCGAGCGGGTATGCGTTGCCAGAACAAAGTGTGGTGGGTTTGGGGCGCTCTTTTGCGGGTGCGGGCGTGATGGGCGATGACTTATCGGCTGTGTTTTATAATTCGGCTGGTATGACCTTGTCGAGCGGTACGCAAGTTCAAGTCGGCGTGACCAATTTGGGTGCCAGTATTGCGTTTGATGGGTATTACGATTCCCCCATTAAAGGCGATGTGCAAGGTACTGAAAATGGCCGCCGCCCTGGGTTATTGTTAGTTCCTAATTTGTTTATGACGCACCAAGTCAACGAAAAACTGTTTATCGGTTTGGGGGTTACTGCGCCGTTTGGGTCCGGGACGAGTTACAACACCAACTGGGTTGGCCGCAATGACGGCACCGAAAGCTTGATACAAGCCATAGACATCAACCCAACCATCGCTTATCAATTAACGCCAGAATGGAGCATAGGCGGTGGGGTTTCGGCTCAAATGGCCAGTGCTTTGCTAGAGTTTGGCTTGTTTGTACCGGGTGCTTTGGGTAAATCAGAAACCAGCGATTGGGGCTTTGGTTATAACTTAGGCACAATGTATCAGAAAGACGCGTTAAAAGTGGGCTTGTCGTTCCGTTCTAAAGTTGTCCACGAAACTTCGGGCGATTTTACGGTGACGGGTTTACCTGGTTTAAATGGCGTGTATGACAGCGCTGCCGATTTGACCACGCCTGAAACCGTAGCCTTGAGTACCAGTTACCGCGTGTCAGATCCATTGACCTTGTCCAGCACGGTGACTTGGACCAATTGGTCGCGTTTTGATACCTTGAATATCGTCACCAGCAGCCCAGCGAACACACTTACCTTAGAAAATCAATGGAAAGACTCATGGGCTTTTGCGGTTGGGGCGGATTACAAATACAGCGAAGCCGTGACTTTGCGCACGGGCATAGGCTACAGTAAAACGCCGATTCCTAATCCTGAAATGCGTAATGCTTTGTTGCCTGATTCTGACAGCGTCCGTTTGAGCGTTGGCAGCAGCTGGTCTCCGAATAAAAACTGGACGTTTGATGCTGGTTATATGTATTTGATGTCGGTGGGTGATACTGCTACCAACCATCACAATGCAGGGGGCGGCACTGTGGTTGGTGAATATGACGTGAACGTCAATATCATCGGCGTTCAAATGCAGTATCGTTATTAATTCACCTTTTAAGCGGCTTAAAAATCTTAATGCGTTACTGCTTGAGATTTGAATCAAAAAAACCTTGCGGCCAACCTTTTTTCTGACAATTCAGTGAAAAAGGTTGGCCGCAAGGTTTTTTGTTGCGTTTTTGGCTGCGTTTAAATGGCTTAGATTTTGCCGTAAGAATGTAAGCCAGTTAACAACATATTCACGCCCAAAAAGGCAAACGTGGTGAGAAATAATCCAATAATTGCCCACCAAGCCAGCACTTCTGTGCGCACGCCTTTAATGAGGCGCAAATGCAACCAGCACGCGTAATTAACCCACACAATGAGCGCCCAAGTTTCTTTTGGGTCCCAACTCCAATAACCGCCCCACGCATCGGCCGCCCACATCGCGCCCAAAATGGTGGCTATGGTAAAAAACAAAAAGCCCACCGAAATGGCGCGATAACTGATTTCTTCGATGACGTGAGGCTTGGGTAAATAATCGGCCAAGCGCCCGCGATATTGCGTCAACAGCGCCAAAAGGCTCACGCACAAAGCGGCATAAGCAAAAAACAACACGCTTTTGCCTAAAGTAGACAGTGGCGTATCTGCGCCTTCGGGTACTGCCATGAGCGCTGTATCGGTTTTGACAGCCAGCCATTGCCCCAGCACACTGAAGGCGGGCGCTTGGTCAGGCAGAACAAAATCGGCGGCCAATTCGATGGGGGCGCTGACTCTGGCTTGTTGGTCGAATTGCAACGTGCCTTTGCCCAAGGCAAATAACAGGACAAAAGTCACCGCGCTGGCCGCAATCAAGCCCTGCATGAGGCGTTTGTTTTCTTGACGTGCGGCAGCAAATTGACGCAGGGCAGCTTGTTGTTTCGCATCAGAACCCGTTTGGTCGTTTGCTTTTGCTTGATAAGCCATTTCTGGCACGGCCAGCAACCAAGCCACGCCCAACATCGCGGCAATGGCAAACGCGCCATAGCCGATAAAGTTGGCAGGGACGTGTATTTTCATCCACCAAGATTGTAAAGCAGGAATCAAAGGCATGATTTCGTGTGCGCCGCGCGTGACGCTGTACCACAACAAAAAAGCCACCGCCGCCAAAATGACGGACACAACAAAAATCCCCATTTGACGGGTTTTAAAACTGGCTTCGTAATACAAATACATTAAGCTGGTGATTAAAATAAACACCACAAACACTTCGTATAAATTGGACACGGGGATATGTCCTGCCGTTCCCAATAACAAATAGCTTTCATACCAACGCACCATCATGCCCAACAGCCCCATCGTGGCGGCCGCCCACATCAAACCCGTGGCGATTTTGCCCGTGGTTTCTTGATAGGCAGCTTCAGGCGCAAGGCGGCGATTTTTGATGAAGCTGATTAAATACAGCAAGGCCGCGCAACCCAATAAAGCGCACATCCATAAAATGGCGTTTTGGCTGCTGATTAAGTATTTTAGGCCGAACACGGTTTTGTCGCGGCTGATGTCGCCTTGATACAACCAGCCCGCATAACTCGCGCCCAGCAAAGCGGCTGGAAAATAAAGCTGAAATGCTGGCCAAAATAAACCAAACACCATTAAGCAGGGCAAAGTTGCAAACAAGATGACTTGTTCGTACTCGTCCATAAACGTGTGCCACTGAGTCCAAGCTGCGCCCAAGCTTAAGGCAATAAACACCAAATACAGCGCATCGCGAAAATTAAAGCTGCGCCCTAAATATCGATGGAATAAGGTCATGATTTTTCCTTGGTTGTGTTTGAGGGGGCAAGGTTGGCCGCAGCCAGCGCGTGCCAATAGGCGAGTTCGTGTTCAAAAGCCTGATCTAAATCGTAAGTATCGCGTGCCGCGCTCATGCCGATTAAGCTAAAGCTTGAGTTTTGGATAATCCACAGGCGTTTGTCGCGCACGTAAAACATCAACATGATGCCTAACACCAGCAGCAATGAGCCAAAATAAACCCACGTTTTTCCTGGCGAGCGCGTCATTTGAAAGCCAGATTCTTGCACGTGTTTAAAGCCTGTTAATTGCAAATAAACGGGTGCAGGGTAGTCGTTTAAAGTACTGGAGGCGATGAGCGCGCGCAGTAAATACGCATAATTGTCGGCCGTGTTTTCTAGGGGTTTACGCCCTGCTTGTTGGTCAGCGACGTTCATAATATCCACGCTGGCATTGCGTAACATGGCCACCAAACTTTGCGTGAGCGCTTCTCTTTTTTCGGCGCTGAGGCTGGTGTCTTGTTCCAGTGTTTTGACGATGGCGGGGAAGCCCCCTTCGGCAAACACAGACAATAATTTTAAGGTGGTTTGTTCCAGTTGCGTTTGCAAAACGGCATTGCCTGCGCCGTTGCGTGCGGCCAACTGTTGGGCGATTTTGGCGCGAGATTGCGGCGATTTGAGCGCGGCATTAAAGGCCATAAAACGGTCTATTTTAAAGTCGGCATCTAAAGGCAAATGCAAATACTCAAACGGCGCGTTAATGTCTTTACGAACCGCAATGCGCAAATAATTGTCACCATCAACGGTAATGGGCGACATAAAATGTTGCATTTCGACCGCTTGGCCTTCGGGGTCACGCAGTTTGAACGTGATAGACGGCCCCACATTTTTCATGGTTTTTTCGGTGCGGACATTGCGCACATCGGTCATGGTTTTGTTCAGTGCGCCCTTGGGTTCTGTGTTTTGGGCGCTGATGTCTTCTATGTTAAATGCGCGAAATTCGCCCAATTCGAGTTGATAAGAGATGCCGTTGTAAGTAAAAGGCTGCTGGCTACGCGACTTGGCGCTAAAGTCGCTGGTCACCAAAGTGGGTGAATGCAAAGGCCAAGCTTTGAAGGTTAAGCCCGAGCCGCCATCGCCAAAACTGGCTTGATAAATGGCGATGCCGTTGGTGCGATAGGGTTCGTTGACTTTGACGGTGATGTTTTTGGTGGTCACACCTGTGGCTTTGTCGGTGACATCGATATTGCTGGCAAACAGTTTGGGCTGGCCGCTGTCGTAATATTCGACCAAGAACTGATTCAACTTTAAAATAAAAGGCAAATCTTGCACGTAATAACCGCCATCGCTGGTGTTTAAAAAAGCCGCGCTGACTTGTTGGCCTTCGGACAATTGTACGTCGGCACGAAAAGACAGATTGTTTTCTGCCAAACGACTTTTTTCGGGGACTTGCGAAATAAACAAAGGCCGTGTTTCGGGCGCAATAAACCCCAAATTGCGTTGCACAATTTGTATGATGTTGCCGTCAATCAAACCGCCCAAACAAATTAACACGATGGCGCCATGAGCGGCAAAATAGCCCCATTTGTTGGCGCTGCCTTTTTTGGCGGCAATTAAAATGCTGCCGTCTTCGCGCGTGACGATTTTGCTTTGCCAACCGCTTGCGGCCAACCTTGCAACGGTTTTTTCGGTGGGTTCGGTGGCCGAAATTTGCGCGTGGTGTTTCATGAGAGGCAAAGACTGTTCGGTGACTTGCGTTTTAAAAGAAGTCATTTCACGCCAAAATCCGCGTGCGTTGCGCAAAATACACAAGCTGGTCGACAGCACCAAAAAAGCCAAAATCAAAATAAACCAAGCCGCGTGATACACGTCAAACAAGTCTAAGGTGTTAAACACTTGATACCAAAAAGGCCCAAATTCAACTTGTTGCGCTTGTTGGGTTTGGTCTTGGCGCAGCACCGTGCCAATGATGGAAGCAATTAATAAAACAGTTAACAAAGCCACCGCAAAGCGCATGGAACTCAGTAATTCGTACGATGAATTCAGCAGTTTACGTGACGACGAACGAGGAGAAGGTGCCATAAGCGTGGTATTTTTCTTTAATTTATACAAAAAGGTTGGCCGCAAGTTGTTGTCAGTCAAAATTCAGCAAAATTAGTGCATAGCGCCGTATTTTTGATTGAACGTTGCGTTATCCATCGTCAACAATAAAATCAGGTCTATGATGGCCAAAATACTGGGGATGGCTGTCCAGCAAAAGAGCAAATACAAGAATCCTTTGCCCATGCGCCCTAAATAAAACTGATGCACGCCAAATGCACCCAAGAAGAAAGCCAACAAAGCAGCCACGTTTTTATTTTTGCCGTTGGGCGTGGTAGCGTGAAAAACAGGGCTAAGATTGAAAGGGGTTGTCATTTGACGCACGCCACAATGCGGGCAAATTTCAGCCGCTTTTTTGATGGCCTGCCCACAATCGGCACAAAATTTTTCATCGGGTTCTTTGTGCGCAGTTTTGGTTTCTGAAGAGCTAAATTGAGTCATGTTTTGATTGTCCATGTTTCTGTTGTTTAAACGACTGTTGAATTTCAGATCGTTTAAAAATCATCAAACTCAATCGACAAAAAACGATTGAGTTTGATGATTGAGTTCAGCAAAGGGCTTAAGCGGGATTTAACCTCAACGCAAACCCGAAATATATTCAGCGACGGCGGCCATATCTTGGTCGCTTAAGCGGTTAGCGATGTCGCTCATCACGGCATTTTTTCTAACCACGCCTGCTTTAAAGTCTTTGAGTTGAGTCAAGACATAAGGCGCTTGTTGGCTGCCCAAACGCGGGTATTGCGTGCCAATGCCTGCACCTTGTGGGCCGTGACAAGCCATACAAGCAGGCGTGCCGTTGCTGGCGATGCCTTGGCGGTAAATTTGTTCGCCGCGTCCAACCAGTGCTTTGTTGGTGGCTTCACTGGGCGTTGGGGTTTGCACGCTAAAATACGCCGAGACGTTTTTCATGTCTTCATCAGACAAGCCCATGACCATGCCTTGCATGATGGCATTTTTGCGTTCGCCTGATTTAAAGGCTTTGAGTTGCTTGTACAAATACACATCAAATTGGCCAGCCAAACTCGGATTGGTGCCTGCAACGCTGTTACCCGTTGCACCGTGACAGGCCGCACAAACGTTGGCCACTATCGCTTTGCCTTTATTGGCATCACCTTTTTGTTCTTGTGTTGCGCTGGGGGCGGCCAGTAAGGCACTGCTGAAACCTAAGGCGGCGACCATGCCGATGAATAGGGGTTTCATGCTGAATTTTAGGCTAGACTTTGTGTGTTGTTTCATGTGACGACTCCTTTTTTGAAGGCTGATTTTAAAAGAAAATGGAACGCGCCTATCCAGTTTGGCGTAGAAAATTGCTAAAGCGATTTCGATAACGTGCTATTCTATCCTAATTTACTTTCTAATTCATTACGTACTTATGTCACTTTTTAAGCATGCTCGTTTTTATACGACCGTTAATCACATCCGCGACTTACCGCCCACCCATGCCGAAGTGGCTATCGTTGGGCGTTCTAACGCAGGAAAATCCAGCGCATTAAATACGCTGTGTAATCACAAACGCTTGGCTTTTGTGTCCAAAACCCCTGGTCGAACGCAGCACATTAATTATTTTGAATTGGGGCAAGAACGCTATTTGGTGGATTTGCCAGGTTATGGTTACGCCAAAGTCCCCGAATCGGTGCGCGCGCATTGGTTTACTTTGTTGGCCAAATATTTGCAAACCCGCGCCAGCTTAATTGGCTTGTTGTTGATTATGGACATACGCCACCCCATGCGCCCCAGCGACATCAAAATGCTCGACTTTTTTAGCGAACGCCAATTGCCCATCCGCGTGATTTTGTCCAAAAGCGATAAATTGTCGCGCGGCGAACAACAACGCACGTTGGCCGAAGTCAAAAAAGCCTTGTTGCCGTATCCACAAGCCAGCGTGCAAACTTTTTCCAGCAGCAAACACCTCGGCATGAAAGAAGTAGACGATGTGATGAGCACTTGGTTTGCGGCTCACCCTTTGCCTGCCGCGCTGAATCCTGCCGATTTGGCGGCCTTAGACAGTTTAGCCAACGCCGATGCGTCTCAAACAGAACCGCCCGTTGTCTCATAAAACACGTGGCTTTGTGGCCAACCTTTTTGCCGATTTTCCCCAAAAATCCGTGAAAAGGTTGGCCGCAGCCTTTTAACGCATCACGGTGAACACTTTCGTTTAACCGAAGTGGCCTGTTTTTTGTTATGATGCGCGTCTTGCCCGTGAGCTAACTTGCGGCGATTTTTAGTTTTTATCCCTTTTTTATCCGTTAAAGGACAGATGATGAGTTTACAATGCGGCATAGTTGGCCTACCCAACGTGGGCAAATCCACTTTATTTAATGCGTTAACCAACGCGGGCATAGAAGCAGCCAATTATCCTTTTTGCACCATAGAACCCAACGTGGGCATTGTCGAAGTGCCTGATGCGCGTTTAGACGCTTTAAGCCAAATTGTGAAACCCGTGCGCGTGCAACCCGCCATTGTTGAATTTGTGGACATTGCGGGCTTGGTGGCGGGTGCGTCTAAAGGCGAAGGCATGGGCAATCAGTTTTTGGCCAACATTCGCGAAACCGATGCCATTGTGAACGTGGTGCGCTGTTTTGATGATGACAACGTCATTCATGTGGCGGGCAAAGTGGATCCGATTGCCGATTTGGAAACCATAGGCATCGAATTGGCGTTGGCCGATTTGATTGCGGTTGAAAAAGCCATTGTGCGCGAAGGCAAAAAAGCCCGTTCGGGCGATAAAGATGCGGCGGCTTTGGTGGCCTTGTGCGAAAAATTGGTGCCGCATTTAAACGAAGGCTTGCCTGCGCGCGCTTATCCTATGGATGCCGAACAAAAAGCCATGTTAAAGTCTTTATTTTTAATGACCTTAAAACCCGTAATGTATGTGGCCAACGTGGCCGAAGATGGGTTTCAGAATAACCCGTATTTAGATCAATTACGCGCCTTGGGCGACAAAGAAAACGCCCCCGTTGTGGCTTTGTGCGCCTCAATTGAAAGCGACATTGCGGAAATGGATGCCGCCGACAAAGGCGAATTTTTGGCCGAAATGGGTTTGGAAGAGCCGGGTTTAAATCGCTTAATCCGCGCGGCTTATAGTTTGTTGGGCTTGCAAACGTATTTTACGGCTGGCGTTAAAGAAGTCCGCGCGTGGACGATACACAAAGGCGACACCGCTCCACAAGCCGCAGGCGTGATACACACCGATTTTGAACGCGGCTTCATACGGGCAAAAACCATCGCTTACGAAGATTTTGTGGCTTACGGCGGCGAAGCCAAAGCCAAAGAAGCCGGCAAACAACGCGCCGAAGGCAAAGAATACGTGGTGCAAGACGGCGATGTCTTAGAATTTTTGTTTAATGTATAAAGTCTCCAAGAAACAGTCAAAACCATTTTGAAGCCCTTGCGGCCAACTTTTTTCCTAAAAAATCGGGAAAAAGGTTGGCCGCAACTCGTTTTACGGTTTTATTATGTCTATACTTTTATTCTGTATGACGCTTTAAAAGACGCCCTTTCTTTAGTGTAATGATTTGTTTTTTTATTGTGCTTCCCACATTAATGAGGTAAAGTTTATTTTTAAAAAGTCGTGAAATTTGTTTTTTATTTTATTCCTGTTTAACTTTAATTACAAATAAAAGGTGGCTATCATGAATAAATCGCATCGTTTGGTTTGGTCTGCTGTTAGAAGTGCTTGGACTGTGGTTTCGGAGCTTGCAAAATCCCACGTGAAGTCGGGTGCGGCGGCGGTTGTCATTTCGGCAGTTAGTGTGACGGCGCAAGCCGCTGGTCCTCAGGAAGCCAATGGGTCCAGCTCGGCTGTTCCTTTGCCATCTGACACCTACGTCAGTGGCGATGGTGTGGTAACGCTAAATGCAGTGAATGCTGGCATGTTTCATTTTGTTGGTGATGCATACACCATTACGTCTACCGATTCGCCTGCTTTATCGTCAGACACTGCGGGTAACATGAAAGATTCTACAACCAGCGTAACCCCTATCTTGACTATCACAACAGGGGCAGGCGAGGACGCGGTGATACGTGCTTTGAATTATGGTCATATCGGCTTAGGAAAAACCACCGCTACAGTGACAACAGGGTTTAAAAATGTTGTTTCCGCTGATGGAAATGCTGACATTTTTCTAGCAAAATTAGAGGCGACTCAAAATTATACGGGGGCAGCAACTGATGGATATGCGCTTTCCGTGAAAAACAACAGCTTCATTAATATAGGCGAGTTGAACGTAACCACCAATGTATCAGGACTTTATGTGAGCAACGGCTCGTTTGTTCCAACCATGCTTGGTAATTTAAATACGGCCAGTTCAATAAAAACAACAGGAAATAATGGCGTTGGTGTTCAAATCGAAAAAGCCAATTTAACGTTAACAAACATGGCCATTTCTACCGAGGGTGATAAGGCTTACGGCGTGGTGGTTGGTAGCGGTGGCGTTATCACTTTGGCAGGTGCCAACAGCATTACTACGAAAGGTACGGATGCCCATGCTTTGTGGCTTAAAGACCGCAGTAAATTAACGCTAACGAATACGAGCATTCATACCGAGGGGGCTGGGGCTGCTGGCGTCATTGTTGAAGATTCTAGTATTTTAGAACTGGTGGGTGCAAGCAACATCAGTACCACAGGCGCTGATGCCTCTGCTTTGCTGGTTAAAGAGGGTGGCATTTTAGCTGGCACGATTACGGGGTCTATCACTGCAACGGGAGCAAGCTCGGATGCCATTGTGCTTGAAAATCCTAAAAATATAGTGAGTCTAAACATTGCCGATGCCACAGTGAGTGCCACTGACCGCGCCTTGTTAATAAATTCATTTTTAGTTGGCTCAGAGTTTGGTGTGGATATTTCTAACAGTGTGATTAACGGTGACATTGAGTCTCTCGTGCCGAATGTTTTAAGTTTGACTCTCTCGCAAAATAGCGTGCTAACAGGGGCGATTAAAAACGGATATTTTGGAACTTTCCGTAAGTCTACTTGGAACATTACGGGTAATTCTGATCTAGGGGGCTTTGGAACCGCAGTCTTCCCAGCTCAATTGTACAACGACGGCAGCCAAATTAAGTTTGTTAATGTCGATGGCAGTGCGCCAACAGCGGCTTATACTGACTTTAAAACATTGTCGCTCACCGCTTATACCAGTACAGGCGATGCCAATATTTACATGAACACCCGCTTAAATGGCGATGATGTAACAGGCGCGGGCAGTGATAAAATCGTACTGGCCAACGGCGGTAAACTATCAGGTACAACCACCTTCCATTTTGCGAACGCAGGTGGCACAGGCGCGCCGACTTACGATGGCATTAAATTTGTTGATGCGCAAAACTCGGGCACCGTGGATACCTCACAGTTGAAAATTGCAGGCGGTTATGTGGCCGCAGGCGCATTTGCCTATGTGGGTCGCCAAGGTCAATATTCTGATTTGACTGACAGCCAAAGTTTGTTTTTAACCAATTACGTGCCAGCGGGCGCGACATTAAATGCCAACGGCTTTTTGGTTGGGGCAGAAGGCGTTGCACCACCCAAACCAACCGAAGTGGCACCAGGAACAGGTGGCGGGATTAATGGCCAGTTTGCGCCAGACAATAACGGCAATTCGCACATAGATAATACAGGCGAAATTGTGCTAGATCGTTCAACGCCACCAGACCAAACCTTGCCTATCGTACCACCTGTGCCAATTCCACCCACCCCAACACCAACGCCCACACCAACGCCCACACCAACGCCAACACCAGCCATTGCGCCCGACTTCGTGACTTACAACGCAATAGCGGACGTGGTGAGTTTATCGGCCAACACCTTGTTGGGTACTTACCACGAGCGCATGGGCGCGCAAAACACAGCGCAATTCAACACTGAAAAATCAAGTATTTACAACGCCAGCAGCTGGGGGCGTTTGGTGGCGGATACGCGTGAAGTGGCTTATGACAACGCGGCGCTCAACCAAAGCGTGGACGGAGTGACGACAGGTTTCCAATTGGGTCACAGTTTTTGGCAAAATCGCAATGCCAATAACACGGCGAGCCAAGCAGGTTTGGCGGTGGGTTATGTCACAGGCAAAATGGACGTGACGGGCGATTCGGTGCGTGGCAAAAATGACGCCACGGGCAGCGTGGACGCGAACACCACGTCTTTGATGGCTTATTACACTTTGGCGGCGGACAGCGGCGCTTATTTGGATGCGGTGGTGCAATATTCGTGGTCACAATCGGATGCGCAAGGCCCGCAAAGCAATTTATCCTTGGATTCAACGGGTTTGCGCGGCAGTCTGGAAGCAGGCGTACCCGTTCGATTTGACAGCGTGACCTTAGAACCACAAGCGCAATTGGTCGTTTATCAAGACAGTTTTGACGATGCGACCGACAGCGGCGGTTATGTGATGTCGCAAGACGACAGTTCGGGCGTGATTTTCCGCGTGGGCGCGCGCCTTAGCCCAAGCGACACCTCGTCCAATTTCAAACCGTGGTTTGCGGCCAACCTCAACGTGCAAAATGGTTCAACAGGCACGGGCGTGCGCGATTTGACCAACCAATTTGGCCTAAGCAGCGAAAAAGATGCCAAATGGGCGGACATGAGTGTGGGGCTGAGTTACCAAACCAGCGCTGACTTGAGTGTTTACGGCCATTTGAAACAATCGGTAGCCATCGGTGGCGGCACCAACACCACCACCAGCGGCGCGATTGGTGTGCAAAAAACGTGGTAATTTGGCGGTAACCTTTCAATAGCAACAAAAACCCTTGCGGCCAACTTTTTTCCTAAAACATCGGGAAAAAGGTTGGCCGCAAAGGTTAGGCAAGCATTTTTAAACAGGTTCTATGATTAGGCCAACGGCCATTTTACGGCCTTCGACTAACAAAAAGTTGTAGGTTCGGCAAGCCGCTTCCGTGTCCATGACTTCCACACCGACCCCTTGCGCCATACATTCGGCCAAGACGCTGGGGTGCGGCCAGCGTAGACTTTTGCCTGTGCCTAAAATAATCAACTCTGGTTTGCTGGCGAGTAATGGCCGAAAGTCCGCCGCAGACAAGGTGTCTAAACTGGCAACCGCCCAAGGGAAAACGCCCGTGGGCGATAAAGCGAGGGAGGCGGTATGACGCTCCCCATTGAGGGTCACAAAGCCAGCGCCGTAAGCCGTGACAGCTTGGGCGTGTTTGTTTTCAGCGTCTTGTAAGTTCATGGTTAACCCTTTTGAGTGAGTTTTTGCAACAACAGCGTCAAAATATCCGCCACCGCAATTGAGCTGGGCGCAGTGTCTTTGCGATGTTGGTATTCAACCAAGCCATCTTTTAAACCACGTTCGCCGACGACGACGCGGTGCGGAATGCCGATGAGTTCTGAATCCGCCAGCAACACGCCAGGGCGCTCGTCGCGGTCGTCTAAAAGCACATCAACACCTGCTTGTTTGAGCGCGTCATACAGAGTTTGAACTTGCGCAGCCACCAATTCGCTGCGGTTTAAGCCCATCGGTACAATGACCACGGTAAAAGGCGCCATCGCATCGGTAAAAATAATGCCGCGTTCATCGTGATTTTGCTCGATGGCCGCGCCCACAATGCGCGTAATGCCTATGCCGTAACAGCCCATTTCGGTCACTTGAGGCTTGCCGTTTTTATTGAGAAATTCGCATTTTAGGGCTTCGGCGTATTTGGTTCTGAGTTGAAAAACGTGGCCAACTTCTATACCGCGCACAAAAGCCAACGAACCTTGGCCGCAAGGGCTGGCATCGCCTTCGACGACGTTGCGCAAATCCGCGATTTCGGGCAAAGAACAATCACGCCCCCAATTGCAGCCCGTGTAGTGATAATCGGTTTCGTTTGCGCCGATGACAAAATCGCTCATGGCCGCCACGTCACGGTCGGCGATGATGCGCCCCTTGTAACCGAGCGGCCCAAGCGAACCACCTTCCGCGCCAAAATGAGCTTGAATTAGCGCCGCGCTGGCCATGGTCAACGGGTTGTTGATGCCTGCAATTTTTTCGGCTTTCAATTCGTTTAAATCGTGATCACCACGCAGCAATAACAAAACAGGTTCAACGGCGACCGCTTGGCCTTGTGCATCAAAGGGCGCACTTTCTACCACCACGGCTTTGAGGGTTTTGTTAGCCGCGATGCCAAAGAATTGACTCAGGTCGGCGATGCTTTTGATGTTGGGCGTGTGCTGTTTGGCCAGCGTTTGTGTGGGCGCGTTGGGCGTGGTGCTGGGCGCTAAACTCGTGGCAAGTTCAACGTTGGCCGCATAATCGGATTGTGGACAATAGGCAATTAAATCTTCACCTGCATCGGCCAGTACTTGAAATTCGTGCGACCCCGTGCCTCCGATAGAACCCGTATCGGCGGCAACAGGGCGGTAAACCAAACCCAATCGATTGAAAATAGTGCAATAAGCTTGATACATTCTGTCATAAGTGTTTTTTAAGTCGTCAAAATCGGCATGAAAAGAATAAGCGTCTTTCATGATAAATTCGCGCGAACGCATCACGCCAAAACGTGGACGAACTTCGTCACGGAATTTGGTTTGAATTTGGTAAAAGTTTAAAGGCAATTGTTTGTAACTTTTGATTTCGCGACGCGCAATGTCGGTCATCACTTCTTCGTGCGTGGGGCCTAAACAATAATCGTTATTATGGCGGTCTTTAAAACGCAGCAATTCTTTGCCGTATTGTTCCCAGCGTCCCGACTCTTGCCACAATTCGGCAGGTTGAGCGGCAGGCATCAGCAATTCAACCGAACCAGCGGCTTCCATTTCGCTGCGTACGATGGCTTCTACTTTGCGCAAAACGCGCACGCCCATCGGCATCCAAGTGTACAAACCAATGGCGGTGCGCTTGATTAAGCCCGCGCGGAGCATGAGTTGATGGCTGGGTAACTCGGCTTCGGCTGGGGTTTCTTTGTAAGTGGCAATAAAAAATTGGCTGGCGCGCATGATAAAAATATCCTATGTTGAAATTGAAAAGAAAAACGGCAGTGATGAAGAAAGAGAGCGATTGTCGCATAAAATGCGGGTTGATTCTATTTTGCTGTGCCTTGGCGGCTTGCGGCCAACCTTGGGCTTGAATAATGCAGGCCTGATGGTGGGGACTTAACCCTGCGCATGGCTTTTTTTACTTTAAAATACGCATTCTTGTACTATAATCGAGCCTTATAAAGCTTTTCGATAAGTAAGAGTCGAACAATTTTATTTCTTGGCCTGACGCAGGATGTTATTTAAAAAAACTAAGGGGTTTTACAATGAAACGATTACTGGGGTCTTATTTTGTCATCTTGTTGATGCTATTTTCTCCTGCCGCACACGCTTCTTTTTTGGAAGGTGCCGCATTAGAAACCATGGCCAATGTGGTGTCTTGGGTGGTATTGATTGTGATGCCACCTGTTGGGATTGCTCTGTTCTGGATTTTGCACATTTTGCCTGAAAAAAAGGCCGAAGAACGCAAACATCCCAACGCACCTGCCATTAAAGTGTTGTGCCTGTTGTCCTTGTTTTTTGGTGGTTTGTTGTGGCCGCTGGCTTGGTTGTGGGCTTACACCAAACCCAGCGCCTTTAAAATGGCTTTTGGGCGCGACAGATTAGAACATCACGAACACGATTTGCCAGAAAGCGAATGGACCACACCCCGTTTGGATGCGGCCAACCTTGGTGCCAAAATTGAACCACAAACGATGGATTTAGACACCTTGATTTCAAACTTGTCTGACCATGACATTGAACAAATCAAACAAAAATTGGATTTGCGCAACAAACATCGCGCCGATCCGACAACTGACACAACAGAAAAAGAGGAGCAGGCATAATGGAAGCTTTATTGTTATCAATTTACGCGTTGTGCGCTTGGTTAATCTTTGGGAAATTCAAACTTTTACCGTGGAATACCGTCAGCAAAGTTGTGACCTTCACCATACCCGTGGTGGCCATGGCTTGGTTGATTTTTATGTTGAATATTTTTGCCCCGTCTTCTAGCGATGTGCGCGTGATTACGCCCAGCGTTCAGGTCATTCCTTTGGTGAAAGGCCGTGTGGTGAGCGTTGATGTGGTCAGCAATCAACAAGTTAAAAAAGGCGATGTGTTGTTTAGAATCGACCCAGCGCCTTTCGAACAAAAAGTGCGTGAATTAACCGCTCAATTGAGAGTGGCCGAAACCACCGCCGAAAACATGAAAGGCGATGTGCAAAGCGCCAATGCCAATACAGTCAGCGCTCAATCTCGTTTGGATCAAGCTCAAGCGAAATTGATTTTGGCGCAACAACGCGTCAGAGAACACCAAGCCTTGGTCAATTCGGGTGCTGGCGATGTGTTTGCTTTAGAACAAGCGCAAACCGATTTGCGGTTGGCTTTGGGTGAAGTGAAATCGGTTCAAGGCGATGTGGTGGCGAAACGCACAAACGAAATTCAAGTCAAAAACAAGTTGAATACTCGTGTTGGTAACGAAGTCGCTGGCGTGGCTGTGGCGCGCGCTCAATTGGCGCAAGCCGAATGGGAATTGGCTCAAACGGTGGTTTATGCGCCTGCCGATGGGTATCCTGTTAACGTTCAAATTCGAGAAGGCATGATTATCGGCAATATTGCGGCTACTTTTGCGCCTGCTTTGACCTTCATCGAAAATGAATATCGCATTTTGGCGTTTTACAATCAAAATGAATTGCACGCCGTCAAAGTGGGCGACCGCGCGGAGTTCACTTTAGAATCTTTGCCTGGACGCATCATACACGCCAAAGTGCATTCGATTATTTTGAATAATGCCGAAGGCCAAATCTTGCCAACGGGCGCTGTGCCTGATACAGGAAGACAGTTGTCGAGCAGTGCTGGGCAACGTTTTGCGGTTCGTTACGAAGTGACAGGCGATGATAAATCGTTGATGTTACCGTCAGGCGCACAAGGTGACGGCGCGGTTTACACCGACAGCTGGCACGCGATACACGTGGTTCGCATGGTTATTTTACGCATAGGCGCGAAACTCAACTATTTGATCTTCAAGCTTCACTAAGGAGTGGACATGAGAAAATATTTTGCTTTAAGCAGTCTCGCCATGGCGGTTTTGTTAAGCAGCTGTGCTTTACAAGACCCACCAGCAGGAAAAACCTTGCACGACCAAGCTTTTTCTTCTTCCGCGCAAGTCCCCGCCAGTTTTTATGGTGCTTATGGTTCAGTCGATGCCCAACACTGGGCGGAAACCTTCCAATCGCCAGAACTCTTAAGTTTGATAGACGAAGCGCAGCGGAATAATCCTGATTTGAGGATATCTGCCGCGCGAGTCGAAGCCGCTCAAGCCATGATGCGCATGGCGCAAGGAGGCTTGCTTCCTTCCGTGAACTTTCTCATGAGAGGGAAAAATGATTCCTCGGGCTTGCAAGGCGGGTTACTGAAAGCCGATTGGGAGTTGGACGTTTGGGGGCGCGTGCGTTCGGAGGTCAGAGCCAACAGTTACGCAAAAAGCGCTTACGAAGCAGATTTGGCTGGTGCGAGGTTGAGCCTTGCGGCCAACGTCACTCAAGCGTGGTTGTTGTTGGTCGAAGCCAACACGCAGCAACAATTGGCACAAAAAAGCGCAGAATTGGCTGATAAATGGGCGGCTTTGGCGCAAACTCGGCAACAAATCGGCGCTGAAAATGGCAGTTATGTTGCCCAAGCCAAAAGCTTGGCCGCAAGTTATCATCAACAGGTGGCTAGTATAGAACAAGCCAAACGTGCCGCAACTCAAGCGCTAGAAAGATTGATAGGCCGTTACCCCGCCACGCAATTGCAAGTGACGACGATACTGCCAAAATTACCAGAATTGCCTAACGCGGGCTTTCCTTTGGGTTTGTTAGAGCGTCGCCCCGATGTTATTTCTGCCGAACGCCGCGTGGCCGAAACCTTTGATCGTGTCGCGAGTGCGCAAGCGGCTCGCTTACCTCGGTTGAGTCTGACAGGAACGGGTTCTAACTTTGTCAGCAAGGTATTTGAACTGCAAAACAGTGGCGTGACGCAATGGGGATTGGGTGGTACAGTTTTAGTGCCTATTTTCCAAGGTGGCGCTTTGCTCGCGCAGGTTGACGTGCAAAAAGCCAACCAGAAAGCGGCTTTGGCTTTTTATGCCAGCACGGCCTTAAACGCTTTTACGGACGTGGAGCGCGCCTTAAGTAATGAAAAAGGGTTAACTCAACAAGCCAAACAGCAAGCCGTGCAATTGGAGTCAGCTGGGAAACAACTGCAATACGCTCAAAGTCGAACGGCAATAGGCAAAGACAGCCAAATTGGATTATTGCAACAGCAGTTGGCATGGTATGCGGAAAAAGCCGCCAGCGTGCGCTTGCAATCGGCACAGTTAACACAAAGAGTCTCGACTCATTTGGCGATTGGGGGCAGTTTTAGCAATAAAAATTACTCCGAACTTGAGCTTGAAGGCGATGCGAGTGCCCCCGTTAGCAAATAAAAATCGCCTGTTTTTCGGTATTTTGGTTGCCCCGATTTGGGGTAAGTACTGAAATAAATAGGGAATTGTTTGGTTTTTTGTATAAGTTCTGATACAATAAGCGCCCCTTCTAATTCTAAGTTGGTTTAGAAGGGGCGTTTCTTTACGGGGAGCCGTGCTTGGGCATGGCGTTATACCCATTTTTTGAGGAGTTTTATCGTGGCAAAAAAGATTATCGGCTATATTAAGCTGCAAGTCCCAGCAGGAAAAGCAAATCCATCTCCACCCATCGGTCCAGCTTTGGGTCAACGTGGTCTAAATATTATGGAATTTTGTAAAGCGTTCAATGCCGCCACTCAAGGCATGGAACCTGGTTTACCGATTCCAGTAGTGATTACTGCGTTTGCAGATAAATCATTTACTTTTATCATGAAATCGCCTCCAGCGACGATCTTGCTGAAAAAAGCAGCAGGCATCAAATCGGGTTCTAAACGTGCGAATACTGAAAAAGTGGGTAAAGTGACCCGCGCACAATTAGAAGAAATTGTAAAAGTAAAACAAGCTGACTTAACCGCAGCTGACATGGACGCTGCCGTGCGAATTATCGCTGGTTCAGCTCGTTCTATGGGCTTAGAAGTGGAGGGTGTGTAACATGGCTAAACTATCTAAACGTGCAAAAGCTTTGCAAGCTCAAGTAGACAGCACTAAATTGTACCCAATTACTGAAGCCATTGCCTTGGTTAAGTCGTGCGCTACCGCTAAATTTGACGAGTCTATCGACGTGTCTATTAATTTAGGTGTCGATCCTCGTAAATCAGACCAAGTCGTTCGCGGTGCGGTTGTGTTGCCTAAAGGCACAGGTAAAGTTACTCGCGTTGCTGTTTTTGCTCAAGGCGCTGCGGCCGATGCCGCGCGTGAAGCGGGCGCGGATATCGTTGGTTTCGAAGACTTGGCTGACATGATTAAAAAAGGCGATATGCCTTTTGATATCGTGATTGCTGCCCCAGACGCGATGCGTGTGGTTGGTGCTTTGGGTACGATTTTAGGGCCTCGCGGCATGATGCCTAACCCTAAAGTGGGTACGGTTACCCCTAACGTTGCAGAAGCCGTTCGCAACGCGAAAGCAGGTCAAGTTCAATACAGAACCGACAAATCAGGCATTATTCACAGCACAATTGGCCGCGCTTCTTTTGATGAAGCGGCTTTGCGCGAAAACTTAGCCGCTTTGGTTGATGCTTTGATTAAAGCAAAACCAGCGTCAGCTAAAGGTCAGTACTTACGTAAAGTAGCTGTGTCAAGCACCATGGGCATCGGCGCTCGCGTTGAAGTTGCTAGCGTTACAGCTTAATCCCTTTGTGTTTGTAATCTATTTGCGGCCAACCTTTTTGTTGGTTTTCCCTGAAAAAGGTTGGCCGCAGCATTTCTTTGGGCTAATTGACTATGCACTGTGTGGGCAATTAGGCAATCAAAGACCGTAGGTGCTTGCAGGTGAAAAGCTTAATCGAGTGGTATCCTACGCAGATGGTGTACCCCAAGAGTTCTATTTTATATGTCTGATGTTTAAAACTTGGCATCAGATAAATACTATCCTCTAAGGTCGTCGATCGTTATCGGTGGCGTAATTTTATTGCGCTGTGTTTAAAACTCCATTTAAGGAGATTACCTTGAGTCTTAATTTACAAGATAAAAAGGCGGTAGTTGCTGAAGTGATTGAAGCGTTGAATGGCGCTCAAACTTTGGTTATCGCTGAATATCGTGGTATCGAGGTTAGCAGCATGACTGCTTTGCGCGCGCAAGCTCGTAAAGAAGGCGTTTTCTTGCGCGTGTTGAAAAACACCCTTGTTCGCCGTGCAGTTGTTGGTACACCTTTTGAAGGTTTGGCAGATCAAATGTCAGGCCCATTGGTTTACAGTTTGTCTGCTGATCCAGTTGCTGCGGCAAAAGTATTGCATCAATTCGCCAAGCAAGACGCTAAAATCGTTTTGAAAGCTGGTTCGTTTAACGGCAAAGTCTTAGACACCGCTTCTGTGACTGCTTTGGCGATGACGCCAAGTCGCGAAGAGTTGTTAACCAAACTTGCTTATGTAATGAAAGCGCCAGTTTCTGGCATGGCTCGTGTTTTAGGGGCAATTGCAGCCCAAAAAGAAGCGGCTTAATTCGCTTTTTTGATAACACAGTTTTATTTGTGCTTTCTTATGTTTTTACCCCCTTAAATTTGTAGTATTTATTTTATATTTGGAGATTGACCTATCATGGCTATTACTCAAAACGACATCCTAGAAGCCGTAAGCAGCATGAGTGTTTTAGAATTAAACGAATTGGTTTCTGCTTTTGAAGAAAAATTCGGCGTTTCTGCCGCTGCCGTTGCCGTTGCTGGCCCTGCCGCCGCTGCTGCCGTTGAAGAAAAAACAGAGTTTGACGTTGTTTTGGTTTCTGCTGGCGACCAAAAAGTTAACGTGATTAAAGTGGTTCGTGCTGTAACTGGCTTGGGCTTGAAAGAAGCTAAAGACATGGTTGATGGCGCGCCTAAAACAATCAAAGAAGGCGTTGCTAAAGCCGAAGCTGATGACGTGTTGAAACAATTGATCGAAGCTGGCGCTAAAGCTGAAATCAAATAATAAGCAGTAATGAGTGAGTCAGGCTGACGGGGTTTCCCGTCAGCCTTATTGTGCTTTTAAAAATGTACTAGAAAATCTATTGCAGTCTGTATTTAGAAGTCAAAGCGAGTAGAGAAGACAGATCACCGCATTGCGGCAAGGGTTGAAACCAGTTCGGTGACTTATCTTTTTTACTTATTGTGAATTATCTATTGTTATTGGGAGCGGTTATGACTTACACCTTTACTGAAAAAAAACGGATACGTAAAAGTTTCGCAAAACGCGAAACAGTTTTAGACATTCCTTTTTTATTGACGACGCAATTAGAGTCGTACCGTGAATTTTTACAAGAAGGGGTCTCTTTTTCAGACCGTAAAGAAGTGGGATTACAAGCCGCTTTTGCTTCTGTTTTTCCGATTACCAGCGCCAACGGTTATGCACGCTTAGAGTTTGGGCATTACGTGTTGCAAGACCCTCCGTTTGATGTGGCTGAATGCCAGTTGCGTGGAATTACTTACGCGGCACCATTGCGTGCGCGCATTAAATTAGTCATTTTAGACAAAGAATCCAGCAAGCCAGTTGTGAAAGAAGTCCGAGAAAATGAAGTCTACATGGGCGAAATTCCCTTGATGACAGATAACGGTTCTTTTGTGATTAACGGCACTGAGCGGGTCATCGTGTCGCAATTACATCGTTCTCCGGGGGTGTTTTTTGAACACGATAAAGGCAAAACCCACTCATCGGGCAAACTGTTGTTTTCTGCTCGTGTGATTCCTTATCGCGGCTCTTGGTTGGATTTTGAATTCGATCCTAAGGATTTGCTGTATTTCCGCATCGATCGCCGCCGTAAAATGCCCGTAACCATTTTATTGAAGGCTTTGGGATACACAGCAGAACAAATTCTCGCTGACTTCAATAGTTTTGACACCTTTTATTTGACCGACAGTGGTGTCTTTAAAAAAGTGTACGCCGATCGCATTAAGGGCGATGTTGCTGAATTGGACATTGTTGACGGCAAAGGTAAAGTCATCGTCGCCAAAGACAAGCGCATCACCGTGAAAAGCCTAAAAGACATGGCTGCTGCGGGCATAGATCGCATGGAAATTCCAACCGAACGTTTGTTGGGTAAGGTGTTTGCGCGTCATGTGGTTAACCCTGAAACAGGTGAATTATTGGCGAAAGCCAATGACGAAGTGACGGAAGAGTTGATTGCCAAACTTGAAATCAACAGCATACGTGAAGTGGAGTTGTTGTTTACCAATGATTTAGATCAGGGTGCCTTTATTTCCAATACCTTGCGCACTGATGACATACAAGATCAGTTGGCCGCAAAAATCGCCATTTATCGCATGATGCGCCCAGGCGAACCACCGACCGAAGAGGCGGTAGAAGCCTTGTTTACACGCTTGTTCTTTGATGCAGACTCTTACGATTTATCCAAGGTTGGCCGCATGAAATTCAACTCGCGAACCTACGAATTAGGCTTTGATGAAAAATCGCCTGATTGGGTGCGTGAGATGATGAACGAGAAATTCTTGGATCGCCGTGAAGCCAAAGAAGGCATATTGACGGTTGCCGACATTGTTTCTGTCATTATGATTTTGTTGGAATTACGCAATGGTCGTGGCGATGTCGATGACATTGATCACTTGGGTAATCGCCGTATTCGTTCTGTGGGTGAATTATCTGAAAATCAATTCCGCGCGGGATTGGTGCGGGTTGAGCGTGCGGTTAAAGAGCGTTTGAATCAAGCTGAATCTGATAATTTGATGCCGCAAGATTTGATTAATGCCAAACCGATTAGCGCAGCCATTAAAGAGTTTTTTGGTTCTAGCCAATTGTCTCAATTTATGGATCAAACCAATCCTTTGTCTGAAGTGACGCATAAGCGTCGTATTTCAGCCTTGGGTCCAGGCGGTTTGACTCGCGAACGCGCAGGCTTTGAGGTTCGTGACGTCCATCCAACGCATTACGGTCGCGTGTGTCCAATTGAAACGCCAGAGGGTCCAAACATTGGTTTGATTAACTCTTTGTCTGTTTACGCGCGTACCAATGAATATGGCTTTTTGGAAACGCCCTATCGCCGAGTCGTTGACGGCAAAGTGACTTCAGAAATTGATTATTTGTCTGCCATACAAGAAGGCCGTTTTATTATTGCGCAGGCCAACTCGACCTTAGACAAAAAAGGTAAGTTGACTGATGAATTAGTGACTTGTCGTGAAAAAAGCGAAACCATCTTAACAACCCCAGATCGCGTGCAATACATGGACGTGGCGACTGGACAAGTGGTGTCTGTGGCCGCTTCATTGATTCCATTTTTGGAACATGACGATGCCAACCGTGCCTTGATGGGTGCGAATATGCAACGTCAAGCCGTCCCTTGTCTACGCCCTCAAAGCGCCATGATAGGCACAGGTATAGAACGCACAGTGGCTGTCGATTCAGGCACGACCGTGGTAGCGCGTCGTGGCGGTTTGGTCGATTATGTTGATGCCAATCGCGTGGTTGTTCGTGTCAATGACAGCGAAGCAACGGCAGGCGAAGTGGGCGTTGATGTCTATAATTTGGCGAAATTTACCCGTTCGAATCAAAACACCAATATCAATCAAAGACCCATCGTGCGCGTAGGCGATCACATTGCGCGTGGCGACGTGTTGGCCGACGGGGCTTCAACGGATTTGGGTGAGTTGGCTTTAGGGCAAAACATGACCATCGCTTTCATGCCTTGGAATGGTTACAACTTTGAAGATTCGATTTTGATTTCTGAACGCGTCGTGGCCGATGATCGTTACACGTCAATTCATATTGAAGAGTTGTCTGTCGTTTCACGCGATACCAAATTGGGCCCTGAAGAAATTTCTCGCGACATTCCGAATTTATCCGAGCGGATGGCTGATCGTTTAGATGAGTCTGGCATCGTCTTTATTGGTGCCGAAGTCAACCCTGGTGATGTTTTGGTTGGTAAAGTGACTCCGAAAGGCGAGACCCAGTTAACACCAGAAGAAAAATTGTTGCGCGCCATTTTTGGTGAAAAAGCCTCTGACGTGAAAGACACCAGTTTGCGCATTCCGATGGGCATGAGCGGGACGGTGATAGACGTTCAAGTCTTTACGCGAGAAGGTATAGAGCGCGATGCGCGTGCCGAAGCGATTATGCAGGCCGAATTGAAGCGCTATCGCCTTGATTTGAGTGACCAAATGCGTTTGTTTGAAGTCGATGCTTACAGCCGAATTGAGCGTTTGATTGTGGGTAAAAAAGCCAACGGTGGTCCAGGTAAACTGCCGAAAGGGACAGAAATTGACTTGGCTTATTTAAACAGCTTTGAAGACAAGCAATTTTGGTTTGACATCCGCATGGCTGAAGATGACGTGGCCAAGCAATTAGAATTGATTAAAGAAAGTTTGCGTCAAAAACGCGCTGAATTTGATGATCGCCTAGAAGACAAACGCCGCAAATTAACCCAAGGCGACGAACTGCAACCAGGTGTTCATAAAATGGTTAAGGTTTACATCGCCGTGAAACGTCGCTTGCAAGCAGGCGATAAAATGGCGGGTCGCCATGGTAACAAAGGGGTGGTTTCTCGAATTTTGCCCGTAGAAGACATGCCGTTTATGGCCGATGGCCGTTCCGTTGACATTGTGCTGAATCCTTTGGGCGTTCCTTCGCGGATGAACATTGGGCAAATTTTAGAAGTGCATATGGGTTGGGCAGCAAAAGGCATCGGTGAACGCATTGGCCGCATGATGGACGAACACCAAAAAGTGAGCGTCATTCGCAAATATCTCGAGTCGATTTACAACGCGTCAGGCAAACCTGAAGACATTAAATCTTTAAGTGATAGCGAAATTTTGCAATTAGCGGCCAACTTGCGCAGTGGTATGCGCTTTGCCAGCCCTGTGTTTGACGGTGCAAAAGAAGCTGAAATTCACGAGATGTTGAAATTGGCTTATCCAGATGAAGACACGCACACGGATTTAATGCAGTTTAATGCCTCTAAAACCCAAATGACTTTATTTGATGGTCGTTCTGGCGAGTCGTTTGACCGCAAAGTCACGGTGGGCGTGATGCACTATTTGAAACTGCATCATTTGGTTGACGACAAAATGCATGCCCGTTCAACTGGGCCGTATAGTTTGGTGACTCAACAGCCGTTAGGCGGTAAAGCCCAATTTGGTGGACAGCGTTTTGGTGAGATGGAGGTTTGGGCGCTGGAAGCTTACGGCGCAGCTTACACCTTGCAAGAAATGTTAACGGTGAAATCAGATGACGTGGCAGGACGAACGAAGGTGTATGAAAACATCGTGAAAGGCGAGCATAAAATCGAAGCGGGTATGCCTGAGTCGTTTAATGTGTTAGTCAAAGAAATTCGTTCATTGGCTTTGAATATCGATTTAGAACGCAGCGGCGATTAAGTTCACGCCCTGTTGCGGCCAACCTTAAGTTTGTTGAGTGTTTGTTGTATTGCTCAACGGGCAATCCATCCTAAAAAAGGTTGGCCGCACGGTGCAGCCGTTAGTTGTTATTTTTCTTACTGAAACCACCCACAATCGCAATGCCACCTAAGGCATTGTTCAATTGAAATGGAGCCGCAATGAAAGCGTTACTCGACCTGTTTAAACAAGTGACACACGAAGAAGAATTTGATGCAATTACGATAGGAATTGCGTCCCCTGAAACGATTAAATCTTGGTCTTTTGGCGAAGTAAAAAAACCAGAAACCATTAATTACCGAACCTTCAAGCCCGAAAGAGACGGCTTGTTTTGTGCCCGTATTTTCGGGCCAGTCAAAGATTATGAATGCTTGTGCGGCAAATATAAGCGCCTGAAACACCGTGGCGTGATTTGTGAAAAATGTGGCGTAGAGGTGACTTTGTCTAAAGTGCGTCGTGAACGCATGGGACACATTGATTTGGCGAGTCCAGTCGCCCACATTTGGTTTTTGAAATCTTTACCTTCTCGTTTGGGTATGGTTTTGGATATGACTTTGCGTGATATTGAGCGCGTGTTGTATTTTGAAGCCTTTGTTGTCATCGAACCGGGTATGACCCCGTTGTCACGCGGCCAACTCTTGACCGAAGAAGACTATTACGCCAAACAAGACGAATTTGGCGGCGATTTTGATGCCTTTATGGGCGCAGAAGGCATCCAAGGTTTGTTGCGTAATTTGGATTTGACCAGCGAAGTGGAACGTTTGCGCAGCGAATTGGAAGCCACCAGCTCGGAAACCAAAATCAAAAAAATCGCCAAGCGCTTAAAAGTGTTGGAAGCATTTGTTCGTTCAGGTATGAAGCCTGAATGGATGGTGCTAGAAGTGTTGCCTGTGTTGCCGCCAGAATTGCGTCCTTTGGTGCCGTTAGATGGCGGTCGTTTCGCGACATCGGACTTAAACGACTTGTATCGCCGCGTCATTAACCGTAACAACCGTTTAAAACGCTTGTTAGAATTGTCCGCGCCTGAAATCATCGTGCGTAATGAAAAACGGATGTTGCAAGAATCGGTAGACAGTTTGTTAGACAATGGCCGTCGCGGCAAAGCCATGACGGGTGCAAACAAACGGGCGCTGAAATCTTTGGCGGACATGATTAAAGGTAAGGGCGGTCGTTTCCGTCAAAACTTGTTGGGCAAACGCGTCGATTATTCTGGACGTTCTGTGATTACCGTTGGGCCAACCTTGCGTTTGCATCAATGCGGCTTGCCTAAAAAAATGGCTTTGGAATTGTTCAAGCCGTTTGTCTTCCATAAATTAGAATTGTTGGGCTTGGCTTCAACCATCAAAGCAGCCAAAAAACTGGTTGAGCAAGAAATTCCTGAAGTTTGGGATATGTTGGAAGAGGTGATTCGTGAACATCCTGTGTTATTGAATCGCGCCCCAACCTTGCATCGTTTGGGTATCCAAGCGTTTGAGCCGATTTTGATTGAAGGCAAAGCCATACAATTGCATCCGTTGGTGTGTTCGGCGTTTAATGCCGACTTTGACGGTGACCAAATGGCGGTTCACGTGCCGTTGTCGATTGAAGCGCAAATGGAAGCGCGTACCTTAATGTTGGCCACAAACAACGTGTTGTCGCCTGCCAATGGCGAACCCGTGATTGTGCCATCTCAAGACATCGTGTTGGGTTTGTATTATATGTCGCGCGAAAAAGTCAACGGCAAAGGAGAAGGTCGTTTGTTCGCGAATATGTCAGAACTGCATTGCGCGTATGATTTGCAACAATTGGAGTTGGCCACAAAAATCACCGTGCGCTTAACCGAATGGGTTAAAAATGACAGCGGGGAGTTTGTGTCTGTCGTGAATCGTTACAATACAACGGTTGGCCGCGCGTTGTTGTCTGAAATTTTACCGAAAGGCTTGTCGTTTGATTACGTCAACAAAACCTTAAAGAAAAAAGAAATTTCAAAATTAATCAACGCCTCTTTCCGCATTTGTGGGCCACGTGACACCGTGATTTTGGCCGATAATTTGATGTACACTGGTTTTGAATATTCGACTAGGGGCGGTATTTCAATTTGCGTAGACGACATGGTTGTGCCGCAGAAAAAAATCCCGTTATTGAACGAAGCCAACGGCGAAGTGAAAGAAATTGAAGATCAATATCGCCAAGGGTTGGTGACTAATGGCGAGCGCTACAATAAAGTGGTCGATATTTGGGGTCGCACGGGTGATAAAATTGCCAAAGCCATGATGGACGAGTTGTCAGTTGAAACCGTGCAAGACGCGTCGGGCAATGCCGTACAACAAGAGTCATTTAACTCGATTTATATGATGGCCGATTCGGGTGCGCGGGGTTCGGCGGCTCAAATTAAACAGTTGGCGGGTATGCGTGGTTTGATGGCGAAACCCGATGGTTCGATTATTGAAACGCCAATTACTTCAAACTTCCGTGAAGGTTTGACTTTGTTGCAATACTTTATTTCGACGCATGGTGCGCGTAAAGGCTTGGCCGATACCGCATTGAAAACGGCCAACTCGGGTTATTTGACTCGCCGTTTGGTGGACGTGACGCAAGATTTGGTGGTCATTGAAGAAGATTGCGGCACCACCGATGGCTTTGTGGTGAAAGCGTTGTTGCAAGGCGGTGATGTCATTGAACCGCTACGCGAACGAATTTTAGGTCGTGTTGTGGCTTTAGACGTGGTGGATACCGCTACGGCAGAAACCGTATTTGAAGCGGGCACATTGTTGGATGAGGCGGCGGTCGAGTTAATCGACAGCCTAGGCATAGACGAGGTGAAAGTCCGTTCTGCCATTACTTGTGAAACGCGTTATGGTTTGTGTGCCAAATGCTATGGTCGCGATTTGGCGCGTGGTAACCCTGTTGCGGTGGGCGAAACGGTGGGCGTGGTCGCTGCTCAATCCATTGGTGAACCCGGTACACAGTTAACGATGCGGACTTTCCATATTGGGGGTGCGGCTTCGCGTAACGCCGCCGCCAGCCAAGTGGAAGCGAAATCGAATGGTTCGGTTGGTTTCTCGGCGCAAATGCGTTACGTGACCAATACCAAAGGCGAATTGATTGTGATTTCTCGTTCGGCTGAAGTGAGTATTCATGACGAAAAAGGCCGTGAACGCGAAAGCCACAAAGTGCCTTACGGTGCAAAATTGGTGGTGACTGCGGATCAAGAACTCAAAGCGGGCGCAGTGTTGGCCACTTGGGATCCGCATACTCGCCCAGTGATTACCGAATACGCAGGTCGGGTGCGATTTGAAAACGTAGAAGAAGGCGTGACGGTTGCTAAGCAAGTCGATGATGTGACGGGTTTATCAACTTTGGTGGTGATTGATTCCAACAAACGCCGTGCAGGTTTGTCCAAAGAACCCGCTAAAATTTTACGTCCTTTGGTGAAATTGTTAGACGAACACGGCAACGAAGTGAAATTGGCTGGCACAGACGCTTCTGTGTCGATAGCCTTCCAAACGGGCTCGATTATTACGGTTCGTGATGGCGAAGAGGTTGGCCGTGGTGCGGTATTGGCGCGTATTCCGCAAGAATCTTCTAAAACACGCGATATTACGGGTGGTTTGCCACGCGTGGCCGAATTGTTTGAAGGTCGTTCGCCGAAAGATGCTGGCGTATTGGCTGAAGTGACGGGCGTGATTTCGTTTGGTAAAGACACCAAAGGCAAACAGCGTTTGATTATTACTGATGTCGATGGCAACGCGTCTGAAATGTTGACCTTGAAAGAAAAACACGTGTTGGTGCATGACGGTCAAGTGGTGAACCGAGGCGAGTTGATTGTGGATGGCGCGGTTGATCCACATGACATTTTGCGTTTGCAAGGGGTGGGCGCTTTGGCCAATTACATTGTGCAAGAAGTGCAAGAGGTTTACCGTTTGCAAGGCGTGAAAATCAATGAGAAACACATTGAAGTTATTATTCGTCAAATGTTGCGCCGCGTGGTGATTGCCGATTCGGCAGATACGCCATTTATCACGGGCGAACAAGTCGAACGCGCGGAAGTCGTTTCTATGAACGATAAAATGCGTGCAGAAGGTAAAGCCGAAGCGCGTTATGACAATGTGTTGTTGGGCATTACCAAAGCCTCGTTGTCGACAGATTCGTTTATTTCTGCGGCCTCATTCCAAGAGACCACTCGCGTATTGACGGAAGCGGCGATTATGGGCAAACGTGATGAGCTGCGCGGCTTGAAAGAAAACGTGATTGTGGGGCGTTTGATTCCAGCTGGAACGGGTTTGACGCATCATCGCAATCGTAAACGGTTGGCGATGGGCTTGGCGGCGCAAGACACCATAGATCAGCCAACACCCAAAGCTTAAGTTTTTAATCCGCTTTAAGTCAGCGTTCTATCCATCTTGAATCAGGCGGTGTTGCCGTGTTGTTTGTGTGGCAACACCGCTGGATTGTTGAGATAAAAACCCTTTGCGGCCAACCTTTTTGCTAAAAAATAGCGCAAAAAGGTTGGCCGCAAAGGGTTTTTGGTTGGCAAGATAAAAAATGGTTGATTAGCGTTTTTTGAGCAAGAGGCAACCGATAGAATAGCCTGCACCAAAGGAACACAGCACGCCAAGATCGCCCGTGACCAAGTGCTGGTGATGCAAGTGAAACGCAATGACCGAGCCAGCGGACGATGTGTTGGCGTATCGATCTAAAATGACGGGCGCTTGATGCGCATCGGCTTCATGCCCCAACAGGAGCTTGCTGATTAAGCGATTCATGTTCAAATTGGCTTGATGCAACCAAAACGATTTGACGGCTTCCACGGGAAAGCCCGCGCGGCTGACGGTGTCGCTGATGACTTCGGCCGCCATGGGACAAACTTCCTTGAAAACTTTGCGGCCTTGTTGGCGGAACAGCGTATCGGCGGACTCTGGCGCGTCGTGTTCGGCTTCGCAGCGGTTTAAAAAGCCAAAATTATTGCGTATCGCATTAGAAAAATCGGTGCGTAATTGGGTGTGCAGTATGTCAAAACCTAACTTGGGGGCGACCAAATCGGCGCGTTCGACTAAAATGGCGGTACACGCGTCCCCAAAAATAAAATGGCTGTCGCGGTCACGCCAATTTAAATGCGCCGAAGTGATTTCTGGGCTAATCACCAATACCGCACGGGCTTGCCCCGTTTGTATGTTGTTGACGGCAGTTTGCAAGCCAAAAGTGGCCGAAGAACACGCCACATTCATATCAAATCCATAGCCTGTAATGCCCAAGGCCGCCTGAACTTCCACCGCAACCGCAGGATACGCGCGTTGCAAATTGCTGCAAGCCACGATGACCATGTCAACATCAGCGGCTGTTTTACCCGCTTGTTGCAAAGCATGGTTGGCCGCAGCAACGCCCATGCTGGCCAAAAGTGACAACTCATCATCGCCGCGTTTGGGCAAATGAGGCACCATGCGATTGATGTCTAAAATGCCCGCTTTGTTCATGACAAAGCGCGAGCGTATGCCCGATGCTTTTTCGATGAAGTCGGCGCTGGAAGGTGTCAAGGCCACGCTCAATCCTGCAGCGATGTCGTCGGCGTGTTCGGCGTTGTGGCGCTCAACGTAAGCATTGAAACTGGCGACCAGTTCGTCATTTGAGATGGATTCTGTGGGTGTGTAAAGGCCAGTGCCACTGATAACGGCTTGATGCATGAGTTGCTCCTTAGTGAAGAAAACGTGAAAATGAACGTGAAAAAACGGGTGAAGTAACGGCGAAAAAGGGACGGCCAATTACAATCCTACGCCCCGCCCGCCTGCGACGCGGATGATTTCGCCCGTGATGTACGGCGCATCAAACAGCAAAAAGCCGACAGTTTTGGCGATGTCTTCGGGCGTGCCTATGCGGTTTAAGGGGATACTGGCTTCTAATTGTTGGCGGCTGTCGGCATCAAAATAATCAGACGTTGGCCACACGTTAACGCCAGGCGATACGCCATTGACTCGAATGTGCGGCGCAAGTTCTACCGCCAACGCGCGAATGAGCTGCGCGTGGGCGGCTTTGGCTAAATTGTAAACCAAGTGTTCGGCCATGGGGCGTTCGGCGTGAATGTCGATGAGTCCAACGATGCACCCTTGTTGCGCTTGCAAAAATGGCGCGGCGGCTTGCGCCAAAAACAAAGGCGCTTGAACGTTAGATCCCATTAATTCTTGCCAGTTGGTCAAATTGACCTCAGCCAACGGCGTGGCATAAAAGCTGGATGCGTTATTAATCAAACCATCTAAACGCCCAAACCGCGTCACCACTTGTTCGATTAACTGCGGCAAACGCGCCACGTCCAAAAGGTTGGCCGCAAAAGTCGCGGCAGAATTGGGGCGGATGGCATTGAGCTCGGCGGCCAATTGCGCCGCAGCCGTGGCGCTGGTGTAATAATGTAAGGCCACGCAAGCACCCGTCGCGTGCAAGTGTCGCGCAATGGCTGCGCCGATACGCTGGGCGGCACCTGTAATCAGATACGTTTTTGAAGTCATGTGAGTTCTCTTTTATACTTTAACTTTTTGAAAGCATTTGTTTATGTCTACGAATCAAGTCACTTTGCCGACAGCCTCGCCCGAGGCTTTGGCAGTTAGCGCCCAGTTGGCGCAAGTCATCGCCCAAGAAATTCAGCAAAATAGCGGCTGGATACCCTTTGAACGCTACATGAATTTGGCCTTGTATGCCGATGGCTTAGGGTATTACGCCGCAGGCAGTCCAAAATTTGGGGCGGCAGGTGATTTTACGACTGCGCCTGAATTAACGCCAATTTTTGGTCAGACGCTGGCACGTCAGCTGGCCGAATTGTTGCCACAAACGGCAGGCAATCTTTACGAATTTGGGGCAGGCACGGGGCGGTTGGCGCTGGACATTTTACAAGCCTTGCAAGCCTTGGGTACTTTGCCCGAGCGCTATTTTATCATTGATTTATCGGCCGACTTAATCGACAGACAACGGCAAACCATCGCCGACCACGCGCCAGAATTGTTGGCAAAAGTGACGTGGTTAAACCAGTTGCCTGACCAATTTGACGGCGTGTTGCTGGGTAATGAGGTGCTGGACGCGATGCCGTGTTCGGTGGTCAAATGGCAAAACGGCGCTTGGCAAACGTGTGGCGTGGGCTTGGAAAATGGCCAGTTTGCATGGCAAACTCGCCCCTATTTGGGCGATGCGACGATTTTGGCCGCCGCGCCGCAATTGGACGGTTATACCACAGAACTCAATTTTCAAAGTGTGGCCTTTGTCAAAACCTTGGCCGAACGATTGACGCGCGGCGCAATGCTTTGGATTGATTACGGGTATGGCGAGCGCGAATATTTTCACCCCCAGCGCCACATGGGCACGTTAATTGGCCATTATCGACATCATACGATACACGATCCGTTTTATTTGGTTGGGTTGATGGATTTGACCAGTCACGTGAATTTTAGCCACGTGGCGGACGCGTTAATCGCCAGCGGCTTGGATTTTATTGGTTACACCTCGCAGGCCAATTTTTTATTGAATGCAGGCTTGGGCGACGTGCTGGAAACACTGGACACGGGCGCGCCCGATTTTTACGTGACCAGCAGCGCCGTGCAAAAATTGGTGTCGCCAGCCGAAATGGGCGAGCTGTTTAAAGTCATCGGTTTTGGGCGTGGCGTGTCTTACGATTGGTGCGGCTTTTCGGCGGGAGAAATGCAACATTTGCTTTAAGACATCTATAAAAATGTTTTGCGGCCAACCTTTTTTACAACAAACTGTGAAAAAGGTTGGCCGCAAACTTGTCAGCGGCTTAAACCAAACTTTAAATGTTTTTACAATTTTGAGGATTTTGTTTATAGTTAAGGGCTGATTTTGTCAGACGCGTTCCTGTTATCGCTTGGTTTTTAGTTGTTGATTTTTAGTCGTGCACTTTTTAATTTAACAGACACTTAAAAGGAAATTCCATGAAAATGAAGAAAATAGTCAGTGCTTTGGCCTTGTGTGCTGCCAGCGCTTCGGTTTTTGCTAACGGTGGCACTTTGGTTTTTTGTTCAGAAGCCAGCCCTGCTGGGTTTGATGCGTCTCAATTTACCGCGCGTACTGATTTTGATGCGATTGCTTTTCCGATGTTTGACACCTTGATTTCGTACAAGCCCGGCACGACCGAAATGATACCCGCCTTGGCCGAAAAATGGGACGTGTCGCCTGACGGCAAAACTTACACCTTTCACTTGCGCCCCAACGTGAAGTTTCACACGACAGATTATTTTAAACCGACCCGCGCCATGCAAGCCGAAGACGTGGTATTTACCTTTGGCCGCTTGATTAAGCGCGATCACCCAGCCAACAAACTGTATCCTGCCGAATTTCCTTACGCCATTGATACGGGCATGGCCAGCAACATTGCTTCCATCAAAAAATTGGACAATTTAACGGTCGAATTTAAACTGAAAGAAGTCGATGCCCCTTTTTTATCGAAAATTGCCATGAAATTTGCGGTGGTTCAATCGGTGGAATACGCGCAACAATTGGCCAACGCAGGCAAACTTGATCATCTCAACCAAAAACCGATTGGCACGGGGCCGTTTATTTTTAGCAGCTATGCCAAAGACGAAGCCATCCGCTACAACGCCAATCGCGAGTACTGGAATCCTGAAGCCGTTAAGTTGGACAAATTGATTTTTGCCATCACCAAAGATGCCGCCGCTCGGGTGCAAAAACTCAACAAAGGCGAATGCGATTTGACGGTGGTTGACCGTGCGGCCGACATTGCCGACATCAAAAAAAATCCAGCGTTAAAAGTGGCGAGTGCGCCAAATTTTGATGTGAGTTACGTGGCGTATAACGTTGAAAAGCCCGAGCTAAAAAAACTGGAAGTGCGCCAAGCATTGGACATGGCCATAGACCGCAAAGCCTTGATAGAAGCGGTTTATCAAGATCAAGGTAAAGTCGCGACGAATCCGTTTCCTGCGGTGTTGTGGTCGTACAATGCCACTTTAAAAAATCCAACAGTGGACGTGGCCAAAGCCAAAGCCTTGTTGGCTAAAGCGGGTTATCCAAATGGATTTGAGTTCGATTTCTGGGCATTTACCAGTAACCCCATTCGCAAAATGACCGCTGAAATGCTGCAAGCCGATTGGGCGAAAATTGGGGTGAAAGCCAATATTGTGACTTTTGAATGGGGCGAGTTTTTAAAACGCCTCAAAACAGGCGAACACGATGCCTCGCTGATGAGTTGGGGGGGTGATTATGCCGATCCTGATGCCTTTTTGCGCATTTTGTTGAGCTGCGAAGCCGTGGGCGGTTCAAATTATTCGCGTTATTGCTCTAAAGAATTTGAAGCGCTGGTACAAAAAGCGTCCAAAACCGTGGATGTGGCCGAACGCACCAAACTGTACGAACAAGCGCAAGTCTTGTTTAAACATGATTTGCCGTGGTCAACCTTGTCGCATTCGGTGGACAATCAACCCATGCGCAAAGAAGTCATGGGATACACCATCAACGCCTTTGGTGGCCACGATTTCCGTTACGTGAGCAAAGCCCAATAAGGGTGTTATGTCAAAAGGTTGGCCGCAAGTTGTTTTAACTTTGCGGCCAACCTTTTTCCTGATTTTATTGCCTATTTTTACTGTTGAGGAAACATCATGAAAATGAAGAAAATCGCTTGTGCTTGGGTTTTGAGCGCCGCTGTCACGTCGGCTTGGGCGGGTGGTACTTTGGTTTTTTGTACGGAAGCCAGCCCCGTTGGCTTTGATGCGGCGCAGTCCACGGCCGTTGCGTCATTTAATGCGTCGTCTTACCCTGTGTTTGATACTTTGTTGGCTTACAAACCTGGCACGACAGAGTTAATGCCCAGCTTGGCACAAAAATGGGACGTGTCGCCCGATGGCAAAACTTACACTTTCCATTTACGTCCCAACGTCCAATTTCACACCACCGATGAGTTTAAACCCAGTCGCGCGTTGCAGGCCGAAGACGTCATTTTCACGTTTGGGCGCATGATACAAAAAAACCATCCGTCCAATCGATTTTATCCTGCCGAATATCCATACGCGGTGGACATGGGCTTGGACAGCAATATTGTGAGCATCAAAAAAATCGATGCTTTGACGGTAGAATTTAAGTTAAAACAAGCCGATGCGCCTTTTTTGTCTAAACTGGCCGTGCCGTTTGCGGTCATACAATCGGTCGAATACGCGCAGCAATTGGCCAAAGTGGGGCGCTTGGCTGACCTCAACCAAAAGCCCGTCGGCACGGGGCCGTTTGTGTTTAGCAGTTACGCGAAAGACGAAACCATACGTTACAACGCCAACCGCGCTCATTGGAATCCTGCTGCCGTGAAATTGGATAAGTTGATTTTTTCAATCGCAACGGATGCCGCCGTTCGGTATCAAAAGCTGCAAAAAGGCGAATGCGATTTGATGGGGATGCCTAATCCTGCCGATTTGGTTGAAATGCGCGCCAACCCTGATTTGAAAGTAGTGACCACCGAAGGTTTGAACGTGGGTTACGTGGCTTATAATCTTGAAAAACCCAAACTCAACCAGCGCGAAGTGCGCTTGGCGCTGGACATGGCCATTAACCGCCAAGCCTTGGTGGCCGCAGCCTACGGCGATCAAGCGGTGGTGGCCAGTAATCCATTCCCACCATCTTTGTGGGCTTACAATACCAGTTTAAAAAATCCGCCTGTGGACGTGGCCAAGGCCAAAGCTTTGTTGGCCAAAGCAGGTTATCCCATGGGATTTGAAACTGAAATTTGGACAACCACCTTAAACAAATCGTGGCGCACGTTGGCCGAAATGTTACAAGCCGATTGGGCAAAAATTGGGGTTAAAGCCAACATCGTGACGTTAGAATGGGGCGAATATTTGAAGCGTCTCAACCAAGGTGATCACAGCATCGCGTTAAGTTCTTGGACGGGGGATTATGCCGACCCAGAAAACTTCTTGAATGTGTTGCTGACGTGCAAGGCCGTGGGCGGTTCAAATCATGCGCGGTATTGTTCGCCCGAGTTTGATGCGCTGGTCAATCAAGCTGGCAGCCTGACGAACCAAGCCGAACGCACCAAGCTCTACGAACAAGCGCAAGTTATTTTTAAACACGATTTGCCGTGGTCCACCTTGTCTCATGCGGTCAAAACGCAACCTCTGCGCAAAACGGTGCAAGGTTACAGTCTTAGCCCTTTTGGTGGGCAAGATTTCCGTTACGTGAGCAAAGCCCAATAAGGGTTTTAGGCCAAAAGGTTGGCCGCAAGTTGTTTTAACTTTGCGGCCAACTTTTTCCCCTGTTTTTATTGATGACTTGGAGTTTTTATGACGCATCGTGATTATTATTTTAGTGATGCCATCGAAGGCACAGCCCAAGTGATTGCTTGTGTCGCCGTTGATGGCCTTTGGTCGGTTGAGTTGAATCGGACTTTGTTTCACCCTCAAGGCGGTGGCCAATTGGCAGATACTGGCTGGATTAATGATTTGCCCGTATTGGGCGTTGAGGCGCAAGGCGAGCGCATTCATCATCTGGTCGAGCAAGCCTTGCCTTTGGGCGAGGTTCAACTCAAGATTGATGCCCAAGCGCGGTTGTTGCATGAGCGCTTGCATACGGCAGGACATTTAATTGGGTATATGGGGCAGCAAAACGGATTGCGTCCCACCAAAGCCCAGCATTGGCCAAATGCCAGCCGTGTTGTGTTTGAGCTGGGCGATAACGCGCCGCCAAATTTGGCTGATTTGCAAAACGCCGTTCAAGCCCTGCTTGCGCAAAACCTAAAACGCGCTCGCCAAGAAAAAGACGGACTGCGCTGGATAGGGTTTGGTGACTTGCCTGCGTTTCCTTGCGGTGGCACTCATGTGCGTGAGCTGGCCGAACTTGGGCAGGTGTCGCTGTTGGACATGAAATGCAAAAAGAATCTCGTGACGATTTCTTATGATGTGCTTGCTTAGGGTAGATTATGGCGCTTAAAATTTCGGTCTATGTCTTTGATATTGATGGCACCTTGACCACGGGCGGACAGCCCATAAGCCAGCGTGTTGGCGATGCTTTGCTGGATTTGGCACAGGAGAATACCTTAATCTTTGCTTCAGCTCGTCCCATCCGCGATATGTTGCCGATGTTGCCCGTCGAGTTGCATCACTGTTTGATGATAGGCTGCAACGGGGCTTTGGTTTGGCAACAAGGTCAATTACAGGCCAGCCATGATTTAAAGGCTGATTTGGTGCGGACGCTGGTCGAGCGCTTGCACAGCTTGCAAATACCGTATGTGTTGGATGGCCACTGGTCGTTTGCCGTATCGAAAGAACCGCATCCCTTTCATGACTACATTCGGAGTCTAAGCCCTCACGAAATAGACGAAAGCGAGCTGCTGGCTCAAGGTGTCATCAAATTATTGATTTTGTCAAAAGCGGCTGAGTCCATTGTGATGGCGGGGATTGATGAGGCTTTATACAGTTTGCATTACCATGAAAAAGAAGGGTTTTATGATTTAACGCCACCAAATACCAATAAATATCACACGTTATCTCGATTTGTTGAATCGCAAGCCTATGTGGCCTTGGGCAATGATCATAATGACTTTATGATGCTGGATTATGCTCAGATTGCCATTTTTATGGGCGATAAAGCCGTTTATCCTCATGCAGATGTTTATGCTTCGGTTGAGGAAGTGCATCTGGTGCTTAAGCAATTGAACCAACAGCAAAAAGAAGAATCAATAAATCACTTGAATTTATAAGCGGTCTGTTCGTTCTGCCTTGCGGCCAACCTTTTGTCCTGTTTTATTGATGACTTGGAGTTTTTATGACGCATCGTGATTATTATTTTAGTGATGCCATCGAAGGCACAGCCCAAGTGCTTGCTTGTGTCGCCGTCGATGGCCTTTGGTCGGTTGAGTTGGATCGGACTTTGTTTCACCCCCAAGGCGGCCAATTGGCCGATACTGGCTGGATTAATGGCCTGCCCGTATTGGGCGTTGAGGCGAAAGGCGAGCGCATTCATCATCTGGTGGGGCAAGCGCTGGCTTTGGGCGAAGTCCAACTCAACATTGATGCCCAAGCGCGGTTGTTGCATGAGCGCTTGCATACGGCTGGGCATTTAATTGGGTATGTGGGGCAGCAAAACGGATTGCGTCCCACCAAAGCCCAACATTGGCCAAATGCCAGCCGTGTTGTGTTTGAGCTGGGCGATAACGCGCCGCCAAATTTGGCTGATTTGCAAAATGCCGTTCAAGCGCTGCTTGCGCAAAACCTCAAACGCGCTCACCAAGAAAAAGACGGACTGCGCTGGATAGGGTTTGGTGACTTGCCTGCGTTTCCTTGCGGCGGCACTCATGTGCGCGAGCTGGCCGAGCTTGGGCAAGTGTCGTTGTTGGACATGAAGTGCAAAAAGAATCTCGTGACGATTTCTTATGATGTGCTTGCTTAGGGTAATCAACTGGCCTCTAAATTTAGAAAGGATTTGTCATGAAAAATAAAATTTTGATTTTGGCTTTGGCTTCGACCTTCTCCTTGTCCATCGCGGTTTGGGCTGGGGCTTTTGAAAACGCCGAAGCCACACGCGGGGGCAGCAAAGTTGCCGAGCCAGTTGAAAATGCCGTCACACTGGTTTCTGCGTCAAATACGACACAAAGCCAGCCAATACAGCCAACAATCACTGGTTTTAACGCTATCCAGCTGGCACAAGATGCTCGGCGTCAAATAGGCGTAACCACTCGGTATGACCCCGAATACACCAGCATCCCGTTTCCAAATGGTGATGTTGATTTGTCTAAAGGGGTTTGCACCGATGTGGTGATTCGTGCAATGCGCGGTCAGGGCGTTGATTTGCAAAAACTGGTTCATGAAGACATGCGCAAAAATTTTTCAAAATACCCAACGCGCTGGGGCTTAAAAAGAGCCGATGCCAATATTGATCATCGACGCGTGCTAAACCTAGAAGTGTTTATGACGCGGCGCGCAAATCAGTTGCCATTAACCGACAATCCAGCCGATTTTCAAGCAGGAGATTGGGTTACATGGCGCGTAGGCGACAAAAACTTGCCGCACATTGGTTTGGTGTCCAACCAAAAATCAGCGCTAGGTACGCCATTGGTCATACACAATATTGGCGCAGGCACGCAAGAGGAAAATGTGCTGTTTGCGTTCAAAATGATAGGGCATTATCGTTGGCGTTGAGGTGCGTGCCCAATTTTTTTGCACGAACCTACCGCGTAACCCTGTTGCACTTGGACATTAAAACCACCTTCTTAAACAAGGTCGAAACGATTTTGGCTTTCTCTGTTTGCTTGAGGGATTTGGTTATATAAGCGTCCGTCGGTCTCGCCCGACAGGTGACCTATTTTTTTGCTTCGCCAAAAAAACAGGACAAAAAGGCGAGCCCTTGCATGGGCGTGCAAAAATTCGGCGCCTGTTGTTAGAATGCCCTTTAAAGTTAAGTTTAGCGCAACTTTTTAGGGCAAACTCAGTCTGGCGGCTCGTGAATAATTCACCGAGGATAATGAAAATCACTTTGATTTCAAACTTGCGGCCAACCTTTTTCCCTAAATTTTCAATACGAAAACTGGGGAAAAAAGGTTGGCCGCAAGCCTTTTTGCTGTTTGATCTTACTGGGGTTCTGTGGATTTGGGCGGAATGAATAAATGGCGTGGGTGGGTGCAAGCGTAACGCAGCAATTTGCCGATTAACGGTTGAAGTTCGCGCAGGCGGCGTTTGCGCGAACGCATGGCCACCCAAAGTGCCAACGCAAAGCTCACGTACAAATTGCACAGGCCGATGAGCAGCACGCACAAACCGTTCCAAGCCACCACCGTCCAAGTTAAGCTGAAGTCGTAAGCGCTGACCACATACGCCAAATTGGCCGCCGAAAAGGTAATGTGGCGGATATCCAGCGGCAAACCCAACAAAAATCCAATTGTGCCTAAACTGCCCAACATCAGGCCAAAATAAAAGTTACCCGCCAAAGCCCCCAAATTATGTTGTATGTACAAGCTGAGACGGGCTGTGCGCTGTTCGCCCAACAGCCGATTTAACAGTGGCAACGCGGCGATGCGTTGTGGAATTTGGTTGTATAAGGCTTTGTTGTCGTAATAACCTGAAATTAAGCCCGCCAAAAACAAACAGCCGCCTGCAATGGCCGCATAAAACAAGGCATTGCCGCCAAACGGTTGCAAATCGTGTAGCAGTTTGTCGGCTTTGACGGTATCGATGACGGCATGGCCTGACTGTTGGAACAAAGCCGCAATGCCCAAAGCCACGGGCATGGCCAATAAAACATTGCCCACAATGGCGATGAATTGGGTGCGGATGACTTTGACCACCAATTCTAACAATTCGGTTTCGGTGGCTGTTTTGTTGGTGCTGGCTCCTGCGGCAGGAAACACTGCTGCAATCCGCGCAGCGGTCATGGCGGGTTGTTTGGTGGCCACGGTAAAATGCAGCACGTGTATCAGCATGAAGCCTAAAGCGTAATTCATGCTAAACGCAAAGGCCTCGAGCAGCGGCGGCAGATGGGCTTGCGCGATTAAAATTTTGAACAAGGCCATGAACCCAACCACCACGCCTGCGCCTGCCGCCGAACGGAACATCCTTAACCATTCGCGCCGAGTTTCTGAAATGTAATGTTCGCCCGTTTGGCTGGCGTGTTCGGTGATTTGGAGCGCCAACAATTCGGTGGTGTCGGACAGCACGTCGCGTATGCTGTATTTGTTGTTTTCGGCTTCCACCAATTGGCGAAAAAAAGCCAACAGCGTGAGGCTGTGCTGTGCTTCAGGCCGTGTGTCGATTAAGTCAAACAAGACTTTGAGTCTGTCGATGTGCTGTTTGATGCGCACCAAATGATAAGTCAAGCTCACCGATGAGCCATTTTTTGCGGCAAATTTCCACACTTGCGCTGTGACGGTTTCACATTGTTCGAGCAACACCAAAATGGGCGCATGATCTTCGGTTGGCACGCGGCGTGTAATCAATGCCTCGCGATGATGCTCGATGTACTCGAGAATTTCGGCGTTGAGGCGCACAAAAGGTGATTCAAAACGTTCTACGTCAGGGTGATTCAGCACAATTTCAGGCTCTAGGCCTATGGCCGACAATCGGCACGCCAGCACTTGTATGGCTTCGAGTTGCTGCACGCGGATGTGCGCAGGAAATGCCGTGTTGGGCATTTCGTTTAAATGCGTGGCGGTGCTTAAATCCAGCCAAACCTCGGTGGGGATGAGATTGAGCCACACATAATCATCGGGTTTCGGAAATAATTGCCCCAATAAATCTTTGAGGTGGTCGCTACGCAAAGGCGGCGGCAATACTTTGTAACCGATGCGCCGCTTGATGGTCGTAAAAAAACTTTCGTTCGATAAAATGCCCGTGTCGGTATACAGCTGGACTTGGCGCGCATTGCCCAGCAATTGCAACAGCTGCTGGCTTAAGGCCGTTCGATATTCGGCATGGTGTTCCAATAAATAACACAAGGCGTGGGCGTTGTTGATGACGGTCACGCCGTCATCCGCACGCGCGGGGCGTAGGGCATCGATGAGGGCTTTTAGAGCAGGCAACGGATCGCTTTTTGCGCCCATCATGCTTTGTAAAATGGCTTCCATAGCTGGGATTTCCTTATCATTTTTTTGCGCAATATCGGCTCAAAGTGGGTTTGAAGTGAGCACAAAAATGCGTGAATTAGCTTTTCATTTTATGCCATAACCCCCTTGTGGCCAACCTTTTATGCCAAAAAAGCCGTGAAGAAAGTGACCCCCTTGCGCGTGTGCCCCAAACTAAACGCGTCTTTAGCCTTAAAAAGCCACGCCCGCTTGGTACTCGCAACAGGGAATTTTGGCCTGCCGATTTCAACGGCAAAATCATCTTAATGGGTGAGTTAGTCATTGAATTTAAACGGTTGACCGAAAAACTGAAATTAAAAATTTTTTATTGCCAGTATAGTTATTATTAACAGAGTTTAGGCTGAGTGAGTGCTAAAAGATAGCACTCACTTTAGCTTTAAAGGTTGGCCGCATGTTTTTAAATAAAAAATACAAATTTAAATTTAAATTAACAAAAAAAATAATTCAAAGTTAATAAACAAAAATAAAACAAATAAAAATAAAAATATTATATAATCCGCCTTGTTGTAAATTTTTATTTAATTACTCAAGGATAAAGTTATGAATCAGTCGTATCGTTTAGTTTGGTCAGCCGTGCGCGGCGCTTGGACCGTTGTATCAGAATTAGCCAAATCACACGCCAAATCGGGCGCGGTGATGGTGACCGTGGCTACGGCCGCCAGTTTGCCTATGCAGGCGCAGGCTGTTCAAAATGAGGACAACGTCACTCCCTATGAGGGGGCGGTCTATACCGCTACTGGCGTTGAAGTCGCTTTCTTGTCTAACGGTGCGGGGATTCAATTTGCGCAAGGTGGTACGTTTGACATTTCATCAGGGAGCTTTGCGGTGTTTAAGGCGAACGGCGCTGGTACTTCTATTTCGGAAGCAGGCACGGGCGGTGGTACTTACACCATGAACACAGGGACAGGGACTAACGCTGCCGTAGAATCAAATGGGGGGCTGATTGATTTATCCAAAGCCACCAAAGTCACTTTAACCACCGCGCATCGCTCTGGCTTAGAGGCTTACAGCGCGGGCACGATTAAAATGAATAATTTAATGCTGACCCACACCTCGACAGGGACGACTAACGTTTCGAGCATTATTTCTCAAGGCGCTAACTCAAAAGTCATCCTCACGGGCTCAACAATCATAAAAGAACAGAGCGCCTCAAGCACTGCCGCTGGCATAAATAGCCAAACTGGTGGCGAAATCACCATCGATCAACTGACTTACACGTCAACCAACCGTAAGGCCGCGCTAGAAACTGATGCCACTGTGGGCAGTAAAATCACGGTCGGCATGGTGGGTGGCCCGAGCAGTACCATTTCTAATGCAGCGGGTACCATCACGGGCGGTACTTTGATTAGCCTTGGTGCAGGCTCTAGCATCACGCTAAACAACGTGGATGCCACTTCAACCGCAGTTGGTACTTCAAATGCCACGGTATTGGTGGGCGGCAATGCAACCTTTACCGCCACGAACAGTACTTTTACCAATAACGGCGGTTCGGCTGTGCTTCAGGCCTCTACATCAGGTGGTCGCATGATACTAAGCGACGTTAGTATCAGCAATACGGGCGCAGGCGTAGGCTTAAATGTTATCAATGGTGCAACCGCGACTTTGACTGGCACTAACACACTGACCAATACGGGCGCAGGCGTAGGCTTAAATGTTGGCCTTGGCGCAACCGCGACTTTGACCGGTGTTAACACTCTGACCACCTCGGGGGCTGGGGCGGCCGCAGCCAAGGTCAGTGGAACTTTATCTACAATCAATCTAGAGGGTAGCGCGACTTTAACGGCAACAGGTGTGGGCGCAAGTGCTTTGGAGTCTGTTAACGGCGGTCTGGTCAATATTGCTGGCAATTCAACCATTAAACTCAATAGTACCAGCGGGGCAGCTTTGAAGGTGAGTGGCGCTGTAATAGACAATGGGGCGACAGGCAGTGTCTACACTCTATCCAGTGGTGCTGGTGAAGGTGCGGCAGTTGACGTCATTGGCGGTGAGTTGAATTTAGCAGGTGCCCTGCAAATCACGGTGACGAGCCAACAAAAACAAGGCCTATCGGCGATGACTGACGCGCAAGTTAATTTGTCTAACCTGACCCTAAACCAAACTTATGGTGGTGCAGACACAGCGGCAGTCGGCATTGCCGCCGATACTGGTGCGCAGGTAAATATCAGCCAATTGGCATTGACTGGCAACCAAACGGGCGCGAGGGTAGGGAATTCGGGCACCAAGGTACAAATTGGTAATGCCGTCACCGCCAGCACCATGACGGTGACAGGCGACAATCACGCAGGCCTTGTGGCCAGCGATGAAGCTGAGTTTGCCTTAACAAATACCAGCATCACGACGACGGGCAATAACGCCAACGGGGTTGATGTCAGTACAATGGGACAAGGTACATTAACCAAGGTCAATGTGACCACCAATGACGCGAATTCCATTGGTGTGAGAGTCAACAACAGCAGTGCTGGAAAATTA
>JBILQJ010000083.1:0-2610 GCA_044373325.1 Burkholderiales bacterium
TTCTAACAAAAAGGTTTTCAGCCCTTCGCCCACAACTTCATGCACCACGGGCCCGATTTCTCCCGACACCAATTTGTCTTTGGTTTGGCTAGAAAATTTGGGGTCGGGCAATTTTACCGACAAAATACAGGTCAACCCTTCGCGCATGTCTTCGCCTGACGTTTCTATTTTGGCTTTTTTGGCGACTTCGTGCGCTTCAATAAATTGATTTAAAGAACGCGTCATCACTTGACGCAAAGCCGTTAAATGCGACCCGCCGTCCCGTTGGGGAATGTTATTGGTAAAACATTGCACCACTTCTTGATAAGAATCGTTCCATTGCATGGCCACTTCGACGGTCATGCCGTCTTTTTCGCCCGTAGCATAAAAAACTTTGGGATGTAGCGGATTTTTTTTGCGATTCATATAAGCCACAAAGCCCGCAACACCGCCTGAAAAGGCGAAATTTTCTTCTCGGCCATCGCGCTTGTCCAGCATGGTGATAGAAACGCCATCATTTAAAAAAGACAATTCGCGGATTCTTTTGGCCAAAATATCAAAATGATATTCCACAAGTCCAAAGGTTTCTTCGCTGGCCATAAAATGTACTTCTGTGCCTGTGTGCGTGGATTCGCCGATGATTTTTAAGGGCGCAACCGCATCGCCACGGCGAAATTCGACTTCGTGGATGTGGCCTTCTCGCCAAATTTTGAGGCGCAACCAATCAGACAAAGCATTCACCACCGACACCCCAACGCCATGCAAACCGCCTGAAATTTTGTAACTGTTGCTGTCAAATTTTCCGCCCGCGTGCAAAATGGTCATAATCACTTCGGCGGCCGAGCGTTGTTCTTCGTCGTGCATGCCCGTGGGAATGCCGCGCCCATTGTCCTCAACCGAAATGGAATTATCAGGATGAATAATCACGCGTATGGTGTCGGCGTGTCCTGCCAAGGCTTCATCAATGGCATTATCCAAGACTTCAAACACCATGTGATGCAAACCCGAACCGTCTTGCGTGTCGCCTATGTACATACCGGGGCGCTTGCGCACGGCATCCAACCCTTTTAATACTTTAATGCTGTCTGCGTTGTAATCTTCATTATTGGCTTCAGGAATGGCGGTGCTGTTACCCAAAGCCGTTTCTTCAGCGTACTTTGGCAAAATAACATTTAAAGAGGCATCCATAGTTTCTTTCATAATTTCGTCTTTCTGTAACACAGTCATAAAAAAGCAGGGCAAAAAGGAGCGCCATTGTAGCATATTTCAGCCATGACGGCGCATCTCGAAAGACAGCCTCTTAAGCCCTTATGTAGCCAACCTTGCGGCCAACCTTTTTCAAGATTTTTTGGGGCAAAAAATGATATAATGCCCCCTTTTTTAAGCAAGACCTTACTCACGAGGACTTTTCCATGACCAAGCGCCCGATCATTCCGATTGTTGCTCAACCAACTAAGATACAAACTCGACAAGCCAAAGGCACGTTTGCCCGTTGGCGTATTTTGGTGGTGCTGTTGACCATGAGCGTGTTTTATTTTACGCCTTGGTTGCAATACAACGGCCAACAAGCGGTTTGGTTTGACTTGCCCAGTCGGCACTTTCATCTTTTTGCGCTGGATTTAACGCCCAAAGATTTAATTTATTTGGCGGTTTTGATGATGTTGGGCGCATTTTCTTTGTTTGCTTGGACGACCGTGGCGGGGCGATTGTGGTGCGGATATTCTTGTCCGCAAACGGTTTATACCGAAATCATGATTTGGATAGATCATTGGTTTGAGGGCGATCGCAACGCTCGCCTCAAACTCGATGCCAGCCCTTGGCATGCCAAAAAAATTCGCATCAAAGCCACCAAACACGCCATTTTTGCGGTCATCGCTTTGGTGACGGGTTTGACTTTTGTGGGTTATTTCACGCCCATACGCGAGTTATTTGCAGCGCTGCCCACGGCCAACTTTGGCGCTTGGGAACTCTTTTGGATAGGCTGTTACGGTGGATTTACCTATTTATTTGGCGTGGTCATGCGCGAAAAAGTCTGTTTGCATATGTGTCCGTATGCTCGTTTTCAATCGGTGATGTTTGATGCCGATACGCTCATCATTTCTTACGATGCCGCGCGGGGCGAACCGCGCCGCAAACCCAAACAACGCGCCGAACTCGCCTCTCTTGCGGCCAACCTTGAAGCCAAACTTGCGCCCAGCGCTGGCGATTGTATCGATTGCAATTTGTGCGTTGAAGTTTGCCCAACAGGGATAGACATCCGCAACGGCTTGCAATACGAATGTATCGGCTGTGCGGCCTGCATAGACGCTTGCGACACGGTCATGTCTCGCATCAACAAGCCCAAAGGCCTAATCCGCTACACCACCGAAAACACCTTAAACGGGCGCTATCCCGAACGCGCCTTGAGCGAACTCCTCAAACGCCCTAAAGTCATTTTGTATGGCGTGATTATTGCGGCCATTACGCTGACGGCGGTCATCAGCTTTATCAATCGGCAAACCTTTAGCGCTGAAGTTGCGCGCGATCGCGGTGCGCTGTCCGAAATCAATTCGGCAGGGCAACTGGAAAATAGTTACACTTTGCACTTAGAAAACCAAACTGACACTGAAGAGACTTACACGCTAAGCCTGT
>JBILQJ010000045.1:0-10218 GCA_044373325.1 Burkholderiales bacterium
GTGATAGCCATTGTATTGAATCGAGGTGTTTTTGGCCAAAATGGTAATGCCGCGTTCTTTTTCTAGGTCGTTGTTGTCCATGGCGCGTTCCACCAATGCTTCATGGGCGCTGAAAGTGCCTGATTGGCGTAACAATTGGTCAACTAAAGTGGTTTTGCCGTGGTCAACGTGGGCAATAATGGCGATGTTGCGGAGTTTTCTTTGAGTAGTCATAGCGTGTACTTAAAAATAAAAAAAGGAAGGTTGAAAAAATATAAACTCTAAAAATTTTAGAAAATTTGAAGAGGGAGAAAGAGGCGAACTCAAATGGCATGAATTCGGGATACAAAAAAAGAGCGAGATTGTACCATATATTTAACTACTTGACTTGCTATTGAAAACAAAAGGGTGCTTGAGTCATTTTACTTTTGTTGACTCAAGCGCCCTCGGTGAGCTTTGTTGTGTTTTAGCGTTTAAATGGCCTTAAGCGCTGGGTGTTAAGCCATCGTTGAGCGAGTAGCGATAAGCGCGTAAGCCAGGTATGATCGAAGCCAACGCACCGCCCAACATTAGCATCGCCATTAAGCGCCATTCGGCCAGACTTGGCGCGGTTAATGTCAAAGTAAAGCCCAAATTGTCGTTAATCAGCGGTGCGGCCAACGTTGCCCCTAAAATCAACAACAGCAGGCCAAAGACGATGCCTAAAAAGGTGATGCTGCACCCTTCTATAAACAGCAGAGCAAAAATATGTCTAGGCTTTGCGCCCACCGATCTTAAAATAGCCAATTCGCGACGACGTTCGCCCAAACTGGATAAAATCACGGCAATCAAGCCCACAAAGCAAGCAAAAGCAGCCAAAGTCGAAATGGCCAATAACATGGTTTCTATGGTGCTTAACATGCCCCAAAGTTCATTCAGCGCAACCCCTGGCAACACCGCAGACAAAGCCACGTCGGTTTGGTCGTTGATGCTGCGCTGTACGTCTAAAACACGACTTCTGTCATGCAAACCAACAAGCACCGAATTGATTTCGGTTGGGGTTAAATTGAACTTTTTGACAAACTCAGCCGGAATTTGCACGCCTTTAATGGGCGCACCTGCTTGCCAATCTAAATGAATGGCGCTCATGCCCGCAAGTTCGATATAAACGGTTTGGTCAACGGGCGTATTGGTTGGCGCAAGAATACCAGTGACAACAAAGGGTTTGTCGGCGTGATCATGGCCTTCATGTTCGCCATGCTCTTCATGTTTTGCATGGTCATGGCCTTCATGTTCTTCATGTTTTGCATGGTCGTGATCTTCATGCCCAGCTTCTTCGTGATCGGTGTGGCCAACCTTTTCTTGTGTGCCATGACTTAAAACTATTTTATCACCCAGTTTAAGGTGTCGTTTTTGAGCCACTTGAGCGCCAATGACGACATCAAAAATGCCTTTGCTGGCCGATCCTTGGGCAAGCACCAGCGGCTGTTGATCGCCGTAACGAAAATATTGATAGAAATCTGAAGTCGTGCCAACGACGGGGTAACCTTGATAATTGTCACCAATAGACAGCGGAATGCTCCATTTGACTTCGGGGCGATTTTTGATTGCTTCGGCGCTCGCCCAGCTCATGGTTTGAGTGGGTTTTCCTAGGTGAAAGACGCTGGATAGCAATAAAGAAACAGAGTTATCGCGTGGGCCAACAATTAAATCGGTGCCCGAAACGGACAGCGTAAATTGATTTTGGGTTTGCTCGCTGATACGGGTAATGCCCAATAAAAGCATGGCGCTGACGGCAATGGCTAAGATGCTTAATAAAAGTGTGCTGGCTCGATTTTTAGCGCTAAAGTAAGCCAATTTAAACCAAATTAACATGATGCGCCTTTCTCAGTACTTAAGGAATTTAAAGCCACTTGACGATGAAATTGACTGGACAAGCGTAGGTCGTGACTGACAAATAGCAAGCTGCTGCCATTTTCTGTGCAAGCCTGATTCAATAGCGTCAAAAAACCTTCTTGGCGCGCCGCATCTAAAGCCGAGGTGGGTTCGTCCGCAATAATCAATGCAGGCTGCCCGATTAACGCGCGTGCGGCAGCAACGCGCTGTTGTTGGCCTATGGATAGCTGTCTAACGGGTTGATGATGTAAGTCAGGGCTCAAATCGAGTCGGGTTAGCAAACGAAATACCTCTTCTTGCAAGGTGAGTGTTGTTGTGGCCAACCTTCGCCGTCGTTTTGACATCAAACAAGGCAGGGCAACATTGTCTATCATCGACAAATACGGCAATAAATTAAACTGTTGAAAAATGAACCCCAAATAATCCACACGCCATTGGTCTTTTTGAGTGCCTGTAAGCTGCCCAATATCGAAGGTTCGACCTTCAAAATTAAACAATAGCTCACCTGATTGGGGGAGAATCAAACCGCCTATGAGTGACAAAAGGGTGGATTTCCCTGAGCCACTTTCCCCGTGTACGAAAACGGTCTCTCCTTGGGCGACAGCCCAGTTTTCTATAGACAGGCAGTCGTTGGGTTGTTGCGGCCAACGGTATTTTAGGTTTTTTAAGGTAAGTAAAGGCAAGAGTGGCATCGAAATTCCTTTCGTGTAGTTTTGGTCAAAATGAACTCTAAAGAGAAAATTAAAAGGTATGGCTTGCCTAATTTGTAAATAACTTGTACCCTCGCGCAATCTTGCGTCGAACTAGCTTAGTAATCTCAACTTTGTTAATTTGGTGCAAGAGAACCGCGCTGTTAGGCAAGCTTCCATTTTATATAGAAATGCAGTTTTTACAAGGTTGTTAGCTTAATTCATTAAAAATCAAAGGATTGAACTATGTCAAAGTTAAGTGAGCAAGACATTCGAACGTGGGCTGGTGACGATTATATGAATCCAGATCATTTGGCTTTTTTTAAAGAGCTGTTAGAAACAATGAAGCGAGAGTTACTCGAAAATGCCGAAGCAACCACCAGTTCGATGCAAGAGCAGGAGGTTACCCCAGATCCGGCGGATCGAGCAACTTTAGAAGAAGGATATGCGCTGGAGCTTCGTGCGCGCGACAGAGAGCGCAAATTGTTGTTAAAAATACAGGCCTCTATACGCCAAATTGAAGAAGGGCAAGATTACGGTTATTGTGAAGACACGGGCGAACCCATAGGCTTAAAACGACTATTAGCACGCCCAACAGCAACTTTGTCGGTGGAAGCACAAGCGCGGCGCGAACAAATGAAAAAGCAATACGCCGACTAAATTCAATTCAAAGTGCATTGTTCTAAGGTTGAAAAGGTTGGCCGCATAGAGCATTAGTAAAATCCCAACATCCGTTTAACCCCTTGCGCTAAAAAGATAGAACAGGAATCGATTTTTCTGTAATTTTTTGCCACCCAAAAGCTATTTTTAAGGGTTAGCATACTGTTTTTATTGTGCTTGATGTAAAAAAATTTTGCGAATTCGAATTTATTCTGTATAATCAGAAATTCCCTCCCTTTTAAAAACAACTTTTGATTGTGTTTGGCTGTTTTTTTTAGGGGTGTTATCCCAAGAAGTTGGGCGCCAAAACTGATCATCAAGTGATATGCTGATGAGTTAAGTTGGACAGAAAGGTAGTTCTACATGATACAAGTGCAGACCCGCTTGGAAGTTGCTGATAATACTGGTGCGCGTTCTATTATGTGCATCAAAGTATTGGGTGGTTCTAAGCGTCGCTACGCTAGCGTAGGCGACATTATTAAAGTGAGCATCAAAGACACGGCTCCTCGTGGTCGTGTAAAAAAAGGTGACGTGTACAATGCTGTCGTTGTTCGTACAGCAAAAGGCGTTCGTCGCCCAGATGGTTCACTGGTAAAATTTGACAACAATGCGGCCGTATTGCTCAATGCTAAATTAGAGCCTATCGGCACTCGTATTTTTGGACCAGTTACACGCGAGTTGCGTACAGAACGATTTATGAAAATCGTTTCTCTCGCACCCGAAGTACTTTAATTAAGGAGCGCAAGACATGTTAAAAATTCGTCAAAACGACTCTGTTATTGTACTAACAGGAAAAGACAAAGGTAAGCGCGGCACTGTATTGCGTAATTTAGGTGATAAAGTGGTGATTGAAGGCATTAACATTGTTAAAAAGCATCAAAAACCAAATCCAACACGCGGTGAAGTGGGTGGTGTTATCGATAAGGCTATGCCGATTCAAGTTTCTAATGTGGCTATTTTTAATGCTGCAACAGGTAAAGCGGATCGCGTAGGGTTTAAATTATTGGATGATGGTCGCAAAGTTCGCTTCTATAAATCCACTGGCGAAGTGATCGGAGCGTAAATATGGCACGTTTATACGATTACTATAAAGCAGAAGTTGTTCCAGCTTTAATGGCTCAATTTGGTTACACATCAATCATGCAAGTTCCTCGTATTGAAAAAATTACGATTAACATGGGTGTTGGTGAAGCCGTTGCAGATAAAAAAGTAATGGATCACGCTGTTAGTGATATGCAAAAAATTGCAGGTCAAAAACCTGTTGTTACCCTTGCACGTAAATCTATAGCAGGTTTTAAGATTCGCGATGACTATCCTGTTGGATGTAAAGTCACTTTGCGTCGTGAAAAAATGTATGAATTCATGGATCGTTTAGTAACGATTGCATTACCTCGCGTACGTGACTTCCGTGGCATCAACGGAAAATCATTTGATGGTCGTGGTAATTACAATATGGGGCTTAAAGAGCAAATCATTTTTCCTGAAATTGAATATGATAAAATTGATACCTTAAGAGGTATGAATATTACGGTAACAACTTCAGCAAAAACCGACGACGAAGCGCGCGCATTGTTGGCCGCATTTAAGTTCCCATTTAAAGGTTAAGATCATGGCTAGATTAGCAATTATTAATCGCGAACTTAAACGCGCTGCAACTGTCGCTAAGTTTGCCTCTCGTCGCGAGAAACTTTTGGCCATCATTGGTGATGCTAACTTGTCAGAAGAAGAGCGCTTTGCCGCTCGTTTGAATCTGCAAAAGTTGCCTCGTGATGCCAGTCCAAGTCGCCAACGTAACCGTTGTTCGATTACAGGTCGTCCTCGTGGCGTTTTCAGTAAGTTCGGTTTAGGCCGTACTAAATTACGCGAATTTGCAATGCGTGGCGAAGTGCCTGGCGTTGTAAAGGCGAGCTGGTAATAGGAGAATAAATTATGAGTATGCAAGATCCTATTTCTGACATGTTGACTCGAGTTCGCAACGCACAACGCGCAGCGAAAGTTACAGTCTCTATGCCGTCTTCTAAAATTAAAGCAGCAATTGCTAAAGTTTTAAAAGAAGAAGGTTATGTCGAAGGGTTTTCTGTTTCAGGCGATAAAAAGCCTGTCTTAGAAATCGAACTTAAGTATCATGCAGGTCGCCCTGTTATTGAACGCATTGATCGAGTTTCTCGCCCTGGTTTACGTATATACAAAGGCCATAGCGATATTCCTCAAGTCATGAATGGCTTAGGTGTTGCAATCGTTTCAACCTCTAAAGGTTTAATGACGGATCGTAAAGCGCGAGCATTAGGCGTTGGCGGTGAGTTATTGTGCCTTGTCGCTTAATTGGAGTATGAAACATGTCACGTGTAGCTAAAAATCCAGTAGTCATTCCTGCTGGCGTAGAAGTTAAAATGGTTGCAGAAGGAATCTCTGTTAAAGGACCAAAAGGTGCTTTGGTTACTGCAATCACTAAAGAAGTGGATGTTAAAGTCGAAAATGGTGCAATTCATTTTGTAGCAAAAGACGATAGTAAATTCGCTCGTTCTATGTCTGGTACGTTACGTGCCTTGCTAAATAACGTTGTTAATGGCGTTAGCAATGGCTTTGAAAAAAAGCTTACTTTAGTTGGTGTCGGTTATCGGGCACAAGCTCAAGGTGAGTTGGTGAATTTGTCTCTTGGGTTCTCTCATCCTTTAGCGCATAAAATGCCGGCTGGTGTTACTGTTGAAACACCAACACCGACAGAAATTGTTATTAAAGGCGCAGATAAACAACAAGTTGGTCAAGTAGCAGCTGAAATTCGTGCCTACAGACCCCCTGAACCTTACAAAGGAAAAGGCGTTCGTTATGCGAACGAAGTTGTTATCTTAAAAGAAACTAAGAAAAAATAATTGAGGCTTTGACATGGATAAGAAAGAAGCTCGCCTTCGCCGTGCACGTAAAACTCGTGCCCGTATTGCGGAGATGAAAATCGCTCGCTTAGCTGTTCATCGTACTAATGGGCATATTTATGCTCAAGTTATAGATGCAACAGGAAGCGTAGTCTTGGCTAGCGCATCAACCCTAGAGTCAGAGGTTCGCGCCTCTTTGTCTAATGGTGGAAATGTTGCTGCGGCGACAATTGTTGGTAAACGTATTGCTGAAAAAGCAAAAGCCGTAGGCATCAAACAAGTTGCATTCGATAGATCAGGTTTTAAATACCATGGTCGCATCAAATCCTTGGCCGATGCGGCACGTGAACACGGTCTGCAGTTCTAATTTTGGAGTAGGAACATGGCTAAAGCTAGAGAAATAGAAGAACGTGGCGATGGTATGATCGAAAAAATGATCGACGTTAACCGCGTAACTAAAGTAGTAAAAGGTGGTCGAATTATGGCATTTAGCGCACTCACTGTTGTTGGTGACGGTGATGGCGGTATTGGCATGGGAAAAGGTAAGTCTAAAGAAGTCCCTGTTGCTGCTCAGAAAGCAATGGAGCAGGCTCGTCGTACTTTGGTCAAAATTCCGTTGAAAAATGGTACATTACATCATCAAGTTGTAGGTAAACATGGCGCAACCACTGTGTTCATGCAGCCTGCAAAAGATGGTACTGGTGTTAAGGCTGGCGGACCTATGCGTGCAATATTTGATGCCATGGGCATTCATAATATTTCAGCTAAAGTACATGGCTCTACCAATCCTTATAATATTGTGAGAGCGACGTTAGATGGTTTGATGAAAATACAAACCCCTAGTGACATTGCAGCGAAGCGTGGTTTGACTGTAGAGCAAATTTTGGGAGATTCTCATGAGTAACGCAAAAACAGTTAAAGTTACCTTAGTTAAAAGTCTTATTGGCCGTTTAGAGTCACATAAAGCTTGCGTTAAGGGTCTTGGTTTAAAAAAAATCAATCAAACACGTGATGTATTAGATACGCCAGAAAATCGTGGAATGATCAACAAAGCAAGCTATTTGTTGAAAGTGGAGGGCTAATGATGCTTTTGAATACAATTCAGCCAGGTGAAGGCTCTAAAAAAGCAAAGCGCCGTTTAGGGCGAGGCATTGGTAGTGGTCTAGGCAAAACTTGTGGTCGTGGGCACAAAGGTCAAAAAAGTCGCTCTGGGGGCTTTCATAAAGTTGGCTTCGAAGGCGGACAAATGCCTTTGCAGCGCCGTTTACCAAAACGTGGCTTTAAATCATTGAATGCTGGTAAGGTAGTAGAAATTCGTTTGTCTGAACTTAATTCGATAGCGGTAGATAAAATTGATTTATTGGTTCTTAAGCAAGCGGGTTTGGCTTCAGTAAAAACATTAGCTGCGAAAGTCATACTTTCAGGCAAAATTGATCGCGCAGTTTCTTTGCGGGGTATCTTGGTTTCAGCAGCAGCAAAAACTGCTATTGAAGCTGCCGGCGGTAGTATTGAATAATAAGGTTATTGACGTGGCTAAAACTTCTAAGGTATCTACTCCTAGCAAGTTTGCTGAACTCAAGCGGCGCATCTTTTTTCTTATAGGTGCGCTGGTTGTTTATCGCTTAGGAGCACACATTCCAATTCCTGGTATTAATCCAATTGAGCTGGCCGCGCAGTTTTCTGATTTGCGTAGCGGTGTATTAGGTATGTTGGATATGTTTTCTGGTGGAGCGTTGTCTAATTTAACGATTTTTGCTTTGGGCATTATGCCTTACATTTCAGCATCTATCATTATTCAACTTGCTTCTGAAATGCTTCCTTCTTTAAAAGAGTTAAAAAAAGAAGGTGAGTCTGGACGGAGAAAAATCACACGCTATACCCGCTATGGGACAGTTTTGTTGGCTTGCATACAGAGTTTTGCACTAGCAGCAACTTTGTTTAAGCAGCCTAACTTAGTTGTCACGGATATGTTTTCCTTTTACATCACCACTGTTGTTTCCCTGGTTACGGGTACGATGTTTTTGATGTGGTTAGGTGAACAGATTACTGAACGCGGCATAGGTAATGGTATCTCGTTAATTATCTGCGCAGGTATTGCATCAGGTATTCCAACAGCAATTGGACAAACCTTAGCTCAAGTTTCTGCTGGAACGATGTCTTCAGTGTTGGTTGTTTTTTTGTTTTTAGGTTTGATTTTGGCAACGTTTGTGGTTGTATTTGTCGAAAGAGGGCAGCGTAAAATATTAATTAATTACGCTAATAGGCAAGCAGGCAGTAGATTGATAAAGTCTCCTAGTTCTTTCTTGCCCTTGAAAGTAAATATGGCTGGTGTTATTCCTCCTATATTTGCCTCAAGTATCATTTTATTCCCAGCTACAATTCTAAACTTTGTTGGTGCTTCAAATGGGTTTGGTTGGATAAAATCTATTGCTGACATGATGCAAAGAGGGCAAGCTACCTATCTTCTTTTGTATGCAACAGCAATTATATTTTTCTGCTATTTTTATACGGCCTTGATGTTTAGCCCGAAAGAAATGGCTGAGAATTTAAAAAAACAGGGGGCTTTTGTTCCAGGCATACGTCCTGGCGAGCAAACTTCTCGTTATATAGAAAAAGTTAGTTTACGATTAATTTTAATTGGTGCTATATATATAATGACAGTTTGCTTAATTCCAGAGTTTATGCATGCAAACTGGAGCAATCTCCCATTTAGTTTTGGTGGTACTTCACTCTTGATTATCGTCGTAGTTTCGATGGATTTGATGGAGCAGATACAGACACAAGCCATGTCCCATCAGTACGAAAGCCTTTTAAAGAAAGCCAATTTCTCGGGCAACTCACTGGCAAGATAAGGAAAATGACTATGTCTAAAGAAGATGCTATTCAAATGCAAGGTGAGATTTTAGAAACGTTGCCTAATGCAACGTTTCGAGTCAAACTTGAAAATGGGCATGTAGTACTGGGGCACATTTCTGGTAAAATGCGTATGCATTATATACGAATATTACCAGGGGATAAGGTGACAGTAGAGCTTACGCCTTACGATTTATCTCGTGCCAGAATAGTATTTCGTGCGAAATAATCAGTTACGAAAGGAGTCGGTATGCGAGTTCAACCGTCGGTAAAGAAAATTTGCCGAAATTGTAAAGTAATTCGTCGCAATGGCGTGGTTCGTGTAATCTGTACTGAACCTAGGCATAAACAAAGACAAGGCTGATAACTTTATTGTAATGATGATAAAGTTGTTTGCCAATTACTTTGAAATTATGATTCATTTGTATTTTACTATGCAAAATGGTAAAATGTTATATTTTAAACTTACGGTCTTGAAGGATAGATTATGGCCCGTATCGCTGGGGTTAACATCCCTAATAATGCGCATGCTGTTATAGGCTTGCAAGCAATTTTTGGCATTGGAGAGACTCGTGCTCAACAAATTTGTGAGAAAACTAAAATTTTGCCTAGTGCTAAGTTTAAAGATCTGACAGAAGCTGAAATGGAATTGTTGCGCGAAGAGGTCGGCAAATTCACTGTAGAAGGTGATTTACGCCGGGAAATTACCATGAACATCAAGCGATTGATGGACATGGGTTGCTATCGTGGTTTACGTCACCGCAAAGGCTTGCCTTGCCGCGGACAGCGTACTAAGACTAATGCACGTACTCGCAAAGGTCCTAGAAAAGCCATCGCTGGTAAAAAATAATCCTTAAAGGAATTCGCAATGGCTAAAGCAAACACAGCTACTCGTGTACGTAAAAAAATACGTAAGATAGTAAGTGATGGCATTCTACATGTACACGCCTCATTTAATAACACCATTATTACCATCACAGATCGCCAAGGCAATGCTTTATCTTGGGCTACCGCTGGCGGTGCTGGTTTTAAGGGCTCTCGTAAAAGTACACCTTTTGCAGCACAAATTGCTGCTGAGCACGCTGGTAAAGTTGCCCAAGAATATGGCGTTAAGAACCTAGAAGTTCGCATTAAAGGACCTGGTCCTGGACGCGAGTCTGCTGTTCGCGCCTTAAATTCACTGGGTTTCAAAATTACCAGTATCTCTGACGTGACGCCGGTTCCCCATAATGGGTGCCGTCCGTCTAAAAAACGTCGTATCTAACTTCTCGGAGATTGTGAGAATATGGCAC
>JBILQJ010000015.1:0-39261 GCA_044373325.1 Burkholderiales bacterium
CAGGATCAAACTCTTATGTTTAATCTCTGTTTTACTCTTGTTTATTACTTGGCACGCAAAATTCAAAGGATTTATCCAAGGACGCATCGTCGCCTAAGCAACAACGCAGTCTTGTTTAAATCTATTTCATCTTACCGTGCAAATGTTGGCTGTTACGCACAACACTCACACTTATCGATTATTCGTATTGTTAAAGATCAGTCCCAACTCGCTTTTCAACTGCTTGTTTGCTTTAAAGAAATCAAACTAAATCACCGCTTACTTCTCTAACCAACCGCGTCGTCTTGCTGCGTCGAGAGGGCGAAATATACGCACTCCCCACTAAACCGTCAACCCCTATTTTACCAGCCTGACTAAAAACCCAATCAAAAAACCACCAAAAACCCCATAAAAACCCAAACAAAACAAGCCAAAATCTACCCGAAAAATAATTCAAAAAAGTTAGAAAAAATTTCAAAATAACTAAAAAAACCTGCCTAAAAGTTTCTGCAACCTCGCCAACGTCATTCTAAAAACAACCCAAAAACCTGCGGCCAACCTTTTTTCATCAATAAACCACAGGAAAAAGGTTGGCCGCAATGTTGGGCGATTACGCCAAGCTAATCGCCCCTACTTGCTTGCTACAAAAACACTCCAAAATCACTGCAAAAAGTATTCGAAATCTCGCCTAAGCACCTCTTGTGAATGTTCATCCCCTTGTTCGGCGGCTAATTTAAGCCAACGAACCGCTTCATCATCATTTTGTGCGACACCTCGGCCATCACGATACATCAAGCCCAGGAAGAGCTGTGCTCTGTCATATCCTTGTTCAGCGGCTTTTTTATACCACTTCACAGCTTCAGCATCATCTTGTGCCACACCTCGGCCTTTTTCATACATCCAGCCAAGATTAACCTGTGCATTGGCATGCCCTTGTTCGGCTGCTTTTTTATACCACCTCACAGCTTCGGTAAAATTTTTATTTGGGCCGTAGTAATACATCTCGCCAAGCCAGAATTGGGCTTGGGTAAACCCTTGTTCGGCTGATAATTTAAGCCATTTAGCGGCTTCAGCATCGTTTTGCCCAACCCCTCGGCCGTAGTAATACATCTGGCCAAGGCTGATTTGGGCTTCAGCATCCCCTTCTTCGGCTAATAATTTATACCGCTTAACCGCTTCAATATCATTTGTATGCTCCCCTCGGCCATCACGATACATCTTGCCTAGCTGCTGCTGTGCGTAGAGATGTCCTTGTTCGGCGGCTTTTTTATACCACTTCACAGCTTCAGCATCATTTTGTACAACACCTTGGCCGTCTTCATACATCCGGCCAAGACTGTATTGAGCACTAGCTTGGGTAGGGTATTCGTAAGAAATATTGCCAAAACTGAATTGGGGTTCAGCACTTCCTTGTTCTGCGGCTAACTTAAACCACTTCACCGCTTCAGCATTGTTTTGTGCAACACCTCGGCCATCACGATACGCACGGCCAAGATTTAACTGTGCGGGGGCATATCCTTGTTCGGCAGCCTTTTTAGCCCACTTCACCGCTTCAGCATGATTTTGAAGTTCCTTAAGAAACTTTTGTGCACCGTCATGCCCTTGTTCGGCAGCCTTTTTAGCCCACTTCACTGCTTCAGTATAATTTTGTGGTACGCCCCAGCCTTTTTCATACCTATCGCTAAGATCGAATTGGGCTGGGGCAAACCCTTGATCGGCGGCCAATTTAAGCCACCTCGCAGCTTCCCCTTGATTTCTTGCAAGACCTCCTCGACCACTAGTATGCATCAAGCTAAGTCCGTACTGCGCTTTGGCATCCCCTTGATCAGCGGCTAATTTAAACTTAGTAAAAGCCAATTCGTAATTACCTTGATCATATGCAGCTATGCCATCTTCAAGATCGCCCGCCCAAAGTGTGCTGGACAACACCAACGCCAGACCAATTAACTGCTTTATCATGCGCTTCCCTTTTTAAAATATACATAATCACCAATGCCCCCATCTTTTTAGCGTAGCAAAACTTGGTTTTTTTAATGAAACCACAGAAAACCAAGGCTGGCGTAGGACTTGAGCGTAAGGCATGATTATAGGCAAGGAATCCACATTTAAACTCTCAAGTTAAATCAAGTTAAATCAAGTTACATCAAATACCATTAGCCCCCTGTCAAAAAGCCTTGCGGCCAACCTTTTATCCTGAAAAACAGGGTTAAAAGGTTGGCCGCAAAGTGCATGGTTTTGATGTCACCGCCCAACAGGCATTATTTAACAAGCTTAAGAAGTTTAAAACCTACTCTTGCACCTCAAACATGATTTCATTACGACGCATAAATGGTAAGGTCCAAGGCGCGTCATAGCGAGCAAATTGGGGTTCACCAGCGGACTTCAAATTTTTGACTTGCATCCAATCTCGAAGCGCCTGTGTTTTTGCTTGCACTTTTTCTTCATCATAAAACCCAGAAAAAGTCATCACGGCACGCTTTTGGGCAGCAATTTCTCTGATTTTTATTTGTGGGTTTAATGGCTTGGGCAAGCTCTTTAAAGTGTATTCAGCTGGCATCACAAACGACACCGTCCATAGACGATTCGCCTCTAGCGAGGGATGCGCTTCTATCATGACGGGCGCCGTCATGGCAATTTTTGCACTCGTGTTTGGGGTGTTTGAGGCGATGCCGACTGGTGCTGTCATCGCCATTTTTTCGGCCACCTGATTTTCTCCAAAAATATAACCAGCAATCAATCGAAACCCTAAACTGGATGCCGCATCTAAATCCCCTTCGACTTCGGCTTCCGCGACGATCAGTGGCGCATATTCTCGCAATTCAAAGGGTTCGGCTTTTTCTAAAACGGTATATTTTGGTTCTTCAACAGCCATGGCCACGCTCGCAATCCACATAATCGTTAAATAAGAAACTTTCAAAAATAACTTTGAAAGACTGAATTTTGCCTCTGATGCCCAATCGGCGCGATTGCAACCATCTGGCTTTAAAATTGCTAGGCTCGCCCCAACACAACCCATCCCATGAATTTGTTTCATTACCGCTCCTTAAAAAATCACACCCGATTTGTGAAACAGAACCTGACTTCACCCGCATTCGGAACGGATCGGTATTCAGTCCATAGCCGCTTGGCGAAAGACTTTATACGCCGCCTGCAAATAATAAAACATAGACACCAAGGTTAAAATCACTGCAATATAGAGTAGGATATTGCCTAATAAAACGGTGTTAATGTAGGGAATGATGTCTTCGGATAGTAACAAACAGCCGATTGCGCCCATTTGTGCGGCCGTTTTGAGGCGGCCAATTTGGGCAACGGCCACACTGCTGCTTTTGCCTTGGGCGGCCATCCATTCTCTGAGCGCTGAAATGGTGATTTCACGACCAATAATCACCATGGCCACCCACGCTGGGACACGCGCCAAAGAAACCAGTAAAATCAACGCCGCCGCAACCAATAATTTATCGGCGACAGGGTCTAAAAAAGCGCCAAAAGCCGAGGTTTGCTTCCAAAGTCGCGCCAGATAGCCATCCAGCCAATCGGTCAAAGACGCAAAGGTAAAAATTCCCATGCCTAACCAATTTTTTTCATGAACACTGAGCCAAGCGTTGGGCATTAAAAAAATAATCACAAAAATTGGGATTAACCAAATTCTGACCCAAGTTAAAAAGATTGGTATATTCATAAAAAACTTTCATTTTGTCCCGTTAAAAAGGTATAAAGAACACTAAGTTAAAAAAAATGGATTATATCATTATTTTTTTGGTTCACTTTCAGCATTTTTAACCCTTATCCATCCAAAGGAAGACCTATGCGTATTATTTTTATTGGCGGCGGCAATATGAGCCGCGCCATTGTTACGGGATTGCTGGCCACACACCGCGCAAACCTTTATGTGGTGGACCGCAAAGAGGCCAGTTGCTTGGCTTTTCAGCAAGACTTCAACATACAGGCCAGTACCGCTTTGCCAGCCCCAATTTTGGCGAGCGATGTCATTGTGTTGGCAGTCAAACCCTTGCAAATGGCGGCTGCCGCCGCTAGCTTGGCCGCCGCCACACACCCAGAACAGCCGCCGCTGGTCATTTCGATTGCCGCAGGCGTTTACACCAAAACCCTAAGCCGCTGGTTGGGGCATCAGCGCTTAGTCCGAGTCATGCCCAATACGCCAGCCACCATAGGTTTGGGGATTTCGGGCGTATTCAGTTCGCCCAGCATCGCCGCCAGCGACACCCAATTGGCTTGCCAAATTATGCAAGCCGTTGGCGCAACGGTGCAAGTCAGCCAAGAAGCCGACATCGACAGCATCACCGCCTTGTCGGGCAGCGGCCCTGCTTATGTGTTTTATATGATGGAAAGCTTGATGGCGGCGGCAAGGGCTTACGGTTTTGATGCCGAAACAGCACAACAATTGGTTTCCGTCACGTTTAAAGGCGCGGTAGCTTTGGCCGAGCAAAGCAGCGATGAGTTGGCGGTGTTGCGTCAAAAAGTCACGTCGCCCAAAGGCACGACCGAGGCGGCTTTGCGCTGTTTTGAGCAAGAAGGCTTGGCCGATGTGCTCAAAAAAGGGACAGATGCCGCACGGGCAAGAGCGGCAGCCATTGGTTTAGAATTGAATTTAAGCTAAAAAGGTTGGCCGCAAACTCAAGAAAAACCGCCTTGGGCTTTTTTTGAGTTTGCGGCCAAGCTTTTTGCCATGTTTTTAGTGTATTAACAAACTGGCCAACAAAAAAAGCTACTTTTTTCAAAGTAACTTTTTTTGTTTTCAAAACTTCTAATAACGAAATTAACGTTTGAAGAAGTTTGAGAATTTTTGATTAAAGCGATCAACGCGACCAGCCGTATCAACAATTTTTTGTTTGCCCGTGTAAAAAGGGTGGCACTCTGAACAAACCTCAACATGGAAAGCATCTTTTTTCATGGTTGAGCGAGTGGTGAACGTATGGCCGCAAGAACAAGTAACGGCCAAGTCTTTGTATTCTGGATGTACATCAGTTTTCATTTTTTAAGCCCTTAAAGACATTTAAATATAAATACAACAAAGTGGGTGCAGGGATTTTGCCTGCACTACGAGAAACGGCAAAAATTAAGTCCAGTATTATCACTGATTTATTTATTTTTAGCAAGCCTTGCTCACGCTTGCGCTTAAATTAACTGAATAAATTTGCACGTTGGGCTCGTTTTCGTGGTGTAACAACACAGAAATCGGGTAGGTATTGCTTTGAGTGATGATGCTTTTTCTTAAAACATCATATTTATTGGCATCGGTCAAAGGCAAATACAAAAACTGGCTTTGTAAAAGGGCTTCAAAAGTCAGCGTAAGACGATGGCGAGTATTGACAGGTGCCTCACTGAAAATATAGGGGGTTTCGGTTGGCGCAAACGGCATGCACATCGGAAACAAAGACGCGGTGTGGCCATCATCGCCCATGCCCAATAAAGTCACCGTTGGCGGCATATAATTTGCATTGGCACGTTGGAAAGCCATGCGGGCGCGGGCGCTATCAGGTAAAATGGGCGCCGATTCATCGTTTGCCGTGTCTATCCATGGCGTAAACTGCATTTTAGCGGCTTGATTGATTAACAGATGTTCTTGAACCAAACGCGTGTTGCTCATGGCATCTTCAGGGTCAACCAAGCGTTCATCGACCAGCAACAAAGTCACTTTTTCCCAAGCCAAATCCATATTTGATAAGGCATTAAACAAGGGAATCGGCGATTTCCCCCCCGAAACACACAAACAAGCGCGACCTTGCTCGGCAATGGCTAGTTTCAGTTGTTGCGTTATTTTCACACAAAGCTGTTCGTAGGCTTCGGCACCCGAAGCAAAATCGACAAGTTGATACATAATAAATTTTCAATCCTCAAAAATATTAAAAAAGGAGAATGATAACATGGCGCTCATAGAATTATGGTACGAATTATGCGTGGCGGCTTGGCCAGCAATGTTAAAAGGGTTGGGCTATACTCTTTTTTATGCGGTCGCCAGTATGCTAGGCGGACTTGCATTAGGGCTGTTAATTGCCATCATACGCGTTGCCAAAGTACCTGTTATTTCTTTTTTGGCCAGCTTTTATGTCAGCGTGATACGCGGCACGCCTTTATTGGTGCAAATTTTCATGATTTATTACGGCATCACGCCCGTTATTCGTGCCATCGGTGCTTATTATCATTTAGGTTTAGAAAATTTTGACATTTCGGCAACCAGCGCTGGCATTGCGGCGCTGTCTATGAATGCAGCGGCTTATTTATCGGAAAGCTTGCGTGGCGGCATCAATGGCGTCAGCCAAGGCCAATGGTCGGCTGCTCAATCTTTGGGGTTTACTTGGTGGCAAAGCATGACACGCATCATTTTACCTCAAGCCTTACGGTTGGCCGTGCCGAGTATGTCCAATACCTTAAACAGCCTGATAAAAGACACTTCGTTGCTCTCGGTGATTTCAGTTTGGGAGCTAATGATGTCGGCCAAAGAAGTCATTTCTGAAAATATGCAACCCTTTCCCATTTATTTAATGATAGGGCTCATGTATTGGGTCATCAGTTTTGGCTTTGAGCGCATTCAAGCGCGGGTTGAAGCAAGGCTCGAAAAAGCTCATGTCCGCTAAAAATACCCCTCTTTAGGGGATTGGCTTTAATTGGCTGGCTAAGGTATAATCCGCCTTTGTTTTTCAAAATTTATTGTTTATTTGGCAGGGCCTTTCAGTACAACGACTCTCAACAAAAGGACTAACACATGAGTTTTCTCACAGGTAAAAAAATCTTAATTACAGGCATGATTTCTGAGCGCTCTATTGCGTTTGGTATTGCTCAAGCGTGTCACAATCAAGGTGCAGAATTGGCTTTTACTTATGTCATCGACAAACTGGCCGATCGCGTTCGTAAAATGGCCGCCGAATTTGGTGCAGAGCAAAGAGTTTATCGCTGTGACGTGCAAGTTGATGCCGAAATCGACCAGTTGTTTGTTGATTTAGGGCAAGCTTGGGATGGTTTAGATGGTTTGGTTCACGCCATTGCTTATTCACCGAAAGAAGCCTTGGAAGGCGAATTTTTAGATGGATTGTCACGCGAAGCGTTCCGCATCGCTCATGATGTTTCTTCTTACAGTTTCCCTGCCTTGGCCAAAGCCGCGCGCCCCATGATGCAAGGCCGCAAAGCGTCTTTGATTACCTTGTCTTACCTTGGCGCGGTTCGTGCCATTCCGCATTACAATGTTATGGGCTTGGCCAAAGCCAGCTTAGAAGCCTCTGTGCGCTTCACCGCCGCACATCTTGGCCAAGAAGGCATACGCGTTAACGGCATTTCTGCTGGCCCCATCAAAACGCTTGCTGCCGCTGGCATTGCTGACTTCAATAAATTATTGAACATCTCAGCACAAAACGCTTGTTTGCGTCGCAATGTTACTCAAGAAGAAGTCGGCAATGTGGCCGCGTTCTTGTTGTCTGACTTGGCTTCGGGTATGACGGGTGAAATCGTCTATGTTGACGGCGGATCTAGCATCAATGCCTTAAATGCAGATGTCGCGTAAAGCATTCTCGTTGTGCTAGACCCATTGCGGCCAACCTTCTCAAGGTTGGCCGCAATTTTTTTAACTATTTCATTTGGTTAATTAGAGTTTAGCATTGCTTGTATATATATATAAAAGCGTATAGTTAAATTCTCAACATGCATTTGCTTTAAAAATTAAAGGAGATTTATATGTTAACAAACCAACGGTTATTTACAAAGAGTGAGGTGGTAGATTACTATTTAGATACAGCATGGCAAAAAATCATATTTAGAGAGATGGAGGCAATGTTGTTAAGTGAATCACGACCTTTCCCTTGTTTGTTTGGTGTAAGCGGATTTAAATCGAATCAATTGAGATTTGCTTTTTTTGATGAATTATCTCCTAATGCTCTTTCATCTGCTTTGAAAAACTATTTGGAGTGTGCTCGCGACTTTGGTCAAAACACTTCATTAGTCGTTTTTGAAAGACCCAGTACTATACTTAACCTAATTGATTATAATGAAAAATTTTGGAGCTTACTGAAAAATGTGGTTGAAAATGATGATTCTCCTTGGCCTGAGAATATACCACAGGAGTTAGATAGCCGAGATTGGGAGTTTTGTTTTAACGGCGAACCAATTTTTGTTGTGTGTAATACCCCTGCACATGTTTTACGCCAAAGTCGTCGAGCATCTACTTTTACATTAACATTTCAACCTCGCTGGGTATTTGAAAATATCTTGGCAACAGAAAAAGCGGCACAAGCTGCATTTTCAATAGTGAGCGAACGGTTGCGTCCATATGATATGGTTGATAAGTCGCCTGTATTAGGGCGATATGGCGATGTGAACACAAAGGAGTGGAAGCAATATTTTTTGGATGACCTAAATATGGAACCTCGTTGTCCATTTCATACATTAACTAAAAACAAAGTCAAGGATAAATAATCATGAAAATAATTAAAAATGCAATCGATGTAAGTGATTTAGATGAGTTTATTTATAAGGCATTACCAAGTCAGGGTTGTGTTGAAATTCAAAATGACGCTGCGGGGAAAGAGCATACTTGGCATCAACACCCTAATGATGAAACTATTTTGATTCTAAATGGCGGATTGAGTTTTTATGCCGATAATATTGAGCAAAAGTGCTACGCAGGAGATGCAGTGTTACTGCCAATGGGCACACGGCATGGCTCAATTGCACTTGAAACTGGTGCAGTTTATATGATTTCTTTTCAATTTTTGGAGTTTCTGTCATGAGTGAGTTAAAAAAAACATTGACTCTTTATGGTGGTACAGCATTGTTCTTAAACATCGTTATTGGAGCTGGCTTGTTGGTTTTACCAGGTTTAGCATATCAACAAGTGGGTGATGTTGCCTTGATGTCTTGGTTTGTGTGTACGTTGTTTGCCTTGCCGTTATTGTTGGTTTTTGTGGTGTTGGGTAAGCACTATCCTGATTCTGGAGGTATTGCTCATTACGCATTTAGGGCTTTCGGTGGCTGGATGCAAAAAGTTTCAGCCTTTTTATTTTTAGGTGCGGTAGTTTTTGGTTTGCCTTCTATTGCGATGACCGGTGGTTATTATTTGAATGCAACCTTTCCATTTTCAACTCATTTCTATGCTGTGGCTTTGATAGTGATTGCTGCGTTATTGCATGGCGTATCAGGTAGTGGTGCATCACGTGTTTTGGGTTGGATTGGTTCGGGAGTAATTGCAGTTTTATTGATTTTACTTGTGATTTCAATAATAGGTTTGGAAATAAATCAGAATGCACCCATTTTGCCTAAATGGAATTTTGATGGCATAAGCTTAACAGTGTTACTCACCCCTTTCATGATGATTTTCTTTGCTTTTACGGGCTGGGAAGTTGGCTCTCACGCTGCGGAAGAATTTAAAAACTCAGTTCGTGATTTTCCATTGGCAATGATTTTTTCGTTTATCATTGCTTCAATTTTTTACTTAACAATTGCATGGGTGGTACAAAAATCAGCTATTCAAACGGGTTTTGAGTCCCCGTTTATTGAAGTTACTCGCCCGATATTAGGGAATAATGGCAAGTATGCAGTTGCTTTTGTAGCGGCACTTTTGATTCTTGCAAATTTATTTGGTGGTGTGTGGGGAGTGTCTCGATTGGTTTACTCATTGGGGCGAGATAAAATTTTACCTGAAGTTTTAGCTGTTACTCAAAATGGTACGCCTTTGCGTGCTGTGTTCGTAGTCGTATTGTGTCTATTAGTTAGTGTTTTTTTAGACAGCGCGGGTGTGATTCACATCAAAGATATGCTATCACTGGCTGGGCAAAATTTCTTGATATTGTATGGTGTTGCAGCGGCCGCATTGCTGATGCTAACGCGCCAATTGAAAATGAAATTGTTGGCTATTTTTGTATTGCTTTTGGTCTTGACGCTCTTATTCATAGCAGGGGTTCATACCCTTTATCCTGTTTGCTTGGTTTTATTGGCGAGTATTACTCATTGGATGAAGAAGGTGTAATGGGCTGGTAAGTTTACTGGCAGATTAAATGATAGGGTGCAAGTTCTTGATTGAAGTCCCAGTAAACGGCCGCCGTAACTATAACGCTCTAAGGTAGCGCGATGTCTCGTATCGACACGCCGAGACGCAACTTTTTGGCGATGAATTCTCGTGTCATGATGGTCAAGTGCTTGTATTTCATAGCAACTTTTAGTAGCTCAATCAGGTCAACAAGTATTTAGGCTCGCTGACGATTTTTCGAGCGCTAAGTGTTGCACTTCGTATGATAATGTAAGAAAACAAACACTCAAAAAATTGTGGCCAACCTTTTTCCTGATTTTTCAGGGTAAAAGGTTGGCCACAACGGATTCAATAATGCAAAAACTTATTGAGCTTGATTAGGATAATCGACGCGATCACGCAATTCTTTGCCCGCTTTAAAGTGAGGAACATACTTTTCAGGGACATCAACGCGTTTGCCTGTTTTAGGATTACGACCAACACGAGCAGGACGGTGGTTTAAATCAAAGCTACCAAAGCCTCGGATTTCAACTCGTTTTCCTTGACTCATGCTTATTGTGACGCTTTCTAAAACGGCTTTGACAGCCAGTTCAACTTCTTTCGCGGTGAGGCTAGGAAATCGTTCGGCCAATTTAGAAATTAAATCAGAGCGCGTCATAATTATTCTGCCGAGCCTGAAAGTTTCGCTTTAAGCAAATCACCTAGACTGGTTGTACCTGTGCTGGCTGAACCTGTGTCTTTAGCAACTGCACGAACAGCGGCGGCTTCTTCTGCACCATCTTTGGCTTTAACAGACAAAGCAATGCTGCGTGTTTTACGGTCTACCGTCAAAATAACAGCTTGTACGGTATCGCCTTCTTTCAAATGAGTACGGATGTCTTCCACGCGATCACGTGAAAACTCAGAGGCACGCAAATAGCCTTCGATGTCGCCTTCAAGGGCAATCACAGCGCCTTTCGCTTCTAACGATTTGACGGTACCTGTCACCAAAGCGCCTTTGTCATTCAAAGCCACGTAGTTGCTGAAAGGATCGCCTTCCAACTGTTTGATGCCTAAAGAAATGCGTTCTTTTTCAACATCAATGGCCAAAACAACTGTTTCCACTTCGTCGCCTTTTTTGAAGTTGCGTACAGACTCTTCGCCTGCATCAGCCCAAGACAAATCAGACAAATGAACCAAACCATCGATATTGCCAGGCAAACCAACAAACACGCCAAAATCGGTGATTGATTTAATCGCGCCAGAAATTTTATCGCCTTTTTTGTACGTGGCAGCAAAATCATCCCATGGATTCGATTGACATTGTTTCATGCCCAAGCTGATGCGACGGCGCTCTTCATCAATCTCAAGCACCATGATTTCAACTTCATCGCCCAACTGAACGACTTTAGAAGGATGAACATTTTTGTTTGTCCAATCCATTTCAGACACGTGCACCAAACCTTCGATGCCTTGTTCGATTTCAACAAATGCGCCGTAATCGGTCAAGTTAGTGACTTTACCAAACATGCGAGTATTGGCAGGGTAACGACGAGCAAGACCCAACCATGGATCTTCAGCCATTTGTTTGATGCCCAAAGAAACGCGATTTTTATCTTGGTCAAATTTCAAGATTTTCGCTTGAACTTCATCACCAACATTCAAGACTTCTGAAGGGTGTTTAACACGACGCCAAGCCAAATCGGTGATGTGCAACAAGCCATCAATACCGCCCAAATCAACGAATGCGCCATAATCTGTGATGTTTTTCACAATACCAGTCACAATAGAACCTTCTTGCAAGTTTTCCATCAAGGCTTTGCGTTCTGCCCCTAAAGTCACTTCAAGCACGGCACGACGTGAAACTACGACGTTATTGCGTTTTTGATCCAACTTGATGACTTTAAACTCAACTTCTTTACCTTCGTAAGGCGTGGTGTCTTTTACTGGACGAACATCAACCAAAGAACCTGGCAAGAAGGCACGGATGGTGTTAACCATAACCGTCAAACCGCCTTTAACTTTGCCAGTAATCAAGCCTGACAAAATAGTACCTGCTTCTAGGGCTTCTTCAAGATCTAACCAAGCGGCTTTGCGTTTGGCTTGTTCGCGAGACAATTTAGTCTCGCCAAAACCGTTTTCTAGTGACACGATTACAACGGTCACGAAATCACCTACGTTCACATCAACGAGGCCTTGATCATTTTTGAATTCTTCTACTGGAATTAACGACTCTGACTTCAAGCCAGCGTTAACAGTCACAAAATTATTGTCAATTCCCACAATTTCAGCGGTAATCAATTCGCCCATTGCTAGGTCTTGACGGGCAATTGATTCTTCAAATAGCGCAGCAAAGCTTTCCATTGTCATAATAATATTTACTTTTTAGGTTAACTCAATCTTCATAACAAGCAAACCAACATGGCGTGATTGAGAAGTTGAGGGTTGGGGTTAAAAAAAAGACTAGCCGATTTGTCGAAACCATGAAATCACCTGTTCAACCGCTTGTTCGATACTTAACTGACTGGTATCTAACAAAAAAGCATCGTCAAATTGGCGTAAAGGTGCCATCGAACGAGCTTTGTCTTGCGTATCACGTTGTTCCATGTTCAATAAAACGTCCGCAAATATAACAGAATCTCCTTTTTCTTTCAACTGTTTAAAGCGTCTTTCGGCGCGAGCTTCGGCGCTGGCGGTTAAGAAAACTTTGAGCGCGGCAGTCGGAAAAACCACGCTACCCATATCACGGCCATCAGCCACCAGCCCTTGTGGTGTCAAAAAGTCGCGCTGGCGTTGTAATAAAGCCATGCGTACCAACGGCAGAGCCGCCACTTTGGACGCCATTAAGCCCATGCGCTCTGAACGAATCTCCGCCGTCACATTAACGCCGCCCAATTCAATCTCGCCACCGACAAAATGCACGTTCAAGGTGCTGGCAATATGCGCCAAAGCCGCCTCGTTCGTACTGTCCACTTGGGCTTGTTCGGCGGCATATGCCGTGACGCGATACAACGCGCCACTGTCTAAATACGCAAAGCCCAACGCCGCCGCCACTCGCGCAGCAACCGTGCCTTTACCTGATGCAGAAGGGCCATCAATTGCAATCACTGGGTACATTTTTTATCCTTTTCAAGTCGTTTAATTGTTACATCCCACATTTAATCATTATTGCGGCCAACCTTTTTCGTGCAAAACACAAAAAAGGTTGGCCGCAAACCAAAAACCATCAATACATCGTTTAAACCATGCGTTTTAGCATTAAGTCTTTGATTTTACCAATGGCTTTTGTTGGGTTTAACCCTTTAGGGCAAACATCAACGCAGTTCATAATGGTGTGACAACGGAACAAACGATACGGATCGTTTAAATTATCCAAGCGGGTATTGATGGCATCGTCGCGCGTATCGGCAATAAATCGGTACGCGGCCAACAAGCCTGCCGGCCCCACAAATTTGTCAGGATTCCACCAAAAAGAAGGACAAGACGTGGTGCAGCACGCGCACAAAATACATTCGTACAAGCCGTCTAATTCTTTGCGGTCTTCCGGCAATTGGCGGCGTTCTTTTTCGGGCGTTGGGCTGTGATTAATCACATACGGCTGTATGGAATGATATTGATGAAAAAACTGTGTCATATCAACAATTAAGTCGCGAACCACCGGCAAGCCCGGCAAAGGACGGATTTCGATGGGTTGCTTTAAGTCGCGCACATCGGTCACACAAGCCAAACCATTTTTCCCATTGATGTTCATGGCATCAGAGCCACAAACGCCCTCGCGACACGAACGACGAAAAGAAATCGTGTCATCTTTTATTTTCAACTTAACCAAGGCATCTAATAATTTACGATCGGTTTCGTCAATTTCTACGCTGATATTTTGCATATACGGCTTCGCATCTTTTTCGGGATTGTAGCGATATACACTGAATTTTATGGTTTCGATAGTCATAATGGATTTATCCGTTTTGGGGAGCGTCCAAGTTGTGGCCAACCTTGACGCTCGCTTTATGGCAATGATTTAAATAAGAATACAAACACAAAAACCAGCGCAGGGTTTAATATGCGCGGCGTTTAAGTGGAATAGAATCAACCGTCAAAGGCGTCATATTGACCGCTTTATAACTCAGCGCATTGTTCTCGCGCAGCCATAAAGTGTGCTTCAACCAATTGGCATCATCGCGCCCGTCGGGGTGACTGGGCGAATCTTCGTAATCACTGCGCACGTGCGCCCCGCGAGACTCCAAACGCGCATGAGCCGAAACCATCGTTGCTTTGGCGACTTCGATTAAATTTTCCAACTCTAAGGCTTCTATGCGAGCCGTGTTGTAAGTGTTGGATTTGTCGCCAATTTGAATTTTTGCCACCATTTTTTCAATTTCGACAATTTTTTCAACGCCTTGTGCCAACATATCTGGAAAACGGAATACGCCACAATGATTTTGCATGGTGCTTTGCATGGCGGCACGGGCGGTGTGAACTTCTACGCCATCAGTTTGCGTATTCAAGCGATCCAAACGCGCCAAAGAGCGCTCAATGTCACGCTGACACAACACGGGTGGATTTTCAGGCTGAGTTTTGATGTACTCTATCATCGCATTGGCCGAGCTTTTACCAAACACCAACAAATCCAACAAAGAGTTCGTGCCTAAACGGTTCGCGCCATGCACCGAAGCACAAGCCACTTCGCCTGCCGCGTAAAATCCCGCCACCGTTTGATTGTCCATGACGACTTCGCCACGGTAATTGGTTGGGATGCCGCCCATTTGATAGTGACAAGTTGGCACGACTGGAATCGGCGCTTTGATGGGATCAACACCCGCAAATTTGATAGAAATCTCGCGTATGCCTGGCAACTTGCTCATAATCATTTCTGGGTCAAGATGCGTAATGTCCAGCATCACGTGATCTTTGTTTGGGCCACAGCCTCGGCCTTCCACTATTTCGGTCACCATCGCGCGTGAAACCATGTCGCGCGGTGCCAAATCTTTTAAATTGGGCGCGTAACGCTCCATAAAAGGCTCGCCGTCTACGTTGCGCAAAATACCGCCCTCACCGCGCACGCCTTCGGTAATTAACACGCCAGCACCCGCCACGCCTGTCGGGTGAAATTGCCAAAATTCCATATCTTCCAAAGGAATGCCTGCCCGTGCCGCCATGCCCAAGCCATCACCCGTATTGATAAACGCATTGGTCGATGACGCGTAAATCCGCCCTGCGCCGCCCGTGGCAAACAAAGTGGCTTTGGCTTGAAACATCACCACTTCCGAGGTTTCCATTTCCATGGCCAAAACGCCCTGAACTTGTCCAGCTTCATCACGAATCAAATCTAAGGCCATCCATTCCACAAAAAAGTGGGTATTAGCGCGGACGTTACGTTGATACAAAGTGTGCAACATGGCATGACCCGTGCGATCGGCTGCGGCGCAAGCGCGATGCACAGCTTTGCCACCAAAATGGGAAGTGTGACCGCCAAACAAGCGTTGATAAATCGTGCCGTCAGCATTGCGATCAAACGGCATACCAAAATGTTCTAATTCATAAACGGCTTTCGGTGCTTCGCGGCACATAAATTCAATGGCATCTTGGTCGCCCAACCAGTCCGAGCCTTTGACAGTGTCGTACATATGCCATTGCCAGTTGTCTTCTTCGCTGTTGCCTAAAGAAGCGGACACGCCGCCTTGAGCCGCAACGGTGTGTGAACGAGTCGGGAACACTTTAGACAACACAGCGGTTTTCATGCCAGATTCTGACAATTGTAAGGCCGCGCGCATACCCGCACCACCCGCACCAACAATCACCGCATCAAACTGACGCACAGGTACTTTTTTCATAGAACTCATCTTTTATAACCCCCAAAGGACTTTAATGGCATAAGTAAACGTGCCGAGCAACCACACAATCGTGAACACGTGCATGACCAAACGCAAATAATGATTGGTGAGGTAATCCATCCACAAATCTCGAACGCCAACCCACGCATGCAAAGCCAAAGCCACCAGCGTAATTAAGGTGAAAACTCTGACCCAAGTTTCAAGAAACAAATCTCGCCAACTGTCATATGTTTGCGGCGCGAGCAATAAAAAGCCCAACAACATCAGCGTATAAATGACCATCAACACGGCCGTCACACGTTGCATTAGCCAATCTTTCATGCCGTAACCTGCACCAATAACGGGACGATTTACCATAGCTTGACTCCCATAATCAAAGTAATGACCAGCGGCACAGCCGCCACAATTTTAGCCGTCAACCGCGCCGTAGCCAGCTCCAACCCTTTGTGCGCATCTAAAAACAAAAAGCGAATGCCAGCCATAAAATGGTGGAGATAAGCCCAAAGCAACCCGATTAACACAATTTTAACCAAAGGGTTGGCCACAATGTTCAAATAGGTTTGAAAATCTTCGGCGCTAGACAAAGTTCCCGAAAATAAGTACACCAAAACGGGCAATGAAAAAAATAAAATCACACCGCTGATGCGGTGCAAAATAGAAACTATCCCCGGAATTGGCAAGCGGATTTTAGCCAAATCAAGGTGTACTGGGCGCTTTTGAGCCATAAAAAAATCCTTGTGAAATCGATATAAAAAAACAACCTATAACGTTAAAAACGCCGAAAAGGTTGGCCGCAAACAAAAATACCGCAACAAAAGACAAATGGCGGTCATTCCGCTGGTCGAAAATACCCCGACATTGTAACAAATTACCAGCAAACGGCAAAGAGCCAATTCGACTCGCGTGATGCCGTTTTGTCAGCACCCATCAAAAAGATTGGCTTTGCTGGTCGCGCTTGAAAATCGTGAAAAAATTCTTATTTAAAAAATCAATTCAGGTAAACTGGGTCGCCTCTAAAGAATCACGCTTCATTTTTTATCTGCGATGCCAAGCGAAAAAGTAACAAAAGACACCAATATTTCAACGTCATTCATGATTCAAATCCGCTCACCTCACCGCTAAAGGACACGATTTTGACCCTACACACGCCTCTTTTTACCCAACGTCTCGCTCTGCTCAATCAAGAACCTTATTTGTCTTTACTGGGTGAAGGCTTGCGCGGCATAGAACGCGAAACGCTGCGCGTACAAACCAACGGACAACTCAATACCGAGCCACACCCCGTGGCTTTAGGGTCTGCGCTGACTCACCCTTTTATCACCACGGATTATTCTGAATCGTTGCTCGAATTCATTACGCCAGCAGTTGCCAGTGCTGATTTGGCCGTGCAAAAATTGCAAGAAACGCATCATTACACTTACAGTCAATTGGGGGCGCAGCGCTTATGGAGCGCCTCGATGCCGCCTAACTTGCCCAGCGAAACCGATATTCCCATTGCTTGGTATGGCTCGTCTCATTTGGGGATGCTGAAACACGTTTACCGTCGAGGGTTGGCTTTGCGCTACGGCAAAGCCATGCAGTGCATTGCTGGCATACATTATAATTTTTCGTTGAACGAGGCCTTGTGGCCATTGATAACCGCCAACGATACTGCCCTCACCCCAAGCGAACAGCAATCGGAAGGCTACATTGCGCTGATTCGCAATTTTCATCGCTATTCTTGGTTGCTCATGTATTTATTTGGCGCATCGCCTGCTTTGTCGGCCTCTTTTTTAAAAAACCAAGCCCACGAGTTGCAAACGCTGAACGAAGAGACTTTATATCTGCCAGAAGCCACCAGTTTGAGAATGAGTGATTTGGGTTATCAAAATAATGCGCAAGATGGCCTCATGCCGCCTTACAATACGCTCAAAGAGTACATGACCCATTTGGGTGATGCGGTCAGAAAACCTTACGCTCCTTATGAAGCCTTGGGTTTAAAACGCGGCGAGGAATGGTGGCAAATCAACACCAATGTGCTACAAATTGAAAATGAATTTTATGCCACCATCCGCCCCAAACGGGTCACGAAAAAAGGGGAAACCCCAATTGAAGCCCTGTGCCGAAATGGCATACAATACGTCGAAGTTCGTTGTTTGGACATAGATCCCTTTAGCCCTATCGGCATCCGCCTTGAAACGGCTCATTTTTTAGATGTCTTTTTGACTTACCTTGCCTTGTCCGACAGTCCGCTCACCAACACCGCAGAAGAACGCATCAATCACGCCAATTTTGCTCTAACCGTCAAAGAAGGGCGCAAACCCAATTTGGCGTTGACGCGAGGGCAAACCCCTGTTGCTTTAAGCGATTGGGGTTTAGAACTGCTCACCGCCATGCAAGCCGTGGCGGATTTGCTCGACAAACAATCCAACACCAGCCGATACAGCGACAGTTTGGCGGCGCAACGACCAAAATTACACGACAGCAGCCTCACGCCGTCCGCGCAAGTTTTGGCCAGCATCCAGCAACACCAAGGTTCGTTTGCCGCCTTTGGTTGGGCGCAAAGCCAGCGCCATGCCCAATTTTTTGCTGACATGCCTTTGCCTGAAGCCTTGCTCGCCGACTATCAAACGTTGGCCGCGCAGTCGCTGCAAGAACAAACCCAGCTCGAAGCGGTACAAACAGGATCTTTTGATGATTTTATGGCCGATTATCGCGCCAGAACGGTCGCCAAACCCGCTCTTTAACGTTCAGTTTCAGTTCAGTTTCATTTTTTATTTCAACCGCATTAGGACGCACATGATGAAAACAACCGCCATTTCTATCACAGAACACGATTTACCTTTGGTTTGTCCACGCAGCAATCAGGCAGGCGCTAGTCACCCAGTAGTCACTTTACCCATTTTAAAACAAGGGGGTACGGCGCGCTGTCCGTATTGCGGCACCACTTATGTTTACACGGGCAAACAACCCACTGGCCACCATTGATTGACGATATTGCGGCCAACCTTTTTTACTGTTGTTGGGTAAAAAAGGTTGGCCGCAAGCATTTAAACTTAAACACGATAATCAAGGCCAGCTATCCACTGAACAGAACAAACAAATGACGAAAATTTTAATTGTTGCGCCCTCTTGGGTGGGCGACGCGGTCATGGCCGAACCGTTGTACCGCAGACTGCACGAACGCCATGCCTCGCTTGAATTGCACGTCTTTGCGCCTGCATGGACTTTGCCGATTTTGGCGCGTATGCCCAGCGTACAAAAAACCCATCTCAATCCTTTTGCGCATGGGGTTTTAAACTTAAGCGCTCGTTATAAAATGGGACGAACGTTGGCCGCAGAGCACTTCGACCAAGTCATCGTTTTACCCAATTCACTCAAATCGGCGCTGATTCCTTTTTTTGCGAGCATCCCCAAAAGAACAGGATTTTTAGGCGAATTTCGCTATGGGTTACTCAACGATGCCCGCACGTTGGACACCGAAAAATTGCCCCGTATGATAGACCGCTTCAATGCCTTGGCTGAAGAAAAAGTTACCGCGCCACTCGTTGGCGAGGGTCATTTTGCGTCCACACAACCCCAGCTCCAACCCTGTGCCGACAACCTAAACGCCGCGTTAAACGAGTTAGGCTTAAACCGCAACAAACCCATCATTTCGCTGTGTCTTGGGGCGGAGTACGGTTCGGCTAAACGCTGGCCTGCGGCTCATTTTGCCAGCTTGGCGGCATTTTGTGTGGAAGCGGGCTATCAAGTTTGGCTGTTTGGGTCGGACAAAGAGCGTGATTTAGGCGCGGCGGTCAAACAGCACAGCAAATCGGTTCATTTGGCCGACATTCAGGACTTGTGCGGTGCCACCAACTTGGCTCAAGCCATTGATTTATTGTCAATTAGTTCTGGTGTGGTGTGCAATGACTCGGGACTGATGCACATTGCCGCAGCGCTTTCTGTGCCAGTGTTGGCTTTGTACGGTTCTTCTAGCCCAAAATTCACGCCACCGCTGTCGCCTAAAGCCGAAATTCTTTCTTTAAATTTGGCTTGCAGCCCTTGTTTTAAGCGGGTTTGTCCTTTACAACATTTAAAATGTCTAAACAACTTATTACCAGATACCGTTTGGCGAACACTGCAAAAAGCATTATGATGATCGGCGTTTCGACTGCTGTTGTCTGCTTTTATGTTTCCTTTCGTTTTTATACCCTTTCCTCAAGGAATTTCCATGAAAAATACTACTCGTTACGCCTTTGTCAGTTTACTTTCCCTTGCGTTGGGCGCGTGTACCACCGACCCTGTGACAGGACAAACCAAACTCAATAAAGCAGGTACTGGCGCATTAATTGGTGCGGCCAGCTGTGGTATTATTGGCGGCGTTACTCACGGCTCAAAAGGCGCGCGCAATGCCGCTTTGGGTTGTGCCGCCGCAGGGGCAGGCATCGGTGCTTACATGGACTACCAAGAAAAAATCTTGCGTGAAAAAACCGCAGGCACAGGCGTCAAAGTAGAGCGCGTTGGCGACCAATTGAAGTTAATTTTGCCTGAAGGCATCACTTTTGCGTCTAACAGCGCGGTTTTAAACAGCAACGCCAGCACGGTTTTAAACAACGTAGCGAAAGTGTTGGCCGATTATCCTGAAACCAAGATTCAAATCGCAGGTCATGCTGACAGCACTGGCAATGCTGCCAACAACAACCGTTTGTCTGAACAACGTGCGCAATCGGTTTCAGCGCATTTGGCCAGCCAAAACGTCAGATCGGCTCGTTTAAGTTCTATGGGCTACGGTTCTAGCCAACCGGTTGCCAGCAACGCCACGCCTGAAGGCCGCGCCCAAAATCGTCGCGTTGAAATCAACATCACGCCAACCGCGCAATAAGTGCGAATTGGCGCTTCTTTTCTGTCTGGCTTCAACCCAGAAAAGTAAGCTTTGCGGCCAACCTTTTTCCTATTTTTTAATAGAAAAAGGTTGGCCGCAAGCCTCAAGGCTGATGGGCGATTAATCTAAAATGTTTTTCAGCCACAGTGGTGCCTCATTGCCTTCCAACAGCAAGGCATCAATACGACAAGGGCCTTTGACTTCGTGCGTCGCCAAATACATCGCTGCCGCATGGCGCATGGACTGCTGTTTTTTAGACGACAAACTGGCCAAAGCGCCCCCAAAAGCGGCATTTTTACGCTGTCTGACTTCCACAAAAACCGTGATGTGTCCATCCTGCATCACCAAATCAATTTCGCCGCCTTTGCAACGCCAATTCTGAGCCACCAAACTCAAGCCTTGTTGTTGCAAAAAATGCAGCGCTTTGCTTTCTCCCAAAGCGCCTTCAGCTTGGGTGTTAATGCGTTGTTTAAACCATGCCATATTTTTTCCTTAAGTTTTTATAGAAAGTTTTTATTATGCAGCAACGCATCAACACCTTAACACATCAATATACCGCAGGCACGCTTTACGTGTTGGCCACGCCCATCGGCAATCTGGGCGATTTGAGTTTGCGCGCTTTGGCTGGTTTGCAACGCGCCGACATTGTACTGGCCGAAGACACTCGCGTCACAGGGCAACTGTTGGCGCATTACAATTTATCAAAAAAAATGGTCAGCGTGCGCGAACACAACGAAAGAGAAATGGCCGAACGGGTTATCGAATGGTTGCAAGCGGGACAAATTGTGGTGCAAGTGTCAGACGCTGGCACGCCGTGCATTGCCGATCCAGGCGCGCGGCTGGCTGATAGCGTGTGGCGCGCAGGCCTCAAAGTCAGCCCAATTCCAGGCGCTTGCGCCATGGCGGCGGCCTTGTCCTGTTCGGGACTAGAAACGGGCGAATACTTTTTTGCGGGTTTTTTGCCCCCCAAAAGCACCGCCCGTCAAAAACAGTTGGCCGCTTACGACAGCGCGAGCTATGCCGTCGTGTGTTATGAAGCGCCCCACCGCATTTTAGAGACCGTTAGCGACATGGTCAGCGTGTTGGGTGAGGCTCGTTTGATTGTGTTTGCCCGAGAAATCACCAAAAACTTTGAAACCATCGTGCGCTTGCCTGCCGCTGATTTATTGGCCTTTATCAGCGCTGACAGCAACCAACAACGCGGTGAATGCGTGTTGATTATCGCCCCAACGCCCCGCGAGGCCAGCCCAGACACCCATCCTTTGGCGCAAACTTTGTTAACCCAGCTCGTGCCTATTTTACCCACCAAACAAGTGGCTCAAATTTTATTTAACACGCTGGGCGGCAATAAAAACACTTGGTATGAATTGGCTTTAACCTTCAAACAAAGCCTTAACGCCAGCGACGACGCGTAACATTCAACTCGTTCATTTAGGAATTCTTCATCATGAAAGTCATTTCAGCCAATCTCAACGGCATACGATCCGCCCAAAAAAAAGGGTTTTTCAGTTGGTTAGCCCAAACAGAAGCCGATTTTGTGTGCGTACAAGAACTCAAAGCCCAAGCCCCTGACTTGTCTTCCGACATGCAAGCGCCCGACGGTTTGCAAGGCTATTTTCATTACGCGGAAAAAAAAGGCTACAGCGGCGTAGGCATTTATACTCGCCATCAACCCGACAGCATCGTCACGGGTTTGGGCATCGCACACATCGACAATGAAGGGCGCTATTTACAACTGAACGTGGGCAAGCTGTCCATCGTCTCTTTATATTTGCCTTCGGGGTCTAGCGGCGAATTACGCCAAAATTACAAATTTGATTTTCTTGCCCTTTTTCTGCCTCATTTGGCAGCTTTGGTGGCAAGCGGCCAAGATGTGATTATTTGTGGCGATTGGAATATTGCCCACGCCGAAATTGACTTGAAAAACTTTAAAGGCAACAAAAAGAATTCAGGATTTTTACCCGAAGAACGCGCGTGGATGACCCAAGTGCAACACGAATTGGGCTGGTACGATGTGTGGCGCAAACTCTATCCCACTCAAGCAGGTTACACTTGGTGGAGCAATCGGGGCGGCGCTTATGACAAAGATGTGGGTTGGCGCATCGATTACCAACTCACCACGCCCAACATCGGCCAACTGGCCACACAAGCCCAAATTTATAAAGAAGAAAAATTCTCTGACCATGCTCCGTTAATCGTTGACTATAATTATTCCTTATAAGCCGTTGTTTCTCTTTTTTGATTTTATTTTTTGATTTTATTTATAAAGGAAATTCCTCATGAAAAAACACGCCATCGCCCTGTCTGCCGCTTTTGCTTTGGTCGCCTTAACGGCCTGCGCCAACAGCAGCTATACAACCAACGCATCGGCTTCAAACGCCGTACCCAACAAAACCACTTGGCAATTAATCGAGCCAGCCGTCACAAGCAAAGTGCCCAGCATCACCTTTGACAATGGTGGCATTACTGGCTTTTCTGGTTGCAACCGTTTTACAGGCGCACAAGGCTCACCCAGCACAGGCTACAAATCGCTGGTTTCCACCCGCATGGCTTGCTTTGATGAATCAGCCAACATCGAACAAGCATTTTTAAGCCTGTTGAGCAATCCTTTTGAAGTAGAAACTCAAGCCGACCGCTTAACCTTAAGCGCCCAAGGCAAACGTTATGTATTCAAACCCTTAACCAATCCGTAATCAATCAAGAAAAACCCTTGCGGCCAACCTTTTTTACCCAAAAACAGGATAAAAGGTTGGCCGCAAGCGGTTTGTACTTCAACAACTCACTAAAGATTAACGCAGTTTCACTTCAAAGAAATCTTGAAAGCTTTCACTAATCGAAGTGCCTAAATAACGCGAAATGCGGCGCTCAAAATCATCAACTGGCGAAAAATCGACCAATTCTGGGGCTTTCACGATGTCACGCGCAATACTTGCTGGCGTACCAAATCCATCAACTAAGCCCAAAGGGATGGCTTCTTCGCCCAACCAAACGCGACCTGTGAAGGTATCTTCGGCTTCTTTTAAGCGATCGCTGCGCCCCAACTTAACGGCGGCAATAAACTGCTGATGGATGCCGCTTAACAAACTGCCTTGTATGCGCTCGGCTTCTGGATTAATCGGCGAAAAGGGGTCATTGCCTGCTTTATTTGAACCAGCTGTGCCCAAACGGCGTTCGATGCCCAACTTTTCCATCGCGCCCGTAAAACCAAAACTACTGGTCACCACGCCTATCGAGCCAACCAAGCTGGCTTTATTGACAAAAATTTTGTCCGTCGCCGTCGCCATATAATAACAACCCGAAGCACAAGCATCTTGCACCGCCGTATACACGGGGATTTTTGGGTAAACTTTGCGCAAACGGCGAATCTCATCAAAGGCTATGCCCGACAAAACAGGGCTGCCACCGGGGCTATTGGCATCAATCACAATGGCTTTTGTGTTGGGATCTTCATAAGCCGCTTCCATGCCTTGCAATAATTTGCGCGTTGGATTGTTGCTGTCATCAATCAAGCCAGAAAACGTAATCACAGCGGTATGGCCAGCGCCATCCGTCTTTTTGGTGTCATCGTCTGCACCAAACACAAATATCAATCGATAACACAAAACCGCCACCCAAATCAAAGCCAAAATACCAAAAAACAAACGCCAACGCGCGGCGCGGCGCTGTCCTTTTAAATAATTGGTGGCCAAGTCGGTTAATAATTTACGCTCCCAAGGGGTTTCAGGGGTTTCCATGCTCATTTCATGTCCTTTCGGTAAATGTGTATTGAAAATAAAAAATAACCTTAATTTTTCTGAATCAAGCCACTGCGCTGCGTGACTTCGGCGGCAACTGCGGGGGCGCTGGGCTTGGTTTGAGCTTCTAACAAAGCAGCTGCGCGTTTAATATCCAAATATTTCATGATCGCGGTGGTCAATTCTTTCGTGCCTTCGCCCGTCAAAGCCGAAATGGTAAATAACCTCGGCGTGGTTACGTCAAACGAAAAATCATCTTGTGGTGCTTGATGCGTCCAACCAAATCGAGTCAAAAAAGCTTGGATTTTGGCTTCTTTTTCATCATCATACAAGGCATCCAGTTTATTCAACACCAACCAACGCGGCTTATCCATCAAGGTTTCATCATATTTACGCAGCTCATTGACAATGGCGTGCGCTTCAGCCACGGGGTCAACGGCTTCATCAAAAGGAGCGATGTCCACCACGTGTAATAACAAACCCGTTCGAGACAAATGCTTCAAAAATTGATGCCCCAAACCCGCTCCTTCAGCCGCACCTTCAATCAATCCCGGAATATCAGCAATCACAAAACTGCTGGTGTCATCCATGCGAACCACGCCCAAATTGGCATGCAAAGTCGTAAAAGGATAATCAGCGACTTTCGGTTTAGCGGCAGACACCGAACGGATAAACGTCGATTTGCCCGCGTTGGGCATCCCCAACAAACCCACATCGGCCAAAACTTTCAACTCTAAACGGTAATTGCGGCGGTCACCCACTTCGCCTTTGGTAAATTGGCGCGGCGCACGATTGGTCGAACTTTTGAAATGGATATTCCCCAAGCCGCCTTTGCCGCCTTTTGCAATCAATACCGCTTGGCCATGACGCGCCAAATCGGCCACGGTTTCACCCGTATCGATGTCGGTGATGACCGTCCCAACAGGCAAACGCAACTGGATGTCGTCCGCGCCTTTACCGTAACAATCGGCTCCGCGCCCATTTTCACCATTTTCGGCGGTATAACATTTCACAAATCGATATTCAACCAACGTGTTGATGTTTTCATCGGCCACCGCAATCACGCTACCGCCACGTCCGCCGTCTCCGCCATTTGGCCCACCGCGAGTAATGAATTTTTCACGATGAAAACTGGCACACCCATTCCCACCGCGCCCAGCAATCACTTCTATACGCGCTTCATCTATAAATTTCATGATTCATTGTTTTTCTATAAAAAAATAAGGATTGAAAATCAATTCAAAAGCAAAAAAGGACTTGCGGCCAACCTTGATGCCGTTGGCCGCAAAAAAAATACTTTAAAATGACTAAAAAACGTCAACTCCGATGCCAAATTAAGCTGAAAATGACGATCCACAACCACAAGTGGTGGTTGCATTGGGATTACGAATCACGAATTGCGACCCTTCCAAACTTTCTTGGTAATCAATCTCAGCGCCAACCAAATACTGGTAACTCATGGGATCCACCAAAAAGGTTACGCCATCACGCGCCACAACGGCATCATCTTCGTTGGCAATTTCATCAAAAGTAAACCCATATTGAAAACCAGAACAGCCACCGCCAGAAACAAAAACACGCAGTTTTAAGTCAGGATTGCCTTCTTCAGCAACCAAATCTCTGACTTTATTGCAAGCATTGTCGGTAAAATTAATGGGGGTATTCATAACATAAACTCCTTATTTAAAATAATATTTTAGAAGACAAAGTAATTTTAACTCAAAACGGACAATCTCGCTCTACTTTAATCTATTTTTTCTATCGACCAGTCATGACAAGCTTAAATCAACGAGCAGCGTTTCACCGCAAAAAATAAAAAATAAACCCAAAAATGGCTTGTTTTTAAAGTCATGCGCTACAATGTAATCTTTGTGCATTTGAATACGGCCCATTTTTCAATTCTCTGCGCTTTTTATCTTTTTTATTTTAACACCACTCACCAAAAGGAAAAACCATGTCAACCACAGAACAAGAACAACTGTTAAACGAAGTCCGCGATGTTTTAAACAACACCGAAGAACTCTTAGCCAATGCATTAGAAGAAGGTTCTCAAAGCAGCAGCGCCTTGCGTCAACGTCTTTCTAGCAAAGTTGAAGCCTGCAAAAATACCTTGTCTCGCGCCGAAAAAGTCTTGTGTGAAAAAACAAGTACCGCAGTAAAAGCTTCTAACGAATATGTACAAGAAAACCCATGGAAAGCCGTTGGCATTGGTGCCAGCATCGCCTTTTTGTTGGGTCTATTAGTCAGCCGTCGTTAACTCGACCATGAAAACCTCTTCCTCTATTTCTGAGGCCGTTGAGGAACAGCCGCCCCCCGCTTCTCAAGGGAGAGGGGCGGCTGATTCAACTTCAGGCACAACATCAGACCAGCCCAAACTCGGCAGTTTTCGCTCCATCATCCAAAACGTTAATCATTTGTTAGACACTCGGCTGGCTTTATTACAAATAGAAACCGAAGAGCTGGTCGAAAACATCAAACGCTATTTTTCTCGCCTGTTGGCTTTATCCGCTTTTGTTTTTTTGGCCTTGTTTACGTTCGTGTTATGTCTAATTTTTATTTGCCCCGTTGCTTGGCGGCCTTGGGTTTTTGGCGGAATCAGTTTGATTTCTACCCTTTTTTCAGTGTATTTTTATCGCCAGCTGACCCGAGCGACCTCGTCTACGCCGTTATTTGAACACAGCTTACTTGGCCTCAAAAAAGATTTGACTGTCCTACTGAAAAGTAAAAGAAAGGACCGTCATGAATCCAACTGAAACTCACCAAAACCGCAAAAAAGCCCGTGACCAAAAAAAAGCCTTGTTGATCGTCAAAGCTCAAGCGCTACAAAATTGCATCCGATTAGAAATACGACACAAAAAACGTCCTGCCAACCAATTCACTGAGCTGTTACAGCTGATGTCTGAACAAGCTCATTGGCTACAATGGCAAACACTGGTTGCGCCATTAATGCATAAAATACTGAACCGATACACCAACAAATATGGACTCGGTTTTTTGCTAAAGCTGGCCAAGCTCTTTAAACGACGACGTTGATTTTAGTCTGCTAAATACAGGCTTAACCGCTTGCGGCCAACCTTTTTATCCTAAAACAAGGAAAAAAGGTTGGCCGCAAGCTTGTTATGAAACCCTCAAAGTTAATATTCATCACGCCGAACCCAGCGCCAAAACACAATCAAGCCCAGCCAAACAAAAGCCAAAAACATCATCAACGCATCGCCCCATTTTTGATACGGCGTCATTCCCTTCATGCCCTGCACCTCGCCCACCAAAACGCCTTGTATATCGGTCGGTAATTGAGATTGAATCTCGCCATTTGGCAAAACAAAAGCCGTTCGACCTGTGTTTGTCGCCCTAACCAAAGGACGGCCATTTTCCAAAGCCCGAGCTTGGGACTGCTGCAAATGCTGATCCATGGCAATGCTGTTGCGCCCAAACCACGCCAAATTGCTCACATTCGCCATCACGCTTGAATCGCGTGCCGCCAAGCGCAACTCGTCACCAAATCCATCTTCATAACAAATATTAAAAGCCACTTTTTGTCCAGCCAAAGACACGGGCGCTTGATTGGCGTTCCCTTGGTACAAATTGGCAAACGGAATGGCCATTTGGTCGTACAAACCGCCAAACACAGATTTCAAAGGCAAGTATTCCCCAAAAGGAACTAGATGTTTTTTGTAATAAAAATCAACCGATTGCGTACCTGAATCAAACGTAGCAACCGCATTGGCATTCGCAAAAGGCATAGCGGCATTCGGCGTTTCTATGGCCACTTGATGCAAAATGCCCATCGCCAAAGCCTGATTTTTGCTGGCTAAAGTCGCGTGCCAATCGGCAATCAACTGGTTGGGCAATTCTTCGTAAAATAACGGCAAAGCGGTTTCTGGCAAAATAATCAAATCGGCCGTTTGCTCTCGCATCATGGTTTCATACAAGCCAAACGTTGCCCACAAAGTGGCTTCATTCCATTTCATGGTTTGATCAATATTGCCTTGCAATAAAGCAACTTGTATCGGTTTTCCTTCGGTTTCAGTCCAATGAACAGACTTAAGCAACACACCGCCGCCCCAAAGACACAGTAAAACCGCCAACGCCAGTCCTTGCGACAAGCCCCACATAAGACGCGGCGGCCTGCACACAAGCAACAATAAGGCCGCACTCATGCTAACAGCCAAAGACACACCGAAAATGCCAACAATCGGCAGATATGCCGCCAAAGGGCTGTCCGCAATCTGCGTATATCCAATCACGCCAAAAGGAAAACCCGTGAACAAAACATTTTTTAGCAACTCAACCAGCAACCAAGCCACAGGCCAAATCCATAACTCTAAGTACGGCCTTCGACCCGCGAACAAACGCACCAAACCCGCCGCCAATGCAAAAAAGCTGCCGTAATACAAAGCAAACAGAAATACCAAAGCGCCACTAAAAAGCGGTGGCATACCCGCCACATCATGCATGCTGGCATACAGCCAAGAAAAATTACTCAATCCAGAGGCGATGCCCCAAACATAAACCATGCGTATCGGTTTTTGACTGTGTAGAGCCAAGCGAAAAAGCCCAGCCAAAAGCAGCGGCATCAGCCAATACAATCGGTAGGGCGCATAAGCATACACAGAAAGACCACCAAGACAAGCAGCCTGTCCATAAGGTAAGCCTTTTTTTATCATTAAAACCATCATTTCAAATGGTTTGCGCATCGTTTTTGGCAAAGTCTGCGCCATCATGCCTTATTCCTCTTGCGTTGGATTACACTGCGTCATCACTAAAGTATGTAACCGACGGCTATCGGCTCGTAAAACGGTAAACTCAAAAGCCCCGATTTGTATGCATTCTCCTCTAACAGGCAAATGCCCTAAAGCGTGCAATACCAAGCCACCTATCGTATCAGCGTGTTCGTCAGACAACTCTGTATCAAAATATTCATTAAAATCAGAAACATCTGTAATGGCTTTGATTCTAAAGCGGCCACCAGCCATCGCGACGATATAATCTTCTGTTTCATCAAAATCATGTTCATCTTCAATGTCACCAACAATTTGCTCAATGACATCTTCTATCGTCACCAAACCCGCAACGCTACCATACTCATCCACAACAATCGCCATGTGATTACGTGTTTTTTTAAAATCGCGTAACAGCACATTCAACGGTTTGGATTCGGGTACAAATATCGCGGGTCTAAGCGTTTCTTTTAAATGAAAAGACTGCGGATTTTGGACATAGCGCAATACGTCTTTGGCCAATAAAATCCCAATCACGTCATCTTTGTCATCGCCCATGACGGGAAACCGAGAATGCGCGGCATCAATCAAAACCCCTAAGGTTTTTTCCATGCTATCCGATACACGTACCATGCCCATTTGGCTGCGAGGAATCATCACATCACTGACGCTCATGTTTGAAAAAGACAAAACGCCTTCTATCATCGCCAATGCTTCTGCATCCATTAAATTTTGCTTAAACGCGGCTCGCAACTGGATCAATAAATCATCACGATCCTCAACCTTAGGCCTAAAAAAGCCGAACAATTGACGCAACCAACGCGCAGGTAGGCTTGCCGTTTGACGATTAAAATTCACACGCTTTCGACTGTCATCATCCATAATTAATTCAAAACATCTCCATAATATGTATACAAAAAAATCAATCTAGATAGGGATTGCTAACACCCAATCCCCCTAGAATCTTAGTTTCTAACGCTTCCATGACTTCGGCCTCTGAAGTGGCTTCATGATCGTAACCTTGCAAATGCAACATCCCATGCACCACCATATGCAAACAATGGTCACGCAAGCTTTTATGTTGAGCTGCAGCTTCTTGCTCTAAAACAGGCACGCACAGAATCAAATCTCCGCAAACAAGGTTGGCCGCAAAGCCAAAAGGCATCGCCTCGCCTTCTGTTAGAGAAAAACTCAACACATTGGTTGCATAATCTTTTCCTCGATACAGGCCATTTAAGGCACGAGAACGCAGTTCATCCACCAAACTAATAGAAACCTGAGCAGTTCCGCGCAAAACACTCCGCCTTGCCGCCGCCACCAAAATACGTGAATTAAAGCTCGTAGCTACTTCATTCAAAACCGTAATGGTGTATTTTTTGTCAAGGTGACGATAAAATTTCGGCTGTTTGGCTTGCTTCATAGTAAAAACTGCTCCGTTTTATTTGGGAAACTCCAGCAGCATGTCTGCTGTTTTTTTGTTGTCTTTAACGGTCATAACCCATTGCGTATGCCCAGAGGCACAACGAGGTAAAGTCACCGTGGCTTTCCATAAACCCTCTTTTTTCACCATCGTATAATGATTGCGCCCCATGTCCATGGCTTTCATATTAAAAGTCAATTCAGGTGGCACTTCACTTTGTAAAGACGGCGAAAAATAGACCTCAAAGGGCTGTTCTTGTGCCAAAACTGAAGGGGTACTTAACTGCCCAAGACCTTCTAGCGAACAAGGCTTGGTGCTCAACAAACAACCCGAATCAGCTGATGCAGCATGGTGGCCAACGTGCTCGGGTTGGCTGTCTTGCACCCAAAAATACTTGGCACCAATTAAAATCAAAGCCATCGCAATAGAAAAAACAAACAAGCGGTTCTTTTTAAGCATATAAAATTCTCCCGATAAAATGTTAACCCACCCGCTCTGGCTATACCATCAAAAATGGCAATGCTAATCGCACAGCCATTTTGATTGAAAAAATTGTAGAATTTTTTACTGTGTTATTTTTTCTTGGCAGAAATCATCATGACCATTTGGCGACCTTCTAATTTAGGACGCTGTTCAATCACAGCCAACTCTGCCAAGTCGGCCTCAATTCGATTCAATTGAGCCATACCAATTTCTTGATGAGCCATTTCTCGACCTCTAAAACGCAACGTGATTTTGACTTTATCACCATCTTCCAAAAAGCGGACGATATTGCGCATTTTCACTTGATAATCGCCATCGTCAGTACCTGGGCGCAATTTGATTTCCTTAATTTGTACCTGTTTTTGCTTCATTTTTGCTTCATGCTGTTTTTTAGATTGCTCGTATTTAAACTTGCCATAATCCATAATCTTTGCAACGGGCGGCACAGCATTTGGCGAAATTTCAACCAAATCCAAATCCAAAGCACCCGCTCTACTCAAGGCATCTGCAATGCTTGCAATCCCGAGCTGTTCACCTTCTTGACCAACTAATCGAACTTCACGCGCTTGAATTTCACCGTTGATTCGCGCTTCTTTTGACTGAGCGATAACTTTTACTCCTAAAAAAATTAAAAAAAATTTTAGCGCAACCTGACGGATGAATCGAGTCATACGCCATCGTCACTAAAATAACGATTTAAGCGCCTATTGTAAACCTTTTTTCGCAAAGAATTCAACCGATAATTATGCCAGTGACAAAATGAACACCAAACCAAGCCAAAAAAAATCGCTTACAAAATAGTGTTGTGGTCGTTAACTATTGCTCAGCATTTTTTAATCACTCATCCCAAGTATAAGAATCTCCAAATATCTTAAACTCAAACCAGCCCCAACGAATAAAATTGGATAATTATCATATTGCTTAATAAAATCTTGAATTTTCAATGACATTAAACTTCATCATTGGGTTATAAAAAATAACGACAAGTATTTCTTAATGAAAAAATTATTAACCTTGAGGCCAACCTTTTAACCCAGAAACGGGGAAAAAGGTTGGCCTCAAGTCATTTTGAAGTAAGTGTTTTATTCTGGTTCAGTTTTGACTGGTTGCTTGGATTCCGTTTGTTGTTTTTTTGTGGGGGTACAAAGTTTAATCATCTCGTGAACTGGACTACTGTGTTCTGTGTTATTCATAAAACGCAGCGGCGCTTCTTCTAGTCTTGTTAACGCAGAAGAAAAAAGTCTTGCTTCAAAATCTTTATCGAGACGTGCCGCTTCTGTTTTATACCCTTCATAGGCCTTGGCCACTGAAGCCTTAAAAGCGTAATCTTCTGCCAGCTTAAATCGTTGGCCAATTTGCTTACTGGCCAGCCATGCAAACCACAAAGGCGCTCCAAAACTCGCGAGAGCAAGAATCATATATATCCAAATGAATTCGCTTGTCGCTTTAGAATCTTTAATGAGTTGGAGAAAATCTTGCATCTTCTGATATCCTAACCAACCACCAATACCCAATGCCAAAATAAGTAATCCAACCCAGTATCTCATACTCATTTTTAACTCTTTTGCTCTTTGATCAAAAGCACCAGCAAGCCCCACCGTTGTGGCCAGCACCATGGTTTCATCAGCATTTTTGATTTTTTTATTGAGTTCTTCTTCCTTGTCGTTCAGCTTCTGTATGAGATTTTCTATTTCTTGATGTTTTTGCTGAATTTTTCCATAAGCAGCCCTTAGACTCTCTTCATTATTTTCAATAATTTGATTAATTTTTTTACCATTTCTCTCCAAGCTCGCCACCATTTCATCTAGCGTTTTTTTCGCCTCGGGTACATTTTTTGAATCACTAAATAAGCTTTTTTTTATCTGTTCGATTTTTTTAGAATCGGCTAATAAGCTTTTGTTTATCTGTTCAATTTTTTGAGAATCGGCTAATAAACTTTTGTTTATCTGTTCGAAGAATTCATTCATCATTATTTCCTTGGTTAGGTGATAAAACCTTGCGGCCAACCTTTTCCCCTAAAAATTCAGGAGTAAAAGGTTGGCCGCAAGGCATTTTTTAAGGGGCGGTTACGCCCGCTTGAGGTTGCTTAAAGTATTTGAAAAACGCCGAGTTGGTGTCCAGCACCATCACGTCTTTTTTGTCTTTAAAGGTCGCTTTGTAAGCTTCCATGCTGCGCCAAAAGGCATAAAATTCCGCATTTTTGCCATAAGCTTGAGCGTAAATGGCGGCGGCCGTTTTGTCGCCTTCGCCTTTTAAGATTTGGGCTTTTTTATAGGCATTGGCCAAAATAATGGCTTTTTCTTTGTCGGCATCGGCGCGGATGCGTTCGCTTTCGGCTTCGCCTTCACTGCGTAATAAATTGGCTTCCGTGCGGCGTTCAGAATCCATTCTTAAAAAGACCGATTCACTGATTTCATTTGGAAAATCAACCCGTTTCAATCGAACATCAACAATTTCCACGCCCATGGTTAGGGTTTCTTCATTGGTTTTTTTCTTGACAGTGTCCATCACCAAACCGCGTTTGCCTGAAATGACTTCGGTCACGGTGCGTTGACCAAATTCGGCGCGCAAGCGGTCGTTGACAATTTGTTTGAGTCTGGCTTGAGCCGTCACCACATCGCCGCCCAAACTGGTGTTAAACAAGGAAACGTCTTTGATGCGCCATTTGACGTAACTGTCGACTTTCAAATTTTTCTTTTCGCGCGTGTTGTATAAATCGGGCGCTTCTGGGTCTATGGTTTGTATGCGCTTGTCAAAATAACGCACGTTTTGAACCAAAGGCACCATAAAATGTAGCCCCGCTTCTTTGATTTCGCGCTTGGGTTTGCCAAACTCAAAAACCATGGCGTATTGGGTTTGGTTGACCGTAAAAAGCGACAGAGAACCCAAAACCAACACCCCTAAAACCCCAAACACCCCTTGTTGCAATCGACTCATGACAGTTCCTTTTCATTGGGCAGCTGCTTGCCCTTAACAGATTAAATTGTATTTTTTAACAGTCCAACATCAGCAAAAACTCATGGCCGAGATGCTGGCCGCACGGGGCGAGGATCGGAAGACCCTTTCGGTGCAGGTGCTTCGGTTTCTGTTTTTTCGGTCACCACTTTCGGCGCTATCGGAGCAGAACTGCCTTGCGTTGGCGCAGCTTTATCTGACTGAACGGCTTCCAACAATTTATCAAAAGGCAAATACAATAAATTGCCGCCTGCTTTTTGATCCACCAAAACTTTGGTGCTGTTGCTCATCACTTCTTGCATGGTGTCTAAATACAAACGATCCCGCATGGCTTTGGGGGCGGCGGCGTATTCGCTGACGAGGGCCTCAAACCGCGAGGCATCACCTTGGGCTTTGGTCACCACAGAATCGCGATATCCTTCGGCTTCGGCCACCAACCGTGCGGCCAAGCCGTTGGCTTTTGGCGTGATGTCATTTTTGTAAGCCAAGCCTTGGTTGCGTGATTTTTCTTTATCTTGCCCAGCTTTCACCGTGTCATCAAAAGCCGCTTGCACTCTTTCTGGCGGTTGTACGTTTTGAATGTTAACGCTGGCAATGCTCACGCCCAATTTATAACTGTCTAGCGTCGTTTGTATGACTTTTTTCACTTCGGCCGCGACCGCAGAACGGCCTTCATTTAACACAAAATTGAGTTGATTGCGGCCAACAATTTCACGAATGGCGGCTTCGCTGGCGGCTTTGACTATGTCAGAAGACCCATCAAAGGCAGCGCTTTGGTTATTAAACAGCAAATCTGGGGCGCTGTTTATCGTGTATTGCACCGCCAATTTAACCTTAATAATGTTTTGATCTTCCGTCACCATCAAAGACTCTTCGTCGCTTTCACCGATCGAAATGCTACGAATTTTTTCGCGGTTGACCAAGGTCACTTTTTCGATGGGGGCAGGTAAATGCCACTGCAAACCTGGCCCCGTTAAGCCTTTAAAATAGCCCAAACGCGTGACCACGCCTTGCTCGCCTGCTTGCACGGTGTAAACACCGCTGGCCAACCACAACGCGCCGCCAGCCAACGCGACCCAACGCAATGCGCCGCTTGGGTTGGAACCACTGCCAGACCCATTTCTGGGTTGATTAGAGCCACCACCAAACATCGAACTCAGCGCATCGCGGATGGATTGTATGATGCGATCAAAATCAGACAACTCTTGCTTTGCCAAAAGGGTAAACCGAGGGAATTTAATCATGAGACTGGGTTCTCTTTAAATATTAATTAAGAAAATAAAAATTAGGTTGAAGAATAAGGCTTAAAAATACTGGAAGTCGTTTGAGGGTAATCGACCTCAATCTCGGCGCTTGGGGCTTGCCCCGTCAATTCAAGGTTGGCCGCAACGGGTTTTAGCGGTGGAATTTCTTCATGCCAATTGGCCAAATAATCAACGGCAGGTTTGCCTGCCCAAGCCGCCAAAGCTGTACGCAACACGTCTAATCCTGCCCCTGTTTTTGCCGACAAATTGATTTTTTCTATTGTGCCATCGGCCGCCGCATCAGCGCCCGCAGGCAAATCGAGCACATCAATTTTATTCCAAATCAAACATTGCGGTAATTTGTCCGCGCCGATTTCGTGCAACACGCGATTCACTTCTTCGATTTGTTGATCGCGCACAGGGCTGGCCGCATCAACTATGTGCAATAAAACGTCCGCTTGCGTGGCTTCGTCTAAGGTCGCTCGAAAAGCAGCCACTAAAGCATGGGGCAAATTGCGAATAAAACCCACTGTGTCCGACATAATGATCGTGCAATCGTGATGCAAAAAGACTCGGCGGCTGGTGGTGTCCAAGGTTGCAAACAACTGGTCAGCGGCATACACGCCCGCTTTGCTTAAGGCATTAAACAAAGTCGATTTGCCTGCGTTGGTATAACCCACCAAAGAAACGGAAAACGTTTTATTGCGACCTCGACTTTTGCGCTGTGTGTCGCGTTGTTTTTTCAGGGTAGCCAAACGCGACTTAAGGAGCTTGCGTCTGTCATCTATCAAACGGCGATCAGTTTCTAATTGCTTTTCGCCAGGGCCGCGCATACCGCCGCCCCCTTGACCGCTGCCGCTGCCTTGTTGACGATCCAAATGGGTAGAACTGCCCACCAAACGCGTTGATAAATAAGTTAATTGCGCCAATTCAACCTGCAATTTACCTTCGTGACTGCGCGCTCTTTGTGCAAAAATGACCAAAATCAAACGCGTTCTATCGACCACTTCGCAATTTAGCGCGTTGGTTAAATTACGCTCTTGGACAGGCGACAACGCGTGATTAAACACAACCGTATCAACACCCAAAGCTTCAACCAATGCGGCAATCTCTTCCACTTTGCCTTTGCCTGCAAATAACGCCGCATCAGGGCGCTCTCTTTTGGCGGTTAGGGTTTGCAACACCTTCATTTGAGCCGAACTGACCAACTCAACCCCTTCGGCCACATCCTCATCAAAATCAGGATGGCCAAAATCAAGACAAACCAACAAGGCGGTTTGTATACCCTTCGAATTAGGACGAGACATCAGAACTTCCTTTTTATTATGCGCTTATTTTGAGACGAACAATAAAGGCCAGTATTAAAAAAACAGAACAGCGCATATGGGTTGATTTATTTTTTTTTCAAGCGTGGCAGCCAAATCACGTTAACCAAATCAAGCTGGCCATGCGGCCTGTTTGGTGATCTCGGCGATACGAATAAAACAAAGATTTTTCGATGACCGTGCAATGCGTGCCGCCATAAATTTGGCCACGAGACACACCCACATTCAACAAACGCTGTGAGGCTAACTGGTAAATATCGGCCAAGTATTTTTGGGATTCAGACGGCTCTGGTTCACCCAAGGGCGTAAAAGCCGACTGCGCCGCGCCATCGTGCGCCACAAAGGCATCCAGCACATCTTGCCCCACTTCAAAGGCATCTTCGCCGATGGCCGCACCCAGCCAAACCAACACATCAGCCGCTTGCGCTTTGCCATGTTCAGCCAACAATGCGGCCAACGTTTTTTCGAGTATGCCCGCGCACAAGCCTCGCCAACCCGCATGGGCAGCGGCCACGGCTAATCCGTCTTTGGTGCAAAACAAAACGGGCAAACAATCTGCCGTCATGACCGCACACACTTGCTGGCTGGCAGCGGTGTAGCTGGCATCGGCTTCCAGCAAATCTGGGTTGGCTGCTATTGTTTGCGCGGATAAAACCGTTGTGGAATGCGTTTGCTTTAACCACAAAGCAGGCGCAGGCAAATGCGCGTTCAACAGCGCAAGGTTGGCCGCAACGTTTTCGGCTGTATCACCCGTGTTCGCACTAAGATTTAAGCCTGCATAAGCCCCGACGCTAACGCCACCCACGCGCGTGGTCATCAAGGCTTGAACATTGGCAGGCGCTGGCCAATTGGGACGCAAAAAACACAAGCCATTGGGTTCCAATTCGGCAGGCAACTCGGGCGGATTAACGAACATATTGCACCTCGACATCGTAATCGTCTTCGTTCCAATCGTCGTCTTCATCTTCTTCTAGCCACGCTTCGTTAAAGGCATCTTCCCCACGCAAAGTCGATAACAAGCTTTTCATGTCATCGGGCAAACGGCATTGCCAAGCCATGCGCACACCCGTTTTTGGGTGTATCAACGCCAATTTGTAAGCGTGTAAAGCTTGTCGCGTAAAGGCCTGAACGATAGGGCGGAGTTCGTTAGAAACAGGGTGGCGTGGATTACCGTAAGTTTGGTCGCCCAACAAGCTGTGCCCTGCTTCGGCCATATGCACGCGAATTTGATGCGTGCGTCCCGTTTCTAGCTTGCATTCTATGTAGCTGTGACTTTCAAATCTATCCAGCACCCGAACGTGGGTAATCGCAGGTTTGCCGCCAAAATGAACCACGGCCATTTTAAGTCGATTATGTGGATTGCGCCCGATTTGGGTTTCAATTTTGCCATCGAAAGGCACAATGCCATTGGCCACTGCACGATAAATTCGGCTCACCGTGCGCGCTTGTAACTGCTCAACCAAATGGGTTTGGGCAGGCAACGTTTTAGCCACCACCATCAAACCGCTGGTGTCTTTGTCCAAGCGATGTACAATACCCGCCCGTGGCAAAGTCGCCAAATCAGGGCAATGATGCAACAAGCCATTTAATAACGTGCTTGTCCAATTACCAACAGCAGGGTGCACTACCAAACCCGCAGGTTTATTGACCACCAAAATGGTGTCATCTTCGTAAATAATGGACAAAGGAATGTCTTCTGCCTCAAAATGCGTGTGCGCATCATCGGGGATGGTGATCACTATTTTTTCGTGGCCTAAAATTTTCAGACGCGGTTCTGGTAAACTGTCGTCTACCAAAACAGCGCCATTTTTTATCCATAACGTCAATCGACTGCGTGAATAGTCAGGCATTAATTTTGCCAACACCACATCTAAACGCAAGCCCGATAAAGTCAAAGGCACTTCAAAAGTTTTGACTTCGGGTGGGCAAGCTGCCAATAAATCGTTATAATCATCGCTATCTTCTAGAGGATTTATCATGAAAAACTTATTTACCTGTTTGAGTTTACTTTGCCTGCTAAGCCTTAGCGCGTGCGCTGGCACAGCAGAACCTTATAATGAAACGCGTGACTGGACCGTAGAAAAGCTCTACGAAGAGTCACGTAGCCAAATGCTAGCAAACAATTATACCAGCGCAATCAAGTATCAAGAAATTATTCAATCACGTTTTCCTTATGGAAAATACGCCCAACAAGCTTTAATGGACCAAGCTTTCACGTATTACAAAGACAACGAACCCGAACAAGCCTTGGCAACCATAGACCGCTTTATTAAATTATACCCTGCCCATGAGAGTCTTGATTACGTATTTTATTTACGGGGCTTGGTGTATTTTCATGCCGATGACTCGCCTGTTTTAAAATGGGTCAAACAAGACTTAAGTGAACGCGACCCCAAAGGTTCGTCGAATGCCTTTAATGCCTTCAATGATGTGGTAAAACGCTTCCCTAATAGCCAATATGTGGCCGATTCTAATGCCAAAATGGCCGAAATTTCTATTGCCCAAGGCAATTATCAAATGCACGTTGCCCGATATTACATGAAAAGAGAAGCATGGTTGGCCGCAGCCAATCGCGCCCAAACCGTCATTAAAGAATATGCCAACACCAACAACAATGAAGAGGCCTTAGCCATTATGGTGGCGGCTTACGACCGATTAGAGCAAGCCAGTTTGAGTGCTGATGCGCAAAAAATACTGGATTTAAACTACCCCAACAGCCCTTACAGCAGCAAAAAATGGAACAAAAAAAGCTTGGCTTGGTGGCGTTTGTG
>JBILQJ010000016.1:0-39196 GCA_044373325.1 Burkholderiales bacterium
GAGCTTGAAATGCGGAGCGATTGGCCTCGGTTATAACTAAACCATGCAATCGCAAGGGCGGAGAGCGCGTAAATTCCCCATGCGTGCAAGCCCCAATGAAAATAGGTAATGGCCAATGCCGTGGCCTGATGATGTTGGGGATTGCCTGGTGCGTTGAGGTGATAAATGGGTTCGGCCACACTCCAAAAAATAAGGCCAGATCCCATGCCTGCAGTAAATAACATGGCCACCCAACTGAACCAAGAAAAATGGGGCTTGGCCTCTCTGCCACCTAAGCGCCATTTTCCCAAGGGCAAACAAGCCAAAACAACAGTAACAACAAGAACCGTAGAACTTAACCGTAAGAAAAACCAGTCATAACCATCAATGGCCGCTCGGCTAAACCCCGACAAAACGGTGATGGTTTGAACTGGAAAACGAAATAAAATGAGGCAACAAATGACCGCAAGAATTAAGGATGCCTGCTTTTTCGTTGGACGGAAGGTCGTTAAATCAGGCCACATAATTTTTCCTTAACAAGCAGTAAGCGATAATTGGGAGCATCAAACAGAACAAGACAGCATCGACATATTTCATCTAAACGCTTAATCTATATTCTTATGAATAACTTTCTTCCGCACGCGGAAAAGTCCCTTGTTTAACCGCTTGCACATACGCTTTGACGCCATCGGACAAGCTCGTCACGCCAGTTTCGTTCATAAAATTACGCACAAATTTAGGCAAGCGCCCTTGCGAAATACCCAAAGCATCGTAAACCACCAACACCTGCCCAGCCACATCAGCCCCTGCGCCTATGCCAATAATGGGCACATTGACGGCGGCGGCCACTGCTTTTGCCGTGCTTGATGGCACGCATTCTAAAACAATCAAGCTTGCGCCAGCCAACGCCAAGGCTTGGGCTTCTTGCACCAAGCGCTCTACGTCATCTTGGGTTTTGCCCTGCACGACATAGCCGCCATAACTGTTGACCGATTGCGGCATCAAACCGATGTGACCGCAAACGGGTATGCCGCGCTCGGTCAAAAAGGCGATGCTTTCGGCCATTAACAAACCACCTTCTAACTTCACCATTTGCGCACCAGCTTGTATCAAGCGCACGGCGGATTCAAAGGCCTGTTCTTTGCTCAACTGATACGCGCCAAACGGCAAATCGGCCAACACCAAAGCATCACCAGCGCCTCGGGCGACGGCTTGAGTGTGATAAATCATGTCATCTAAGGTGACGGGCAAAGTCGAGCCTTGGCCTTGTATGACCATACCCAAAGAATCCCCCACCAACAGCATTTCAACACCCGCTGTGGCGGCCAATTGGGCAAAACTCGCGTCATACGCGGTTAACATCACCATTTTTTCGCCTTGGGCGTATAAAGTTTGCAAGCTTCTCAGTGTTATTTTCATGACGAGTCCTTTCATTAAAAAAATTCTTGCGGCCAACCTTTTTTCGCCAAAAAGGTTGGCCGCACTGTTGCTTATTCTAACGCTTAACGTTGCGTCAAATTTACCACAAAATCTAATAGAATCAAATCTTTATTTGACAACAAAACGGCTTGTTCTGCCACAGTTAGCGCATCATTTTTACGCAAATACAAATCAGGCGCCAGCTCGGCCAAAGGGTACATCACAAACCCACGCGCCGTCATTCTAGGGTGAGGCAACTCGAGTTCAAGCGTTGAACTGTCGCCCGATTCGTGCCACAGCAAATCCAAATCAATCACGCGAGGCCCGTTGGCAAACAAGCGCACACGCCCCATTTTTTGTTCTAAAGCCAACAAGGCAGACAACAGCGCTTGTGGGCTGAGACTGGTTTGTATGGCCAAAACTGCATTCACAAAGTCGGGTTGGTTAGCATAACCCACTGGTTTGCTGGCATAAAATCGCGAACACTTCAGTAAACCCACCTCAGGAAGGTCACCAATCGCCCAAATGGCTTGCTGCAATTGTTCGGCAGGCTGCAATAAATTACTGCCCAATGCCACATACGCCTTTTTTTTCATGGATGTCCTTCGATGTTATTCATCTGCTGCTGGCGTTTTTTTTCTTTTGCGAGCTTGGCGGCGGCTCTTTTTAGGTTGAGTCTCCTCTTTGACATTCAACACCATTTCATCGCGTATGGCTGGGGGGGCAAATTGAAAAACTTCCCACCACTTCGCCAAGGCTTTGTCCGCCTGCCCGACTTCACTGCGCAGAACATAAAAATCGTAAGCCGCTCTAAAGCGAGGCTGCGCCAACAAGCGAAACGCGCATCCACCTGCCAATTGCTCAAAACGACATTGTAAGCCCCAAATTTCGCGCATGGTGGTGATGAATTTACGCGGAATCGACAATTCTTTGTCTTGAGCATCGGCCACATCGGTCATGGCCAACAACAAAGCAGTGCTGTTTTTTTCGCCAGTCGCCACGCGTTTTTTCCAAGCCAAATCGACTTGTTGCCACAATAACGCGGCCAACATAAACGGTACCGAAATGGGTTGATCTCTTTTGATGCGCACATCGGTATTGTCTAAAACCAAACGCACAAACGGCAAATAAGCTGTATCGCCCGTCATGACGGCATCAAACAAAGGAAAGACGTTTTCCACGACCCCTTCGCTGCGCAACCGATTCAAACAATCAAAACTGTGTCCCGAATGCAAAAATTTTAACATTTCATCAAACAAACGCGCAGGCGGCTCATTCTTTAAACGAAAAGCCTGTGCGGCGATGGGCGCACGCGCCTCTGCGTCAATTTCTAAATCCAACTTAACCGCCAAACGGATGGCGCGTAGCATCCGAATCGGGTCTTCTTCATAACGTTTGGCCGCATCACCAATCACACGCAACCGCCGAGTGGCAATGTCGCTCATGCCCAAATGATAATCACTGATTTCAGCCGTGGCGGGATTGTAATACATGGCATTGATACTAAAATCTCGCCGCGCCGCATCTTCGGCTTGCGTGCCGTAAGTATTGTCATTCACGATGCGCCCCGTGGCATTTTTAACGCCTTCATGGCCACCGCGAAAGGTGGTCACTTCAAAGGTTTCCATGCCCACCATCACGTGGACAATTTTAAAACGTCGCCCAATAATAAACGCGCGTTTAAAAATGCGTTTAACTTGCTCGGGCGTGGCATTGGTCGCAATGTCAAAATCTTTCGGTTCTATGCCCAACAAGGCATCGCGCACCGCGCCGCCAACAATATAAGCTTCAAAACCTTGTTCTTGGAGTTTGGACACCACAGACAAAGCCGAACGACTAAAGGCATCGGGGTAAATGCCATGCTCACTTAAAGCGATTAACTCCGCCCCTTTTTTGGGCTTTTTGGTGCGGCCTTTTTTTAAAACATGACCAATTAATTTACGTATCATCTGGCGCGGCCTCTTGTGGGCATCAATAAAAAATAAGGAAAAGAAAAATATCGCGCGATTATAACGATTTTTGCTCTGTATCGCCGATTAAATTCTGCAAAAAAGATACATTTCACCTGTCTATTTGCCTATTTTTGATAATTTTTCACCAACAAACCCAACGTGTAGATGCCCAAACCCAACCAAATCCAAGCGTAACCAATAAAACGCAAACCATCAAATGCTTCTTTAAAAACCAACCAACCCAATAAAAATTGTAAAGTAGGCGTAATATATTGCATCAAGCCCATGGTGGTTAAATCCAAGCGCTTTAAGCCCCCTGCAAACAACAACAAAGGAATGGTGGTCACCACGCCACAACCCAGCAATAATAATTGCACATCTCTTTCGGCCGTCATAAAAACATTTTGTCCTAAATGCCCATACCAAACCAAGCCCAACAAGGCGAAAGGCAACAACAAATAGGTTTCTATGGCCAGCCCAGCCACCGCAGGAAAATTGACTTTTTTACGCAACAAGCCATAAAACCCAAAAGAAGCGGCAATCCCTAATGCCCGCCAAGGCAAATGGCCTAATAAAAACGTCAACCACAACACGCCGACAATGGCACAAGAGAAAGCCACCAAATGCAATTTACTTAATTTTTCATGAAAGAAAATGCACCCCAATAACACATTAAATAAAGGCTGTATAAAATACCCCAAACTGGCTTCGATGACGTGATTGTCATTCACCGCCCAAATATAAATGCCCCAATTCGTGGATATCATCAAAGCTGAGCAAAAAAACAAAGCCATCTTTTTTTTGTCTGCCTTCAAAGCAGCAATCCAAGAGGTGTCTTTTTGTATCGCCAAAATCACACTCAACAACAGAGCCGACCAAATAATACGATGGCACAAAATTTGAAGCCCTGGCACGGTTTGCAAACTTTTAAAATAAAGCGGAAAAAGCCCCCACATGAAATAAGCACTAAAGGCAAACCACAAGCCCAACTTCACTGTATTTTTAGGCATTTCTACCCTTTCTTACACCAAGAAAATCATGACAAAACCTTGGCTTGTGTTTAAATAGTGTTGCGGCCAACCTTTTTTCAAAAAATCAGAAAAAAGGTTGGCCGCAACAAAGAGATGCTCACCAAACCCCTATTTCAATCTGGCGATTTTTTTTGACTGACCTTAACGTACTCGACGTCGATGACTTCACCCTGCGTAGACGCTCGCTCAGTCTGATTTTCTTGAAAATATTCACGGTCAAAATCTTCTTCGTCAGAAAAATGAGGCGCTTGCGTTGCCTGATGCTTACCCCGTGTAGGCACTTTAATTTTAGGGCCTTTAATAGGTAACAACAATAACAAAGCAAAAAAATCACCAATAAACCCTGGTAAAATCAATAAAATACCCACCAAAGCAAAGCGCACGGGCCAAAGCAGCTCGAAAAGGCCTAGGCTATGCCCTTGTCTTTGATTGCGCAAACTCAACAGTCCCGCCAGTTTTGATTTCTTTAATAAAAATAGACCCAATATCACGCTTAAACCCATCAAGCCCAGTAAAGAGAAAAAACCAATCCTCCGTCCGACGACCAACAAAAGTCCAAATTCCGCCATCAAATACAAGACAAATAAGCACACTAACCATTTCATTTTGTTGTCCTTTTTTGTTGTCGAAATAACCAAGGCGCTTGAGGTTTTTTATCCGCCCATAGCCCTTTTTTAGCCAATCTAGCATTCAATTCAGCATCCGCATAGCGAGTAAAATCGGCGCTAGACTGACTTTTTTTTGCATATTGAACATAATGCCAAGCATACCCATCAACCACCATTTGGTAATTAATATTTTGATCATTTAACCAAATCGTGCCGAGTACTCGGCCATATCGATCCACCTCTTGACTATCCAAGCGAACCACTTGGCCTTTCACCAAATCGGTTAAAGCCACTTTTGCTTTTTGTCCATAGGCTTGTGCGGTTTCTGGCGTATCAATAAAGTTCATTCTTACCTTGACCTCTTCTTTTCCTTCAGTTAATAAAACCAAAGTATCACCATCAGACACCCGAACCACTCGCCCCACGATTGTTTCGGCTTGATGATGGTTTTTCTTCGTTGTTCCGACCTCATTTTGAGCTTGTAATCCACCCCAAAAAGCCGCCGCCAAAGCCAGTAACGCCATTATTTTTTTTAACTTAGAACCACGCCCCAATAAAATATTGAGATTTTTTAAAATAAACTTCATTTCAACTCTTTTTCTATCCAACGACCCGTCAAAATCTGACGCAAAATAACTTCAGGCAGAGGCTCTAACACAGCATGGCCTATGCCTTTCATTAACACAAACGGTAAATGTCCATCTTGGCATTTTTTATCATGAGACATGTGCTGCATCCAAACCTCAAACCCCAAGTCTGGCGATTTAACAGGCAACCCCACCGCAAGCAATAAGCGTTTTATCCTTTCAACCGCTTCATCAGCCAAATAACCCAACAAATACGAAGCTTCTGCGGCCAACATCATGCCAGCCGCCACGGCTTCCCCATGCAACCAAACGCCAAATCCCAAGCCCGACTCTATCGCATGGCCAAACGTATGACCCAAGTTCAAAGTCGCTCGTATGCCTTGCTCTTTTTCATCTTGCCCAACAATATCGGCTTTCATTTTACAACAATGTGCAATCATCTTTGTCAAAATCACGCGATCTTGTGCTTGTATGGCTGCTAAATTCTCTTCTAAATAATCAATAAAAGAAGCATCTCCCAACAAACCATATTTAATGACTTCGGCCATCCCCGCCGCCCACTCTCGCGGAGGCAAGGTATCCAAAGTCAATAAATCCATCACCACAACCCTAGGCTGATAAAACGCACCTATCATGTTTTTTCCCAAAGGATGATTGACAGCAGTCTTTCCACCCACCGAAGAATCGACTTGTGCCAACAAAGTCGTTGGCACTTGTATAAAAGGAGCTCCTCTTTGGTAGCAAGCAGCAGCAAATCCAGTCATATCGCCAATCACCCCCCCCCCCAGAGCCAACAATGGGGTGCTGCGCTCACAATGAGCCGCCAATAGTCGCTCGAAAATCACATTAAGACTTTCCATGGTTTTGTAAGCTTCGCCATCAGGCAAAATGATTTCAACGCTTTCTACGCCTACCTGTTTTAGAGTACCCACAAAAGACGCCAAATACAAAGCCGCTAACGTGGTGTTGGTCACGATAGCGACTTTTTTATTCGGTAGCCAAGGCAAAAAAATACTGGCATCGCCCAGTAAATTTTCGCCGATAATAATTGGATACTGTGTATCAGGTAACACAACTTCAATTTGCTGATTAATTTTGCTGTGCATCAACGATCTCTCCTTCATGAATGGATGAGCTATTGGTATATAAAATCAATTTTTTTTCTAGTTGCTTCACAAAAGCCTGCACTGAAGACTGTCGACTCGCAGTGGTAATTTGGGCAATCTCGCGGTAAAGCGGATCTCTGGCCACCAACAAGGCTTCCAAAACTTCCTTTCTATTGGCTTGCTGCAACAAAGGGCGGCTCGTGTCCCTGCGAGTACGGGCTAAAATTTCGTCAACTGTCGTTGTCAAATAAATCACAATGCCACTCGCTGCCAAAGCCTTTCTGTTCTCTGCCGATAAAATAGCCCCCCCACCTGTCGCCAACACAATATCACTGCGCTGAGACAATTCTAAAATCACCTGCCGCTCTCTTTCTCGAAAACGTGCCTCACCCTCCAAATCAAAAATAGTACGAATACTGACACCCGTTTTTTTTTCTATTTCATGATCTGAATCCACAAAGGTTTTACCAAGACGTTGTGCCAACAGACGACCAACGGTAGTTTTTCCCGAGCCCATAAGCCCAATTAAAATAAAGTTTCCAGAGATTTTCATAGCAAACATTGTAACGGATTTTAGCGAAAAAAGCAGTTATTTTATGATGCGCAAGCAAAACAAAAAAAACCTTAAAACACACCCAAACAGGGCATCTTAAGGTTTTTTCAATAAAAATTAAATCATAAAATTAATTATTACCATATTTTCCATAAACGCTGGTATCTTCAACGATTTTAGGCGTGATAAAAATAATCAATTCTCGGCGGTTACGTACTGTAGCTTTACTTTTAAATAAATATCCTAATACAGGAATATCTCCAAGTAATGGGACTTTATTATCACTAACCGCATCTTCTTCAACATACACCCCACCAATCACAACTGTACCCGCATTATCAACCCTAACTTGAGTAGATAAATCACGTGTATTTAAAGCAGGTTGATCTCCAACCAATACGCCCTGATTCACAGAATCTTTACTAATATGCAAATCCATAATAATTTGCCCTTCAGGGGTAATTTGAGGTGTTACATCTAATAACAATACTGCTTCCTTAAATTCAACCGTTGCTTCACCATCCCCTTCACGATTTAAATAAGGAATTTCAATACCTTCTTTAATTGTTGCTTTACTTCTATCCCCAGTCAGGACACGCGGACTAGACACCAACTTTCCTTTACCTTGGGCTTGCATGGCCTGAATTTCCAAGCCAATTAACGCACTAGCACTTGCATAAAGAATACCTAATGCACCACCTCCGTTAGTTGCCGTAATGTTTGGAATCAAATTACCGACACCACCACCTAATATACCATTTCCCCAAGTCTGACTTTGGTTGGGAAAACTACCAGTCCCCCAAGCAGCAGTATCACCACCTACCTTAGCAAAGTTTAATTTTGCACCTAACTCCCTTGAGAAATCATCATTGGCTTCAACAATTCGAGCTTCGATCATGACTTGACGAGAGGGCGTATCTAAAACAGAAACAATATTACGGATTTCTGTCAAAATGTGAGGCCTGGCTCTGACAATTAAACGATTGGTTCTAGGATCAGCAATGACCGTGTAGTCTGACGTTGTATTGCCCTGCTGGGTTTTTCCATCAAGAACAAATTTTTCAATTGCTTTATAAATTTCATCAACACTGCGATAACGAATTTGGAAAATTTCGGCTTGAATTGGGCCATTTAACTTAGTGCTCTCTACGGTAGAAATATCAGCCAAAGGCAAAACGTGTATGACATTGCCATTTTGTATTTTACCTAAACCTTTCAAATTCATAACAACTTCAAGAGCCTGATCCCAAGGAACATTCATCAAACGAACAGAAACTTTTCCTGTCACATTGTCATTAATGACCATGTTGTTATCAGTAAACTCTGCAATAATCTGCAACAAATCTCTAATATCAACATCTTGGAAGTTTAAACTCAACCGCTTACCTTTGTAGCTGACTGGTTTTACTGGTTCAGCTTTAAAAGTCGAGTTTTGAGTGCTTGAACTCGGTGTATTACTTGTTTTTTTAGTAACTCTTTGATATTCCAAAGGACGCACATCTAAGACAAATTCAGTTTTTGTTTGATAAGAAGAAAACTCCCAGTCACCACGATTTTCTAATACAACACGGACATTACCACCGCCGTTGGTTGAGGTATAACGTTGAACAGGAGTACCCTTATCATCAACATCAACGCTCTCAACAATCTCTTTGCTTAAAGTTGCTTTTGGGAAATCTAACACCAACTGTGAACCAGCTCGCTTAACTGTTGGTTGATTGTTTCCTGAAATAGCAACCGTCAGTTTGCCCTCGCCCTCAGCGCCCCTTGAAAAAGTTAATTTTTTTATCACATCAACAGCATTAGATGTGAGACTGTTTTTATTATCAACATCCAAAGGGGTAACAACACCAACCTCACTGTTAGGCTGGGCACTTTTAAAAGTAATCAAAAATTGATTACTTTTTTTCTGTGTCGTGTAATTTGCCAACTTATTTAACGTAAAAACAAGCCGAGTCCTGCCATTTGCTTCAATCGCATTAGCCTCTGTAAGCAAACCAGAAAGAGGGGTTTTAGCATTTTTCAAAGCATTAGTTGTTGCTAAAAAATCAAAAGCAACCCGAGGAGGAGCAGTCATAGCGAAATTCGAGCTATTCGGTGCCATATCAGAAAAATTTAATGCAACGACCTGCTCGCTTGCATCATTTTTCAAAACATCAATAGAAAGTAATTGCGTGGCAGCCCACACAGGCGTAGAAACTAATAGGCCTGTCAAGAACAAACTTACGCGATGAATAATAGTATTTTTCATATGTCTTAACCTTGTTTTTAAATAAATTGACCAGATGATTTTTTAAGCATGGTCTCAAAAAGCATCACTTAACAACCACACCATCTATCGTTAAATAATTAGGTTTAGAAACCCAATCACCTTTCTCATTTTCTTGTGTTTCATCAAAATCGACTCTTCGTTCTGTAATACGAGTAACCTTCCCATAATTTTGCCCCAGATAATCGCCGATTTTTACTTTATAAACAGATCCCTCTTTAACTTTAATCAAAGCATAATTGACATTATTATCAATGACTGACCCTACCATAGCCAACTGATCTAACCCAAATTGCTCTAAATATTGCTTAGGTCGATTCATATCAACAGAACCAGCATTAGGCACTTGTTTTAAACGTAAATAACTAAAGGGATCCAATCCATTCAAATCAAAGACAATCGGTGGCTCTTCAATTTCTGCTGTTAATAAAGGCAATGGCTCTACATTACCCTTGGCACTACTTTGCTCACGTAACATCCACTCATCTAAAGACTCTTCAGAGCCGCACCCTTGCAAGACTAAAGTAGTAACACAAATCAATAAAAGCCCTATTTTTTCTTTTATCATGGTTTAGCCACCTCTTGAGAAGCATTAAATTTTTCATCTGGTGCCAATTGCCTATAAGCTTTGGCTGTCGCAGTCAAAAGAAGCACAGGCTCTTCTAGTTTTTTAGCACTATCACCGATAGGCTGAACCTCAATATCAGACAGCGTCACGATACGAGGTAGATTACCAACATCTTGAGTAAAGTTAACAAGTTGTCGATAAGTACCTCTTACTTTGACACTAATCGGCAAGACAACCATTTCTTTTCTGACTTCGATAGGCTCAATCTTAAAGCTTTGAAATACCCAACCATTATTAAAATCACTTCTACTTAAATCAGCCAAAATAGCATCCATTTCTGCTTTAGTAGGAAGATTTTTACCCAGCAAAAGCATATTTTGCTCTATCGTTTCTAATTGCTTTTCTAACAGGGCCAAATTCTTCACCTCAACAACTTTTTTAGAAAAGTCTGCTTTAAGTGTCTTTTCTTCTTCTTCTAAGACATTTAATGCTTCTATTTGTGGATAAATGACCAGCCCGACAAACAGAGTAATAGCAAGAATACTGCATAATATTAAAATCAACAATTGTTGAACTAAAGGCTTTTCGTGCAAATTTTTAAAATTAAATTTATCTAACAAATCAGATATATTCATTGATTTTCTCCTGGCGTTTTAGCAACCGACTCTGTCATTTTTTTCAAAGCATCAGTTCCTTTTTTTACAAAAGGAGAATTTTTCTGAGCACCAGAGTTTGTCTCAATAACAGCAAGGGCCTCGGTAGAAGGAACCAAGAACTGAGATTTTACTGTCAAAACAAACTTACTATTCCGAATAAACGAAGGGGTTTCTTCTAATTTAACCTCGTTCAAGACGGCATCTTCAAAATAAGAAGAAGCATTCAAGCTATTCACAAAAGTAGCAACACGAACATTAGATAGTGTTGCCCCTTCAATTTTAAGCTCAAAGCCAGTCACTCTAGATTGTTGGTTAGTCGTTAGATTAACACTATCATCAGTTTTGTTATTTTTTGCGGTTTTAGTATTTTTTTCCTCAACGGCTTTAAAAGACTTTTGACTAAACTTCGTCAAATACACGCCATCAGGCAAAGCCATAGCTAATTCTTTTAGCAAAATAATACCGTTATAACGATCCGTTTTTAATTTCTCAATTAAGTCTTGTTGTTCAATCAAATAAGAAATTTGCTCTTTTAGGCTTTTTATTTTTAATGCTTTATTTCCCATCATAGTATTAGATTGACGCAGAGTATCATTCCGACTCACTTGACTGTCAGATAAGTTCATAAAATATAGATAAATAAAAAATAAAATCGCAGCAGTAACGATTCCAACAAAAACACTGAGTGTTTTAAATCTTTGGCGAAGAGCAATGCGTCTCTCTTCTCTATGGGGGAGTAAGTTTATTCTCATTATTCATCAAACTTTCTTAGCGCTAAACCACCAGCTAAAAACAAACTGGCAGCATTATTATCCAATGAGCGACGATCAACATGTTTAGAGTTAAGCGTCATATTTAGAAACATATTTGCAACCAGAACGCCTATTTGAGTTCGTTCTGTTACAACATCATCCAAACCTATTAATTTAGAACCGCCGCCTATCAATACAATAGAATCCACCCTTAAATGCTGAGAAATATCGCCAGTTGCATAAAAAAACTGTAGCGTTCTTTGCATTTCTTGAGCAAGGTTATTCATATACGGATTTAAAACTTCCATCTCATAATTTTCAGGCAAAGACATCGTTAATTTGGCCTCTTCTGCTTCTGAAGTAGAGTACCCATAAAAACGTTGAATGTCGCGAGTTAACTGACCGCCACCAATTAACAAAGTTTGTTGATACAGCTCTTTACCGTTGCGGGAAATAAAACACTGTGTTTTGTTAACGCCAACATCAAAAATAGCAAACGTCTGATTAAATCCTTGCTCTGGCATTTTTGCTTTGATTTCCTCAAAAGCGGCCATTGACGCAAACAAATCAACATCCATAACTTGAGCTTCTAGGCCAGCCATTTTCAAGACATCAATACGCTCATTGACTTTATCTTTTCTAGACGCACAAATCAAAACTTCCAACGTATCTAAGCTATTAGGGGCATTACCCAAAACAAAATAATCTAAAAAAATATCTTCTAAAGGAAAGGGAATATGATTAACGGCTTCACCTTCAATCACAAAATCAAAATTTTTGTAATCACTAGGAGTAGGGACTAATATTTTTTTATAAATACTCATACTAACAGGCAAAGCAAGCGCGACGCGCTTGGTCTTAGACCCCAATATATTGTAGGCCTTCTTTATAGAATTTGATACTGAGACAGGATTCGAAATTTGACCATCTCTAATGGCATCTTTTTCAACAGCAGCACTGGCGTAACCCAAAACCCGATAATTTTTACCGACCTTTTCTAACTCAACCATTTTAATTGAACTGGTTCCAATATCCAACCCAATCAACCCTGTCGTTTTAGTTAACGACAATTTCTTTAAAAAATTTTGAATGACCGACATATATCGACACCGTTCCTATGAAATAAAAAAGATAATTCGCACAGCTGTGCCCATCTCGAGACTGAAAGTTTACCGCTCAATATAAAATTATTCTTAACAAAAATAACAAGACTAGGCACTTTAAAATTAAAGTAATACCTAACAATCATATCACAGTATAATCAACCTTTCTAAGATTGTCATCAACCCTATGCACTCGGACCTTCATTATGATTTCAAGAATATTCAAAATTGCTTTAATTACAATCATTTTTATTGTAGTTCTAATCTTATCTGCTGGCGTGATCATTGGTAACATAGTGTGGCAAAAATTACCAACATTAGAAATCATCACTGACTACAAACCTAAAATCCCCTTACGCGTCTACACTTCTGATGGTTTTATGATAGGTGAGTTCGGTGAAGAAAGACGCTCTTTTGTTAAGATAAACGACGTACCTTTAAAAATGAAACAAGCCATTTTAGCCGCAGAAGATGATCGTTTTTACGAACATGGGGGAGTGGATTATATCGGCGTACTTCGTGCAGTTTATGGCAATGCGACTGGCGCTCAGCAATCGGGCGCAAGTACCATTACGATGCAGGTGGCTAAAAATTTCTTTTTGTCCCCAGAAAGAACGATGACACGCAAATTTAACGAAGCGTTATTGTCGTTTAAAATAGAACGAACGCTAAGCAAGGATCAAATTTTAGAGCTGTACGTCAATCAAATTTTTCTTGGCAAGCGTGCTTATGGATTTTCTGCGGCCGCATCGGTTTACTATAAAAAACCCCTTAATGAATTATCTTTAGGGCAAATTGCAACCTTGGCTGGTTTACCTAAGGCACCAGGCACTAACAACCCAGTAGCAAATTTAAAACGAGCCACCGAGCGACGTGATTATGTCTTGCGTAGAATGCTGGAACTAAAATACATCACGCCAGCTCAATTTGAGTTGGCAAAAAAAGACAATAACGAACCTGTAAAAAATGTTAATAATGAAGTTCAAACTGGGCTTTATTTAGCAGAAATGGTTAGGAATGAAATGTATAAACGCTACGGAGAAGCGGCTTATATTAGTGGACTCAAAGTAACCACCACCGTTTCTAGCCAAGCGCAGCGCTGGGCATTTGATTCTTTACGCGCTGGGTTAATTGATTTTGATCGCAAAAATACCAATACCTATCGAGAGCCTGAATTTTATATTGATTTAGACACTCTAGATCCAAAAAACAAAACCGACATTTTAGAAACGATATTAGAAAACTATACTGACTCGGGCAACTTAATATTGCCCGCCATTGTGACGGGCATCAGTCAAAACAGTTTAACGGTTTTTTTAGCAAATGAAAAAACAGTTACCTTAGAAAATGCTGACATTCGAATGGCAAAATCAAGGCTTAAAACCAATTTAACGCCAGATAAACAAGTGCGAGTTGGGTCTTTAATCCGAGTTTCTCAACGAGAAAATGGTAGCTATTTTGTGACACAAATGCCTAAAATCGAAGGGGCTTTTGTTGCTGTCAATCCAACAAATGGCGCTTTGCAAGCTTTTGCGGGCGGGTTTGATTACAATCGCAACAAATTTAATCATGTGACACAAGCCATGCGTCAACCAGGTTCAACTTTCAAGCCATTTATTTACGCGGCAGGCTTAAGTAAAGGATTTACGGCGGGGAGTTACATTAATGATGCCCCTCTGGCCATCAAGGATAACGGTGGCCTTTGGACCCCACAAAATAGTGATGGGCGGTTTTATGGCCCGATGACCATGCGTTACGCTTTAACACAATCTCGTAATTTGGTCTCTATCCGCATTTTACAGTCTATTACGCCTAAATATGCGCAAGAATACATCCAATATTTTGGCTTTAAACCCAAAGACCACCCCCCTTATTTGCCTATGGCACTGGGTTCTGGAGCAGCAACCCCTTGGCAAATGGCGATGGGTTACACCGTATTTGCCAATGGTGGTTACCACGTAACGCCTTATTTTATTGATAAAATAGAAGACAGTCGCGGTAAAATGATTTTTCAAGCCAACCCAAAATTGGCGGGCAAAAATGCGCCGTATGCCATAGACCCAAGAATTGCTTTTATTATGAATGACGTACTCAAAGATGTGGTTTTATACGGAACGGCAACCGCAGCCAAAGCACTTAAGCGCAGTGATGTTGGTGGAAAAACAGGCACAACCAATGAATTTAAAGATGCATGGTTTGCTGGCACCAGCCCTCACAGCGTTGGTGTGGCTTGGGTTGGCTACGATCAAAACCAAACCTTAGGCCGTGGGGGGTTTGGTGGTGTGGCTGCATTGCCAATTTTTATCAATTACATGCATAACGCCCTAAAAGGTTTGCCCGACAATAAACCCAAAATTCCAAAGGACATCATCGTCGTGAAAGGTGCTGGACTAAAAGGGGGTGATGAGTACTTCATGAAAGAATATGTTCGAACAAGTACCAAATTAAAGGTTGAAGAAGGGGAAGCCATTCCTAAACCCAAAACCAGCAGTGCCGAAGTGGATCAAGATCCTGAAGGTGGCAACCCGAAAGCAAACCCACAAGAGTTGCCTATGGATTTAACGCCTAAGTCTAATGCCCATGATTTACCTGTGGATTTAACCCCCAAGCCAAGTCCCGCGCCAGAACCAGAATCGAAACCAACGTGGGACAATAGCCCCAGAAATTAAAGCAAGCGAATCACTTCTTACTTTTCGTATTGCGGCCAACCTTTTTGACTAAAAAAACGTTGGCCGCAATCCCATAAAATCGGATTTGGTTGAACACTTAAAATTTTTAGAGGACTGAATTTATGCCAACTTTATATTTAATTCCTACCCCTTTGGGCGATGCGGCCGCGCATTTTTTTGATACTGAAACATTGGCACGCCTAAAGCCCTTGCGCCATTTTGTGGTCGAGGCCGAAAAAACTGCCCGCAAACATTTAAAAGGCTTAGGGCTAGACACCCCCATACAAGCACTGCAATTAAAACTACTCAATGAACACACGCCAGCCTCGGCCATAGTAGAGCTGCTTGCACCTTTAAAAGCTGGCGAAGACATGGGTCTATTATCTGAAGCAGGTTGCCCTGCTGTGGCTGACCCAGGCGCGGCTTTGGTGGCTTTGGCGCATCAACAAGGCTATACCGTCGCGCCTTTAATTGGGCCTTCTTCTTTGTTGTTGGCGCTGATGTCGTCTGGCGCTTGCGGTCAACGTTTTCGATTTCATGGTTATTTGCCCATAGAAGAAACCGAGCGCGTCAAAACCATTAAGCAACTGGAATCCGATGCTTATAAATTAGACGAAACTCAAATTTTTATTGAAACGCCATATCGCAACAATGCGATGCTCGCCCAATTATTAAGCACGCTACGCCCCACTAGCCGTTTGGCGATTGCTTGTGACTTAACGTTGGCCACACAAACCATCGTGAGTTTTACCGTGAATCATTGGCCAAAAACCTTACCCAATTTACACAAACGTCCTTGTGTTTTTATTGTTTATGCCAAATAACTTTGAATAGAAATCCTTTACTTTTATGACTCACACGCCCTTAAATACCGAGCAAGCTCCTTTTTTAGAATTAGAACAATACGCCGAAAGAGCCTATTTGGAATACGCCATGAGCGTGGTCAAAGGCCGCGCTTTGCCTGATGTTTGTGATGGCGAAAAACCTGTGCAACGGCGTATTTTGTATGCCATGAAAGAAATGGGGCTAACGCATGGCGCAAAGCCTGTCAAATCGGCTCGAGTGGTTGGCGAAATTTTGGGGAAATATCACCCACACGGCGACAGTTCGGCTTACGAGGCCTTGGTGCGTATGGCGCAAGATTTTACTTTGCGTTATCCGCTGATTGATGGGCAAGGCAATTTTGGCAGCCGAGATGGCGACAGCGCCGCCGCCATGCGTTACACCGAAGCTCGATTAACGCCTTTTGCTGATTTACTCCTTAATGAAATCGACATGGGCACGGTGGATTTTGTCCCTAATTATGACGGCGCTTTTATTGAGCCTGCACTGTTACCTGCCCGACTGCCCATTTTGTTATTAAATGGCGCGTCTGGCATTGCGGTTGGTATGGCCACCGAAATTCCGCCCCATAATTTAAGCGAAGTCGGTGCTGCGTGCATCGCGTTGTTAGACGACCCCAGTTTAACAACCACGCAGTTAATGCAATTTATACAAGGCCCCGATTTTCCAGGTGGCGGGCAAATTATTACGCCTTACGCTGACATTTTATCGGCTTACGAAACTGGCAAAGGGTCGGTGCGCATTCGTGCCAAAACTGAAATTGAAGAATTGGCCAGAGGGCAATGGCGCGTCATTGTGACCGAACTGCCGCCCAACAGTTCTGCTCAAAAAATATTGGCTGAGATTGAAGAGGCCAGTAATCCAAAAATCAAAGCAGGCAAAAAAACCTTATCGTTAGAACAGCAAAATTTAAAAACGCTGATGTTGTCACTTTTAGATCGTGTTCGAGATGAATCCGATGGAGAACACCCCGTGCGCTTGGTGTTTGAACCCAAATCCAGCCGCCAAAACAAAGCGGATTTCATCAATACTTTGTTGGCACAAACCAGCTTGGAAAACAATGCCTCACTGAATTTGGTGATGATAGGCCAAGATGGCCGTCCTGCTCAAAAAGGGCTGAAAAGTATTTTGAGTGAATGGCTCAATTTTCGTACCCAAACCGTCACGCGACGTTTGCAACATCGTTTAGGCCAAGTAGACAAACGCATCCACATTTTAGAAGGCCGCGCGATTGTTTTTTTACACATCGATGAAGTCATTCGCGTCATTCGAGAATCGGACGAACCCAAGCCTGAACTGATGGCCAGTTTTGGATTATCTGACATTCAAGCCGAAGACATTTTAGAAATTCGCTTGCGCCAACTGGCGCGTTTAGAAGGGTTTAAGCTTGAAAAAGAATTAAGCGAACTCAATGAAGAACGGCTTGGCCTGCAACATTTGCTTGCAACGCCCAGCGCTCTAAAAAAATTAATTCGCAACGAAATTCGCGCCGACACCAAAAAATATGGCGACGTGCGCCGATCCGAAATCAAAGAAGCCGAACGCGCCACCTTGACGCAAACCGTGGCCGATGAAGCCATTACCTTAATTTTATCCAGTAAAGGTTGGCTGCGTGCGCGTGCGGGACATGGTTTAGATGTCAGCAACACGGTATTTAAAGATGGCGACAGTTTAAAAGAAGTCATAGAAACACGCAGCATTTGGCCATTGGTAGTCTTAGATACGTTGGGGCGATGCTACGGCCTGAATGCGGCTGATATTCCAACGGGGCGCGGCGATGGCGTGCCTTTGTCTTCCTTGGTTGACTTTCAACAAGGTGGACAATTGGCCTACGTTTTGGCCAGCAAACCCGATGCACGCTTTATGATGGCGGGTTCTGGCGGCTATGGTTTTATGGCCAACTTGGCCGACATGAACAGCCGCATCAAAACAGGCAAAGTCTTCATCACCTTAGAAGCCGATGAAACCCTGTTGCCACCCCACCCTATTGCGGCCAACCTTGCGCCCGAAAAAATGGCCTTTTTGTGTGCTGCCGATAACGGGCGCGTTTTATGCTTTCCCTTATCTGAACTCAAAACCCTCTCAAAAGGGCGAGGTCTGATGCTGATGCAGCTCGCAGCTGGCGAACGCTTGTGCGCCATGGCTTTGTTAAGCATGGAAACCACCGCCATCCCCAACAGCGACGGCAGCAACAGCCAACACATCATCGCCTTGCAAACCGTCAAAGCCGCAGGCATAACCGTGCGAGGTCGAGTTTTTGAAGATAAAATCGATGCGCTAACCTACGTCAATAAACGGGGAAAACGCGGCAAAACTGCGCCCATCAGCGGGGTTATCCACGCCTTTCTGCTACTCTAACGCTTAGATTCAGATGGTTTTTCACTTTGCGGCCAACCTTTTAATCCAGTCTTTGGGATAAAAGGTTGGCCGCAAACAGTAACGTCAATTTATTGTATGTTGCGCATCAGTTTCAAACGGTTATAATCGATTTTTTTACAGTATTTACATTAAAAAAGGAAAATGCATGCTTAACCTAGAAAACCAAACTGACTTTTCTGATGAGTCAGAAACACCGATGAGCATCGAAAAATATTACGAAAAACTGACGCACGAAGTGGAAGATCGAGCTGGACTACTCAATAAATGGGTTGCGTTGTTTGAGGACAGCATCGTCACAGATTACGTTCATCCAGATTTTAAAAAAATCCAGGTTTTGGAAATCGCTGAACGGGGTTACGCTTGCGATGGCTTTGCTTTAACCCACGATGGGGAAAAACTCTGTTTGATGTTTGCATGGTTTAAAAATGATGCCAAAAAATGGAACTTAACCAAAGCATGGATAGAAACAATCTCCAAACAAGTGGATAAATTTTGGGGAGAAATGTGCGCCTATGTCGCAGGCAAAAAATCGAGTTTAGCCAGTTTATTTAACAAAAATGATTTATTTCTTAGAAGTGATTATGAAGCATTAAATATCCTAAAAAAACACACAAAAACCATACAGTCCGTTGATATTTATATTATTAGTAATGGTTTTTTAAGTAGTCAGGCTTCAAGTACGGCATTCACCCAAACAACGGATGGTTTAGAGTTACGTCTAAATGTATACACTATTGAGAATTTTTTTGCCAAAGAAGAACGCGGCGAAGACAAAACAAGAGAAATAAAATTTAATGGCCCCTGCTTGAAAGGCATGGAAACACCTGAAATGACAAGCTACCTCACCGTCATTTCAGGCTTGGATTTAGCCAATCTTTATAAAATACATGGCGTGCAATTGTTAGAAAGTAACGTCAGAGCTTACCTAGGGAAAAGAGGAAGCAAAAACAAAGGCATACAAAAAACTTTATTGGAAGAAAAAGAGCACTTTTTCGCTTATAACAACGGAATCACAGCAACCGCCAAAGACATCCGTTTAAATAAAAATGAAAGCCAAATCACTCACATACAAGATTTACAAATCGTTAATGGAGGTCAAACAACTTTTTTAATTTTTGATTTTCAAAAAGAAAACCCAACCGTAGATTTATCCGAGTTGCGAGTTTTAATGAAATTAAATGTCTTAAAAAAAACCCACAACAGTGAAAAACAAATTGATTTAATCGCGAATATTGCAAAATACTCCAATACGCAAAATGAAATCAAAGCGCCTGATTTGGGGAGCAATCATGATTATTTTCAAATCATGGCCAAATTAAGTAGCAAAAATCAAGCACCCTCTAAGGCTGGTGCAATCCAAGGCAGTTATTGGTATTACGAACGGCTCAGAGGTTCGTACAAACAATCTATCGCAATGAAGCACAAAAAAGAAAAAAACTGGCCTAAAGAACAGGTGTTTGATAAAGAAGTTTTATCAAAACTGCACATTATTTTTAATACAGATATGCCCCATTTAATCTTTACAAGCCAGTCGCATAACTACTTTATGGAAAAGTGGTTGAAGGCCGACTTGTGGGCAAATCGCAAACAAACAATCAATGATGCCCATTTTCAAACTATTGTTGCTCAGCTCATTATTTATCAAACGGTTGAAACGAATATTACACAACAACTCAATATAAAAAGCTCTGAAAAAACAAATCTATTAACAGCCTATGTGATTGCGTTAATAATCGCCTTACTGAAAGAAGAAAAACTAAGCCTTAATTACCTTAAAATTTGGCAAAATCAATCGGTATCAGCCGCCTTTTTGGAAAATATCAACACAGTACAAGAAAGATTGATTGAATCTTTTAGCCATAAAGACTCGGTCATTGATGCGAAAAAACCAGATTTTCTCTATCGACTGCTTTCAAAATATCAATCTTTCAATCTATTAACGATAGACTTGAAAAATGAGTGTTTAAAAATACAAGAAGCGCCTGCGCCTGAAATTCATTACAAAGAAAAAGCATGGACTAAATTTTATACCGAATTGGAAAAATGGTTAAAAAACGGAGGCAACCAAGCCGACTGGGAAAGTTTATCGAGGCTGTTAAATCGCAATGAACATTACGAAAAAATAACAGACGACGATAAAAAAATCTTTTTAATCCCATACCATCGCGTCACTGGCGATAAAAAAACACCCAAACCAAACGATAAAAAAATACAAATCATTATTGACCTACTCAATGGATTTGTCGTCAATGACACTGACATCGGCCCTGAACTCAAAGAGATACTTGACGAAACAAACGCCGCGCTAATCTAAACAATTTTGTTGTCTTTTGGCCATTCTCTTTCTATAGTGGTGAATTAGTTAATGTAAATTTAAGGAGTATAAAAATGGCACATCAACAATCTTCTAGCTCTTTTCCTATGGTTGCGCTTGGTGCTTCCGCAGGTTTGTTTTTTGGCGCTGCGTCGGCCATTGCGCAACCAGCGGGTTGCCCAACGGGCGTATTTACAACGGGCAATCAAACCATAGTTTGCAGCATCGATGCATCCGTCAGCGCTCCCCAAACGTCTACCGTACCGATAGGCACTTATTCCACCTCAACCCCCGCACCTGCTGGCTCGCCAGCACTCACCTCTAACGCTTACGATGGGATTAATTTAACCATTACGCAATACACCACCATCACCACGCCAGCCTCTCCCATTGGGTTGGCCAGCGGTAGCAGCGTTTCTAACAGTGGCACTTTAAGCTCCAATTTTTTAAATGGTTACGGCATTTCATTTGGCGTTAATGGCCGTTCTCAAAATGGTGGCAACTCTGTCATCAATACTGCAACAGGCTCAATCAATACGCTACAAACCAATTCTGACGGCATACGAATTTCTGCCTCTAAAGCCACTTCTTTGGGTAATACCGCCACAAACGATGGCGTGATTACCACCAAAGCAAACGGTTCGGTTGGGATTTCGGTGAGTTCAGGGGCGACGGGCGCCAGCATCGCCAATAGCATCACAAATAATGGCTCAATTTCTACTCAAGGCCAAAATGCGTATGGCATCGAATTAAGTTCGAAATCGGGCATCAACACCATCGCCAATGGCAAAAATGGCAAAATAACCAGCAGCGGTGCTGCGGCGCACGGCTTGAATGTGCAAAACACCAACCAAACCACCATCGCCAATGCAGGAAACATCAGTGTCACGGGTTCGGCGGCCAATGCCATTACCATCAATAACGGCACAGCCAACATCACCAACTCAGGGACTTTAAATGCTGCGTCAGGTTTATCCGTTCAATTTTCTGGCACAGTCCCCAATGGCACGGGTAACACCTTAATTTTAAAACAAGGTTCGTCACTCAATTCAGGCATCGCCTTTAATTCGGCCAGCACGCAAGAAACGCTCACTTTTGATGGCTACAGCAATGCCGCGTTTAATAATGCAGTGACTGGCGTCAACCTTCTCAATGCCCAATCAGGGGCAAATGTGGTGATGAATCACGCAGCAGGCTATGAGTTTTTAGCAGGACAACTCTCTGTCGATGGCACATCCGCCCTAACCATCGCTGCGCCCATTCTTGGCGCATCAAGCCTCACCAAAATTGGCGACGGCACGTTGACTTTGGCTGCGGCCAACCTTTACAGCGGCGGAACAACTGTTGAAAGTGGAACCTTAGATTTAACGGGTTCGGTTGCTTCTGATGTGACAATTTCAAGCGTTTCAACCTTAAGTGGTGGCGGCATTATTAATGGCAATTTCAATAATTCTGGACTGATTTCACCCAGCCTTTACACAAACCAAGCAACCACCTTAACCGTCAATGGCAATTATGTTGGCAACAACGGGCTTTTTGATTCAAATTTATTTGGTACACCCAGCCAAGTCAGCGCCGATCGTTTTTTGATTGCTGGCGCGGGCAATACCGCCTCGGGAAGCACCCAAATTCATGTGATAGACCACGGTATTTTAGGGCGACCAACCAGCGGCAACGGGATTCAATTGGTTGGCGTTGAATCGGGAGCAAATAGCGCTTCAAACGCATTCGCCTTAAGTGGCCGAGTGGCCGCAGGTGCAATGGAATACAATTTATATCAAGGCAGCTCGACAGATTCAACGGATAAAAGTTTCTACTTAAGAACCGCAGAGACTCAAATTCCCACCGCTGACACGAGCGCCATTTCAATACCAGCCCCTAATCCTGAGCCTACCCCAATACCTGAACCAGCGCCAACCCCAGATCCATTACCAACACCTGAGCCTATCCCAACCCCAACGCCTGCTCCTATTCCAACACCCGTTGTACCAAGTCCTGCGGTACAAGCACCCGTAACCCCCGGCAAAGGACAGCGGATTGAAGTGGCTGTTTATCCTGCCTTACCTTCGTTGGTGCAACTTTACGCACAAACGGCGGTGGATACCTTAGATCAACGCCGTGGTGATTTGATGTTGGATGCCAAAAATAGCGACACGCAAAATCATGTGGCTTGGGCGCGGTTGATAACTAAAAGCGGTACTTCGACACCAGAAACGATAGAGCAAGGCCCAAAACTGGATTTTGATGTATCGGCTTTACAGTTTGGCGCCGATTTATACAAAAAAACAGCGTCTGATGGGGCAAGAAGCTACATCGGAACTTACGCGACCATCGGTAAAGGCAACGGAGATACCTCTAACCAAGCTGGCACAGTATCTACAGGCAGCCTCCATGATTTCCAAGCGTATTCTGTCGGCATATACGCCACCAATTTTGCGGCTAATGGATGGTATGTAGATGCTTTGGCGCAAGGCACGCGTTATCTTGATGTGGGCGCGACTTCCGTTTACGGCGCATCGATACAAACGCAAGGCACGGGCTGGACGGGTTCTTTAGAGGTTGGCCAGCGTTGGGCGGTCTCCGACAAAATCTTGGTTGTGCCACAAGCCCAACTGGTTTACGACACAGTACGCATGAACGATGCCATGGATGATTACGGCATCATACAATTTAACAAAAACAACACTGGCCGCGCCCGTTTAGGCTTGTTAACTCAATACAAGGACGACACGCAAAGCACCCCTTTTTCTGGTGCCTTTCGAGCCAATTATTGGCACGCTATAAACGAAAGCAATCAAACGACTTTCTCTTCTTTGTATGGCGTCAATCCCGTTTCATTTGACTCCACAACGCCCACAGACTGGTTAGAATTAGATGCTTCGTTGACGGTAAAACTCACTCAAAGCACTCAACTGTTTGTCAATGTAGGCTGGGAAGATGCCCCAGCAAGCACCTACCGCGCTTACTCTGGCCGCATCGGCATACAATCGGCATTTTAAATCTGCCGCGATTTGCATTGAAAAATGGCTGGCGAACGTTCAAGTTCCCCAGCCATTTTGTTGTATAAAATGCTAAAATTGCTCTTCTCATGTTCCCTTTTTACACGCCACTTTTTTCCAAACACCCCATGAAAACCATCCCCATACAAACCACCTTATCTTTAGCCAATCCGCGAGGATTTTGCGCAGGCGTTGATCGTGCCATCGCCATTGTTGACAATGCCTTAAGCAAATTTGGTGCGCCCATTTACGTGCGCCACGAAGTCGTACACAACCGTTTTGTGGTCGAAGGTTTACGCAAAAAAGGGGCGATTTTTATTGAAGCCTTGTCCGAAGTCCCTGAAGGCGCAACGCTGATTTATTCGGCACACGGCGTGCCGTTGTCTGTGCGCCAAGAAGCCCAAACGCGAGGTTTATTGGTGTTTGATGCCACCTGCCCTTTGGTTACCAAAGTTCACTTAGAAGTCAAACGCTTACGCAAAGACCTCGCCCACATCGTCATGATAGGCCACAAAGGCCACCCCGAAGTCGAAGGCACGATGGGGCAAGCCGAAGGCCACATGACTTTGGTCGAAACCGTGGCCGATATTGCCAATCTGACTTTGCCCGAAGGCGTGCCTTTGGCTTACGTCACCCAAACCACCTTGTCCATAGACGAAACGCGCGACATCATTGCAGCCTTAAAGCAGCGCTACCCTGCTGTGTTAGCGCCCAAAAAAGAAGATATTTGCTACGCCACGCAAAATCGGCAAGATGCCGTCAAAACCTTGGCCGCACAATGTGATTTGGTGATAGTGGTGGGTTCGCCCAACAGTTCCAACTCCAACCGCCTGCGTGAACTGGCCGAAAATTTGGGCGTTACCGCTTTTATGGTCGACAACGCCGCCGAATTGCAAAGCGATTGGTTCATCGACAAACAGCACATTGGGGTCACCGCAGGCGCCAGCGCCCCCGAAATTTTGGTGCAATCGGTCATCAACCGCATTCAAGAATTGGGCGTTGGCGACATTCAAGAATTGGCAGGCGTAGAAGAAGACGTGCGCTTTGCCTTGCCTGCCGCGCTCCGTATGGACTAAGTTTCTCGGCAAGTTCGCAAAAGCTTGCGGCCAACCTTTTTTCGTGTTTTTCACGTTAAAAGGTTGGCCGCAAGTCAATTTATTGCTTCATTTACTGGCTCATTTTTTGCACCATTTCCCTCACATCATTAGACAAACTTGGCGCATGGGCAATCGACTCCAAAGCCTGCTGCATCAAGATTTGTCGCGGTGCATCCATTTTTTGCCAGCGATTAAACAGCTGAACAAGGCGGCTGGCCGTTTGAGGGTTGAGGGCATCAAGTTGAATCACCGTGCCGGCCAATACGCGATACGCCGCGCCCGATGCGTCATGAAAAATGGCCATGTTGCGGCCTAAACTGCCATACACGGCGCGCGCTTTGTTGGGGTTGGCCAACGAAAACGCAGGTAATTGCGTGGCTTGCTGTATGCGCGACAGGGTATCGGGCAAACTGCTGCTGGCAATCAACATAAAATATTTGTCCATCACCAAAGGATTGTGCGCCCAAGTGTCGGCAAACTCGGCATACGCAATTGCCCTTTCTGGGCAATCTGTATCGCGCAAAGCCAACAAAGCGCCCCACAAATCGGTCATGTTATGGGTGCTTTGCACCACGGCTAAGGCTTGGGGCGCGGCGGTTTCTGGCGTGGCCAACATCAACAGCCCCAGCGCCCAATTTTTTAAAGCCCGTGGCCCCGCATCGGCGGGATTAAAAGGCAAAGCCTGACGCGCGGTGTAAATGGCCTGCACCGTTGGCCGCACGGCCTGCGCCAATTGAGTCAACACCGCCACGCGCACTTGATGCACCAAAGGCGGATTGGCCGCGTCTATTTTTTCGACCAAATCGGCCACGCTGGGCAAGGCCAACATCAAAGTTTTAAAGGCATCGTCTAACTGAGGCGCATCTAATACGGTTTGAATGGCGGCCAAAAAATCAGCAGGAACTTCTACCGCGCCGCCCTGTTGCACACGCGCCACATTTTGTAATAACACGCGTTCGGCCAAAGTTTGCCCTGCCTCCCAACGACAAAAGGCGTCTTCATCGTGGCTCATTAAAAAAGCCAATTGCGCATCGCTGTAAGCGTAATCCAATATCACAGGCGCAGAAAATCCGCGCAACAACGATGGCGTTGGTTCGGCATGTATGCCTTCAAAAACAAATGATTGTTCGTGTTCCGTCACGTTCAGCACAGCGGTGGTTTGGCCTTGCCCATTCAACGCCAAAGCCTGTCCAGCCGCATCGATTAAACCCACGCTCAAGGGAAAATGAAATGGCTGTTTGGGCAAATTGCTGTCGGGGGTTATTGGACACGTTTGCGTGACGTGCAAGGTATAACGAAGGTTGGCCGCATCAAACTGTGACCGCACCGTCACGCGCGGCGTGCCTGCTTGACTGTACCACAAGCCAAATTGCGTTAAATCCACGCCATTGGCCTCGGCCATCGCCAAGCGAAAATCATCACAAGTCACGGCTTGCCCGTCGTGGCGCTGAAAATACAAAGCCATGCCGCGATTAAAGCCCTCACGCCCCAACAGCGTTTGGTACATCCGCACCACTTCAGCGCCTTTTTCATAAATGGTCATCGTATAAAAATTATTCATTTCGCTATACGATTCGGGGCGCACGGGGTGAGCGGTTGGGCCTGCATCTTCGGGAAACTGCGCCGCGCGTAATTGGCGCACATTTTCGATGCGGCACACGGCGGCGCTGCCCATGTCGGCAGAAAATTCTTGGTCTCTAAACACCGTCAACCCTTCTTTTAAAGACAGCTGAAACCAATCTTGGCAAGTCACACGATTGCCCGTCCAATTGTGAAAATATTCATGCGCAATGACAGATTCCACACCATCAAAATCGGTGTCGGTGGCCGTGTCAACCGTGGCCAACACGTATTTGGTATTAAAAATATTCAGGCCTTTGTTTTCCATCGCGCCCATATTAAAGTCGCCCACGGCCACAATCATGTAAATGTCTAAATCATAATTGAGGCCAAAACGCGTTTCGTCCCAGCGCATGGCTTTGATTAACGATTGCATGGCGTGATCGACTTTATCCGTGTCTTGCGCTTCCGTCCAAATTTCCAGAGCCACCGCCCGACCTTCGGCGGTGACGTAATCGGCGCGGTTGCACACCAATTGCCCCGCCACCAAAGCAAATAAATAAGCAGGTTTTGGGTGCGGATCGTGCCAAAGCGCAAAATGTCGGCCTTGTGGCAACGCGCCACCATCGATTTTATTCCCGTTAGACAACAACACAGGAAAGGCCGCCGCATCGGCTTCTATCCGCGTTGTAAACACCGCCATCACGTCGGGTCTGTCCAAATAATACGCCATTTTGCGCAGGCCTTCGGGTTCGCATTGGGTAAACAAATTGCGTTGTTCGCCTTGGCCACCTGACGCGTACAAGCCCATCAAACTGGTGTTTTCTTGCGGCAATAAGCGCGTTACGGTGGTCAAGGTGGCGCGGTCTTCCACAGCGGCGATGGTCAATTTGTCGTTTTCCAATTGGTAATCCAAGCCAGCTAAAAGTGGTTTGTCGTTCAAGGTCACACTCACCAACTCCGCCGCCCCCACCAACACCAAAGGCACGCCAGCGCGCAAGCGTTTCAGCTGTAAAGTCGCCGTCAATAGGGTCTGTTGCGCTTGAATGTCAAAACAAAAAGACACGGTTTCTATGCAAAAATCGGGGCTTTGGTAATCTTTGCGGTAATAAACGGGGGCTTGCGTGGACATCATCGGCCTTCTTTCTTATTTGAGGTTTTAGGAAACAGCGCGCCAATTTTAACCCAAGCAGAAAACAAATCCCAAACTTCTTCCTGCCAAGGTTTTCAGGCTTACCCACACAAACTGTGGATAAGTCTGTTAATAAGCTTAGGATGACGCCAATATTTCCTGTAAAAACAAACGCCATTGTGCTTTAGCTTAAAAAATAAGCAGCCAATCAAACTCTTGATTTTTAAATATAATTTCAAAAAACAAGGCTAAAGGTGGCTCAAAAATCGCATCCTCTGCAAGCCCAAGCCCCAACCCACAAGGTGTGCATAAAAGCCCAGTATTATTTGGCTTTTTTTCATAAAAAAGATTGCGGCCAACCTTTTTTTCTGTTTTTAGGCGTAAAGGTTGGCCGCAATTAGTTTATAATAATTGTCTAGTTCAAGTAAAATAACAAACCACAATTAAACGAATTACAACGGTTAAAAAAATGGATATCAAACAACTCAAACTCGATAATTTAGGACGTTTCAAATCCTTAGAAATTGATTTTTCGTGCAAGTCAAGCCACGGATCGAATGTCACCGTCTTTATTGGTCATAACGGAGCAGGCAAAACATCAATTTTAAAAGCACTGGCCACTGGACTAAGTTGGTTTGTTGCAAGGGTTCGAACGGACAAAGCAATCGGCAGTCCAATCGACCCAGACTACATTTTAAATGGTCAAAATTCCGCAGCAATTACGGTGACAGTATCTAATCAACAGCGTGATTTTGAGTGGCGATTAGCCAAATCTCGACAAGGAAGAAAAGGCGAGCACAGTTCGCAATTGAATGGGGCTTCCGATTTGGCTGATGTGTACCGAACTGAGTTAACAAGCAATAAAGACACCAGTTTACCTTTAATTGCCTTTTACCCTGTTGAGCGGACTGTCGTAGAGATTCCTTTGAAAATAAGAGGAAAACATACTTTTGAACAATTAGATGGTTATGATAACTCATTGAGCAAAGGGGTAGATTTTCGACGTTTTTTTGAATGGTTTAGGGAAAGAGAAGATACTGAAAACGAGTCTACTAACGACCAGATTGAGTTTTTTTTAAAAAGCATTGAGGAAGATGAAGGTTATTTTAAAGCTAATAATGAGGACGATTTTTGGTCTGAACTTCAAAAGCATAAAGCTTCAGCCAAAGATCGTCAGTTGAGCGCGGTTCGGAAAGCCATTGAAAGTTTTATGGATGGATTTACGAATATAAAAATAAAACGCAAACCCAGATTACATATGGCGATTGATAAAAATGGGCAAACACTGAATGTTTCACAACTTTCGCAAGGGGAAAAATCGTTAATGGCGTTGGTGGGCGATATTGCACGTCGCTTAGCGATGATGAATCCTGCTCTAACCAATCCACTAGAAGGGGATGGGGTTGTTTTAATTGACGAAGTAGACATGCACTTGCATCCAAAATGGGCGCGTGACATTATTGCTAACTTGACAAAGACCTTTCCCAATTGCCAATTCATTTTGACCACACACTCGCCTTTGGTGATTAGTGATAGCAAAGATATATTAGTCTATGCCTTGGATGATGGGGAATTAAAACAAAAGCCTTCACAATACGGACAAGATGCCAATACGGTGTTATTGGAAGTAATGGGTACGAATTTTCGTAATGATAAAGTGGCAAAACAACTGCAGGAACTTAATGAATTGATTCAGGATAGAAACTTAGAGGAAGCTCAAAATAAATTAGAAGCCCTGCAAAAAGAATTGCATGAGGACAATGTGGAGCTTAGAAAAGCTAAATGGCTTTTAAGGAAAGAGGAGATTCGCCATGCGAAGAATCCAGAAGAAAAGTGAAAACGAACCTAAGAGCCTCAAAAGCTTCAGAAAAAACAATCCTACGGCCAGTTACAAAGATTTGGAGGGCGACGAAGGCCAAGAGATTCGTCACGAGATTCGAGAAGCCTGTACTAAAGAACAATTTTATTTGTGTGCATATTGCTGTAAACGGATTGATGGCATTCAAAATGATACTGTGAATGAACATGTAGAAGCCCAAAAATTAGCACCGAAACGAACTTTGGACTTTACCAATTTGGTGGCCAGTTGCACGACACAAGGCCAATGTGATAAGGCACATGGATCACAAGCCTTGCCATTAACGCCATTGATGCCTGAGTGTGAAAAGGAACTCAAATTTTATTTCAGTGGAACGGTCAAAGGATTGACTCCCCGTGCAGAAACAAGCATAAAAGTCTTGGGGCTTAATAACACAATATTAACCGAACGACGCAAAATAGAATGTGAGAGTCTTATATACCAAAATTACGGATGCCCAGCAGGGGACTGGTACGATGAAGACCCTGCTGTTATTGAAATACTAATCCAAGATTTAGAAAAAATTACAGATGGCAAACTTGAACCCTATGCGCCTGTACTCGTGCGTATACTTAAGGAATACCTAAAAAATAGTCAAGTATAAAGGCTATCGGTATTCTCGTTTTTTATACAATCACAGCCTTGCGGCCAACCTTCCCCTGATTTTTTAGGATAAAAGGTTGGCCGCAAATCATCGACTGCCTCGGCTCGAATTTTGTTTGTAACGGTGCTTAACTGTTATAATCCTGTTCTTTTTTTGACTGTATACGCTCATGAACTTGCTTGCAATCGATGCCTCTACCGACACCTTAACGCTGGCCATTTTGGCCAACGGACAGCGTTTTCACTATGCCGAAAAAGTCGGCAATCAACACAGCGAACACATTTTGCCCCAAATTCGGCAATTGCTGACTGCGGCCAACCTTGAATTGGCGGCGCTGGATGCAATTGTGTTTGGCCAAGGCCCTGGTGGATTTACGGGGCTGCGCATCAGTTGTGCGGTGGCACAAGGCTTGGCTTATGTGCATCAATTGCCCGTGATTGCCATCCCTTCTTTAGATGCGGTGGCGGCGCAAAGCCAAGCCGAACGGGTTTTTGTGTGCATGGACGCGCGCATGAACGAAGTATTTTGGGCGTGTTATGAAAATGGCATTCGCATCAGCCCCTTGGCCGTCAACAAGCCCGCCGACATTGAACTGAGCGGCGCTTTAGCTGGCACATGGCAAAGCATAGGCACGGGCTACACGCCTTATCAAACTTTGTTTACGCCCCAAGCTTTGGAAGCCTTGGCCGCCACTACCCTCGTTGCCACGCCCTGTGCCAACCGCCTGATTGATTTGGCTTTAACGGGGCGTTATCCATCCATCAGCGCCGACAAAACCGATTTATTGTACGTGCGCAACAACGTCGCCATGACCTTAATCGAACAACAGGACGCCAAAAGAAAGCTCGCCCATGACGCGCCCACGCAATAAAGCCCCACGCGTTGATCGGCAATTGGCCTATCTTTTGCACACGCGGCCTTATACCGAAAGCAGTTTGTTGTTAGACGTTTTTACGCGTGATTTTGGGCGCGTGCGTTTATTGGCAAGGGGCGCGCGCGGCGCTCAATCGGCTTTACGCGGCCTGACTTGCCCCTTTCAACCGATGTGGATTTCTTGGTTTGGCGACAAAGACATCAACACGTTGCACAGCATAGAATGGCAAGGTGGCGTGCCTGCTTTATGCGGCCAGCCTTTGCTGACAGGATTTTATTTAAATGAATTGTTGTTAAAACTGACTCATTTACAAGAAAAATTGCCGCCCGTGTGGGACGCTTACGACACCGCCATCCGCCAATTGGCGGCCAGCCAACGCCAACCCGTCGCGGCCAACAACGTCGGCATTTTTCTGCGCCAGTTTGAAATCACGTTCATCCATGCGCTGGGTTATGCGCCGCCGTTTGAACAGGACGAAGACGGGCAAACCATACAAGCCGACACGTATTATTTATGCACCGTTGACACGCCGCCCAAAGTGTTGCGCCACGAAACGCCAGCCCAAGCCGATTGGGTCAAATTACAAGGCCAAACGCTGTTGCAACTGCACGCGCGAACCTTGGATACGCCAGAACAAGCCAAATTGGCTTACCCTTGGATTAAGTTGGCTTTAAATACCTTGTTAAATCATCAACCGTTGGCCAGTCGTCGCTTATTGACGGCTTTACAATAACAAAACCTTGCGGCCAACCTTTTATCCCAAAAATAGGGAAAAAGGTTGGCCGCAAGGTTTTTTATGCGACAAATTACTCTTTTACTTCGTAAGGCAAAGGCAAAACAGTCGCAGCCTGCGTTAAGGCCGCATCCGCAAAAATGCCTGTTTCCCAAGCCGCAATTTGTATCACAGCCAAAGCTTGCTGGCCAAATTTTTGCGTTAAATCGGGCGCAATGTTGACGATTTGCCCCACTTTGACGCTGGTTTCACCGTCGCGCCCGTACAAATCAGCGCCTTCGGCCAACTCGACATCATCCGCCAAACCGATGCGATACAAACGGCGCTTGCTTTTGCCCAAATAATGCAGCCGCGCGACGACTTCTTGGCCGGTGTAACAGCCTTTTTTAAAATGAATCGCGCCCAAAGCGTCCATGTTGGCCATTTGTGGCACAAAAGCTTCTACCGTGGAGGCGCTAATCCAAGGCACGCCTGCGGCAATGTGTACCCATTGCCAGTGTTGTGCGTCCAACGCTTGTGCCGTGCTTGGCCAAGTGGGTTCTGTCGCCATCTCTGTGGCCAACAAAGCAAATCCTTGCCCTAAATGAATCAATGCACCCAAAGCCGTGGCGCTTACGCTCAAATTACCTTGTTGCAAAGACAGCGGTGTATCGCCCAACAAAACCGCCACCGTGTTCTCGTTCAACCCAAAAATCCCTGTACTGGCGGCTTCCAAAGTCACTTTGCTGCGCATCACGTACATTTTTAGGCGTTTTAAAGTCGGCTCTAATAAGTCCAAACGACACAATAAAAAATACGCATCGTCTGCCTGCCAAATCAAAAAATTGGCCAACATACGGCCTTTGGGCGTGGAATAGGTGCTGTATTGCGCCAATTCTGGTGTGGCCAAACGAATGTCATTGGACAATTGGCCTTGCAAAAAAGTTGCGGCCTCTTCGCCTGAGGCTCGTATCACGCCAAAGTGGCTGGATAAATTGGCATAAAATGAACGATTTTCTAACATAACATCCTCCTAAGTTGATGAGTTAATGGCTGGTTTTAAAATATTAAACACCCAAACGCGCTACGTCGCCTTTGCCCATGCGGATGATTTCTACGCCCTCGGTCAAATCCACCACGGTGGAGGGTTCTACGCCACACCAACCGCCGTCAATGACCAAATCCACGCTGTGTTCCAAACGCTCGCGAATGTCGTAAGCTTCGCTCAAGGTTTCGTTGTCGGGCGGCAACATCAACGTACAAGACAACAAGGGCTCGCCCAATTCGGCCAACAAAGCCAACGCGATGGCATGGTCTGGCACACGCAAACCGATGGTCGCGCGTTTGGGGTGCAAAGTGCGTTTAGGGACTTCTCGGCTGGCTTCTAAAATAAAGGTGTAGCTGCCCGGCGTGGCCGATTTTAACAAGCGATATTGGCGATTATCGACTTTGGCATAGGTTGCAATGGCCGATAAATCGGCACACATCAACGTCAAATGATGTTTTAAGTCAATTTGGCGGATGGCCAAAATGCGACTCAAAACCTCTTTATTGCCCAATTGTCCGCCCAACGCGTAACCCGAATCGGTCGGATAAACCACCACGCCGCCTTGTCGTATGATGGCCACTGCTTGTTGTATCAACCGCGCTTGGGGGCTTTCGGGGTGTATCGTAAATAATTGCGCCATACTAAAAACTCCTTAAAAATCTTAAAATTCATTCTTTGCGGCCAACCTTTTCTCCAACAAACGGGCGAAAAAGGTTGGCCGCATTTCTCAACGAGACGGGTGATTATCTTAATTCTTTACGCAAAATTTTGCCCACATTACTTTTGGGCAAGCTGTCTCTAAACTCAAACACACGCGGCACTTTGTAGTTGGTTAAGTCGGCTCGACAATGGGCAATCAAGGCTTTTTCGGTGAGTTTTGGGTGGCGTTTGACCACAAAAATTTTAGGCACTTCGCCCGAGTTTTTGTCAGGCACGCCCACGCAAGCGACTTCTAACACATCGGGGTGCATGGCCACCACATCCTCAATTTCATTGGGATAGACATTAAAACCCGACACAATAATCACGTCTTTTTTGCGATCAACCAATTTAAAAAAGCCCTGTTCATTCATCACCGCAATGTCACCCGTTGCCAAATAGCCATCCGCGCCCAACACGCTGGCCGTCAATTCTGGCTTGTTCCAGTACCCTTTCATGACTTGCGGGCCTTTAATAAACAATTCCCCTGCTTCGCCTACAGGCGCAATCTGGCCATTTTCTAACCGCACTTGCATCAAAGTCGAAGAAATGGGCAGCCCTATGTTGCCACTAAATTCTTGTAAACTAAACGGATTGATGCAAGCGGCTGGGCTGGTTTCGGTCAAGCCATAGGCCTCAAAAATAGGCCTACCCGTCACCGCCAACCAATGCTCCGCCACGGTTTTTTGTACTGCCATGCCGCCGCCAAAAGTCACTTTTAAGGCAGAAAAATCCAAACGCGCAAAGGTGGGTTGAGCCAACAACCCATTAAACAAGGTATTGACGCCTGTAATCACGCTAAATTTATGTTGGGACAAAGTTTTGACAAAGCCTTGCATATCGCGAGGATTGGGAATCAACACATTTTTGCCGCCATAAGCAAAAAACGTAAAGAAATTGGCCGTCAACGAAAAAATATGATACAGCGGTATGGCTGTGATGATGAGTTCTGCGCCGCGATTAACCGAGTTTTTAATCCATTCTGTGGCTTGCAAAACGTTGGCCACAATGTTGCCATGCGTCAAAATGGCCGCCTTCGCACCACCTGTTGTGCCGCCCGTGTACTGCAAAAAAGCAAGGTCTTCTGATGACAAAGTCACCGCCAACGGCGCGGTTTGATGCCCTAACTGCAAGGCTTGATGGAAAGTCAGCGTTTTGGGTATCGACCAAACGGGGACTTCTTGGCGCACGTAACGCAAAACAAAGTTGGCCACACGCCCTTTGATACCGCCCAACATATCGCCTATCGACGTCGTAATCACTTGTTTGACGGCCACGCCTGAAGGCGCTTGCATCTGCAACACCGTTTGCACCACGTGCGCAAATTGCTCTAACACAACAACAACTTGCGCACCAGAATCGTCCAGCACATGATTGAGTTCTCGCGGCGTGTACAAAGGATTGATATTCACCACGATGCCGCCCGCTTGCAAAACCCCCAACACCGCCACAGGGTATTGCAACACATTCGGCAGCATAATCGCCACACGGTCGCCCCGTTTGATGCCGCACTCATGCTGCAAGTAAGCACAAAAATGGGTTGCTTGCTCGATGACTTCCGTAAAACTTAGGGTTGCACCCAAACAATCAAAGGCCGTTTTTTTCGCATAGCTTTGGGCACTTAAGCCCATCATTTCAACCAAAGAACCAAATTGATGAGGATTGATGTTGGCGGCAACGCCAGCCTCGTACTGTTCTAACCAAGGGGTTGTCTTGCTCATTATTTCTCCTTTGTTTCTTGAGTGTTGAGTTATCGTTCATTTAGTCCCATCGATAATATACAGAGGATGACCGATGTTTACCGATTTTTGCGCGAGATTGTAACGCATCACTCAACTTTTTGGGGTAATTTCCTTGCGGCCAACCTTCAAACCCAAAAATACGCTAAAATACGCCCCTTTTTTATCTCTTTTTCTGTCTCTTGATGTGTTGCAACATTTTACCAAGGAGCGTTGGCCGTGCCTTATTCTTTTATTCGTCCTGCTTTGTTTTGCTTTGAAGCCGAACAAGCCCATCATCTGACGTTGTCGGCGCTCAAACTGGGGCAGCGCTTGGGGCTTTTGGCACCAAAATCCAACACGACTGAAACAGGTACTTGCTCCGTCATGGGTTTAAACTTTCCCAATAAGGTAGGCTTGGCCGCAGGGCTAGATAAAAATGGCGCTTACATAGATGCGCTGGTGGCCTTGGGGTTTGGGTTTATTGAAATTGGCACCGTCACGCCGCGCCCTCAAGCGGGCAATCCCAAACCGCGTTTATTTCGTTTGCCCGAACATCAGGCCATCATCAATCGCATGGGATTTAATAACGACGGTGTAGAGGCCTTGGTAAAAAATGTTGCCGCCAGTCAATACAAAGGCATCTTGGGCATTAACATCGGCAAAAATGCCAGCACGCCCATCCATCAGGCCACGGACGATTATGTTACTTGTCTAAAAGCCGTTTATAATCAAGCGAGTTACGTTACCATTAACATTTCATCGCCCAACACGCAAAATTTACGTACGTTGCAAACGGGCGATGCGCTGGTGGATTTGCTGGTTGCACTCAAAGCCCAGCAAGCGGCTTTGGCCGATCAGTTTGGGCGTTACGTACCTTTAGCGGTCAAAATTGCACCCGATTTGTCGGACACCGAAATCGACATCATGGCCAAATTATTCATACATCACAAAATCGATGGTGTCATCGCCACCAACACCACCTTAAGCCGCAGCGCCATCATTGGCCACGCTTTGGCCAATGAAGCGGGCGGTTTGTCGGGCGCACCCGTCACCGAATTATCCAATCAAGTCATCAAAAAGTTGGCCGCGCAGTTGGATGGCGCTTTGCCCATCATAGGCGCAGGCGGTATTTTAAGCGGCAACGATGCCAAAAATAAGTTGGCCGCAGGCGCCAATTTGGTTCAAGTCTATTCTGGATTGATTTACCAAGGCCCCTCACTCATCGCCGAGTGCATACAAGCGACACGCTAAAAACTAGCGAGATTTTTTACTTTAACGACCCTCAAAGGCCAGCCCTATGCCCCTGCAAACCCTAAAAACTATACGTGATGTCTTGCGCTACGCCGTCAGCCGTTATCACCAAGCCGAGCTGGCTTTTGGCCACGGTTGCGATAATGCTTACGACGAAGCGGCTTATTTAATTTTGCACACTTTGCATTTGCCCATCAATCAACTCGAACCCTATTTGGACGCGCGATTATTGCCCGAAGAATTGGCGCAATTGTTGGCGCTGATAGAGCGCCGCGCCACCGAAAAATGCCCTGTTTCATATTTGACCAACGAAGCTTGGCAGGGCGACTTCAGTTTTTATGTCGATGAACGCGTGTTGGTGCCGCGCTCTTTTATTTACGAATTATTGGGCGACGGTTTGTCGGCGTGGATACCACACCCTGAACTCATTCATCATGCGTTGGATTTATGCACGGGTTCGGGCTGTTTGGCCATACAATTGGCGCATCATTATCCCGATGCACTGGTTGATGCCGTTGACATTTCTCTTGATGCACTCGAAGTCGCTGCGCTCAACATAGCAGCCTATCAACTTGACGACCGCATTTCGCTCATCCACACCGATTTATGCGCGGGATTGGAAGACAATCGCTACGATTTGATTATCTCGAATCCACCTTATGTGGATGCCGATTCTGTGGCCGAATTGCCCGCCGAATACTTGCACGAACCTGAAATTGCTTTGGGTTCTGGCCTTGATGGGCTGGATGCCACGCGTGAAATTTTGGCTAACGCCCGAACTTTGCTCAATCCGCAAGGCGTGTTGGTGGTTGAAATTGGCCACAATCGCGAGGCACTAGAAGCCGCTTATCCCGAATTGCCCTTTATGTGGTTGCCCACCGCCAGCGGTGATGGCTTTGTCTTTTTGTTAACGCGCGAAGACTTACCTGCTCACCCCTTTGAAGCCGCAGCGGCAGAAGACGACGACTTTTAATTTTACTTTTTCTTTTGGTTCTACGATCATGAAAACTCAATTTTTAGAAAAAATACACAACAAACAAGCCGTCATTGGCATCGTGGGTTTGGGTTATGTGGGCTTGCCTTTGATGCTGCGCTTTAGCGAAGCAGGGTTTCGCGTCATTGGTTATGACATAGATCAAAGCAAAGTCGACAAACTCAACGCTGGGCAAAGTTACATCGAACACTTAGCGGCCAGCGACATTGCCCAAGCTGTTGCGCAAGGCTTTACCGCCACCACTGATTTTGGGCGCGTGCCTGAAGCCGATGCGTTGATTTTGGCCGTCCCCACACCCCTCAACAAATACCGCGAACCCGATTTGAGTTACGTCATCAACACCACCGAAGCCGTTGTCAAACAGATGCGCGCAGGCCAATTATTGTCATTGGAAAGCACCACTTACCCTGGTACCACCGAAGAAGAACTGTTGCCGCGTTTACAACAACAAGGCTTTGAGGTTGGCCGCAGCGCGTTTTTGGTGTATTCCCCCGAAAGAGAAGACCCTGGCAATCCCAATTTCACCACGCGCACCATTCCTAAAGTGTGCGGCGGCATCACACCAGCTTGCCAAGAAGTGGGGTTGGCTTTGTATGGCGCGGTCATCGATCAAGTCGTGCCTGTTTCGTCCACTCGTGCGGCGGAAATGACCAAGTTACTCGAAAACATACACCGCGCCGTCAATATTGGTTTGGTGAATGAAATGAAAATTGTGGCCGATAAAATGAATATCGACATCCACGAAGTCATACGCGCGGCCGCTACCAAGCCGTTTGGCTTTGTGCCGTATTATCCTGGCCCAGGTTTAGGCGGACATTGCATCCCCATCGATCCGTTTTATTTAACGTGGAAAGCCCGTGAATACGGTGTTAACACGCGTTTTATTGAATTGGCTGGCGAAGTCAATTCGGCCATGCCCGATTACGTCATCAGCAAAGTGGCGGCGGCCTTAAATCAAGCCAAAAAAGCCATCAACGGCAGCCGTATTTTGGTGTTAGGCATTGCTTACAAAAAAAATGTGGACGATATGCGCGAAAGCCCTTCTGTGATGCTCATGGAAAAACTGCGCGATTTGGGTGCCAGCATCGCTTACAGCGACCCGCACGTGCCTGTTTTTCCGACCATGCGCGAACACCATTTTGACTTAAGCAGCGTGCCTTGCACCGCCGAGGCTTTGGCAGAATACGATTGCGTCATTTTGGCTACCGATCACGACAAATTTGATTACCCACATTTATTGCAACACGCCAAATTAATCGTAGACACGCGCGGTAAATTTTTAAACCCAGCGCCACACGTCATCAAAGCCTAAAATTTTTTCTGTCATAAAAACGGTTGCGGCCAACCTTTTAACCCTGATTTTTTTGGGTTAAAAGGTTGGCCGCAAGGGGTTTTAAAAAGGTATATCATCCAATACGTCAAGTTCTGAACGTTTACGCTTTATAGTATCAAAAAAATCTTCTTCAGTTAAACAGAATAACCTAGGCTTGTATAAATCAAAATCAAATGCTGGATTGAGTTCCAAAATACGATCTATGATGTACTCATGATCTCGGTATGCTTTTCCACGGCCATAAGTTTGGTTGTTGTTTGCAATTTTTGTTAATAAATCTTGTAGATGGCTAATTTCATATTTTGGCAATAAATGTTGTATCGCATCAGTAAATCTTTTATCAGCCGTATCGAAACTTCCACTTGAAGCATAATGTTCATTGGCTTTTTCAATAAGCCAGTTATCTGTTGGAAGTAGATGTGATTCATCCGCAGTAAGTCCACTGATTAATAATTCATGTTCCTCCTGTGCATCTCTACGCCCCCAAACTAAATATTGATCTTTAATTTTCATCAATATATCTTTG
>JBILQJ010000046.1:0-10141 GCA_044373325.1 Burkholderiales bacterium
CCGCAGGGCGCACGCCCAACCCTGACGTGTTGTGCAATGCTGAAATCAAGTTTAAGGCTTTTTTAGAATACGCGTTGGCACAAGGTGCGGACGTGATGGCCACGGGGCATTACGCCCGCAAACACGTCCAAGACGGCCAACATTTTTTGCTCAAAGGCGTGGATTTAAGCAAAGACCAAAGTTATTTTTTGTATCGCTTAAATCAGTATCAATTGTCTAAAGCCATTTTTCCGCTGGGCGATTTGCCCAAAAGCGAAGTCCGCCGTTTGGCGGCACAAGCGCAGTTGCCCACCGCCACCAAAAAGGATTCCACCGGCATTTGCTTTATTGGCGAGCGCCCTTTTCGGCAGTTTTTACAGCAGTATTTGCCCACACAAAGTGGCGATATTGTCACCGAATCGGGGCGCGTCATCGGTCAGCACATGGGTTTGGTGCATTACACCTTGGGACAGCGCAATTTGGGTATAGGCGGAGTCAAAGGTGCACAAGAAGGCTTGGCGTGGTTTGTGGCCGCCAAAGACATGGCGAAAAATCGGTTGATTGTGGTTCAGGGGCATCAGCATCCCAGCTTGTTTTCTAAAGCATTGCTCATGACGGATTTAAGCTGGACATCGCTTGATGGTTCACCGCCGCCCAATGGGCGCTATGCGGCCAAAACGCGTTACCGCATGACCGATGCCGCTTGTCAATTTGAAACCTTGCCCGATGGCCGCGCCCGTTTGGTGTTTGACGACGCGCAATGGGCGGTGACGCCCGGCCAATCGGCCGTTTTGTATGACGGCGACGTGTGTTTGGGCGGCGGCGTGATTGTGTAAAGTTTTTTGTGGTGAGATTGATAACGTTGCGGCCAACCTTTTTCCCAGTTTTTGGGTTAAAAGGTTGGCCGCAAGTCTTGTTTTTGATACACACAGAGAAAATAAGCAACAAAGATAATCATAAGCTTACATAAATATAAATATACGATATAATCCCAGTGTTGTTTGTTTTTTAACTTACTTTATGGAGTGTTTTATGAATCAATCTTATCGTTTAGTTTGGTCAGCCGTTCGCGGTGCTTGGGCTGTGGTATCCGAATTGGCCAAATCACACGCCAAATCGGGTGCGGCTATGGTGGTGGTTGCGGCAGCTACGGCGGCTATGCCTGCGCAGGCTGTTGTGGTTGAACCGACTAATCCAGGTTTAGTTACAACAGGATTCGTGGGGTCAGTGGTTGCGAATAAAACAACAGGTAATACTTTGCTTCAGTTTCAAAAAGATGGCACTTTTGTCATTAGTTCCGATGTCGTCCCCATTCTGGCGAGTGGGCAAGGCTATAAAGTTGAAGAAGAAGCTGGTGGTAATGGCGGCACTTACACGATATCAAAAAATGATTCAGCGTATACGGGGGTTGCTGGGATACAAGCTTCTGATGGAGGCGTGATTGATTTATCTAACGCAAAGAAAATCACTTATAACTCAAAAACCAGATTAGGATTTACGCCAGATGCTTCTCAAATAGCTATTTTGGCAGGCGGTGCTTCAACCATTAAACTTTCAGATTTAACACTAAACCATAACAGCGTGGGAGTAAGCTTTGAATCTATTCCAGTGATTAGAGCTGAAAGTGGTAGTCAAATCGAGATTGCAAAATTAACGTTGACAACAAATGCAAAGGCGGGCTTGAATTCAACGGATGCAGGGAGTCTTGTTAAGCTTGGGGGTGGCTCAATCACAGCAAATACCGCAAGCGCTCAAATCGTGAGTGCTTATAGCGGAGCCAAAGCCGAGGTAAGTAATACAAATATTGACATGAGCGGTGACAAGGCGATCGCTTTTGTTGCAGTTCGAAAAGGCTCTGTGGCAGTCAACGGGGGTACAGTTAATTTGACAGGCAAAAATTCTCTTGGCTTTATCAGTAGCAATGGTAATTTAGCTGTGACCGATGCAACGGTTACTGCCTTAGATGCGGAATCTGATGGTGTACAATTGGGCGATTTGTCGATTAAAAATATTGATGCGGATACTGACATTAAATTGACAAATACGACGCTCAATGTTGGTGGCAGTGCTTTGCTTTTGGCTTATGGCACGGAAACCGTTGCCGTTGAAAAAGGCAGCTTGAGTGGGAAGTATGCGATTGCTGCGGATATCGGTACATCTTTAACCGTAAACACCAATGACACCCTTTTAAAGGGTAATGTTATGGCTAATCCTACGGCGGTTCTTGACTTAAGCATGGTCGGTTCTGATGTCACCAAAAGCGTCTTGACGGGCGCCATTATCAACACCCGCAACGTGAGTGCCAGCGCTTCTACTTTTAACATTACGGGCAATTCTGACGTAGTGAATTTAACCAATGACAGCAGCGACTTCCGTTTTGTGCATGATGATGACGTGTTTAAAACCTTGACTGTGACGAACTACACAGGCGTGGGTGCGGCCAACGTTTACTTGAATACCCGTTTAAATGGTGATGATCTCACAGGTACAAACACCGATAAAATTGTGGTGCGCGACGCTGGCAGCATGAGCGGTGACACGACCTTCCACATCACTAACGTGGGCGGTGTTGGCGCGGCAACAACAGACGGCATTTTATTTGCTGATGCGCAAGGGTCGGCTACCATAGACAAAACCAACTTTAAATTGGCAGGCGGTTCGGTCACAGCAGGTGCTTATGCGTATGTTGCTCGCCAAGGACAATACTCTAATTTAACAGGCAACAGCCAAGACCTCTTTTTGACCAACAACATTCCTACTGGCGCAACGGTTGTCAATGGCTTTATTGTTGATGGCGTGCCTCCAGCGGAAGAAAATGGTTCAAATGGTAACGTACCTTCAGCAGAAGAAAACAATTCATCTGGCAACACTTCAAATGGTGGAGGCATTCCCCCTGCCGCTCTAACCATTTCGTATAGTGCGGACTTTGTGACGTATAACGCCATTGCCGATGTGGTGAGTTTATCGGCCAGTACTTTGCTTGGTACTTATCACGAACGCATGGGTGCGCAAAACACGGCGTTGATTCAAGCTGAAAACGCCAGCACTTTCAACTCCAACAGTTGGGGGCGTTTGGTGGCCGATACGCGCGAAGTCGCTTACGATAACGCGGCGCTCAATCAAAGCATCAAAGGCACAACCGCTGGTTTTCAAGTTGGGCACAGCATTTGGCAAGGCAAAAATGCAAACAACACAACCAGTCAAGCAGGCGTAGCGATAGGTTATGTCAAAGGCAGTATGGATGTGTCGGGTGACTTTATCACCACAAAAGATGGTCAAGCGGGTACGGTCGATGCCGACACCACGGCTTTGATGGGGTATTACACTTTGGCAGGCAATGATGGGTTTTATGTGGATGCCGTGCTTCAGTATTCGTTTTCTAGCGCTGAAGCACAAGGCGCACAGTCTAGTTTGTCTTTAGATTCGACAGGCTTGCGTGGCAGTTTGGAAGTGGGCATGCCTTTCCGTTTTGACAGCGTGACGGTTGAGCCTCAAGGCCAAATCGTGGCGTATCAAGACAGTTTTGACGATGCGGTTGACAGCAAAGGCTATGCGATGTCGCAAGATGACAGTTCGGGTGTGGCTTTACGTTTGGGTGCGCGCATAACGTCTAACGACACGACAGCCGCCTTTAAACCTTGGTTTGCGGCCAACCTTAATCTGCAAAATGCTTCAACAGGCACAGGCGTGATGGATAATACCAATAACGTCGGTTTGGACAGTGACAAAGACGCGATTTGGGCGGATATGAGCGTAGGCATGAGCTATCAAGCCAGCGCTGACTTCAGTCTTTATGGCCATTTAAAACAGTCAGTGGCAATCGGTGGCGGCACTAACACCACCACCAGCGGCGCGATTGGCGTTCAAAAAACTTGGTAAGCCATTTGAAGTCTTGCTTGCTTAAGTTGTCGTAAAAAACCTTGCGGCCAACCTTTCCCCCAGTTTTTGGGTTAAAAGGTTGGCCGCAAGGCTTTTGAGTGTGGCAAAAGAGAAAAATAAAACGTTAAGCCTTCCAAATATCAAAAGCCAATTTGGCGATTAAAGACAGCGATAAAAAGATAAACAAAACGCGAACGAATTTTGAACCATTTTTCATGGCCAAGTGTGATCCGATGATAGCGCCGCTTAAATTACAAACCGCCATGGGAATCGCGTATAAAAACAACACATTGCCTTGCGGAAGAAATAAAGTGAGCGCGGCCAAATTGGTGGCCAAATTCACGACTTTGGCGGCGGCGCTGGCGTGTAAAAAATCAAACGCAAAAAATCGAATGAACAAAAACATTAAAAAACTGCCTGTGCCAGGGCCAAAAAATCCATCATAAAAGCCAATTGCGCCGCCGATGGACAGCCCGACAAGAATTTGTTTTTTGCCGATGCGTATGGGTTGGTGCTGCCCACCAAAGTCTTTCTTTTTTAAGGTATAAAACAACATGACAATTAACAAACCCAACACCAAAGGCCGAAACGCTGCGTTAGAAATCCAAGAGACGACAGTCGCGCCCAGAAAAGAACACGCAAAGGCCGTCGCCGCCACGGGCAAAATCAATCGCCAAGGCAGTTTGACCTTGCGTACATAGGCTCGGGTGGCAGAAGCGGTACCGATGGCCGAGGCAAATTTGTTGGTGCCAGCAATGAGCGCATTACTGCTGTTTGCGGGCAAAAAATTCATGACCGCAGGAAACTGAATCAAGCCGCCACCGCCCACCGCCGCATCGATGAGTCCCGCAAAAAAAGCAAAAAAACACACAAACAAAATATTGATGTCGAATTCAAACATGGCCTAAGCGCTCGGAAAAAGGCATTGCATTAACAAAAAAAAGGCGGCCAACTTGAGGTAAAAAACCAGTTGGCCGCACAGGAAGGCGGTAAATTTTGTGGGTTTATTGCGCCAATAAGGTTTGCAATTCGCCGTCTTCGTACATGTCTTGCAAAATGTCCGAACCGCCGACAAACTCACCACGCACATACAATTGCGGCACGGTCGGCCAGTTAGAAAAATCTTTGATGCCTTGGCGGATTTCTGGGTCTTGCAACACGTCTACGGTTTTAAAAGTGTTGACGCCGCAAGCTTTGATGAGTTGCACGGCTTTGGCTGAAAAACCACATTGAGGGAAAGTCGCCGAACCTTTCATGAATAACACCACGTCGTTTTCGCTGATGAGTTGGCTGATGATGGCTTGTGTAGACACGGAAATGCTCCTAAATTAAAAAGAATGAATCAAAGATAAAAACAGAGGTATTTTAACGCACCCAGATTGTTGTGGGCAAAATAAAATGGTGTTTCAAGGCTTGTGGCCAACCTTTTTTGTGTTTTTTCTTCAAAAACAAAGGAAAAAGGTTGGCCACAAGTTTTGATTGAGACAACTTAGTTGCTTAACTCTAACATTAAGCGATTGATTCTTTTTACAAAAGCCGCTGGGTCATCCAATTTACCGCCTTCGGCCAACAAGGCTTGTTCGTACAACACTTGAGCCAATTCAGCGCTGCGTTCGTTGTTTTCTTCTTGGCCTAACCGTTGCACCAACAAATGATCGACATTGATTTCCAGCGTGGGCTTGCTGCTGGGCAAGTCTTGACCTGCTTGTTTTAAAAGGCGTTCTAAATGGCTGGACATGGCGTTGTCGCCCACCACCAAACACGCAGGACTGTCGGTTAAGCGTGTTGATGCGCGCACCATTTCAATTTTATCGCCCAGCGTGGCTTGAATTTTTTCGAGCAACGGTTTGGCTGCAGTTTCGGCTTCAGCTTGCGCGGCTTTGTCGGCTTCGGTGTCCAATTCGCCCAAATCCAAGCTGCCTTTGGCCACCGATTGCAAGGCTTTGCCGTCAAATTCGGTCAAGGCTGACAACATCCATTCATCCACGCGGTCGGTTAACAACAACACTTCAACGTCTTTTTTCTTGAAAATTTCGAGGTGTGGGCTGTTGATGGCTGCGGATTGTGTTTCGGCAGTAATGTAATAAATTTTTTCTTGGCCGTCTTTCATGCGCGTTAAATAATCGCTTAACGTGGTCGGTTTATCGCCAAACGTACTGTTAAAGCGCAATAATTTCGCTAAACGGTCTTTGTTGCCAAAATCTTCCGCCAAGCCTTCTTTGAGGACTTGGCCAAATTCAGCCCAAAATTTTTCGTAATCATCGGCTTTGTTGGCGGCCATGTCTTCTAACAAGCCCAGCACTTTTTTGACGCAACCTGCGCGTATGGTGTCGATGTCTTTGGATTCTTGCAAAATTTCACGTGAAACATTCAACGGCAAATCGTTGCTGTCCACCACGCCGCGCACAAAACGCAAATAACGCGGCATGAGTTTTTCGGTGTCTTCCATAATAAACACGCGGCGAACATAAAGTTTAATGCCTTGTTTTTGTTCGCGCTCGTATAAATCAAACGGCGCATGGCTGGGGATATAAAGCAGCTCGGTGTATTCTTGGCGGCCTTCAACGCGGGCGTGGCTCCAGCTGAGTGCAGGGCTGAAATCGTGCGAAATGTGCTTGTAGAACTCTTGATATTGCTCGTCGCTGATGTCCGATTTGCTGCGCGTCCACAAAGCAGAAGCTGAGTTGACGTTTTCCCATTCGTCATAAACGATGACTTCGCCGTTTTCGCCATAACCATTTGATTTTTTCATTTGAATCGGAATGGCGATGTGGTCAGAATATTGACGAATGATTTGACGAATGCGCCAATCTGACAAAAATTCGCTGGCATCTTCTTTGATATGTAACACCAAAGTCGTGCCGCAAGTTTCTTTAGTGATATTTTCTAGCGTGTAATCGCCTTCGCCTTTAGAAGTCCAAAGTGTGGCGGTGTCGGCGGCTTCCCCAGCGCGGCGCGTGCTCAAACTCACCGAATCGGCCACAATAAAGGCCGAATAAAAGCCAACCCCAAACTGCCCAATCAAATGGGCATCTTTTTGTGCATCGCCTGTTAATTGTTCAAAAAAAGCTTTCGTGCCGCTTTTGGCGATGGTGCCGATGTTGGCAATGACTTCTGCGCGTGACATTCCGATGCCGTTGTCGATGATGGTTAGCGTTTTAGCTTCGTTATCCACGCTGATTTGTATGCCCAAAGCGTCGCCATTTTCTAACAAAGCCGCGTTATTTAAGGCTTCAAAGCGTAATTTATCGGCGGCATCCGAGGCATTAGAAATCAATTCGCGCAAAAAAATCTCTTTATTGGAATATAAAGAGTGAATCATGAGTTTAAGCAGTTGGTTGACTTCGGTTTGAAAGCCTAAAGTTTCTTTTTGTGACATCGTTTGGTTTCCTTTTTTTTGTGATTAACTGATTGAATTTTAAATGCCTACAAAGGCTGTGACCTAAAAAGGGAATACCCAAAATGAGGCGCGTTGGGGTTTTTTCAAGCATCAAGTTGGCGCATTGCTGTTTTGGCAAGGGTTTTGGGTTAAAATGCGGCCTAGTTTAAGGTTGATTGCGTCAAGTCGACTTGATAAATATTTTTTAAAAACAAGGTTTTGAGATGAAAAAAATCCGTTATACAGCCAAAATTTTAAAGCAAACAGCACAATTGGCGCTATTGGCTGGTTTGTTCAGTTGCTCTAGCGCCACAAACGGTGGACGCTCGCAATTGTTGATGGTGTCGTCTGCTCAAATGAGCCAAAATTCTGCCGCCGCTTACAGCCAATTGCGCACCGAAGCCGCCAACAAAAAAGCCTTGTATCCCGCAACCGCGCCCATTACCAAACGCGTCAACGCGATAACCCAGCGTTTGATTGCACAAGTAGGCGTTTTTCGACCCGATGCCACAAAATGGCCGTGGAGCGTGTCGGTGATTCGTGACAACCAAGTCAACGCCATGTGTTTGCCTGATGGGCGTATTGTTGTGTTTGATGCCATTATTAACAAATTAAGCTTGACCGATGACGAGTTGGCCGCCATTTTAGGGCATGAAATTGCGCACGCTTTGCGTGAACACAGTCGCGAAAAAGTGTCGCAAAATGCCTTGCAAGGCTTGGCGCTTTCGATAGGTGGCGCGGCGGCAGGCTTAAGTGGCTCGGCCATGCAGCAACTGGGTCAATTGGGAGAGCTGGGCATCGCCTTGCCTTTTTCGCGCGCGATGGAAACCGAATCCGACATTATGGGGCTAGAATTAATGGCTCGAGCTGGCTACAACCCGCAAGCAGCGCCCAATGTGTGGAAAAAAATGAGCGCACTCAATGGCCCTTCAACGCCCTCGGTGTTGTCAACGCATCCGTCTAATAACGAACGCATCGCCAATTTGACGGCCAATATTCCGCGCGTCATGCCTTTGTATCAAGCCGCGTTAGCCAGCCAACCACAAAAAAAGAAATAGGGTTATCAAAAGGATTGCGGCCAACCTTTTAACCCAAAAACTGGGAAAAAGGTTGGCCGCAAGGGTTCTGTACTACTTTTTCAGACTATAAACATAGAGTTACTCTTGAACAATGTCACCGCTAGAACGTTGACGGCGGCGTTCCATGTCGGTCAAAAAGCGTTTGCGCATACGGATGCTTTTTGGCGTGATTTCCACCAATTCATCATCATCGATAAACTCAACGGCAGATTCCAAGGTCAATTTGATGGGCGTGGTCAAGCGCACGGCTTCGTCGGTGCCTGAGGCGCGCACGTTGGTCAATTTTTTGCCTTTGAGCGGGTTCACAACCAAGTCGTTGTCGCGGCTGTGAATGCCAATAATCATGCCTTCATACAGTTTATCGTTAGGGCTAACAAACATACGGCCGCGATCTTCCAAGTTCCAAAGCGCATAAGCCACCGCTTCGCCTTGTTCTTGTGAAATCAACACACCGTTGTGACGACCAGGCATATCCGCTTTGGCGGGCGCGTAATCATCAAACACGTGGCTCATCAAGCCTGTACCGCGTGTCATGGTCATAAAATCGCCTTGGAAACCAATCAAACCACGGGCTGGAATGTGATATTCCAAACGGGTACGGCCTTGGCCGTCTGATTCCATGTTGGTCATTTCGCCACGGCGGCGACCCAATTCTTCCATCACCGCGCCTTGGGTGGCGTCTTCTACGTCAACGGTCAAATTTTCATACGGTTCGCATTTTACGCCGTCTATCATTTTGTAAACCACGCGAGGTTTGGCAACCGCCATTTCAAAACCTTCGCGGCGCATGGTTTCGAGCAAAATGGTCAAATGCAATTCGCCACGACCCGACACGCGGAATATGTCAGCATCTTCGGTGTCTTCGACGCGCAAGGCCACGTTGGTTAATAGTTCTTTGGTCAAGCGATCGCGAATTTGACGACTGGTGACAAACTTGCCTTCTGTACCCGCCAAAGGCGACGTGTTAACCATAAAATCCATGGTCAAGGTGGGTTCGTCTACACCAGCCATTTCTAGGCCAACAGGATTTTCTTTGTCGCAAATGGTTGCGCCGATGCCGATGGCTTCTAGACCAGAGACAATAATGATGTCGCCTGCTTCGGCTTCTTGTAATTCTACTTTTTCTAAACCAGCATAACCCAAAATTTGGTTAATACGACCTTGGCCAATTTGAGTGTCGTGATTCATAACGACCACTTGTTGACCTTGTTTGATGCGGCCATTGACCACCAAACCAACTGCCAAACGTCCCGTGTAAGTCGAATAATCTAAAGCAGAAATTTGCATTTGTAGCGGCGCATCTGGATTGCCTTTAGGCGCAGAAACATGATTTAGAATGACATCAAACAAAGGTTTCATGTCTACCGATTCATCGGTCAAGTTCATTTTGGCAAAGCCAGAAAGTCCAGACGCGTAAACCATAGGAAAGTCCATTTGTTCGTCATTGGCGTGCAAACTGTCAAATAATTCAAACGTTTGATCAGCAACCCAATCAGGACGCGCACCGGGGCGGTCAATTTTGTTCATCACAACGATGGGTTTTAGACCCAAAGCCAAGGCTTTTTTGGTAACGAAACGCGTTTGTGGCATCGGGCCTTCAACCGAATCAACCAACAAAACCACGCCGTCAACCATGCCCAAAACGCGCTCTACTTCACCACCAAAGTCGGCATGGCCGGGGGTGTCAACGATATTGATGTGATAGCCATTGTATTGAATCGAGGTGTTTTTGGCCAAAATGGTAATGCCGCGTTCTTTTTCTAGGTCGTTGTTGTCCATGGCGCGTTCCACCAATGCTTCATGGGCGCTGAAAGTGCCTGATTGG
>JBILQJ010000017.1:0-38779 GCA_044373325.1 Burkholderiales bacterium
TCGCTGTATTTGCTGGTTTTCATGTAAAACTCCTTTTGGGTTTATTGTAAAGGGTTCTACTTTTCAATGCTTCGGTTTTGTGGGGGTATTACCCAACCTAAAAAAAGTTTTGATAGCTTAGAGCAATTTGAAGCCTTTAAATTACAAGCAATGGTGTATTGGCAAGAAGCAAAAAAAAGATTAAAAAATGGGTAAGCTCAAAAGAGCATGAATCCAGCTCAACACCTCAATGATACAATGTTTAATGACAGCATTTCCTAGTTGTTTTTACTTTACCTTAAAGGAGCTTGACCATGAATCAAACAGAAGTGGTGATTGTTGCAGCAACGCGGACAGCGGTTGGCCAGTTTGGCGGTGCTTTGGCCAGCGTGCGTGCGCCAGAATTGGGCGCGGCGGTGATTAAAGGCTTGTTGGCGCAAACGGGCGTAAAACCCGAAGCGATTTCTGAAGTCATTTTGGGCAATGTGTTGACCGCAGGTTTGGGGCAAAACCCTGCGCGTCAAGCCGCGCGTTTTGCGGGTTTGCCTGATGCCACGCCAGCGACCACGTTAAATGTGGTGTGCGGTTCGGGTTTGCGCGCCACACACTTGGCCGCACAAGCCATTATGGCGGGTGATGCCGAGATTGTGATTGCAGGCGGACAAGAAAACATGAGCGCTTCGCCGCACGTGATGATGGGATCGCGCGACGGCGTGCGCATGGGCAATGCCACTTTGTTGGACAGCATGGTGCATGACGGTTTGACGGACGCTTACAACGCCTATCACATGGGCATTACCGCCGAAAACATCGCCGAAAAATACGCCATCAGCCGCGAAGAGCAAGACGATTTTGCCGCCACCAGCCAAAATCGGGCAGAAGCCGCGCAGGCCGCAGGCAAATTTACCGCCGAAATCACGCCCGTCTCCATTCCTCAACGCAAAGGCGATCCTGTGGTGTTTGACACGGACGAATTTATCAAAAAAGGCGTGACGGCGGCGGCTTTGGGCAAGTTGCGGCCAGCCTTTAAAAAAGACGGCACGGTGACGGCAGGCAATGCGTCGGGCTTAAACGATGGCGCGGCGGCGGTGATGATGATGTCACGCGCCAAAGCGGCCGAGTTGGGTTTAACGCCTTTGGCGGTGATACGCGGTTATGCTTTGAGCGGCTGCGCCCCTGAAATCATGGGCATGGGGCCTGTGGGCGCGACGATGCAAGCGCTGGCAAAAGCAGGCTGGACTTTGGACGAGTTGGATGTGGTTGAAGCCAACGAAGCCTTTGCCGCCCAAGCCTTGGGCGTAGCGAGAGAACTCAAGTGGGATTTGAGCAAAGTCAACGTCAATGGCGGCGCGATTGCGTTGGGTCACCCCATAGGCGCATCGGGCTGTCGAATTTTGGTGAGTTTGCTCCACGAAATGCAACGCAGCGGCGCGAAAAAAGGCTTAGCGACTTTGTGTATCGGCGGCGGCATGGGCGTGGCTTTGGCGGTTGAAGCAGCGTAATCTCTTTTTTTAAAGCGTTAATTAACCCCAAGGAACGCCGATGATACGAGGCATTTTATACAGTTTGGCCGCAGGCATGACTTGGGGTTTGGTGTTTGTTGCACCGCAATTATTGCCCGATTTTTCTCCGTTGGCTTTAAGTGGTGCGCGATATTTGATTTACGGCGCTGTGTCGGCGCTGTTTTGTGTGCCTCATTGGCGGCGCATCCAAGCGTTGTTAAACCGCCAGCACGTGACGGTACTGATGGGGCAAGCATTGATTGCGAATTTGCTTTATTTTTTTCTGTTGTCTTATGGCGTACAATGGGCAGGCACGGCCTTAACGGCTTTGGTGATTGGCCTTGTGCCGTTATGCGTCACCTTGTTGGGGCGCAAAGACGTGGGCGCGGTGTCGCTGAAACGGTTAAAATGGCCGATGTTGTTGATTTTTTGTGGCATGATTTTGATTAATATTGATGTATTTGGTGCGTCAACCACCGAAAAGGTTGGCCACAACTGGCAAAGGCCGTTGGGCGTATTGGCCGCCGTTGGGGCGTTGGCGTGTTGGGCTGCTTATGCGGTACAAAATGCCCGTTATTTGCAACGTTATCCCGAATTGGGTAGCGGCACTTGGTCGTGTTTATTTGGCTTAAGTAGCGGCATTTTGGCCTTGTTGTTGGGTGGGATTTTGTTTGTGGTTGGTGATGAGACGCTGTTTTATAATCGTCATGCGGCCAACCTTGATTGGGGCTATTTTTGGACCATCAGCGCGGCCTTAGCCCTTTTTTCATCTATGATAGGCAATCACCTTTGGAACGCGGCCAGCCGCGTTTTGCCCTTGACCTTAAGCGGTCAGTTGATTGTATTTGAAACCATTTTTGCTTTGATTTACAGTTACAGTTTGTTACAACGTTGGCCGCGCCCTATGGAAGGCGGCGCGATTTTGTTGTTGTTGACGGGCGTTTTGTGGGCGATACGGCAACACAAATAAGGTTGAGTGAGACTTTGCTATTTTTAACTTTAGAATTAACTTTTGAGAATTTGACATGACACCAGCAATCCGAATCCATCAAGTGAGTAAGCGGTATAAAAATGATTTTTTGGCCTTAGATAACGTGAGTTTTGATGTCCAACAGGGCGAATTTTTTGCCTTGTTGGGTTCAAATGGCGCAGGCAAAACGACCTTGATTTCGGCCATTTCAGGCCTAGCCAAGCCCACTTCTGGGCAAATCGAAATCATGGGATACAACACGCAAACCCAAGCCTTGGAGTCGCGCACACAGTTGGGCGTTGTGCCGCAAGAGTTGGTTTACGATCCTTTTTTTAACGTGCGCGAAGCCTTGCAATTTCAATCGGGTTATTACGGCATCAAAAACAACGACGCTTGGATAGATGAAATTTTGCACAAATTGGGTTTGGCCGACAAAGCCAATTCAGGCACGCGCACCTTGTCGGGTGGCATGAAGCGCCGCGTGATGATTGGTTTGGCGTTGGTGCATCGTCCGCCTGTGATTATTTTGGACGAACCCACCGCAGGCGTGGACGTGGAATTGCGCCACAGTATGTGGGCGTTTATTCGCGAACTCAACGCGGCTGGGCATACCATCGTGTTGACCACGCATTATTTGGAAGAAGCCGAAGAACTCTGCGGCCGCATCGCCATGATGAAGTCGGGCAAATTGTTGGCCTTAGAAAACAAAGAGAAATTATTGGCAGGTTACGGCGGTTTGGAAATGGCGTTGACCTTGAGTGCGCCTTGGCCAGAATCTTTACAAGCCGTCTTTGTGCGTCAAGCAGGGACGAAAACCATCATCCGTTTGCAAGGTTTGGCAGAATTAGAAGGCATTTTGGCGCAACTGCGCGCCTTAAACATCGAAATCAAAGAACTGTCAACGGTGGAAGCCGACTTGGAAAGTGTGTTTGTCAAAATGATGAACCAGTAAGCCAAAAGCTTGGTGCATCACTTTTTTGTTCATCATCAAAACAAAGGCCAGCGCCGTTTCGGCTTTGGCCTTTGTTTTAAGAGGTTTTATTCATGCGCACGGTTTATTTTGGTTTGGGTTTGTTGGTGATTTGGTTGGGTTTGCTTGGGCTGGCCTTGGGTTGGCCTTTTATGAATACGGGCGTGGTTTGGGACGATACGCTGCGGCAAATTGTGTGGGAATTGCGCTTGCCGCGTTTGGCATTGGCGACGTTGGGCGGCGCATTGTTGGCCGCATCGGGTGCGACGGTGCAAGCCCAGTTTCGCAACGCTTTGGCCGAACCCAGCTTGTTGGGCGTGTCGGGCGGCGCGGCTTTGGGCGCGGCCATCAGTTTGGCCTTGGGTGGCTCTTTGGTGGCCGTGTCGGCGTGGGCATTTTTGGGTGCCATGTTGACCTTGGTTTTGGTGAGATTGCTGACGGGTGGGTTTCGTGATGACCGTTTGATTTTGGCTGGCATCGCGGTTAACGCCATGGCCAGCAGTGCTTTAATGTTGTTGATGAGTATCTTGCCCGAGGGCGAATTGCGCCAAATCACGTTTTGGTTGATGGGCAGTTTTGCTTACGCCAGTTGGCCGCAAGTGGTTTTGTTAAGCGCCATTTGCGGATTGGTGCTGTTGAGTTTACACGCCGCGTGGCCTTTTTTGGCGATGATGCAATTGGGCGAGGCGGCGGCGTATTACGCGGGCTTTTCTTTAAAACGCTGGACTTGGTGGACGGTGAGTTTGGCGGCTTTGGCCACGGCGGTGGTGGTTTCTTTGGTCGGCATGGTGGGCTTTGTGGGCTTGATGTCGCCACACATTGCGCGGCGGTTTGTTGCCAGCAACCATGTCCATTTTTTGTGGTTGAGCGCCGCCGTGGGCGCGGTGTTAACGGTGTTGGCCGATACGTTGGCCGCGCGGTTATTGGACAGCACCGAATTGCCCGTGGGCGTATTGACGGCTTTGGCTGGTGCGCCATTTTTCTTGTTTTTGTTGTTACGGCTAAGGAAAATTTGATGTCTTTGACCATACAAGCGCATGATTTGGGTGTGCAATTGTCCAAAAAAGAGGTGTTACAAAGCCTAAATTTTGTGGCCAAGGTGGGTGAGTTGACCGTGATTTTGGGGGCTAATGGCGCAGGCAAATCCACCTTGTTGGCGGCCTTAAGTGGCTACCAAAATCCCAGCTTTGGCCATGTCGATTTTTTTGGGCAGCCGTTGGCGGATTATTCTGGCCCGGCCTTGGCGATGTGTCGGGCGATGGTGTTGCAAGCGCCGATTTATCCTGAAGATTGGTACGTGCAAAATTACATCACGCAAGGTTGGCCGCACGAAGCAGGGCTTTTAGGCGAGATTTTACAAGCGTTAAGTTTGACCGATTTGGCTGGCCGTGCCTTAAAATCGCTTTCGGGCGGCGAACAGCAACGCGCCAGCGTGGCCAGAGCGCTGTACCAGCTGCGCGTGTTGCGTCCCTTGTCGGGCATGGCCGCGTCGCTGTTGTTGTTAGACGAGGCCAATTCGGCCATGGACGTGAGCGTGAGTTATCGGGTCTTTGCCTTGCTCAAAACGTGGGCGAAAAGCCACAATTGGGCGGTCATTGCCGTGGTTCACGATTTAAATTTGGCACAACGTTTTGCCGATGCGTGTTTGTTATTGAAGCAAGGCCGCTTGGTGGCTTGCGGCCAACCTTGCGAAGTGTTGAATGCGGCTCATTTATCGGCCACTTATGACATTGAATTTTGCTCGGTTCAACTGCCTCATGGCGAAGTGCTTTGGTTGCCCAAATTAGGGGTATGATTTTTGTGTGCTTGCACGGCTTTGCGGCCAACCTTTTACCATGTTTTTCATGGTAAAAGGTTGGCCGCAAGTTTTTTTATGGTCAAAATATTATTTTTTGTCATTCGTTGAGGAATTATTGTCATTACTCATTGACAGAAATTATTGTAATTGCAACAAGTCCCCCAACAAGCCCCCCAAGCATAGCCACTGGGGTTATCACCACATCAAGCGCCAAGGCAAAAGGCGCTAGGACAATCGTGCCCAAATTGGGTCTGGTTGTGCGCGCTTTAGCATCTGGCTCATAAAACGTCAATTCACGGTTCTTTTGAAACGTGGGCAATTTGACTTGCGACAAATCAATCGCTGGTTTGACCGCAGCTTCTACAGGAATTGAAATCACGTACGTCGCTGTGTCTTGTTTTTGTTTAAAGCCCATTGCAAGCAACAAAGCCGCCTCTGTTTGCGTCGAGACATACGTAAACTCGACATTCCCCCAAGCTGTTTCGCTATCTAAAAACAAGGTTTTTGAATGGTTGGTCAAACTCAATTGCGCCGCATTGAGCTGCGCGTTCGTTGCAAAGGCTTGCGTAATGGCCGCCAATTTATCGCCACCTTTAACAAACACATAAGTTTTTTGCTTGCCTATCATCACCAACGCATCCTTTTGGCCAATCGCTTTACTCGCAGCCGCATCGAGTTTGCCCAGTGCCAAAACTGTATCGCTGAGCAACAAGCGGTTTTCTCGAGGCGTTGATGTTGTAAAGCCCCTGTCGGAATTGCGACTCGTAAAACATCCTGTTAACCCGATAGACGTAAACGCCGCCAACAGACAAATCGCCACACATTTTTTCTTTAACATTTTGATTACCTTAAATAAAACCGCTGATTGAACCGCCAAAAAAATTTCTGCGTGTTACTGCTTTGCGACCTGTACCCCATCCAAGCGCAGTTAAATCAAGTGAGGAACGATTTACTGACTGTGACAGGTTGCGGCCAACCTTTCTGTGAAAATTGAATGAACAACCAACAACAACCAATAACGAACAATAACAAATAAAGCAGCATTATAACAACAATCTGCTGGCGCATGGCGAGGTGGGTGCCAAACTTGGGCGTAACTTATTTTTAGTCATTGAACGAAATCAGGTAAAATACGGCCTCTTTTTAAACTCGTGGATATTTGATAATGACCGAATTAGAACCCAGCTTAAGCGTCGTTGAGGCTTTGCCCAAGCCGCCCAAACCCGAACCCATCGCCCGTATCGAAGCCCTAGATCACGAAGGGCGCGGCATTGCACACGCGGACGGAAAAACGCTTTTTATTGAAGGCGCTTTGCCTTACGAGGTGGTTCGATACAATACTTATAAGAAAAAAAATAATTTTGAAAATGCGCGCATGATGCATTTGCTTAAACCCAGTTTTATGCGGGTCACGCCGCGTTGCCCAAGTTTTGGGGTTTGTGGTGGTTGTTCTATGCAACACATTGATTTTTATGCGCAAGTCGCTATGAAGCAACGCACCTTAGAAGACAATTTGGCACGCATCGGCAAAGTTACACCGCAAGTGGTTTTGCCGCCGATTAGCGGCCAACCTTGGGGTTATCGTTATCGGGCGCGGTTATCGGCGCGATTTGTGCCTAAAAAAGAAGCAGTTTTGGTGGGTTTTCACGAAAAACGCAGCCATTTTATTTTGGATATGCACCGTTGCGAGGTTTTGCCGAAGTGGATTTCGGCGCTGATTACGCCGCTGCGTGAGTTGATTGCGCAATTGTCCATCAAAGAACAATTGCCCCAAGTCGAAGTCGCCGTGGGCGATGCGGTGGATGTGTTGGTGTTTAGAAATATGGCGGCCTTGACGGCTGATGATGAGCGCTTAATCGAAAGTTTTGTTGATGCGCACACCACAAACCGCGCTTTGCAAGTTTGGTTGCAACCCAAAGGCCCTGACACTTGCTATCCTTTTTATCCGCTGGATGCGCCTAAATTGAGTTACAGTTTGCCCGAATTTAACATTACGATGCCGTATTATCCTGCCGAGTTTACGCAGGTGAACCCCATGATGAACAACGTGATGATGCGCCGCGCCATGATGTTGTTAGACCCGCAAGCGGGCGAGCGCATCGCCGATATGTTTTGTGGCATCGGCAATTTTACTTTGCCGATTGCGCGTTCTGGCGCAACGGTTTACGGCATGGAAGGCAGTTTGCCCTTGGTGAAACGCGCCATAGAAAACGCGACGGTTAATGGTTTGCAAGACCGCGTGAGCTATGAAATGGCCAATTTATTTGAAATGGACAGCGCAAGGTTGGCCGCACTCGGGCGATTTGACAAAATGCTGATAGACCCGCCTCGAGACGGCGCGCAAAGTTTGATTGCGGCCTTCACGCCAGAAACCTCGCCCAAACGCATCGTCTATGTGTCGTGCAGTCCAGCGACCTTAGCGCGTGATGCTGGTGTTTTGGTGCATGAAAAAGGTTATGTTTTAAAATCGGCAGGCATTTTTAATATGTTTCCGCACACCGCGCACGTGGAAAGCATTGCTTTGTTTGAGCTTGAGTAAAACGCCCAAAACCAGTGGCGCACCGATAGGGCATGAGTTATACTTCACGTCCCTTTACAAGAGTTAATTTTTTTATTTTAAATAAGGAGAAGTTCATGAATCAAAATCAAACGCCCTTTAGTTATGGGGCGCAAGCCCCATCCAGCGCTGATCGCAGCGGGTTTGTATTGAAACTTTTTAACACTTTGGCGGGCGCGGTTTTATTGTTTGCGTGTTTGGAATTCTTTTTTCTGCAGTCAGGCATTGCTCAAGTTTTGGCTGGCTATTTAATTGGTTCACCGTGGTTGATTTTATTTGCCATCATGGGCGGCGGTTGGATAGCCTCTTCCGTCACCAGCCAAAGCGACAACGTGCCTTTGCAATATTTGGCTTTAGGCGCATTTGTGGTTTTGTATGCCGTGATTTTTGCGCCCATGCTGTTGATTGCCGAAGCTAAATCCCCTGGTGCCATTGAAAATGCGGCTGTGGCGACTTTGGCTTTGTCGGGTGGATTGATGTACATAGGGCGCACCAGCAAAACTGATTTTTCTTTTTTAGGGAACTTTTTGAAAATTGCTGGCTTTGCTTCCTTGGGGTTAGTCATTTGTGCGTTGATATTTGGTTTTAGTTTAGGCTTGTGGTTTAGCTATGCGATGGTTTTGTTGGCTGGCGGCTTCATTTTGTATGAGATGTCCGATATTGTGCAAAACTACCCCGATGACCGTTATGTGGCGGGTGCGTTGCAATTATTCGCTTCGATTGCGATGATGTTTTCTCATTTGTTGCGCATATTCTCAAGTCGCGATTAAAATTAACATCAATCTGAAATAATTTTTGCGGCCAAGCTTTTTATTTTAATCATAAAATACAAAAGCTTGGCCGAAATTTTTTAAGTTAATTCTAAGGTATTTTGTTGCTATTCGTTTTATTTTGTTATAATTGATGGCTTTTTGTTGCTGATAAGGATATTGGCAACAGATGCAAAATTGTACTAATACTAAATGCTTTAACACTTTCACTTCAAAAAGGATATGGACTCATGAGTAAAAAAATTGTTGGATACGCCGCATTGGTGGTTTTATTGGGTTTGACGGGTTGTGCAACGACTGTGACGCCTATGCAAGCTAAAAAAATGACTTGTGATGAGTTGGCTCAAGCGGCAGAAAAATATACGAGTACCGAAAGCACTTTGACGAATGCTGCTGCTCAGCAAGCAACGTCTATGGCTGGTAACTCTACGGTTTCGGCGTTGTCTGGTGGTCTAAACAGCGATGCAAAAGACCAAGCTAACTACAAAGTTGTGACGGATGAATGGAATTCTCGTTGTAAACCTGCTGCTAAATCAACGAAAAAAACGAAGAAGTAAAATCGATTTATCATTAAAAAGTAAAGTCAAACTTGGTATTATTCCCTTTACAAATTAATGAATGACAGATTTTTACGGCCAACCTTGTTATTTTAATGATAAAATACAAAAGGTTGGCCGCAATTTTTTTAATGAAAACATGAATTTTTTGAGGGAGTTTTTTATGCAAGAGACACGTGCCATTTTGAAAGAGCTGATTGCGTTTGATACCGTCAGCCGCCATTCTAATTTGCACATGATAGAGTGGATTGCGAATTATTTACGCGATTTGGGTTTGACGGTTCGTTATACTTACAATGCAGAGCGCACCAAGGCCAATGTGTTGTGTTTGTTTGGCGGGCGTGTTGGTGAACCGCCCATTGTGTTGTCTGGGCATACCGATGTTGTGCCTGTTGATGGCCAAGTTTGGCACGTTCCGCCGTTTGAGCTGACCGAAAAAGACGGGCGCTATTATGGCCGTGGCACGTGCGACATGAAGGGTTTTATTGCGGTTTGTTTGGCCAAAGTGGCCGAATGGCATCGCACGGGCTTGGCGCAAGAGCTATCGATGGGTTTGGCGTTTAGTTTTGATGAAGAAGTGGGGTGTTTGGGCGTCAAACACTTACTGGCCGACCTTCAAAAGACAGGCACAGTCATTGGCAGCTGTGTCATCGGCGAACCCACCATGATGCAGCCCATCATCGCGCATAAAGGCATCGCCCATTATCAATGCAATGTGCACGGTCACGCCATGCACTCTTCCTTAACGCCGCATGGCGTCAACGCCATCGAATACGCGGCTAAAGTCATCAATTATGTGCGCGAATTGGCCGATGAAGCGGCGGTGGCTGGCCAGCGCCATCCTTTATTTGATGTGCCATTTAATACTTTGCAAACAGGTTTGATACACGGTGGCAATGCGGCCAACATTGTGCCAGCCGATTGTGAATTTGTGGTGGAACATCGCTGGTTGCCTTCAGAAAATCCGCAACGTTTTTTGGACAAATTACAGGCGTATGCCGCCCAGCTGGAGCAAACCATGCAAACGGTTGCGCCGAGCGCCCACATCAAAATTGAAGAGCTGGTCTTTTCGCCCGCTTTTGAAGCATCTTTAGACAGTGAATTACTGGCTTGGGTGCGTGAATTGTGCGCAGGAAAAACTGAAAAAGGCGTGGCGTATTCCACCGAAGCAGGCTATTACGAAATGGCGCAAATTCCCAGCGTGGTGTGCGGGCCAGGAGACATACAACAAGCGCATAAGCCCGATGAATTTGTGAGCATACAACAGCTGGCCGATTGCGCTGCATGGCTAGAAGCCTTGGCGCAAAAGCAAGTTCAAAAATTAACTTTGTCTTAATTCATTTGTTTTTCGTATAAAAATCTTTGCGGCCAACCTTTTTAGATTAAAAAGGTTGGCCGCAAAGATTTTTGATGTCACTCTGAAAGGGGTGCCATTTCAAGTGAATGACTGATTAAGCGTAAAGCGCTTCGACAGCAGTCCAGTTAACGACTTGCCAAAATCCGCCTAAATAGTTAGGGCGGCTGTTGCGATAATCGATGTAGTAAGCATGTTCCCACACATCACAAGTCAATAAGGCTTTGTTGTCGGTGGTGAGGGGCGTTGCAGCGTTGCTGGTTGAAACCAAGTCCAAAGAACCATCGGGTTTTTTGACCAACCAAGCCCAGCCCGAACCAAAAGTTGTTGCCGCCGTATTGGCAAAAGCCGTTTTGAAGGCATCAAAAGAACCCCATTTTTCTACGATGGCTGCCAACAAAGGGCCGCTGGGCGTGCCTGTGCTTTGTGGCGTTAAGCCTAAAAAGTAAAAAGTGTGATTCCAGATTTGAGCCGCATTATTGAAAATGCCGCCCGTTGATTTTTTAACGATGGTTTCTAAATCGGCGTGTTCAAATTCAGTGCCAACAATCAAATTATTGAGGTTGGTGATGTAAGTTTGGTGATGTTTGCCGTAATGATATTCTAAAGTTTCTTTAGAAATATGGGGCGCTAAGGCATCCAATGCATAAGGAAGCGTTGGTAAAGTGTGTGTGGTCATGGTGAATTTCTCCAAAAAAGAGGGTTAAGGTGGATACAACAGGGTGAAAAAAACAGAATAAGAGGTCGTTTTATAGCGCTTCAGACGCGAGGCTTGGTGTTTTTTGGTCTGAAGAAGGCTCGGAGGACAGTGGCGTAGCCGTCAGCGAATCTGGTGCGCCAGCTTCATCGCTGACCAAGTCATCAATATTGAAATCTTCCTCAACATCAATGGGTTCTGAAGCTGTTTGTTCGCCGAAATTGACTTTTTGTGGCGAGTAGCCTGTTTTTCTATCGCGATTTTGTAAATAAAAGTCACGTATGTAGCTGTAATCATCGAGCGCGGCTTGTTTGACGAGGTCATCGCTGCCCCAATAACTGTTGCGGACATTGGTTAAATACAAGGTATAAAAAGCCGCAGCACCTTGTGTGCCGTGATAAAAATACTGGTTAAGATCGGGGCGAAATAAAGAAATGCCTGTGCCCACCCCATCTCGCACGGTAGAGGGGCCAAAAAAAGGCAGAACGGCATAATGACTGTCTTGCCAACCCCAGGAAGCAAACGTGTCACCCAGCGAGGTTTTGTTGCTGGGTACGCCCGTTAACGAAGCCACATCAATTAAGCCACCCAAGCCAAACGTTGTATTCGCAAAGACGCGAATGACATCTTCGGTGACGTGTTGCGGATTCAGACGTAACACATTGTGCGCCAAACTGTAAACATCAAGGAGGTTATTGAAAAAATTATTCACGCCCGTGCGCACAAAAGTGGGTGTAATGGCTCGATAGCCTTGGGTAATCGGTTTTAACGCGTATTCATCGACCACACTATTGAAAGCGTGTATTTTACGATTGAGTTTTTCGTAAGGATCTCTTGGGTTTTGTCCCATTTCAGCAAATTGAGGCGCAACGCGGACATCGGCAGCACGGGTATCCGTAGTGTCTTGTCCCCAAACAACATTTGGGCAAGAAAACACCACTAACATAAAAACTAGGCTATATATCGGCCGCAGAAGAGTGACTTTTATCATGGTAATGGGCTTTATTAAAAAGATTCTATTTTATACAGTTTAAACAAAGTCTTCAGTTGTTCGGGGTAACTGCCCAATTCAAACGTTGTTTGATTGTTTAATGCCATTCGTTTGAGTTCTATACAAAGCGCCACGGCAGAAGAGTCCAATGTCGGGTTCTTGATGTCTAAAACGAGGGCATTGTTTGCCAAAGCACCAAGCAGCTGTTTGCGTACAGTTACCACGTGCTCAAACGTTAACGGTTCAGTAAGGGTAATGGTTGTTGTCATAAAATGTCGCCAGGGCAAATTATATCGTTAAAACACAACAAGAAAGAAGCCGATGCGGCCAACGTTAGCGCAAAAGCTTCTTTACTTAATTTTCCGCATAAACACAAAATCATGTTTTATTTTGAATTTTTTGTTTTTAATACGCCAATTAATCCATCTATGCCACCTTTGCGTATCTCTTCTGCAAATTGGTTGCGGTAAATGGTGACCAAACTCGCACCTTCAAGGTAAATGTTGTAAATTTTCCAAGAGTTGCCCGATTGATATAAATTGTAATCAGCCGTTGCAGTTTTCCCATCTTTGAAAGTAATGGTGCTTTTGACGCTAGCTTCTTTGTTGTTATTTGATAGTTTTGCGTCTGGATTGACGCTGACGGCCGAGCCTTTGTAACGCAACATACCGCTAGAATAAGTCCGAACCAATAAGGTTTGGAATTGTGCGCTTAACGCTTCTTTTTGAGCAGGCGTGGCAGTTTGCCATGGTTTACCAACGGCCAGAGCCGTCATGCGGGTGAAGTCAAATTTAGGAACGGCTAAGCGTTCAATGTCGATTCTAATTTGGTCGGCAGGTTTGTTGCTGTTGAGTATGGCTGTCCCTTGGGTGGCATTGTTTTGAATGAATTGCACGGGGGTATCCGCATAAACCAAGCTTGCAAAAAAAGTGAGTAGGGTAAACAGATATTTTTTCATTGGAGCAAAAAACTTTCTAAGGTAGGAGGGAAAAAGGACAAGGCATTATGGCATAAGACATTAAAAATTAGCTTTTAGATGAGGCGTTGGTGATAAATTTGCCGATCAACTCTTCAATCACAAAAGCAGAAGACGTGTCTTTGATTTCATCACCATCAGCCAGCATAACGGTGTCAGGACCTTGGGATAAACTGATGTATTGCTCGCCCAGTAAGCCCGAAGTGAAAATTTGCGCCGAGGCATCTTGGCTTAAGGGGTACTCTTTATTGACGGTCAACTGCACGACGGCGTTAAAGGTTTCTTTATTGATGCTGATTTGAGTGACGCGACCAACCAAAACACCAGCAATTTTGATGGGTGCTCCAATTTTTAGAGCGCCAATATTGGTAAACTCTGCTTGCAAAGTGTAATTTTGGTTGGCATTAGCGGGGGTAAGATTGGCCACTTTGAGTGATAAAAAAAAGACGCAGGCCATGCCAATTAGAACGAACAAACCAACGTATACATCAAATTTTGTGTGTTTCATGATTTTTGTTTAGTGAATATTTCGTAAAAAAATTGGGGATAGAGAGGGCGTAACCCACAAGTGACCGTTTCGATTCATTTTAAACGTTCGATAGTAACGGTTGTTTCGCCGCGTTCTCGAAAATTGAGCACGTTGGCCGCAGCCAACGATAAATCTAAAATTCGTTTGCCTGCGTAAGGGCCTCTATCATTGATTTTAACCACGACGGTTTTACCATTTTTTAGGTTGGTGACTTTGACGTAAGTCCCTAAAGGGAGCGTGCGATGGGCGGCGGTGAGGGCGTGCATATTAAAACGCGCGCCCGATGCTGTTTTTCTACCATGAAATGGGGTGCCGTACCAAGAAGCCAAACCTTTTTGAATAGAAACGCTCGTATTGGGTTCTGTTTTTTTTACCGATGCAATTGAGGGTGTTTCTTCAATGCTTAAATCAGTTAATTGGATGCTATCGGGTTCAAGATGATTGAGGTTGGGTAACGGCGCTACACTTGGAAAAACAGGTAAAGATAAGGCCGTAGAAGCGTAGGCATTTGGGGTAAGAAGCAAAAAAATGGCAGAGAAAAGGATAGCGCGCCCCCTTGTGTTTTTTTGATTATTCATCTCATAAGACTCCTTTGTATGAATGGGCATTCACTCAAAATGGTTACTAGGCGATTCTTGTAAGGCAAACTCTAATTGCCGCCAAGCTTCGTATAAGCTGATGGCGACCGCGTTAGAAAGATTTAAACTGCGTGAGGTTGGGAGCATAGGAAGCTTGACGCGTTGTTCGGGTTGGGCTTGTGCCAAAATGTCGGCAGGCAATCCCCGAGTTTCTGGCCCAAAAACGAGCACGTCACCCGTTTGAAATTGCACTTGATAAAGTGATTTTGAGGCTTTAGTTGTCGCAAAAAAAAGACGGCGATTTGCTAATGTCGTTAAGCAATCCGCCCAATTTTCATGCACCACAATTTGAGTAAATTCATGGTAATCTAATCCAGCTCGAATTAATTTGCTGTCATCTAAAGGAAATCCTAAGGGTTTAACTAAATGTAAATCCGCGCCAGTATTGGCACACAGCCTTATGATATTGCCTGTGTTGGGTGGGATTTCGGGTTCAAATAAAACGATGGTGAGTGTGTTTTTTAAAGTCATTGTGTTATTGAACCACAGCAACTGTGGCCTCGTCAATTTTTGGTTTGGATTTCTTTTGTTTTTTAAATGTGTGTTAAATCATAAAATTGCCCTTGCCAGCGTAAGGGCATACACTTTTTCCACCCCATTTTGCTTTAATAATTGGGCAACGGCCGATAAAGTCGCTCCACTGGTGGCCACGTCATCCACAATAACGACACATCGATAAGAGAGATAGGCCTGCTTTTTGGGGTTAACAGCAAAAGCATTGCGGACGTTTTGGGTTCTTTCTTGCCAAGGCAATTGGGCTTGGCGTTCGGTATGACGGTTTCTGAACACAAGATTGTCCAATAACGGCAGCTGCCAATGTTGAGCCAAAATTTGTGCAAGCGCCAGACTTTGATTGAAGCCCCGTTCTTTGAGACGTTGTTTAGATAAGGGAATGGCTAAAATGGCTTCAGCTCCCCAGTTTATCGCCAAATCGCTGGGTATTTGGCTGCAAAAAAGTTGCCCTAGCTGATGGGATAAATGGAGTTTTTTCCCATATTTATAATGCTGTATGACGCTGCGCAAAGGATAATCGTAGCGAAAAGCTGACGCTAAAGCATCAAAATAAGGGGGATTGCGTTGACAGTGCCCACACAGTTTGGCCTCGGCAGAAGGTTGGCCGCAACAGGGGCAAGCCATGCTCGGTGGCAGTGGAAGCGTTTTCCAGCAAGCGGGACACGCTCCTAAATGAGCGCTTTTGTGCAGCCCACAAAACAAACAGGTTGGCGTGTATAAGTGTTGGCACACGCGACGATAAGTCTGGTTGGCTTTTTTTAGTAGCGTAAGCGGTAGCATAAGAGCGCTCGTTTGAAAGAATAGAAATCACAGGGATTAGACTTAAAAGTCGGAACGGCCTTATAATACCGCAACCAGACAACTTTATTTTAATCAATTGGTATCGACAATTACTATGAATTTTCCGACTAGAATTTTATTTTCTTGCGTCTTATTAGCGCTCATCGCTTCGTTGCAATGGCCTTTGTGGATGGGGAAGGGCAGTTATTTCGAAGTACAAAAATTACAAAATTCGATTACAGATCAACGTGAAAAAAATAAAGTATTGAATGCTCGCAATTTGGCGCTAGCGGCTGAGGTCAAAGACTTGTCTAATGGCACTGCTGCCATTGAGGAGTTAGCGCGCAGCGAATTGGGGTTTATTAAACAGGGTGAAGTGTTTTTTCAAGTCAATGATCCTGTCGCAAATCCTAACGGGGTTAAACCATAAGGCCAGCCAATCACCATTCGCGGCGGCATGGATTTTGCTGCCCTTTAATTGACCGTTTGTAAATAATAAATAATGAATTGACTAAAAGATGATGTCTCGAACCCTTGCGTATTACACGGCTTGTTTAAGCCTGATTTTCCTCATTTTAATGAACGTCGCTTGGCTGGTTTGGTTAACGCCATATCGCCTTGATTCTATTTGGATCGTGATGAAAATTTTATTGCTTTTGTTGCCTTTGTTCGGCATTTTACGCGCTAACATTTACACCTATCAATGGTCTTCACTGTTTGTTTTTGTTTTTTTTGCAGATGCGGTCATGCGAGCTTGGGTGGATTTGGGCTGGGCGGCCATGTTAGCTGGCACAGAAATATTGGCATGCGTCTGTTTTTTCTTTGCCTTGTTGGCTTTTATTCGAACATTTCCCAAAAAGCCTAAAAATTCAAAAAAAGCATAGACTTTAAGCTCGTTTAACAAAAAAGGTTGGCCGCACCAGTATTGAAGGCTAATTCACTTCTTTTTTCTTATTTTTGGATGGTGTTATGTCTGTCATTGGCCGTTTTGCACCCAGCCCAACTGGCGAGTTACATCAAGGCTCTTTATTGACTGCGGTGGCCAGTTATCTTGCGGCTAAAACGATAGGCGGGCAATGGTTGCTGCGCATAGAAGATGTGGATGAACCACGTTGCTCGCCAAAGTACGCCCATGCCATTTTGCAAACCTTAGAAAATTTGGGCTTTGAATGGGACGGTGCTGTGGTTTATCAAAGCCAGCGTCGTCCCTTGTACGAAGAAGCTTTTCATTCTCTGTTTGATAAAGGACGGGTTTACCCTTGCACTTGTAGCCGCAAAGCCGTTGCCACGTCGGGGCGATTGGGGGTTGATGGCATCATTTATAATGGACACTGCGCGAACCATCAGCGTGATGCATCTAAGGCTTTGCTGGCTAAATCAAATTTAGCGTGGCGATTTCAGTTGTCTGATGAAGTTTTTTCTTATGTCGATGGATTGCTGGGCAAGCAAAGTAGCTTGGTCGCCCAAGAGTTTGGGGATTTTGTTGTGCTGCGCTCAGACGGATTTTTTGCTTATCAGTTGGCGGTTGTCGTGGACGATTTGGCTCAAGGAGTGAATCAAATTGTGCGAGGTTCTGATTTATTGCATTCTACGCCCAGACAGTTGGCCTTGTATCAAGCCCTAAACGCGAGCCCGCCCCATTATTTGCACTTGCCTTTAATCGTGAATGCTGCTGGCGAAAAACTTTCTAAGCAAACCAAAGCCCAAGCAGTGGCCTCAACAAACCAAGCAGGCATTCAGGCGCTTAAATTGGCTTTACATCAATTAGGTCAAAATCCGCCTGCTGACATCAACCAATTGTCTGAATTGTGGCGCTGGGCTTTTGAACATTGGAATGCCAAGTTGATTTGCACTTCTTCGATAACAATTAGTGCTTGATTCTAATGAATAAAATAAAATAATTCTTCTTTTTGTCAAAAAATTAGCATAAATGCCTTGACGGTTGGGTGTTTTATTGGCATAATTCGTTTTATCAATTCAGTGATGCACAGCCCGGGTGGCGAAATTGGTAGACGCAGGGGACTCAAAATCCCCCGCCGCAAGGTGTGACGGTTCGAGTCCGTCCCCGGGCACCACTTACTTGATAACTAAAAATACGATAAGCTAAAAAGCTTGTCGTTTTTTTTTATTCTGATTTTTCAATATATATGAGTGGATATTAGCAATTTTATATCGTTTTTAAAAAAATTTGTATACAACAAAATTTACAGCCGCACCACTTTTAGCTTTTTCGATATTTTTCGTGCTTTTAAAGTTTTTTAGATTTAATTTCACGCAGAAAATAAATCTAAAATTTGCGGCCAACCTTTTCCCCCCTTAACCACGTTTTTTTAACAACCAAGGTATTCGTATGCAAAAGAAGTTAATTATTTTAGCTTTGGCCAGTTCCATTGGGTTTGGCCTTTGGATTAACAGCGACGAAGGCGGGGAAAAAGCAGCTTCCATTGCGTTCAAAGCAGCTTACGTCTCATTTCAATACACCAAAGTCGCCGCGCTATTCGATGCTGATGCGCAATATAAGCTTGGTGAAATGTATGAAAACGCCGATGGCGTATTCGTAGAAGCAAATGAAGCAAATCGAGCAGAGGCCATACTTTTGTACACCAAAGCCGCCGAACAAGGTCACTCAAAATCGCTTATTAAGCTTTATGAGCTTGGTAATAAGATTTATGAGCTTGGTAAACACTATGTAAACCGCGATGGCGTTCAAATAAATGAGGCCGAAGTCGTGAAGCGGCTCACCCAATCCGCTGAACAAGGTCACTCAGAATCGCAATTCAGGCTGGGTAATATCTATCAAAATGAAGTAGAAGCTGTGCGCTTGTGGATAAAAGCCGCTGAGCAAGGTCACGCAGAATCGCAATTCGAACTGGGCGAGATACATGGATTTCCCCACAGCGCCGCGTACAATGATGCCGAAGCCTTGAAGTGGTACACCAAGGCCGCCGAACAAGGCCATGCCGAAGCCTTGAAGTGGTACACTAGGGCCGCTGAACAGAGCTATCTCAAGGCACAAGTGCATTTGGCCTCTATGTATTCCATGGGCCTTGGCGGTCTCGAGAAAAATGATGCCGAAGCCTTGAAGTGGTACACCAAGGCCGCTGAACAAGGTCACTCAGAATCGCAATATGAGCTTGGTAAAAAGTATGAAGAAGGCCTTGGCGGTCTTGAGAAAAATGATGCCGAAGCCTTGAAGTGGTACACCAAGGCTGCCGAACAAGGCCATTTCCTTGCGAAAAGAAGGCTTAAGACTGCGTTATCTGAATTCCCATAGTAACCACAAAACACTCAGTCACGACAAAAATCACGACAAAAAAAAATAAAACCCCAAAACAACCTGTTGAGATGGGAAGCTTAACCCGTCCCCAGGTACTACTTACTTGATAACTAAAAATACAATAAGCTTAAATGCTTGTCGTTTTTTTATTGGGTGACGTGAATTTAATCAGAATTAAAAAAGCAGAGCACGATAGAATGCGGTTCTGCTTTTTTGGTTTTTTGGTTTTTAAGAAAACTAAGTATCGGGTGAAGATTCAGCTATTTTTTGCTGCGTTCTATGGTCACGCCGACGTATAAGACTTCTTCTAAAATATTGAGTTTCGTGACTGAAACACGTACCCACGGGGCATTGAAGTCGTTTAAAATGAGATGGGCGATGTGTTCGGCCAGCGCTTCTAGTAATAAAAAATGTTGTTCGGCTAACGATGTTCGGATGGCATCGACCACTTCGCCATAATGTATGGTGTCGACAATATTGTCAGTATGACACGAGTTTGAGTTAGGCATGGCAATGTCCAAATCCAATTCTAAGGTTTGGCCATGTGTTCTTTCCCAGTCATAAATACCAATGATGGTTTTGGCGCGAACTTTGCGTAAAAAAATAATATCCATGTCGTTTGTGGGTTCCTGTAGGAGGGCTGGCCGCTTGGTGTCATGCCCTGTTATCATTCAATCTTCTATTTTACGGTAAAATATCATGCCACTCACTCTTTTTATTTTTGCGTTGATTGCCTATTTAATTGGTTCATTATCTTTTGCGGTGATTGTGAGTCGTGGCCTGAAAATGGCCGACCCCAGAACTTACGGCTCTAATAATCCAGGGGCGACGAATGTTTTGCGCTCAGGCAATAAAATGGCCGCAGCGTTGACTTTGTTGGGCGATGGCGTGAAAGGTTGGCTGGCTGTTTTTCTGGCGATTTCGTTTGCGCCCAGTTATGGCTTAGACGAGCGTGCCATTGCGTTGGTGGGTATTATGGTGTTAATCGGTCATATGTGGCCTGTTTTTTTTGGTTTTAAGGGGGGGAAGGGCGTCGCAACGGCTTTGGGTGTTTTGTTGGCGCTGAATGTTTATTTGGCTTTGTGTGCTTTATTTGTGTGGTTGTTTTGCGCCTTGGTTTTGAAAATCTCTTCTTTGGCCGCCGTGATTGCTTGTGTTTGTATGCCTTTTATGGCTTGGTTTTTGTTGGGTTTTAATCATCCTTACACGTGGGCTTGTGTGTTGATTGCGGTTTTAATTTTGTATCGTCACCAAGACAATATTATTCGCCTATTGTCTGGCAAAGAAGATAAAATCAATAAATCATAGTTTTTCATCAGTTTTTTTCGCGTTCCTTTTTCTTTTAATTTCATACAGGAGAATGCCATCATGGTTCCTACGCCTCATATTTCAGCCCAATTGGGTGATTTTGCCGATGTTGTTTTAATGCCGGGTGATCCTTTGCGTGCCAAAATGATTGCTGAAACTTATTTAACCGATGCCAAACTGGTGACCAATGTGCGGAATATGCTGGGTTACACGGGATATTATCAAGGCCGTCGAATCTCGGTGATGGCGCATGGCATGGGCATTCCTTCTTGTTCTATTTATGTCACTGAATTGGTGAGGTTTTATGGTGTTAAAACGGTGATACGCATTGGTTCTTGCGGGGGCGTGGCGGAAGATGTGAAGCTGCACGACATTATTTTGGCACAAGCCGCTTGTACCGACAGCAACATGAATCGCCAGCGTTTTATGGGGTTTGATTATGCTGCGTCTGCCGATTTTGGCTTGATGCAACAAGCCGTGTTGGCCGCACAAGAGCATGATATTGCTTTGCGCGTTGGCACGATACATTCATCAGACTTTTTTTATAACGCCGACAGCGAGCAACAAATTGAGGTGTTCAAGCGCATGAATGTGTTGGCGGTCGAAATGGAATTGGCGGGCATATACGCCATTTGCGCCGAACATGGCGCGCGCGGCTTGGGGTTTTTGACAGTTTCCGATCACATCGTCACGGGCGAGCATTTAAATGCTGCCGATCGTCAAAACACTTTTCAGCGCATGGTGCAAGTGGCTTTAGCAACCGCTTTAAAAATACCAGCGCTTTGATTGCTTGAGTCGAAATAGTCTCTGTTGCGGCCAACCTTGCCCCCCAAATTTGGGGAAAAAGGTTGGCCGCAAGCTTATCAAGGACGCAAATATAAGATAACATCAGCGGAATTGTTATTTTATGTCACAATGAAAATATCGGCATACCAACCAGTCAACGACAGCGCATAAGAATAGAAAGAAAAAAATGACAGACAAACCCACGATACCTACAACAGAAATGCCAGATTTTGCCCAACAATTACGCCGCGCTGAAACGGCTTTTTTTAGCGCGGCTGGGGTGTATTTAAGCGCTGACGATTTGGCGTATTTGCGCCGAGCGTTGTTGGTGTCGCACGCGGCGCATTATGGACAAACCCGCAAAAGTGGCGAGCCTTACATTTCGCACCCCATTGCGGTGGCGACCATTTTGACCGAATGGCATTTAGATGTGCAAGGCTTAGCAGCTGCTTTGTTGCATGATGTTTTAGAAGATACAGGCACGTCCAAATCGATGATAGCGAAAGCCTTTGGTGCTGCTGTGGCCGATTTGGTGGATGGTTTGTCTAAGCTAGAAAAGTTAGATTATCAAACTCAAGAGGCTGCGCAGGCTGAAAATTTTCGTAAAATGGTGCTGGCCATGGGGCGAGATATCCGAGTGATTATTATTAAGTTGGCCGATCGCTTGCACAATATGCGCACTATGGAATCGATGCGCGAGGACAAGCGCCACCGCATTGCCCGAGAAACCCTAGAAATTTATGCTCCGATTGCTAACCGTTTGGGGTTAGACAAAATTTTTAGAGAGTTGCAAGAATTGGGGTTTTTGTATTTGCACCCCAAACGCCATCAAGTGCTGACCAAAGCAGTGAAAGCCACGCGTGGCAATCGGCGTGAAGTGGTTGAAAAAATGTTGTTGGCGATACGTGCAACCTTGGCGCAAGCCAATTTGACCGCTGAAGTCAGCGGACGCGAAAAAAATCTATATGGCATCCATCAAAAAATGCAGGACAAACATTTGTCTTTTGCTGAAGTGCTTGATATTTATGCGTTTCGTGTCATTGTTGAAGAAGCGAGCGATTGTTACGTGGCTTTGGGTTTATTGCATGGTTTGTACAAACCCATCCCTGGGAAATTTAAAGATTACATCGCCATTCCTAAAAATAACGGCTATCAAAGCTTGCACACCATTTTGTTTAGCCCTTTTGGTGCACCCTTAGAAATTCAAATTCGTTCGCGTAAAATGCATAATATTGCCGAATCTGGCATTGCCGCGCATTGGTTGTACAAAGATGCCGTGAGCGACACCGAGGCGCTGGGCGTGCAACAAAATACGCATCAATGGTTGCAAAGTATTTTAGATTTACAAGCCGAAAATATGGACTCGGTGGAGTTTTTCGAGCACATTAAAGTGGATTTGTTTCCTGATGAGGTTTACGTATTTACGCCCAAAGGCAAAATTATGGTGTTGCCCAAATACGCCACGACAGTCGATTTTGCTTATGCGGTGCATACCGATGTTGGCCACTGCACGGTGGCGGCCAAGGTCAATTTTTTAAGTGTGCCTTTGTGGACGGTGTTGCATAACGGCGACACGGTTGAAATGGTGACGGGCACGCAAAAAATGCCCAATCCTGATTGGTTGAGTTTTGTAATCAGCGCGCGTGCGCGTTCGGGTATACGCAATTATTTAAAAACCTTGGAACGCGAAGAGGCCATTTCATTGGGGCGACGCTTGTTTAAAAAAGCTTGTGATGCGTTGATGCCTGAAAACTTTGCGTTGAGCGAGACCCATAAAATTGCTTATTTGCAAACGCAAAGCGACAAATATCAAGCTTTTGATGACGTGTTGGCCGATGTTGGTATGGGGAAATTATTGCCCTTATCCTTGGCTCGACAATTGTTGAATGTTGCTGGTAAAAATCTGGATGAACCGTTATTGCTTGCCCCCTTGGTGATTCGAGGTAATGAAGGCTCTAACGTGGCACTTTCCCCGTGCTGTAATCCCATCAAAGGGGATGAAGTGGCGGGCGTTTTGATTAAAGAGCAGGGCGTAGTGGTGCATCGCATGGACTGTAAAAATTTGGTTCATGCCGATGCAGAAAAAGTACTGGCTTTACAATGGGACAGCGAAAATTGCGATCCTTTTTCGGTCAGTTTACAAATTGATGCCGTGCAAGAGCGAGGTGTGATTGCAGGTATTGCCGTGACGGTTGCCAATGAAAATGCACATATTGAAAAGGTGGAAACTTACGCATTAAGTCCAGACATTGGGCGTATTACCATGCGCATACAAGTTTTGGATGTGTATCAGCTGGGCAAAATTCTGCACAATATTCAACTGTTGCCCACCGTGAACCGAGCGAGCCGCTTGTAAATGGGGCTTTTGTGTCGGCAAGACTTAGTGGATAAACATCACTTGCAGCCAACCTTTTTGCGGTTTTCGCTTGTTTTTGGCAAAAAGGTTGGCCGCAAGTGGGGTTTTTTGTTTTGCCCTCTTGAAAAGAAACCAATAAGGCGCATTTAGCTTGTCATGGAAATTAAGGGGTTACCAAGCTTGGTAAACGGCCAATAAAAAACTCACGTGAGCCTTTTTTATTGGCATTAAAATTTCTGCTAGGCGCTTTATTTAACTTATTTAGCTTTATTTTTTTAAGAAAAGGAAAACATCATGGGTAAAATTATTGGTATCGACTTAGGCACAACAAATTCTTGTGTTTCTGTGATTGAAAACGGCGTGGCCAAAGTCATCGACAACGCAGAAGGCGCGCGCACCACGCCATCGATTATTGCTTATTTAGAAGATGGTGAAATTTTGGTGGGTACGCCAGCCAAACGCCAAGCGGTGACGAATCCTAAAAATACTTTGTACGCGGTGAAGCGTTTGATAGGCCGTAAATTTGAAGACAAAGAAGTGCAAAAAGACATCGACATGATGCCGTTTTCTATCGTAAAAGCCAAAAATGGCGATGCTTGGGTAAAAGCGCAAAATAACGAATTGGCGCCACAACAAGTGTCGGCAGAAATTTTGCGTAAAATGAAAAAATCGGCTGAAGATTATTTGGGTGAAGCGGTGACGGAAGCCGTTATTACCGTGCCAGCTTATTTTAATGACAGCCAACGCCAAGCCACCAAAGACGCTGGCCGCATTGCAGGCTTGGACGTTAAACGCATCATCAACGAACCAACGGCTGCGGCTTTGGCCTTTGGTTTGGACAAGCAAGAAGGCGATAGAAAAATTGCCGTGTACGACTTAGGCGGCGGTACGTTTGACGTTTCTGTGATTGAAATTGCGGACGTTGATGGCGAGCATCAATTTGAAGTGTTATCGACCAATGGCGACACCTTTTTGGGTGGTGAAGATTTTGACCAACGCATGATTGATCACATTGTTGCTGAATTTAAAAAAGATCAAAACATTGATTTGACTAAAGATGTGATGGCGTTGCAACGCTTAAAAGAAGCCGCTGAAAAAGCGAAAATTGAGTTGTCTTCAACCGAACAAACCGACATCAATTTGCCTTACATTACGATGGACGCAAACGGCCCTAAACATTTGGCCATGAAAGTAACGCGCGCCAAATTTGAAAGCTTGGTCGAAGATTTAATCGAACGCTCTATTGCGCCTTGTCGTCAAGCCATTAAAGATGCAGGCATTAATTTGGCTGACATCAGCGACGTGATTTTGGTGGGTGGCCAAACGCGTATGCCTAAAGTGCAAGAAAAAGTCAAAGAATTTTTTGGTAAAGAGCCTCGCAAAGACATCAATCCTGATGAAGCGGTTGCGGTCGGTGCGGCTTATCAAGGCGCGGTGTTGTCTGGCGATCGTAAAGACGTGTTGTTGTTGGACGTGACGCCGTTGTCTTTGGGTATAGAAACCATGGGCGGTGTGATGACGAAATTAATCCAAAAAAACACGACCATCCCAACCAAAGCCAGCCAAGTCTTTTCAACCGCAGAAGACAATCAAAATGCCGTGACCATCCATGTTTTACAAGGTGAGCGCGAAAAAGCGTCGGCCAATAAATCTTTGGGTCAATTTAATTTGGGCGACATTCCACCAGCGGCGCGCGGCATTCCGCAAATTGAAGTGGAATTTAACATCGATGCCAATGGTATTTTGCACGTATCGGCCAAAGACAAAGCCACCAACAAACAAGCCAACATTACGATCCAAGCCTCTTCTGGTTTGAGCGAGTCTGAAATCGAGCAAATGGTGAAAGATGCAGAAGCCAATGCCGAAGAAGACAAAAAATTGGTGGCCTTGGTGGGCGCGCGCAATACAACCGAAGGCTTAATCCACAGCATCAAAAAGTCGCTCAAAGACCACGGCGACAAATTAGACGCAGCGGATAAAGAAAAAATTGAAGCTCAATTGGTGAAAGCTGAAGAAGTCATCAAAGGTGAAGATGTTGACGCCATTACAGCAGCTGGCGAAGAGTTGGGTGCGGCGGCTCAAAAATTGGGTGAAATCATGTACGCCCAAGCCGAAGCCGAAAGCCAAGCGGCTGGCAGCAACGAAGAAGCCAAAAACAAAAAAGACGAAGGTGATGTGGTTGATGCCGAGTTTGAAGAAGTGAAGAAATAATTTATTTTTTAGATTGATTCTGTCGTTGTTGTTAAAAAGCCTTGCGGCCAACCTTTTTCCCTGATTTTCATGATGAAAACAGCGAAAAAGGTTGGCCGCAAGGCTTAGGCATAGGCGAGTTTATAAAATAAGGGTTATACTCTGATACGCAAAAAAAATGTAAAGACAATGCGATGGTTTTGTTTAAAGAAACCAGCAATACTAGGCTTCAATACTTTATTTACTTTTATTTAAAAAGGAATGACGATGCAACACTCTATTTTGTTTTTGAAAGCGGTGCTTACTTATCTGATTTGTGGGCTAATGGTTGGCTTTTCTGTGGCGCAGGCCAATAATCCCTTGCCACTGATGCCTTGGCCACAAAGTGTTGTCGTGCAAGAAGGCCGTTTTGAGGTGTATGGAAATTTCAATATTGCGGTCTCTGGTGACGAAATGGGGCAGGAAGTTGATCGTTGGGCGGCGCGAATTATTGCCCAAACGGGTTTGGTACGACCAACAGAACGACAACTTAAAATGTCAAAGTATAAACCCAATGTGATTCAAATTCGGATTTTGAATAAAGTAGCGGCTTTGCCCTCTGTTGAGATGGATGAACGCTACCAATTAGAAATTACACCAAACGGCGTGTTATTGACCGCCGAGACCCGATTTGGCGCATTAAGAGGCATGGAAACTGTCTTGCAATTGTTGCAAAAAGAGCGCGGGGTTTATTTGCCTTGTGTTGAAATCATAGACGAACCCAGATTTGCTTGGCGCGGCATTTTGTTGGATTCAGCGCGGCATTTTTTGAAAGTTGAAGACATTAAACGTCAATTAGATGGCATGGCTGCGGCTAAAATGAATGTTTTTCATTGGCATTTGACCGATGATCAAGGTTGGCGTTTTGAATCTAAACGCTATCCAAAACTACAAACGATGGCCAGCGATGGCTTATTTTATACCCAAGCACAAATGAAAGAGGTGGTGAATTATGCAACCCAAAAAGGCATTCGGGTTGTGCCTGAAATCGATTTTCCTGGACATGCTTCAGCGCTTGCCGTGGCTTATCCCGAGTTAATGAGCGCCCCAGGGCCTTATCAAATGGAGCGGCACTGGGGCGTGCATAAACCCGCCTTAGACCCAAGTAATCCAGCCGCGTATCAATTTATTGATCAGATTATTGCTGAAGCGGTGGCCATTTTTCCTGACCAATATTTACACGTCGGTGGGGATGAATTGAATACGGCACATTGGAAAGAATCGTCTAAAATTCAAGCCTTTATGCGCGAAAATAGCATTGCAAATGAACATGATTTACACACTTATTTTAATCAACAGTTGGAAAGAATATTAGAAAAACATCATCGGAAAATGGTGGGTTGGGACGAAATATTTAATCCAGCCTTACCGAAATCTATCGTGATTCAATCGTGGCAGGGCCCAGATTCTATTGGTTCTAGCGCACAACAAGGTTATCAAAGTATTTTATCTACTGGGTTTTATGTGGATCAGCCTCAAAGCACCGCCTACCATTATCGGAATGAAATCATGCCGAAACCTTTGGCGGTGAATGATAACGTTGAAAAAAATGAGCAGGCGCTCTCATGGCAATTTGTGATGCCACGATTAAAAGGCAACCCTGTGAAAGGCAGTTTTACCTTGATTCGTAGCGGTCAAGCATGGCGTGGATTTATTGATTTTGCGGGTAAATCAAGACGAGCCATAAGAGGAATTGAGTGGCGAGGCACCGATAAATTGTCTTTTACGGTGGACAGCTGGATGGGAGAAACCACGCCCATTTTGACGTTAACGGCATCGGAATTGAACGGCTATATTTTGGTTGGGAATGTCCGTTATCCTGTGAAGGGCGAGAAGTTAAGCCAAGTGCCGACCAATACACAGCCAGTTGTGCCTGATGAAAATCATCAGGCAAATATTTTGGGTGCGGAAGCGGCGTTATGGTCTGAAAATGTCAATACTGACTTGATAGACATTAAGTTATGGCCGAGAACTTTTGCGATTGCCGAACGGTTATGGTCTCCTGAAACATTGGTTGATGTTGAAAATATGTATCAAAGGTTGGCCGCAATGGATAAATGGTTGACGGTTTCGGTGGGCATGCAACATCATGCGCAATCTAACCGCATTTTTGCTCATTTGGCTAAGCAATACTCTATTTTGCCTTTGCAAATTTTGGCAGAAGCGGTTGAACCTGCTCAATATTATTCGCGTCACCATGCTAAATTTTTGAAAAATAATTATCATCAGCTCGAGCGGTTAGATCGATTTGCGGATGCACTTTTTTCAGAAAGTTTGGTGGTGCGTGAAATGGATAAAATGGTGACGCGTCTGATCCACAATAAAAATGACCAAGAGGCCAAAAAGTGGTTGCGTAATCGATTGTTAAAGTGGAAAAATAATGATGTTATGCTGAGTAAAATCCTTGATAATAACGCCGAATTGGCCGACTTAAAATCGGTTGCGCAGGCCTTGAAGTCGGTGACTGAATTAGGACTGATTTTGTTAGACGATTTTGATACAAAGAAACCATGGTCTGAACTGGATGTCCAAAAGGCTCAATCAAAATTAGATAGCGCGGCACAAATGCAAGACGAAGTGGTTGTTAGAGCGGTTTATCCGATACAAAAATTATTACAAGCAATGGAGTAATTGATTCTTTGCCTTTTCTATTCGGCTGGGTATGATGGCTGAATGTTTGTTGATGCTTGTCTTGTCATCTATTTTTACGTGAATTTAGCGCGGTAAGCCAAACCCTTGCGGCCAACCTTTTAACCCAAAAACTGGGGAAAAAGGTTGGCCGCAAGGGTTTTTACTGCTGTTTTACTGCTTGTTTACTAAACAACTATCGCGATATTACCACGATTTTTGGACTCCAACCGCGCCGCTGGTGACTGTGTTTGTCCCACTGTCTATTGCAAGCGATTGTTTTAAGTGACCATAAAGGCTCATGCTGTCGTTGACTTGGTAGGACATACCAACGCTCATGTCTGCCCACGCACTGTCTTTTTCACTATTTAAGCCTGCGTTACTGCTTTTATCGATGACACCTGTTGCTGTTGATGCATTTTGTTTGTTAACGTTGGCCGCAAACCAAGGTTTGAAGTTAGAACTTGTGTCACTTGGGGTCAAACGAGCGCCCAAACGAACAATCACGCCTGAATTGTCACCTTGTGACATCAAGTAACCATTACTGTCAAAGGCATCGTCAAACTTGTCTTTGTAAGCAATGAGTTGAGCTTGTGGTTCTAACGTTAAAGCATCGAAACGCACAGGGATACCCACTTCTAAACTACCGCGCAATCCAGTAGATTCCAAAGCAACACTCGATTGAGGGCCATTGGCTGTTGCATTAGAGTAAGAATATTGCACGACAGCATCCAAATAAGTGCCTGTGTCTGTTGCCAAAATGTAATACGCCATTAAAGAAGTCGTATCGGCATCGATGGTTCCCGTTTTGATTTGTTTAGAAAGTAAGGCATCTCCAAACACATCCATGCTGCCTTTGACGTAACCAATCGCTAAACCAGCCTGAGCTAGCGCATTGTTAGCATGGCGGCTTTGCCATAAGCTATGCCCCAATTGGAAGCCTGTTGTCGTGCCTTTGATGCTTTGGTTGAACGCGGCATTCTCATAAGCGACTTCACGGTTGTCAGCGATTAAACGTCCCCAGCTGTTGGCATTGTAGCTGCTGGATTTTTCAGCTTGGATTTGAGCTGTGTTTTGTGTGCCCATGCGTTCATGGTAAGTGCCTAGCAAGGTGTTGGCAGACAAACTCACCACATCAGCAATGGCATTGTAGGTCACAAAATCTGGGCTGTATAAAACGGTTGGGGCATCACTTCCTCCCATTTGTGCGGCAAAATCATAAGTTTGTTGAGCCGCAGTTGCCGCATCACCCACAAGCGCACGTAAGAAGACATTACCGTTGCTATCGATGTCAACGGCATACACTATCGGTTTGCCATTTGCATCTTTGGTTGGTAAGGCACAATCAGAAGCGCGACTGCCGTTGTTACAAATTAAATTGCCATCTTTATCGGCGGTTTGGCCACGATCAGCATCACTTGGGTTGAATTGACCAGTCACCCCAGTGTTTGGTAACGAAATGACACGGCGAGTGATATTACCATTGGCATCAGTCACTTCTTGGTAAGCCGTGAAGATTAAGTTGCCATTCGCATCAACGTCGGTACGAATATAAGCGGCACCTTCTTTAACGATAGGGGCAACAGGATTGACGACAGGCGGGACAACAGGATCGACAGGCGGCACAATAGGGTCGACAACGGGTGGCACGACAGGCTTAATAACTTCGCCCGTGGGTACTAATTGGGTATTGCCATACTCATCGGTGACCTTTTTATAAACAATTTGATTACCATTGGCATCTGTTAATGGCAAAGAACCGTCAGGATTGGTACTGCCGTTGTCGTAAGCGGTTAGGCCATTGCTACTGATATGACCATTGCCAGAGGGTGTATTTGAAGGCCCTTCTGCAAAGGCACCGCCTGCACCTGTACCTGTTCCGGGTGCAACGGTGGTGGGTTTGGGAGGAATAACCCCTTCAGCGCCAACCAAGAAACCATTTTCATCGATGGTGGTGCCTTTGGGCGCAAAGTTGGTTAAGAATAAACTTTGGTCGTCACCTGGTTCGCTGTATTGCCCTTGACGAACAACATAACCATACGCACCGCCTGGAATGTAACCCCCATCAATACTCATTTCAGATTTGTCTATGGTCGCGCCACTTTGCGCTTCAATCAATTTCAAACCGTCATAAGTGGGCGCACCAGAGCCACCGACATTATTCACATGCAAAGTCACAGGGCCAGACATAGAACCGCCAGCTTCAACGACAATTTTATCACTGCTTGTGCCTGCAGGATTATCGCCGCCTAAGCTTGCATTCATGTAAATGTCAGATGAATTCACGCCCGTGTACTCTTTGACCGTTAAGGTTTTGAAGTCGTCATAACCCAAGCCTGGAGTCGAACCATCTTTATTGACAAAGTTAATGATACTGCTGTCATTGGTTAGATTTTGTATTTGTGAATCGTCAGTGACATTCCAAGTAGAAGAAACCAGATTGGTGTTGTTGGCATTGACAATTGCACCCGTTAAAACACTGTTAGCAGGGGATGAACCTGTCATTGTGAAGTCTAAAGTTGCACCAGTTTCGGCGGTTACGTCACCCGTTAAATTGCTGTCATTGGCGGTGACATTTAAGCTGCCTGCTTGTAATAACAAAGCGTTATTGTTAGACGTTACCGTGGCATTATCTAACGCAAAACTTGGGGTGTTGTTGCTTGTATCAACAAAAACAATCGCATCTGAATTGGCGCCTGTTGCCGACACAGAACCCGTTAGAGTGCCAGTTAACGTACCATCTTTCTCAACCAAAATGCCGATTGCATCGGATCCTGTTGTGCTGATGTCTTGGGTACCAGCCAAATTCAAAGTGCTGGTGCCATCCACAGAAACGCCCGTTGAATTAGCGCCAGAAGTGGCGATGGTTGCGTCAGTCAAATTGGCAGTTGAACCTGCATTCAAATCCAAGCCCAAAGAATCTGCGCCCAAAGTGGTGATGCTGGCATCGTTCACGGTTAAGGTGCTGGTGCCGTCAACCAAAGCGCCTGTTGAGCCTACGCCATCGGTGCTGACGGTTGAATTGGTTAACGTTGTCGTTGAACCATTGGTCAAGTTCAAGCCCAAAGAAGTGTCGCCTGTGGTGCTGATGGTGGCATCCGCAATCGCAAGGTTGGCCGCAGAAGATTGAATGGCATCAGAATTGTTGCCTTCGGTGCTGATTTTTCCGGTCAATGTGCCGTTGACGATGCCGCCTTGGTCGACAGACAAAGCGTCAGAATTGTCACCCAAAGTGCTGATGTTTTGGGTGCCAGCCAAATTCAAGGTGCTGGTGCCATCCACAGAAACACCCGTTGAGTTCGCGCCAGAGGTCAAATTGGCGGTTGAACCTGCATTCAAATCCAAGCCCAAAGAATCCGCGCCCAAAGTGGTGATGCCAGAATTGTTCATGGTTAACGTACTGCTGCCGTCAACCAAAGCGCCCGTTGAGCCTACGCCATCGGTGCTGACGGTTGAATTGGTTAACGTTGTCGTTGAACCATTGGTCAACTTCAAGCCCAAAGAAGCGTCGCCTGTGGTGCTGATGGTGGCATCCGCAATCACAAGGTTGGCCGCAGAAGATTGAATGGCATCAGAATTATTGCCTGCAGTGCTGATTTTGCCTGTCAATGTGCCAGTCACCACGCCGCCTTTATCAACAGACAAAGCGTCAGAATTGTCGCCCAAAGTGCTGATGTTTTGGGTGCCAGCCAAATTCAAGGTGCTGGTGCCGTCCACAGAAACGCCCGTTGAGTTCGCGCCAGAAGTGGCGATGGTTGCGTCAGTCAAATTGGCGGTTGAACCTGCATTCAAATCTAAGCCCAAAGAATCTGCGCCCAAAGTGGTGATGCTGGCATCGTTCACGGTTAAGGTGCTGGTGCCGTCAACCAAAGCGCCTGTTGAACCTACGCCATCGGTGCTGACGGTTGAATTGGTTAACGTTGTCGTTGAACCATTGGTCAACTTCAAGCCCAAAGAGCCGTCGCCTGTGGTGCTGATGGTGGCATCTGCAATCGCAAGGTTGGCCGCAGAAGATTGAATGGCATCAGAATTGTTGCCTTCGGTGCTGATTTTTCCGGTCAAAGTGCCATTGATCACGCCATTTTTTGCCACAGACAAAGCATCAGAATTGTCGCCCAAAGTACTGATGTTGTTGGTACCAGCCAAATTCAAAGTACTGCTGCCATCGACAAAAACGCCCGTTGAGTTGGCGCCATCGGTGCTGACGGTTGAATTATTTAACGTTGTCGTTGAGCCATTGGTTAATTTCAAGCCCAAAGAATCTGAGCCTGTCGTCTCGATGGTTGCATCAGCAATCACAAGGTTGGCCGCAGAAGATTGAATGGCATCAGAATTGTTGCCTTCGGTGCTGATTTTTCCAGTCAAAGTGCCATTGACCACGCCATTTTTTGCCACAGACAAAGCATCAGAATTGTCGCCCAAAGTGCTGATGTTGTTGGTACCAGCCAAATTCAAGGTTCCGCCAGCATCAACTAATACACCAACGCCAGCTAAGCCCTTTGTAGAAATCGAAGTATCTTCAATGCTAATAACGCCGCCTGTACTAAAAGCTTTCAGCGCATACATGTTCGAACCTGTTCCATTAACATCAAGGTTCTTCAAAAATATTTGGCTGTTGTTAACTGATGTAACAAGCGTAATAGGCGCCCCAGCAGTGCCAGAAAAAGAAGAACCCATAACGCTACGTGTATTGGCATTTCCGATTCGAATGATACTGTTAACATCCGCTGCAATCAGGCGAGTGACCGAAGTGACTTGAGCCTCATTGATTTGGATTTCAGCACTCTCGCGTGCATAAATACCGATACCTGTTCCGCGTAATGGTGTTGCCACATTCATGTGATCCATCACGAATTTGGATAGTTTAAGCTGAGAACCTGCGCCATCTGTTCGAATACCCATGTAAGAGTCTGTCGTTAAATTAACGACGGTTGCTCTTGACAGATCTAAAGTGGCACCACCACCTGCGGCCAACGCGGCTTTACCTAATTGAGCGCTAGCATCTGGGTTTCTACCTTGAGTGATGGTGTAAGTCCCTCCGCCATTGCCCAGTTCGACTATGCTGCCAGTCGGTCCGCTTGCAAACAAACCATATTGGGCAGTTGAGGTGCCGACCCCTGAATTAATTGTAAAGTTACCACCTTCTATAAATTGTATAGCACCGTTATTAGCATAAATGACATCGGCATCTGTACCGAGTGGATTTTCATAAGTCCCTGAGGTGACTTGTTTTGTTTCTCCTGTGTTCGCAACAATTGGTGCCGCTGCTTGACTGGGCATGCTTGCCGTCGCCGTAATCACCACCACAACCGCCGCCCCCGATTTGGCGTGTGCCTTAGCTAATTCTGATACCACCATCCATGCACCGCGCACGGCTGACCAAACTAAACGATACGACTTATTCATGAAAACTCCAAAAATAAAAATTAATAAAAATTAGTAAAATATAAGAAAGCACATCGATATTTGTAGTGCAGTCGCTATTATAAACAAAATTTTTGTTTATAATTTTTTTTGTAAAAAAATATTTATATTTAATTTTTGCGTTAAGTAATACTATATTTAATTTATTAAAAATATTAACTAAAAACATATAATGTTAACTATATTTAAGAGTGATTCATTCTAAAAAGAAAGATAGATGTGTTAATAAACTTTTACGGCCAACCTTTTCCCCTTGTTTTCGTGTTGAAAATAAAAGAAAAAGGTTGGCCGCAGCGTTGTTAGGATTAAGGCAATTTATTTTTGCCGATTAAATAAATTTCAGTCGAACGGTCGCGCGAGGCTTTGGGTTTGCGAGAGATTACCGTTTCAAATTCGGCTTTCATGGCTTTTAAATAGGGTTGAAAATCGCTGCCTTGAAAGACTTTGACCACAAAATCACCGCCTATTTTAAGGCGTTCTTTGGCAAATTCTAAGGCCAATTCGCATAAATAATAGCTGCGGGCTTGGTCGGTGTGGCGCTCGCCCGTCATGTTGGGCGCCATGTCGGACAACACCAAATCCAGCGGTCGCCCGTGCAAGGCTTGTATCAACGTCTTTAAAACTGTTTCCTCACGAAAATCACCTTGTATAAACGTGACGTGCGGCACGGGTGGCATTTCTAAAATGTCCAAAGCAAAAATTTTGCCTTCCGCACCAATCAAACCGCTGGCGACTTGGCACCAGCTGCCAGGGGCGCTGCCCAAATCCACCAACACCGTGTTGGGGTGGATTAATCGATCTTTTTCATTGATTTCGATGAGTTTATAAGCCGCTCGGGCGCGGTAGCCATCGGCTTTTGCTTGGTGGACGTACACGTCATGCACGTGTTCGTTGAGCCAATTGGCGCTGGATTTACTTCTAGCCATCAGTGGATTCCCTTTTTTTAGTCAAATGTGGCTTGTAAAAACAAGCATCAGCCTGCCATTTTAAAGGATATTGCCCAATAAAAGGCGGATTTAAAGGATTTGTTTGGCTTTTTTGCAAATAAGTATCGAATAAAGTGCTTGATTTTAGTACAATTGCGCTTTATTTCAAAACGGTCAAAATATTATGAAACTCGAATTAGATTCAACAGGTCGCCAATATCTTAAAGGTTTGGCTCACAATTTGTCGCCCGTCGTGATGATAGGCGGCGCAGGCTTAACCGAATCGGTGATGAATGAAATCAACACCGCTTTAACTGCGCACGAATTAATCAAAGTGCGTGTGTTCGGCGATGACAGAGCCGTGCGCGTGGCCATGTACGAGCAAATTTGCAACACGCTAGAAGCCGCACCCATACAACACATTGGCAAACTCATGGTGCTGTTTCGTCCTGCGGCCAACCCTAAAATTGAAGTGCCTAAAACCAGCAAAGGCACTTTGCGTTCGGCAGCCAAAGCCTTGAAAAAGTCCAACGCTAAATAAGTTCAAAAATCCAGCCTAAGGCCTTTTTATAATGGTTTATAAAAGGCCTTTTGTATGGGTGCAGATTTTTTCTTGTTTTTGAAAGGCCGCCTTCATGAGACCGTTATTGGCTCAAATCAACTTAAGCGCCTTGCGCCACAATTATCAAGTGGCTAAGCGAGCGCATGGCGGACAAGTGTTGGCCGTGGTCAAAGCCAATGCTTACGGGCATGGCGCGGTTGAATGCGCGCGCGCGTTGTCCTGCGCCGATGGCTTTGCCGTGGCCGCCATAGAAGAAGCCGTGCGTTTGCGTTTGGCGGGCATCACCCAGCCCATTTTGCTGCTCGAAGGCGTGTTTGAAGCCGCAGAATGGGACAGCGTGGCGCAATATGACTTGTGGTGCGTCATTCAAAGCGCCACACAACTGCAAAGTTTTTTGGCGGCACGGTTGCCCAAACCCGTCACCATTTGGCTGAAAATGGACAGCGGCATGCACCGTGCGGGTTTAGATGCGCCAGATTACGCGCAAGCGTATGCGACTTTGGCGCGGCACGACAAGGTTGGCCGCATCGTGGCCATGAGCCATTACGCGGCTGCCGATGACTTGGCCTCGCCTTTGACGCTAGCCCAAACACAGGTGTTTAATCAAGTACTGGCCAGGTGTGGCCGTGGCGAAACAATCGAAGTCAGTTTGGCCAATTCGGCGGCCATTTTGGCGCATCCGTCCAGCCACAAAGCGTGGGGAAGGGCAGGGCTGATGTTGTATGGCGTGTCGCCTTTTTCGGTCGATGCTGGGTTCGCCGCCGACTTAAAGCCCGTCATGACCTTGAGTACTCGCATTTTTGGTGTGCGCACTTTGGCCGCAGGCGAGACAATCGGTTACGGCGCAACTTATACCACCCAGCGCACCACCCGAGTGGGCTTGATGGCGTGTGGTTACGCTGATGGGTATCCACGCGCGGCCAGCAATGTCGCCAGCGTGTTGGTTTGCGGCCAACCTTGCCCCGTGTTAGGCCGCATTTCTATGGACATGATGAGCATAGACATCACCAACGTGCCAGAGGCCGACGTGGGCAGTTTGGTGATTTTATGGGGCGAAGGCGTTTCGGTGGCCACGGTGGCCGAACAGGCGGCGACCATTGCGTATGAATTGCTGTGCAATGTGAAAAGGGCGCATTTTTTATACCAAGAATGAGCGTTGATTGATTATTTTTTTATTAAGGACTTTTTATGACACAACTGACTGCACTTTCTCCTTTAGATGGTCGTTACGCCCAGCAATTGGCTGACTTACGCCCCATTTTTTCGGAATACGGCCTGATTTATTATCGGGTGGTGGTTGAACTGAAATGGTTACAACATTTGGCGGCAGAAGCCAGCATTAAAGAAGTGCCTGCTTTTTCGGCCGCCACTTTGGCTGAAATGGAGGCGGTAATCGCCCAGTTTTCAGAGGAAGACGCGCGCGCGGTGAAAGCCATAGAAGCCGTCACCAATCACGATGTGAAAGCGGTTGAATATTGGATTAAAGACCGTTTTGCGGCCAACCTTGAAATCACTGCCGTGAATGAATTTATCCATTTTGCGTGCACATCTGAAGACATCAACAACACCAGCCACGCCTTAATGTTAACCGAGGCGCGTGACCGCGTGTTGTTGCCCAAATTAACGGGCATGGTTGCACAATTGAGCAATATGGCCAGCGCTTACGCCGCCGTGCCCATGATGTGCCGCACGCATGGCCAAACCGCTACGCCGTCCACCATGGGCAAAGAATTGGCCAATGTGGTGCATCGCTTACAACGTCAAATCGACCAACTGTCTAATCAAGCCATCTTGGCCAAATTTAACGGCGCGGTGGGCAATTACAATGCGCATTTGGCGGCTTATCCCGAGTTGGATTGGGTGGACATCAATCAACGCTTTATCGCCAGTTTGGGATTGGCCTTTAATCCGTATACCACGCAAATAGAACCCCATGATTACATGGCAGAATATTTTCAAGTCCTGACGCGCAGCAACACCATTTTGATTGATTTGGCGCGTGATATTTGGGGTTATGTTTCTTTGGGGTATTTCAAGCAAAAAGTGAAAGCGGGCGAAGTGGGCAGCTCGACCATGCCGCACAAAGTCAATCCGATTGATTTTGAAAATGCAGAAGGCAATTTGGGTTTGGCCAATGCGCTGTTGCAACATTTGGCCGAAAAATTGCCCATTTCTCGTTGGCAACGCGATTTAACTGACTCAACGGTTTTGCGCAATATGGGCGTGGCGATTGGGTATGCGGTATTGGCTTATACGTCGTTGACGAAAGGTTTAAATAAGTTGGAAATGAATGAGGCCGCCATTGCCGCTGATTTAAACAAAGAATGGGCCTTGTTGGCTGAACCCATACAAACCGTGATGCGCCGTTATGCTGTGCCGAACGCTTACGACCAATTGAAAAATCTCACACGCGGCCAAGCAGGCATTACTCAAGCGACTTTGGCCGACTTCATTTCGACTTTGGCCATTCCTGACGCGGAAAAAACCCGCTTATTGGCGCTAACCCCTGCGCGGTATTTGGGCGAGGCGGTGGCTTTGGCCAATCAACTGGCCTCTAAATAAGCGTTTAGTGGTTTTGAAGTGTCTGAAATAAAGAAAAATAAAATCGTTGTGGCCAACCTTTTTCCTTGATTTTTCTCGGTAAAAGATTGGCCGCAAGGCTTTTTATTTTGTGTGTTCGCTTTGGGTCGGTTGATTATCTAAGCGTCTGTCGGTCTCGCCCGACAGGCGACCTATTTTTTTGCGTCGCCAAAAAAACAGGACAAAAAGGCGAGCCCTTGCATGGGCGTGCAAAAATTCCGCGCCTGTTTTTAGCCCACCCTTTAAAGGCAAGGTTAGCGCAACTTTTTAGCACTAACTCAACCAAACGCCGTCAATAATCATTGGTGACAAAAAAACTATTTGATTTTAAGATTTTGTTTTAAAGGGCTTAATTTTAAATTTGCGGCCAACCTTTTAACCCAAAAACTGGGTAGAAGGTTGGCCGCAAGGGTTTTTACTGCTGTTTACGACTGAATGCTACAACAACTTAAACAACTTACCACGTTTTTTGAATGCCTATCGCGCCGCTGGTGGTGGTGTTGGTGCCGCCGCCGATAGCTACCGATTGTTTCAAATGGCCGTAAACGCTGACGTCCGAGCTGGTTTGATAGCTCATGCCCACGCTCATGTCCGCCCATTTGGCATCTTTTTCGCTGCTTTCATAAACGTTATTGGTTTTGTCCGTGATGCCGGTGGTTGAACCATTTTGCAGATTGATGTTGGCCGCAAACCACGGTTTAAAGGCCGCAGTTGTATCGTTAGAGGTAAGGCGCGCGCCCACGCGGAAAATTACGCCAGAATTATCCGCTTGCGACATCACATAACCGTTGCTGTCTTTTGCGTCATCAAAACTGTCTTTGTAGGCAATGAGTTGCGCTTGTGGCTCTAGCGTTAGGCTGTCCAAACGAACGGGCACGCCCACTTCCAAACTGCCGCGCAAACCTGTTGCATCCAAAGACAACTTAGATAACTGGCCTTGCGCATCGGCGCTGGACATCGAATATTGCAATACCGCATCCAAATAACGCCCATCATTTGTGGCCAAGGTGTAATACGCCATCAACGACGTGGTTTGTGCATCTACCGAGCCAGCATCGCCATTTTGGGTGGTTAAAAAGTCACCCGTCACGTCCATGCTGCCTGTCACATAACCAATCGCCA
>JBILQJ010000047.1:0-9491 GCA_044373325.1 Burkholderiales bacterium
AATACTTTCTAAAATCGCTTTGCGGCCAACCTTTTCCCTTGTTTAAAGGTAAAAGGTTGGCCGCAACATTTTCTACTTCCTGAATTTCATCACAATGGTTTATATGGCCACTTTCACCGTCCAGTTAAATGGATCGGGCTGATGTTTTCTTTGTATGCTTTTCAATGCATTGCCTAATTTTTTGCCGTAACTGTCGGATTGTTTGGCGATGGCGTATTCCACGCCTTCGTGGGCAAAGGCGCAAATGGGGCTGATGACCGCCGCTGTGCCCGAGCCAAAGGCTTCTTTGAGTTGCCCATTTTTAGCGCTGGCCACCAACTCGGTGACAGAAATGGGGCGAACTTCGCAAGGAATGTTGAGGTACTTTGCCAAGTCCAACAAACTTTTGCGCGTGATGCCGTCCAAAATTCGATCGCTGATGGGAGAGGTCACTAAAGTGTCGCCTAAGCGGAAAAATAAATTCATGGTACCTGCTTCTTCTAGCCAAGTGTGGGTCGCATCATCGGTCCAAACCACTTGTTGATAGCCTGCTTGGTTGGCGAGTTGGGTGGGGTAAAATTGCGCCGCATAATTACCTGCGGTTTTGGCTGCACCCACGCCACCGTTGGCCGCACGGCTGTAATGATTGGCGATTTGCACTTTGACATCGCCGCTGTAATAATTTTGGACGGGCGACAAAATAATCATAAATCGGTAATTTTGCGAAGGCGCCGCTGATACGCCAGCCGAAGTGGCGATTAAAAAAGGGCGGATGTACAAAGCGTGATTGTCGCCTTGCTTGACCCAATTTTGTTCGAGCGCCAGCAATTGGTGCAAGCCTTCAATAAACACAGATTCAGGCACTTGCGCCATGGCCATACGTTCGGCTGAACGGTTGAAGCGTGTAAAATTGTCGTGCGGGCGAAACAGCCAAAGCTCTCCGTCCCCATCTTTGTAGGCTTTCATGCCTTCAAAAATGGCTTGGCCGTAATGAAAGACCTTGGCCGACGGATCCAAAGTGATGGGCGCATAAGGCACAATTTCAGGCGCTTGCCACACGCCGTTCACACAATCGCACACCAGCATGTGATCAGTTGGCGTTTCACCAAACGTCAATTGATTAAAATTAACGTGTTCGATTTGGCTGTGTGTGGTTTTGGTGATGCTAATTGGGTTCATTATGGTGCGTCCTGTTTTTTGGGTTAACGAAGGGTAAAGAATAAGCCGTCAATTTTAACGAGTTACGGGCTTTTTGTATAGACGTGTTTTTAATCCTTTGTGGCCAACCTTTTACTCCAGTTTTTAAGAATAAAAGGTTGACCGCAGTGGCATTGTCTTTATCGTGAAGTTTGACAGTTTTGCTCTAATAAACAAAGATATTTTAATGGCTTGAAAAAATTGGCATAGAGGAATGAATGTTGAGGTAAAGCGTATTTACACCTATTCAAGTATGCAACGCTTGGTACAGAACAGTTTTATACAAGTAAGAAAAACCAACTTATTTCGGCTTTTTTTGAGGTGCCTTTTTTGTGGGTTGCATGTGTTTTTCATCCTACGCCAAAATCTCGTCAATTTCAGCCTTATCGATACTGTATTCATTGTTGGATTGACTTTTCATTCATCACGCCTTCTCTTTTTTCGCTCATATTTGCACGGTTTAGTCAGAGAGTGGGGCACGACTAATGGCTGATGTTTGAAATAAACCACACCCCTAAAATAATTTTTTATTTTAGGGGTGTGGTTTATTTCAAGAGTTAAACAGATTCTTCTGCGCTATCTTTTACTGCAACATTAACACGATGCTCTGACAATTTTTCTTTATATTTCATCACTTGGCGATGAAATTTGTCTGCCATATCATCAATTGCACCATACATATCCGATCCAGAACCTTCCACATGGATGTCTTTACCGACCAAATGCACCTGTAAATCAGATTTTTGAACCAATTTATCAACCGATAAAGTCACAGAAGCAGAAATAACACTGTCCGTATGGTTGAGTACTTTGTTTAATTTATGTTCAACGTGCTGACGTAGCGCAGGTGTAACGTCTAAATGCAAACCTATTACTTTAATGTCCATGATTTTCTCCTAAATTGAGGATACATCGGTTTAAAAATCGAACTGTTTTATTTTTAGAAATAACAGTTAAAGGTACAAACATTGTTCATCAAGCACTGATACTAAAAACAACTAACATAAAAAGATTATAGCGCTTGATTGTCAAAAAGATATGGATACTTGGTATTCTTTTTTCAAGCCTAATTTTTAAATTTAATTAAGTATTTGTTTTTTCGTGTGGAGAAATTTGTAATTTTTGACAAATCAAACCCAGTAAATCATCCGTTACAAAAGGCTCTATCTCCAAAACCCAAACTTCAATGTGTTTAAGCTCTAACGACTGCCACTTAACCGCATCTTTACTGGTTGTTAGTACAACGTCTACATGACAAGGTACATCAGACTGTTCATAGCGATGGTGATCTGGATAGGGGACTTCCTCATCGAGCTGAAATTCTAATGTCTTTAAAGTTTGAAAAAAACGTAAAGGGAAACCAATGCCGGCCAACGCTCTCACTTTTTTTTGTTTCAAATAAAATAAGAGTTCTCTCGGAGATTTTTGTTCCGCAGAGCCTAATCGCCAAAAAAAGGTTGGCCGCAAGTGCATTTCAAAGCGAGGACACTTAACATCAGAAAAGTCTTGCTCTCGTTTTGGATGCCCATTAAAAACAACCGCATCAACCTCATTCAAACGACGGATTGATTCACGCAAAGGCCCCATCGGTAATAAAAAACCATTCCCTAAACCACGCTGACCATCAATCACGACCAACTCAAATTGTCTCGCTAAAGCATAGTGCTGCAAACCATCATCACTCAAAATAATCTGTGTTTTTGGATAAAGGGACAACAACATTCGCCCAGCGGCAACGCGATCAAGCCCCACCACCATGGGTAATTTTGTTCGTAGAAATGTCGCCAAAGCCTCGTCGCCCACGAGTCCAGTAGAACTTTCTGCGCTGACTAAGCAAGGTGTTTGGTGCGTACCGCCATAACCTCGACTAATCAAACCAACAAGAATTCCTTGCTCAGACAACTGCTGCGCCAGAAATTGAATCAGTGGTGTTTTTCCTACGCCACCAACATTAATGTTGCCAACAACAACAACAGGAACAGCTAAGGTTTCAACTTTTTTATATCCATTTCGATACAGAAAACGACGAAAAGCACTAACGAAACCAAACGCACCCGAAAAACCAATCAATAAAAAACTCAAGACGATGTTTTTTTTAATGTACCAATGCGATTCTATCCATTTTTTGATCATGGCGTACTTTGTTGTATCCCAAAAGATAAACGCGTAATACCCGCATCGCGAGCCACTTCCATGGCGCTGACCACGTTTTGATTTTGGGTTTTTGCATCTGCATTTAACACAACGACAAGGTTAGGATTTTTTTTAAGTCCTTCCACCAGCGCCAGCGCCAGTAGATTAAGTGTGATTTTTTCACCATTTAAAGCGTATTCACCCCCCGCAGAAATAGCGACATCGTAAGGTTTGGTTTTCTCTTGCTCGTTGATTTCAGCTTGCCCAGCGATTGGCAAATTCACTTCTATTTCGCTGTTTTTAGAGTAAGTTGTTGTAACTAATAAGAAAATTAAAATAACCAATAACAAGTCTATCAAAGGAATAAAATTAATCTCTGGTTCTTCTCTGTATCTCTTGCGTCTCATACCGTCAACTCCGATTGAGCTTGTGATGTCGTGTCATTCTCGGTTTTCAAAGATTCAGTCGATTTTTCTTTGTCGTCAGATTCAGCCGCCAAGGAAGCTTCGACCAAATGTAAGGTTAGTGCTTCCATTTCGACCAACAGCACCTCGACTCGATTGCGAAAATGACGATAAAACATCATAGAAGGCAAAGCCACAATCAAACCAAAAGCCGTATTATATAAAGCGACAGAAATTCCATGCGCCAATAGTTTGGGGTCATTATTGATTTCGCCCTGCACACCAAAGACTTCTATCATACCAAAAACGGTTCCTAGCAGACCAACCAAAGGGGCCATTGCTGCGATTGTGCCTAAGGTTGTCAAAAAGCGGCTAAACTCATTTGAAATAAAATGTAATTGATCTTCAACCGCGTCTTTCATGACCACCCGAGGTGCGTAAATATGACGAAACGCTGCTGTAAAAACTTGCCCTAAGGCCGAATGCCCTTGTAATTTTTTTAAAAATTCATGGCTCAATCCTTGGGCTCTAAATGTAGCAACCGATTCATCAAATAAGGCTTTCGGCATCACCAAATTCATTCTTAAACTGTAAAAACGTTCAATAATAATCGCTAAGGAAGCAATCGAAGCAACAATCAGCAACCACATCGTCCAACCCGCACTCTGAATAATAGATAGCATACAAACTCCACATGTTTAATAAAAAATAAGTTCGATTTTATCACGTTTTTTTGTACGATGCTTTTCAGATTCAAGGCTCAAACAAGCTTAATTTACTTAACCAGCCATGTTGGCATAATCCAAATTTTGATTTATAATGAGCAACTAAATTTTCAAAGGCTCTAGTTTTATTTACCTTTTCAATACACAATCGTCATATAGGTGACGCTGATAAAGCGGTGGCCAACTTGGCGCTATACCCAAACCCAATGACAAAAAATCACTATTTACAGAGCAAGAGTCGAGAGAAAATGCAGAAGTCGTTATTAAAGGTGATTGCATTACAAGCTTCTGTTTTGGCTTTTTGCTGTGCACTAAGTGGCGTAATTTCTCTTTCTTTTGCAGGGTTTTTTACATTAGGGGCACTTTGTGTGTTTTTGCCTCACGCTCTTTTGGGTGTTTTTTTGGCCTACATGGCCAAATATCCAGCCACTTTACAGAGCATGAGTCTACTCTTAGGAGTAGCAGTAAAAATCGTTTTTAGTGTTTTTGCTTTGCTGGCAAGTCACCTATATTTTCAACAGGAATTACTTTGGTTGCCTTTTTTAATTGGCGTGATTGTCGCATTAAAAACCCATTTTCTAGCTCTTTTCATTCCTACATAAAAACATGTCTACTTCAAACCCTAGCGCATCAGAATACATCATACACCATATAACCAACTGGTCTCACTTGGGCCATGCTCAAGATAAAATCGTTGATTTCAATCATCTAAATGTCGATACTTTGATTTGGTCCTTGCTTGCCGCATTCTTAGTCATATTGATTTTGTATAGCGCAGCGCGTAAAGCAACCTCTGGCGTCCCAGGTCGCTTTCAAGGTTTGGTTGAAATGATGGTTGAAATGGTGAATGAACAAGCCAAAGCCATTATTCATGGCAACATAAGTTTTATCGCACCATTGGCACTCACTGCATTTTTGTTTATTGTCATCATGAATACTTTTGACTTAATTCCTGTTGACTTTGTTCCTGCCGCACTAGACTTCATGGGTATAACTCTGAATGAGCATAAGTATATGCGGGTTGTGCCGACTGCCGATATTAACGCGCCATTAGGCATGGCTTTGGCCATCTTTTTCTTAATGATATTTTATGGTATCAAAATCAAAGGGATGACTGGATTTATTAAGGAATTGTTTTCAGCACCGTTTGGTGGACATCCCGCCTTATGGATACCAAATCTTTCTCTAAATATCATAGAATACGTCGCCAAAACAGTTTCTTTAGGGATGCGGCTCTTTGGTAATATGTTCTCTGGCGAACTGGTCTTCCTGCTTATTGCCATGTTAGGGGCTAGCGCAACAGTGTTTGGATTTTTTGGCCACCTGATTGCGGGTTCAATCTGGGCTATTTTCCATATCTTAGTCATTTTGTTGCAAGGCTATATTTTTATGATGTTGACTTTGGTTTATTTGGGCCAAGCTCACGACCATCATTAATTTAAGTGCTTTTGCGGCCAACCTGTTGTATTAAAAGTTTGTATTTTTTTAAACCTGTTTTTTCATTGTTGTTCTCTTAACCTTCAGAGGAGTAGTAAATTATGTTAACAAACTCAGCATTTGTGGCTTTAGCTTGTGGTTTAATCGTTGCCGTAGGCGCAATTGGTGCATCTTTAGGGATTGCGCTAATGGGTGGAAAATACCTAGAAGCTTCGGCTCGTCAACCTGAATTAATGGACAAATTGCAAACAAAAATGTTCTTGTTGGCTGGCTTGATTGACGCTGCCTTCTTGATTGGCGTCGGTGTTGCGATGATGTTTGCATTTGCAAATCCTTTTGTGGCTTAATTTAACTGTTAACGTCTTTTTGTCGGCAGCATGCCGACAGTTAATTTGTTAAGTCTAAAAAGGGATCCACCATGAATATTAATGCATCGTTATTTGCTCAATGCGTGGTGTTTTTTGTGTTGGCGTTATTCACAATGAAATTTGTGTGGCCACCTTTAATAAAAGCACTCGATGAGCGTGCCCAAAAGATTGCTGATGGTTTAGCTGCTGCAGAACGCGGTAAGCAAGATTTGTTACTTGCCGAACAACGTGTTGCGGAAGAGTTGAGCGGCGCTCGAAAGCAGGCGAGTGAAATCGTTCTGGCGGCAGAAAAGCGAGCCAATCAATTGGTCGAAGAAGCAAAAGACACAGCTCGTACGGAAGGTGTTCGTCTCTTAGCAGAGGCGAACGCTCAAATTAGCCAAGAAGTTTTGCGTGCTAAAGAAGTTTTGCGTGAACAAGTCTCTGTACTTGCTATTTCAGGTGCAGAAAAAATCTTGCGCCGTGAAATTGATGCCCATCGTCATGCTGATTTATTGACCACGTTAAAATCGGAACTGTAAAAGCTCATGGCAGAACACACTACCGTAGCAAGACCTTATGCTAAAGCCATATTTGGGCTTGCCAATGAAAGTAAAACGTTAGGCGCGTGGTCACAGACCCTAGCCTATCTTGTTGCAATCGTGCAAGACAACCATTTTTTGGAAGTGGCCAGTAATCCAATTAACAGCGCTAAATCCGTCAAATCAAGCGTAATCGATATATTAGGGGACAATGCAACAGAAGAGGTTAAACGGTTTGTTAGCGAAGTAATTAAACATCATCGCCTAAATAGTTTACCTGCAATTGCGGCATTGTTTGAAGAATACAAAGCACAAGCTGAGGCGATTATTGATGCCAAAGTGGAAAGTGCATTCCCTTTAGAAACTACGCAAGTCACTGAAATGGTTGCCTCGCTCACTAAAAAATATGGTTCAGTCGTGCGCATTAGCGTAATGGTGAAACCAGAATTAATCGGTGGCGTTCGTATCATGATTGGTGATGATGTTATCGACACTTCTGTGCGTGGTCAGTTGGCCAATATGGCTGCCAGCCTTAAAAATTAGGAGAGATACATGCAATTGAATCCCGCTGAAATCAGCGAACTCATCAAGGCAAAAATTCAAAATTTATCGAATAATGCCAACGCACGTAGCCAAGGAACCATTACTTCCGTAACTGACGGCATTGTCCGTATTCACGGTTTAGCTGATGTAATGCAAGGTGAAATGCTTGAGTTTGAAGGCAATACCTTCGGTCTCGCGATGAACTTAGAGCGCGACTCTGTTGGTGCCGTCATTTTAGGTGAGTATCAACACTTATCTGAAGGACAAGAAGTTAAATGTACAGGACGTATTCTGGAAGTACCCGTAGGCCCAGAATTGGTTGGCCGAGTTGTTAATGCGCTTGGTCAACCGATAGATGGAAAAGGCCCGATTAATGCAAAATTAAGTTCTCCGATTGAAAAAATTGCGCCGGGTGTCATTGCTCGCCAATCAGTTGATGAACCTGTTCAAACGGGTTTAAAAGCGATTGACTCTATGGTACCAATTGGTCGCGGCCAACGTGAATTGATTATTGGCGATCGTCAAACAGGTAAAACAGCTGTTGCCCTTGATGCCATCGTTAATCAAAAAGGGACTGGCGTTATCTGTATTTACGTTGCGATTGGACAAAAAGCATCTTCTGTTGCAACAGTCGTTAGAAAACTAGAAGAGCACGGTGCAATGGGTCACACCATTATTGTTGCAGCAACAGCTTCTGAAGCTGCTGCACTTCAATTTATTGCGCCTTATTCTGGTTGTGCCATGGGTGAATATTTCCGCGATATTGGTGAAAATGCGCTAATCGTTTATGATGATTTGTCAAAACAAGCCGTTGCCTATCGTCAAATTTCTTTGTTGTTACGTCGCCCTCCAGGCCGTGAAGCATATCCTGGTGACGTATTTTATTTGCACTCTCGTCTTTTGGAGCGTGCTTCTCGCATCAATGCAGATGAAGTTTCTCGCTTGACGAATGGTAAGGTTACAGGAAAAACAGGTTCATTAACTGCTCTTCCTATCATAGAAACCCAAGCTGGTGACGTGTCAGCCTTCGTACCAACCAATGTTATTTCTATTACAGATGGTCAAATCTTCTTAGAAACTGACTTATTCAATTCAGGCGTACGTCCAGCAATTAACGCGGGTATTTCTGTTTCTCGAGTTGGTGGTGCTGCGCAAACTAAAGTCATCAAAAAATTGGGTGGCGGTGTTCGTTTGGCTTTGGCTCAATATCGTGAATTGGCGGCTTTCTCTCAGTTTGCCTCTGATTTAGATGAAGCCACTCGTAAGCAATTGGCTCACGGCGAAATCGTGACTGAATTGATGAAGCAGAAACAATTTTCAACCTTATCCGTTGCAGAATTAGCGTTAACACTTTGGACCATCGATAAAGGCCATTATACTGGCGTACCAGTTAAACAAGCCTTATCTTTTGAAGCCGAATTTTTAGCCTATGTTCGTACCAACCATAATGCTGTTTTGGCTGAAATTGATAGCACGGGTGCTTTGTCAAATGACAACGAAGCGGTGTTGGCTGAAGCCATTAAGTCTTTTAAAGCCACGTTTAGCTTTAATTAATCCACAGGCGTAAAAACGAAAGGATTAATTATGGCCGTCGGAAGAGAAATTCTTACACAAATTCGTAGCGTACAAAGTACTCAAAAAATTACGCGTGCAATGCAAATGGTGTCGACTTCCAAAATGCGCAAAACGCAAGAGCGCATGCGTGCTGCGCGCCCTTATGCAGACAAGGTTCGCACCGTCATGGCTCATTTAGCCCAAGCAAATGGTGATTTAGAACACCCTCTGTTGGCGGTTCGTGACGTGGTGAAGCGTGCGGGTATTTTGTTGATTACAACCGACAAAGGCTTGTGTGGCGGATTAAATATCAACTCACTTAAAGTGTTTTACGCTAAAGTACAAGAGTTGACTGCACAAGGAATTGAAGTTGATGTCTGCTGCGTTGGTTCAAAAGGGTTAATGGCAGCAAAAAGAACAAAGATGAATGTGATCTCTAGTGTTATTCATATGGGGGATACTCCTCAAATGGATAAATTGATCGGGCCACTAACGACTTTATTCGAAAAATATGCTGCTGGTGAGTTAGACGAAATTCATGTGGTTTATGCTAATTTTGTTAGCACCATGAAACAAGCTGCAATTTGCCAAACACTTTTGCCTATCGATATCAGCCAAGCGACAAAAAAA
>JBILQJ010000048.1:0-9314 GCA_044373325.1 Burkholderiales bacterium
CTTATGCCACCGATATGTCGTTTGGCGTGTCGTTAAATCAAGGCGATTTTGAATGGGCAGGCAGCAATTTGGATACCGTTTTTGCGCAACGTCGACATTTGTTGTCGCCGTCTTTTATTGGTATGTTACGCGACATTTTGCGCTTTAACGCCGCCGCGCAAGAAAACCTCGCCTTAAGCCTTGAAAACAAAGATACCTTGGGGCAATTGTTGGATAAAGGTGCTTATGGCGCACGCTTTCGTGATGCGTATTTATTGCCCATGGCGGCGGCCATTTGGTCGAGTTCGCCCAAGGCCATTTTAGAGTTTCCAGCCTCGACTTTTTTGCGTTTTTGCTTAAACCATGCTTTGTTGCAAGTCAACGACAGGCCAAAATGGCAAACCGTTGAGGGCGGTGGCCGTGTATACGTTGGCCGCATCGCCGCCAGTTTGCCTGATGTGCGCTTGAATACGCCTGTGCTTCGCGTCACGCGCGATGGCGACGGCGTGACGGTACAAACGCAGGCAGGCAATGAGCGTTTTGATGCGGTAGTTTTTGCCAGCCATGCGCCCGATACCTTGGCGATGTTAGCCGATGCCAGCGCGGCAGAACACGCCATTTTGTCGGCGGTGCGTTATCAAGCCAACACCGCCATTTTGCACACCGACGCGCGCCAATTGCCGCTGCGCAAAAAAGTCTGGTCGGCTTGGAATTATTTGGGTGGCGCGTCTGTCGATGGCGAACGCGCGGTTTGCGTGAGTTATTGGTTAAATCAATTGCAAAATCTACCGTTTAAAACGCCGTTGGTGCTGACTTTGAATCCCTTTAGCCCGCCCGCGCCTGATTCCGTTTTGGCCAGTTTTGACTACCAACACCCGATTTTTGATGCGCCCGCCATTGCCGCGCAAGCCCAATTGCCCAGCATACAAGGCCAAAACCGCACTTGGTTTGCGGGCGCTTGGACTGGCTACGGATTCCATGAAGACGGCTTGAAATCGGCCTTGCGCGTGGTGTCTGATTTTGGGCTTGCGCCCGAATGGACGAGCTTGCCATGACAGCCGCCGCCCAATTGATACGCGGCCAAGTTTTCCACGAACGCTTGCGGCCAACCTTGCACCGTTTTTTGTATCCGATTTTTTGTTTGCGTTTGAATGTTGAACGCTTGCACGACATCAAGGTGTTCGGGTTTGGTGTGAATGTTCGTCGGCCGCTGATGCTGCGCACGCAAGATTATGGCCCCAAAAATGGGGGCGATTTGGCGCTGTGGATGCGCGGTATTTTGGCCGAACACAACATCGACGCGGCTGGTGACATTTATTTGCAAACCTTTCCGCGCGTTTTTGGGTTTGTGTTTAATCCTGTGAATTTTTGGTATTGCCACGACCAAGAAGGCGGTTTACGCGCGGTATTGGCCGAAGTCAACAACACTTTTGGCGAAACGCATCGCTATTTAATCCAAACCGAAACAGGGGCTTGCATCGATAGCCTCACGCGCATTGAATGCCTAAAAATGATGCACGTCTCGCCATTTTGTTTGGTGCAAGGCCATTATGAATTTCGCTTTCAAGAAAGCCCCAGCAAAACTTGGGTGAGCATCGATTATTTTGACGAGCAAGGCTTGCTCATCAAAACGGGCGTGGGCGGCCAAATCGAACCGTTAAGCACCCAAAATTTATGGGGCGCTTTCTTGGGGCAACCTTTTTTGACGTTGGGCGTTTTTTTGCGCATCCACTTACAAGCCTTTAAATTGTGGCGCAAGCGCGTGCCTTTTTTTCGCCAACCTGCCCCGCCCACAAGCCCTTTAACGGTGGCGAAAGGACGGCCAACTGCGCCCACACCCAGTCAACCAGCCTCTGATGAAATAGACCCTACTTCACTCTAAATTACCCCTTTGAACTTTTTATCAATTCTAAAATAGAAACAGGAAGCCTTAGCATGAATTCTTCAGCCGTCATCCAAAATGCAACGCGTGGCGCACCCAGCATGGGCAAAGCGTTTGTGGCCTTGCTTGGTCGATTACAACATGGGCATTTAGAGTTAATTACGCCCGACAACACGCGTTTGGTCTTTGGCGATTCGGCCTCGCCTTTACGCGCCGTGTTGCAATTACGCGATTGGCGCGCTTGCGGCCGCATCTTGCGCGCAGGCGACATAGGCTTTGCCGAAAGTTACGAAGCCCATTGGCTAGACAGCCCCGACTTAACGGCTTTGCTGACTTTGGCCGTACAAAACGAAACCGCACTGGACAGCTTGGTGTTTGGCGGCAAGTTGGCCACATTGTGGTATCGCTTGCGACATTTTTTGCGCCCCAATACGCGCAAAGGCAGTCGCCGCAACATACACGCGCATTACGACATCGGCAATGCGTTTTATGGCCGTTGGCTCGATACCAGCTGGACGTATTCCAGTGCCATTTTTTATGGCAATCTCGACTTGCCTTTAGAACAGGCGCAAGCCAATAAATACCAGCGCATTATTGACGAATTGGGCTTAAAAGCTGGCGATAGCGTACTGGAAATCGGTTGCGGTTGGGGCGGCTTTGCGCTGCACGCGGCCAACCTTGGGATTAAAGTGCATGGCATTACGCTGTCGCCCGCCCAATTAGAATTGGCGCAGCAGCGCGTGGCTGATGCCAAGTTGGGGGCGCTGGTGCAATTGGTCTTGTGTGATTATCGTGACGTTCAAGGCGAATTTGATGCAATTGTGTCAATAGAAATGGTCGAAGCTGTGGGCGAAAAATACTGGCCAACTTACTTTAAAACCTTGGCCGCACGCTTAAAATCGGGGGGCAAAGCCGTGGTGCAAAGCATCACCATACAAGAATCGGCTTTTGAGCGGTATCGCAGCACTCCGGATTTTATCCAACAATATATCTTCCCTGGCGGTATGTTACCCAGCCCCGAACGCTTTAATCAAAACGCCCAAGCCGCTGGCCTGCAAACGCAAGACCAATATCATTTTGGGCGCGATTACGCCGAAACCCTGCGCCGCTGGCGTTTTGCGTGGGAAGAAGAAAAATCCGCCTTCAGTCCATTGGGCTTGGACGAGCGATTTATGCGCATTTGGCGCTTATATTTTGTGTATTGTGAAGTTGGATTTGATGGAGGAAAAACTGATGTTATTCAATTTTCTCTACAAAAAAAATAGATTTTCAGTATTAAATAGAACACTAACAATTTGTTTTATTTCAATATTACTTCTAATGTCTTTTCCTGTGGCGGCCAATTGGCGCAATGATTTTCCGCCAGCCAATTTGGTCGGCAGTGGTGATTTGCGTTGGTTTGGTTTACGCATTTATACCGCTCAATTATGGAGCGAAAAGCCAGCCTTTGATGAAAAACGTCCGTTTGTATTGGTGCTGAATTACCATAGAAACATCAGTAAAGCTCAATTGGTTGAAACCAGTTTAGACGAAATCAAGCGTTTGTCTGCTCAAACTCATACGCCAGCCACCTTAAAACGATGGGAAAACGAAATGAATCGCGCTTTTGTTGATGTGAAAACAGGTGATGTGTTGGCCGCTGCTTTTTTGCCAAACCAAGGCATTCGTTTTTACAACAAAAACAAAACACTGGCGGAGGTGCGAGACTTGGATTTTGCGCTGGCCTTTTTCGACATTTGGCTTGATCCTAAAACCAAAGATAAAGCCTTGCGCGCACAACTTTTGGGGCGGAAATGACACGGCTTTTTCAGTTTTTTAGACACTTCACAGTCAAGCAAGCCCAACCATGGCTTAAAAATATGGCTTATGGTTTGCTTGGGCTGCCTTTGGCGATGGCGGCTTTGCCTGTGTATGTTCAAATTCCAAATTTTTACAGCACGCAATTGGGCTTAGATTTGGCGACGACGGGCTGGATTTTATTTTTGGCGCGATTGGTTGATACGGGACAAGATCCGATTTTGGGCTATAAAATTGATACATTGGCTGGAAAATGGACCACTTGGTTGTGGTGCGGTGCCTTCATTTTGGCTTTGGCTTTTTGCGGCTTGTGGCTTCCGCCTTTTGTTGCTGGCCAACAAGTGGGTTTGGCTTTGTGGCTGGCGGCCATGTTGATTGTGGCTTATACCGCGCACAGCATGTTGAATATTGCTTACCTCACTTGGGGCGCGTTAATCGAGGTTGACCATCAAAACAGCAAGGCCAATTTGCTTGGCGTTGCCGCTTGGCGAGAAGGCGCTGGTTTGCTGGGCGTGATTGCGGCCAGCCTTATGCCCACTTTAATCATGAAGGCGAAGCCTGAACATCAGCCTACATATTTACTCAATTACAGTTTAGGTTTTGCGTTTCTCTTGGTTTTGGCCGTGTGGGTTTTGTTGCGATTCGCGACTCCTGTTCGGGCGGTTTCGGTTGCTAAGCCCAATTTTAATATCCGTTCATCTTGGCAAGAAATGAAACAGACCGTGCAAAACAATCGAGCTTTTCGGCAACTGTTGTTACCGTATTTTCTCAATGCGGTTTCCGTGGCCATTCCGTCTACGTTGGCTTTGTTTTTTATTAGCGATCGCTTACAAGCCAGCAATCAAGCAGGCGCATTTTTTGCCAGTTATTTTTTGGCGGCGGCCATTGGTTTACCTTTTTGGGTGAGCGTTGCCAAAAAAATAGGGACATTAAGCGCTTGGCGGTGGGGCATGATATTGGCGATTTTGGCTTTTTGTGGGGCGGTCACTTTGGGGGCGGGAGATGAGACGGCCTATTTTGTTGTGTGCGTTGCCGCAGGATTTGCATTGGGAGCCGATTTGGCGCTGCCGCCCGTTTTGTTGGCCGATGCCATACAAACAACATCGACGCCAGCAAGTTATTTTGGGCTTTGGACTTTGTTGGGCAAGTTGGCTTTGGCCATGTCGGGTTTGGCGCTGCCTTTGTTGGCGCTGTTAGGCTATCAACCTGGGTTGCCGTCTGGCTGGGTTTTACCTTGGGTTTACGCTGGCGTGCCGTGCGGCATTAAATTGATGGCTTGGTTCTTATTAAAACGCTTACCGACAGAACCGCGTTAATTTTTTAAAGTGACGCGTTTGTTGCTGACTTACTTTTAACTCTTAACTCTTAACCCTTAAATATAAGGAGTTTTTATCATGAAAAAAATAGTATTGGCCGCCGCAACCAGTTTGTTATTTGCCTGCGCCGCGCCCGAAGTCACCCAATATCAACAAGCCGAACCCAAATTGGATTTGGTACAATATTTTTCTGGAAAAACAGATGCTTGGGGACTATTCCAAAAGCGCGGAGGCGAAGTCGTGAAGCGCTTTCATGTCGAAATCACCGGCACGCATCAAAACGGGGTGTTGGTCTTGGACGAACGGTTTACGTATTCTGACGGCACCAAACAGCAACGAATTTGGCGCTTAACGCCAGCGCCCGATGGGTCGTGGCGAGGCACGGCTGACGATGTCAAAGGCGAAGCTGTCGGCAAAATTGCAGGCAATGCGCTCAACTGGCGCTACACTTTGTTGTTGCCCGTGGACGGCACAACTTACGAAGTGGCTTTTGATGATTGGATGTTTTTGATGGACAAAAACACGCTGCTCAATCGCGCCAGCATGACCAAATTTGGCTTTGAATTGGGGCAAGTGACACTCTTTTTTAAGAAAAGGGAATAACTCATGTGGCCAACCTTTAATCCGCCCATTTCAACATGGGCAGGCAAGCGCGTTTGGTTAATTGGCGCATCCAGCGGCATTGGGGCGGCATTGGCGACGCAAGCCTTAACGATGGGCACAAACGTCATTTTGACGGCCAGACGACAAACTCAATTGGAAGCCGTGGCCGCAGGGCATGAAAATGCTTTGGTCTTGCCTTTTGATGTCCTGAATAACGAAGCTTGGCCGCAAGCCTATGCGCAGATTGTGGCGCGTTGGGGCGGCATTGATTTGATTGTGTTTTGTGCCGCCGATTATCGCCCAGAACGCAGTTGGGCGGTTGATCCTGTCGTGGCGGCTCAAACGCTGCAAATCAATTTGGGCAGCGTTTACAGTGGCTTGGCCGCCGTGTTGCCCGATTTGAGAGCGCAAGGTCACGGCGGTGTTGCCGTCATCGCCAGCGTGGCGGGCTTTGTGGGTTTACCCAATGCCAGCGTTTACGGGCCCAGCAAAGCGGCTTTGATTAACTTGGCCGAAATTTTATACACCGATTTGCATCCGCAAGGGTTGGCGGTGTATTTGATTAACCCAGGTTTTGTCAAAACGCAATTGACGGCGCAAAATGACTTTGCCATGCCAGCCTTACAAACGCCAGAACAAGCCGCCGCCGCCATTTGGCACGGCATCGGCTTAGGGCAATTTGAAATCCATTTTCCGCGTCGCTTTACGCAGCTGTTTAAAATCTTGCAGTTGCTGCCGTATCGCTTACGCTTTTTTTTACTGGCCAAATTGGTAGCGCCCAAATGAACCCCGATTCCACTTTAATGCAACAACCTTTAGATGCTTTATTGGCGTGGTACAGCAGCTTGCAAGCCGACACGGTCAAGCTGGCCGAACAGTTTTATGCCGCCGAAGCGCGTTTTAAAGATCCCTTTAATGACGTTCAGGGCGTGGCCAACGTTGTGGCCATTTTTCAGCATATGTTTGCCACGACTCAACATCCGCGCTTTATTATCAACGAACGCATTTTGCAACATCAACAAGCGTTTGTGACGTGGACGTTTGAGTTTGAATTACAAGGCCGCGCTTATCAAATTGTGGGCGGCTCGCACTTGGTGTTTAATGCGGCGGGCTTGGTGATTTTGCACCGCGATTATTGGGACGCAGCCGAAGAATTATTGCAAAAACTGCCCATCGTGGGCGCACCCATCCGCTGGTTAAGGAAAAAATTCGCTTTGCCCGATTTGCCCAATTTATCCCAAACACAACCATAAAAAGGTTGGCCGCAATCGGTTTCGCAACCCTGCGGCCAACCTTTTTATGCGATTTTTAAACCATACCCCACGCAAAGGAAAACACAATGACGGCGTTTACTGTCCTAATTATTGGCGATGAAATTTTGAGCGGTCGCCGCCAAGACAAACATTTTGGCGCGATTTTGGCGCGATTGCACGCGCGTGGTCACACGGCCAGCCGCGTGCTGTATTTGCCTGATGATGAAGCCGTTTTGACGGCAACGTTTCAGCAAACCTTGGCGCAAGGCTTAGCCGTTATCAGTTGTGGCGGCATCGGCGCAACACCTGACGATTGCACCCGCGCGGCTTTGGCGGCGGCCTTAACTTTGCCTTTGGTGCGCCAACCTGAAGCGGCCGCCTTGATAGAAGCACGTTTTGGCGCGGAAGCGTATCCCAATCGCATTAAAATGGCCGAGTTTGCGCTAGGCAGCGCCATCATTCCCAACCCCATCAATCAAATTGCAGGCGCGGCGATACAACAGCATTATTTGTTACCCGGCTTTCCTGACATGGCTTGGCCGATGTTGGAATGGGTTTTGGACGAACATTACGCCCCAGTCCAAGCGCCACAACGTCGCAGTTTGACAGCGCTAAACGCCAAAGAAGGCGATTTGATTCCGCTCATGCAACGTTTGGTGGCCACTTGGCCGCAGTTGAGTTTTTCTTGTTTGCCCAGTTTTGGTAACGAGAATCACCCCCAGCCGCACATAGAATTTAGCCTAGGCAGCGCCGATGCCGATACAGCCCAACTGGATGCGGCCTTTGGCGCCTTACGCGCAGAATTGCACGCGCTAGAGTATGAATTATTGCCCTAAAGTTTGTGGGCAACCTTGTGGCCAACCTTTAGGCTGTTTTGTGATTTAAACAAAACTTTTCCAATTTTCAGGCTAGACCGACCAGTCTACTTTAGTTATAATGCCGCCCATGACAAATAACGCACCCCACTCCACCCAAGCGCATTTATTGAGCATCGGCTATGAACTCATTGCGGCCAAAGGCTTTGCCGCCGTAGGGCTTTCGGAAATTTTAAGCCGCGCCAATGTCTCAAAAGGCTCGTTTTATCACCATTTCAAATCCAAAGAAGAGTTTGGCCAAGCCTTGATTGAGCATTATTTTGGCGTTTATTACAGTCACATCGACGCACTGTTTGAGCGCACCGACCTCACTGCCGCTGCGCGGTTTATGCTCTACTGGCAAGAATGGACGCAGTACCAATGCGCCAGTGGTGGGGGCAACCAATGCCTAACCGTCAAACTCACCGCCGAAGTGGCCGACTTGTCCGAAGGCATGCGCCAAGCGCTGCAAACTGGCACTGACCAGATTTTAAATCGCTACACCTGCATCATAGACGCAGGCGCAGCAGACGGCTCGATGCTGCCACAATTACCGTCCGCGCAATTGGGTTTGATTTTGTACGAATTATGGCTGGGCGCATCATTGCTCACCAAAATCAGGCGCAATCACACCGCGCTTGATGCCGCAAAAAAAACCACCGAACAACTTTTAAATATCAACCAGCACAAGGAAAACTGATGAACCAAATCAACCGCCGCTTTCTGTTAAACGAGCGCCCGCACGGCGCACCCGATGCCAACACTTTTCGTTTGGAGCACGCCAGCATGCCCACCCTCGTTGAGGGCGAGGTTTTGCTACAAACCATTTATTTGTCGCTTGACCCGTATATGCGCGGACGCATCAGCGCCGCCAAATCTTACGCCCAACCTGTGGCGCTGGGCGCGGTCATGGATGGCGGCTGCGTGGCGCGTGTGGTGGCTTCCAAAAATCCCGCGTATGCCGTGGGTGATTGGGTGTTGAGCTACCACGGCTGGCAAGACTTTGCCGTCTCCAACGGCGCTGGTTTGACTGCGCTGGGCGCCAATCCGCCGCATCCCTCGCACGCATTGGGCGTTTTGGGCATGACAGGTTTTACTGCGTACATGGGTTTATTGGATATAGGCAAACCACAAGCAGGCGAAACCGTGGTGGTGGCTGCGGCCACGGGCGCGGTGGGCGCGATGGTCGGGCAAATCGCCAAGCTGCACGGTTGCCGCGTGGTGGGCATTGCAGGCGGCGCGGACAAATGCGCGTATGCGGTGGAAGTCTTGGGCTTTGATGCGTGCATAGACCACAAAGACGCGGCGCTTAATGCTCTTTTGGCGGCCGCTTGCCCCCAAGGCATCGACGTGTATTATGAAAATGTCGGCGGCGCGGTGTTTGATGCGGTTTTGCCTTTACTCAACACCAATGCGCGTGTGCCTTTGTGTGGTTTGGTTTCGGCCTACAACACCACCGAACTGCCCACAGGCCCAGACCGCATGGGTTTGTTGATGCGCACCTTGCTCACCCAGCGCATCACCATGAAAGGTTTTATTATTTTTGACGATTACGCCCACCGCTACCCTGAGTTTTTTAGCGCCATGAGCGCGTGGCTAGCCGATGGCAAAATCATCGCCAAAGAAGATG
>JBILQJ010000018.1:0-34198 GCA_044373325.1 Burkholderiales bacterium
AAAATGCTCGTGGAGTGGTAGTTCAGTTGGTTAGAATACCGGCCTGTCACGCCGGGGGTCGCGGGTTCGAGTCCCGTCCGCTCCGCCAATATAAAAAAATCGCCGATAACAGACTGGTTCTGTTATCGGCGATTTTTCTGTGTGATAATGTGGCGATTTTGAGGCGTGATTAACACTTTTTGGAGGATAAATGGCATGACAGAAGCTGAGCAAGAAGAACTTAACCTCAAACAACAAGAACAAGAGAAAAAAAGTACAGCTGATAAAGAAATCCAACTTTTAAAGGAATGTATCAAATCCAGTTCTAAACTGGCAGTTTGTCTAAAGCAGGAATTGGACCGAACAGAAGATGGAGTTTTAAAAGAAAATTTAAGAAAATTAAATAAAGAACGCGTTTATATTAATTACCGACTAAAGATATTAAATCAAAGAGCCGAGTTATATAAAGATAAGGAACTCTTCTCCTACCATAAGCCTTATTTTGGTAATGCTTTAGATTGCTCGAATGTAAACAAGATTTCAGATTTAGGAAATATCAACAACATCTTAAAAGAACCATTCTCACTCCAACAGGGAAAACTTAATGACGCGATTTTCGCCAAATGGCAGCAAAATTTAGACGAACTTAAAGGTCATTTAAACGATGTTGAATATGCTTGCAAAAAATGGGAAATCGGTTATTTTAAACAAGAAGTTATCGATAAAGAATCTGAGCGCGAGAACAAATACGATTCGCTATATAAAAACACCGAAATAATTCGTAAAGAAATCCATCAAGGTTCTTTAATAGAATCTTTTAACCAAAAATCTGAAGAATTAAAACAACTAAAAAAGAAATGGTACTGGCTTTTCTTTAGCGTTGTTGGCTGTTTAGTGGTTTTTGGAATAACTTCATTAACGTTAGATTCGCCCTCTGACATTTTTAACCTAAATAGCTTGATACAGAAACTTTCATTGGTTTTGCCTTTAATATGGTTGGCGTGGTTTGCGGCCAAACGTTTAAATGTTTTGTCTAAACTGGAAACGGATTACCAGTTTAAGGAAGCCACGGCCAAAACCTTTGAAAGCTATAAAAATGAAATCGAAGCCTTAAAAGACGATGAGCTGAAAAAACAATTATTATCCACCGTCATCCGCAATTTTGGCGACAATCCCGTGCGTTTGTTTGACCCCAAAGACGACAAAGGCCACACCACCGAAGAACTGTTGGAACTCGCCAAAAAACTCAAAGACATCACAAAATAACACCGAACAGAATCAACAACCACTTTGCGGCCAACCTTTTAACCCAAAAAAATCGGGAAAGGTTGGCCGCAAAGTGGTTGAGTTTAAAATTTCTAACGATTTATTTATCGCATAAATTAACGTTAATTCTTTGTTGATCTTCAGGGATTGCTTTCATGTTACCTGTAGCTGCATCCACAATAAAACCAGGCCAAAATAAAATATTTAAGAAACCAACTGGTTGGAATTTTGGTTCTATGACAAAACTTCTTGGCGGGCAGTTTGGCACTTCCACTTTAATTACAGTAGAAGCACTTTTATCGCGAATGTGCACGTCTGCAGGTGTTTTGTCGTCTAGAGGAACGGTATTAACACTAATTTTAGCGCCTTTAGGGCTTGTATTGACTTGTACGATACTGCTATTGTTGCCAAACATAGTCGAACAACCTGTCATCAAAACAACAGAGCTAATTACGGTAACTATTTTAAGGGATTTCATTTTACATAACCTTTCATCAAAAATAATGATAATATCATAAATTTTACTTTTTTAAGACATCTAATGGCATAAAACAACCACTTTGCGGCCAACCTTTTTTCCGTGTTTTTTTAGGGAAAAAGGTTGGCCGCAATCTCAAATCAACGGCGGTATGAACTGCGGTATAATCTTTTTTTTATTTTATCTTAAGGGTTTTTATGAAACGCAAAATCATCATCGCGCTGGGCTTGTTGTCGCTGGCGCAGTTCAGTTCGGCGGCGGCTGTTGAACAGCTCAAGCAATTTGTCAGCAATACCAAAACCTTATCGGCCAATTTTAGCCAACAAGTCACCACCCAAAAAGGCAAAACCGAAAACGCCACTGGCTTGTTTTCTTTGCTCCGCCCTGGGTTGTTTCGCTGGCAATATCAAACGCCTTACGATCAAGAAATCATCGGAGACGGCAAAACCATTTGGGTTTACGACAAAGAATTGGCGCAAGTCACCAAGCGCACGCAAAATGCCACCTTGGGCAGCAGTCCCGCCGCTTTATTGGCTGGCGACAACACGCTAGAAAAAAATTACAAACTCAAAGAATTACCCAAAACGGGCGCGACCGAATGGCTGTTGGCCACCCCAAAAACACCAGACAATACTTTTAAAGAGGTCAAAATTGGCTTGAGTAACAATGAACTAACCGAAATGATATTAAAGGATAATTTTGGCAATACCACGCGCATCCGCTTCAATGCCTTGGTCAAAAATCCGCCCTTAACCGCTGCCAGTTTTCAATTTACGCCCCCAAAAAATGTGGACGTGTTAAGCGAATAAGATTGGCCGCAAGCGGCAAAAAAAGCCACCAAAAAAATCGCCTCGCCTTGCTTCTGTGTGAAAACAGAAATCAGGCGAGGCGGTTTGTTTTTTTTAAGAGATTTTGGCCTTGTGGCCAACCTTTTAGCCTAAAAAATTAGTCTTCAAAAAAGGCCGCGTGTTCGTCCAAAGGCACAAAAGTCCACGCCAAAATGCGGCTTTTTTTCTGGCCTTGCGCCATGTCGATGGCGCGGATGTCGCAGGCCTTGGCTTGTTTGAGCATTTGTTGCAACTTGGGCAAATTGCTTTCTTTGGACACCAAAACCGTAAACCACAACACTTGCTGACTGATGCGCTGACTTTCTCTAATCATTTGTTGAATAAAGGCAAATTCACCGCCCAAACACCATAATTCGGTTTGTTGGCCACCAAAATTAGACGCTGTCGTGCTGGCCAAGGTTGGCCGCGTGGAAAGCGGTAAGGCGGTTTTTTTCTGCCCTGCCCGACTTTTGGCCAAGCCTTTGACTTTGCGCTGCGTGGCCGCGATTGCCTCTTCGGCGGAGGCGTGGAATGGCGGATTGCACATCACAAAATGGAAACGCTCATCGGCCTGCACCACGCCTTTAAAAATAAATGACCAATTGCTTTGCAAACGGCACGTCACTGAACCCTTTAAAATTTTGTTGTTTTCCACGATGGCCGCCGCCGAGTCAAACGCCGCAGGCAAAATGTCGCTGGCCACAAAACGCCAACCGTAAGCGCGGCGGCCAATAATCGGGTAAATGCAACTTGCGCCCGTGCCTATGTCCAAGCCCAAGACTTCTTTGCCTTCTGGCTCGTCGCCTGCGTTGCTGTCGGTCAATAAGTCGTTAATGTGATGAATATAATCGGCACGCCCTGGTATGGGCGGACACAAAAAACCTGCGGGGATTTGCCACAAATCGATGGCATAAAAAGCTTTTAAAATGGCGCGATTCAAACAGCGCACCGCCAAAGGATCATCAAAATTAATCGTGGTCAAACCAGCAGGATTCATGGTCAAAAAGGCTTTGAGTTCGGGCAAAGCTTTGCACAACTCGACAAAATCGTAATGCACGCGGTGCGGATTGCGCGGGTGCATACCCGATTTGGTCGGTGCGGCTTGCGTCACAGGATTGGGTTTGTTGCTAATCAACGGTTTTAGGTTGGGTTTTGCGTTGGGTTTCATGCACAGCTCGATTCGAAAGGTTGGCCGCAACAGCGCGGCGAAAATAAATTAAAAAGATAAAAAAAAACTCTTAAAACAAATGGATAACGGGTCGATTGCCATTTGACAAGTCGCCCGACAAGAAATCTTCCGTCCAATGGATTTTGTTGGCCCATGCGCTTGAAATCCAAACTTCACCTGCGCCATCCACCATTAATAAATCGGCATAGCCAAAGGGCTGGCGATACGTCGTGGCGGTTTTGGCGCTTGAAAAATAAACAGGTTTCGTGGCCACGTCAGACAACAACCCTGCATTTTTTTGCCTTGGTATCAACACGCTGGCGGATTGGTTGTGACAATCTGGCGCGGCGGTTTTGGGGTTGATTAAATGGCAATAGCGCACACCGCCGACTTCAAAATAGCGCTGATAATCGCCCGACGTGCCGATGGCCTCGCCATCGTAAAGCGGAAAATGAGCCATCGCGCTCGCGCCGCGTGGTGCTTGGATACCGACTTGCCAAGGTTGGCCGCTGGGTTTATTGCCCAAAGCCAACAAATTGCCGCCTATGTTAATCAAAGCGTGGCGTATGCCTGCGGCTTGTAGGTGCTCGCTGACTCTGTCCAAAGCATAGCCTTTGGCCATGCCCCCAAAATCCAAAACCACCTGCCGATTGTTGCTGTTCACCACCGTGCGGCCTTGTTGATCGGTGCTGAAGTGTAAATTTTGTAAGCTAGGCCGCCACGTTTGCATGGCCAATTGGGCTTGAGCGCTGGGGATGGTCGCCGCGTAAGTGTCGCTATGAAACCCCCACGCCGCCACGATTTGGCCAATGGCGGGCGAAAAAAACCCGTTGGACAAGCGCTCTAAGGGTTGCGCTCGGCGCAACATATCGTCCACCAAAACGCCCTCAGCTGACAACGGATGCGGCCAACCTTGCTGCAAAGCGGCGTTGAGTTGTCTGACTTCGCCGTTGCCTTGCCACGCGTGCCATTGAATTTGCCAGCGGTCGAGTTCGGCCAACGCCGCATTCAAGGCCGCTGTCGCCGCTGCCGTATCTTCAGTATATAAGGTGATTTCCACCCGAGTGCCAAAGACATAACTTTCTTTTTTGATGAGGTCGAGCTTGGGGTGGCAAGCCGACAAGCCCGCCACTAGCCACCCTAAAATCAAGAAATAAACAGTTTTCATGTCCGCATTTTAGCATGAAAGCGCCTGTGATTTGAGTGACTTGCCACGCAAAGGCAATTAAGCCTTGTGTTTGCTATCTAAAAAAAGTCATTTATGGTTTAATTGCCTCTTTTTTTGTAAACCATTTTTGTAACGAAAGATAGGAAGGTTGGTTATGGCACGCGCAGAATGGAGTTCTCGCCTTGGTTTCATCTTGGCCGCAGCAGGAGCAACGGTGGGGCTGGGCTCGATTTGGAAATTTCCTTACGTGGTGGCCAACAATGGTGGCGGCGCATTTTTGTTTATTTATTTTGGGTTTATGTTAACGCTGGGTTTGGGCTTGTTGATGTTGGAATTGGCCATAGGCCGTTACGCGCAATCGGGCGCAGTCAGCGCCTTTGAACGCTTGGGGGGCAAAGCTTGGTCTGTCGTGGGTTACATGGGCGTGCTGTGCGGCGGATTTGTGCTGTCTTTTTATAACGTGGTGGGCGGCTGGACAATAGGCTATTTGGGCAAAGCCCTTGATGGCTCTGTCATGCAAACCGACATGGCGGCCTTAGGCCAGCTCTTTGGCGCTTATGCCAGTAGTCCAGCCTTAAGCCTAAGCACCCACGCTATTTTTGCCGCCGCCACCTTAATCATCGTGTTAATGGGCGTACAAAAAGGCATAGAACGCGCCAGCAAACTCATGATGCCTGCCTTGTTTTTATTGATGCTGGTGTTAATCATCCGCGCCTTGACTTTGGACAACGCCATGTTGGGTCTCACCCGATTTTTTACACCCGATTGGAGCAAAGTCAACGGCGTGATGTTGATTGATGCTTTGGGCTTGGCGTGCTTTTCGTTGTCGGTGGGCGCTGGTTGTATGTTGGCTTATGGCTCGTATTTGAATAAAAGCGCGCGCCTCGCCAGCTCGGCCTTGTGGATTACGGGGCTGACTTCGTTAACCAGTTTGTTGGTGGGCTTGATGATCTTTCCTGCCATTTTTGCGATTATGCCCGACATCAAAGCCATCCCAGCGGGGCCAGGATTGACTTACATGGCCATGCCGATTGTGTTTAGCCATTTACCCTTTGGCCAAGTGTTTGCGGCCTTATTTTTCTTTTTGTTGTTATTTGCGGCCTTAACGTCATCGGTTTCTTTGTTGGAATTGGTGGTGGTGTTGCCCATGGAAAAATGGGGCTGGACGCGCCAAAAATCGGCGCTGGTGTGCATGAGCCTCATTTATGCCTTGGGCATTCCTGCCGCTTTGTCTTTTGGGCCTTGGGCGGATTTGACTTATTTGGGCAAAAATGTGTTCGATTGGCTGGATTATTTGTCGTCTAATGTGTTGCTGCCGTTGGGCGGCATTGGTACGGCGTTGTTTGCTGGCTGGGTGATTTGGCCACAGATTGTTCAAGAGCTGGGTTTAAAAAATGCCGTCATGGCCAAGGCCTTGCGCTTGCTGGCTTGCGCCATCGCGCCATTGACCATTGCCGTTATTATGATTAAACAAAGCGGCTTGATTTAAGGCATCTGGCAAACTTGCGGCCAACCTTCTTCCAGTTTTCGTGTTGAAAATCAAGAAAAAAGGTTGGCCGCAAGGGTTTACCGTTGAAATCTGTAGACCCAAAAGCCCCTTTTGCGAGTGCCAAGCGGGCGTGGCTTTTCAAGGGTAAAGGCGGACATTGTTTGAGCCAAGGTTACTTGGCGAGTTTGGCCGCCGCCTTGAAAAGCCACGTTTAGCTTGGATGAAACGCGCAAGGGGGTCGCTTTTTTCACCGCTTTTTTGGCGAGACAAAAAACGGTTCGCCTGTCGGGCGAGTCCGACTAACGTGGACGGTGCGACAAACTCAATTTTGAATCTACCATTCAAATCTTAGCGTGTTCGCTTTGGGTCGATTGATTGTTTGAGCGTCCGCCGGCCTCGCCCGACTGGCGACCTATTTTTTTGCGTCGCCAAAAAAACAGGACAAAAAGGCGAGCCCTTGCATGGGCGTGCAAAAATTCCGCGCCTGTTTTTAGCCCACCCTTTAAAGGCAAGTTTAGCGTTATTTTTTAGCACTAACTCAACCAAACGCCTGCCATATCATGGTGACAACAAAAAACCTATTTGATTAAAAATCCTTGCGGCCAACCTTTTGCCCTGTTTTCGTGTTGAAAATCAAGAAAAAAGGTTGGCCGCAAGGTTTAATAACCGCCTACAAATGGTTATTGATAGTTGGGCATTTTATCAAAATTCAAATATTGATAAACTTTGCTGCTATCGGCATTTAAAATGCCCATGTTGGCGTGGTATTCGGTCACGCTGGGTATGTGTCCCAATTTTGCGCAAATGGCGGCCAATTCTGCCGAACCCAAATACACATTCGCGCCTTTGCCCAAACGGTTGGGGAAGTTGCGCGTCGAGGTAGACATCACCGTTGCGCCCTCTTTCACCCGAGCTTGGTTGCCCATACAAAGCGAACAGCCCGGCATTTCCATGCGCGCGCCAGCACCGCCTAACACGCTGTAATGGCCTTCATCTGACAATTGTTCCGCGTCCATTTTGGTGGGCGGCGCAATCCACAATTTAACAGGCATATCGCTTTTGCCTTCCAGCAACTTAGACGCGGCGCGGAAGTGACCGATGTTGGTCATGCACGAACCAATAAACACTTCGTCGATGGTCGTGCCAGACACGGCCGACAACACTTTCACATCATCAGGATCGTTAGGACAAGCCACGATAGGCTCTTTAATGTCTGCCAAATCAATGTCTATCACGTGCGCGTATGCTGCATTTTTGTCTGCGGCCAACAGTTCGCCCGTGGCTATCCATTTTTCCATGGCGGCAATGCGGCGCTCTAACGTGCGCGCATCTTGGTAGCCTTCGTTAATCATGTGGCGCATCAACGCAATGTTTGAATTCATGTACTCAACAATAGGCGCTTTATCCAAATGCACGGTACACCCTGCCGCCGAACGCTCGGCTGACGCATCGGACAATTCAAAGGCTTGTTCTACTTTTAAGTCGGGCAAGCCTTCTATTTCTAAAATACGACCAGAAAAGGCATTGATTTTTCCTGCTTTTTCTACCGTCAACAAGCCTTGCTTGATGGCGTACAAAGGAATGGCGTTCACCAAATCGCGCAAGGTAATGCCTGCTTGCAACGTGCCTTTAAAACGCACCAATATCGACTCGGGCATATCCAAAGGCATCACGCCAGTGGCGGCCGCAAAAGCCACCAAACCCGAACCCGCAGGAAAAGAAATGCCAATGGGGAAACGCGTGTGAGAATCGCCGCCCGTACCAACGGTGTCAGGCAACAACAAACGATTCAACCAAGAATGAATCACGCCATCACCAGGGCGCAAGGCCACGCCGCCGCGATTGCTGATAAAGGCAGGCAATTCTTTGTGCATTTTGACATCAACAGGCTTAGGGTAAGCCGCCGTGTGGCAGAACGATTGCATCACCAAATCGGCAGAAAAACCCAAACACGCCAAATCTTTTAACTCGTCGCGCGTCATCGGGCCCGTGGTGTCTTGAGAACCCACCGTTGTCATGCGCGGTTCGCAATATGTACCAGGGCGCACGCCTTGGCCTTCTGGCAAACCACACGCGCGACCCACCATTTTTTGTGCCAAGGTGTAACCGCTGTCAGATGCGGCCACCGTTGAAGGCAAACGGAACGTGTCTATCACAGGCAAATTCAAGGCTTCACGCGCTTTAGCCGTTAAGCCACGCCCGATAATCAAATTGATGCGTCCGCCCGCTTGTACTTCGTCCAAAATCACTTCAGATTTGAGTTTGAATTGGGCAATTTCCGCGCCGTTTTTGACCAATTTACCCGCGTATGGATAAATGTCCACGACATCGCCCATAGCCAATTGAGACACGTCCACTTCTATAGGTAACGCGCCAGAGTCTTCTTGTGTATTAAAGAAAATTGGCGCAATTTTATTGCCCAAACACACGCCACCAAAGCGTTTGTTTGGGATATACGGCATATCTTGACCCGTGTACCAAACCACTGAATTGGTGGCAGATTTACGCGAAGAGCCCGTGCCAACGACATCGCCGACATAAGCCACTTGATGGCCTTTGGCGGTTAATTCGGCAATCAACTTAACAGGACCCACTTCGCCATCGACATCGGGAACGATGCCAGGGCGCGCGTTTTTTAACATGGCAATGGCGTGCAAAGGAATGTCGGGACGACTCCACGCATCGGGCGCAGGCGACAAATCATCGGTATTGCTTTCGCCATCAACTTTTAAAACCGTGACGGTGATTTTTTCAGCCACCGGCGGACGTGACGTAAACCATTCTGCGGCCGCCCAAGATTCAACCACCGATTTGGCATAAGCATTGCCTTGATCCATCAATTCGGTGACATCGTGAAACGCATCGAACATCAATAAAGTTTTTTTCAAAGCGGTGGCCGCTTCTTGCGCCACGGCCTCATTTTTTAATAAATCCACCAAAGGTTTGATGTTGTATCCACCCAACATAGTACCCAACAATTCAGTGGCGCGTTGTGCCGAAATTAACCCACACTCAACCGATCCTTCGGCAACCGCTGCTAAAAAAGACGCTTTCACCTTGGCGGCATCATCCACACCAGCAGGCACGCGATACGTCATTAATTCTAATAAAAAATCGGCTTCCCCAGCTGGCGGAGCCAACAACAACTCGGTCAGTTCAGCCGTTTGTTCGGCAGAAAGAGGAAGCGGAGGAATGCCTAAAGTAGCGCGTTCGGCAACGTGTAGTCGGTATTTTTCTAACATAATCAATCCTTTGTAGTGGTCTTAGAAATGAATGGATAACAACAGAACGACAAAATATAAAGCGCGCTTATTGTACTCTTTTGAGTTTCAATTGTGGCGAAAAAAAACACTGCGGCCAACCTTTTTCCGATATTTCAGAATCAGGTTGGCCGCAGTGCTCTCTACACAACACTCACAAACTTTGAATAATCATTCTTTGTCCTGTGACAATTTTATTATTATTGCCGACATTGTTTAACCCCCGCAACACTTCGGGCGACAAACCAAATTTTTTGGCAATGCTGTAAACCGTATCGCCATCTTGCACCACATAACTCACGGCTTTCAAGTTATTCATGTCGGGCTCAACGGAAACAGCGGTGGCAACAATGACTTGCCCTTTGACTTTTAAAATTTGTCCAGCATCCACCGAAGGAGTCACCAAGCCGTTTAAAGCCATTAAATGAGGCACAGTTTGATGCGCGCGCAGCGCAATGTCAGACAAGGTGTCGCCATCTTGAACCACATAACGACTGCTTTCGATGGGCGTATATTTTTTGGCACTGGCTACAGCTGTTTTAACCGTACGACCAGTCTCACCAGACTGCGTCAAGGCCAATTGTGCAATGGGATCCAGTACTTCAGATTCATTTTTTGCGACTGTGTTTGTCTCAGATGGCTCGCTTTGAGCCACGGCCAATGCCGTTACTCGAGTTTGCGACAAACGAGCAAGTTCAGCATTAGAAATTGGCATCGCGGCCAACTCTGTCGGCGCAAATGCTTCGGTATTTTCAGCCAATTGTTGCGGCTGAGCAGCCTCGGTCACCGCCTGATTCACCACAGTTTCGCTGGCAGCGACCTGAGTCACCGCAGGTTGCGTGTTATACGCTGGCGCATTCAATGCGGCCAACGTGCCTTTAGGCACCAACACAGGTTGCCCCGCAGGAAAAACCGAACGGCCATTATTGGCTGCTTGTAACGCGCCTGTTGATAAGCTGGCTTCACGTCCCAAAGCCACCGCACTGGTGCGCGAACTAGGGACATACACTTCGTAAGACATCAAAGCGCCTGACCAATTTTTTAAATTAGACTCAAAGGTGGTCAATTTGTCATTGGGGATTAAAATTTGACGACCAGGTTTATGCGCCAGCACCGCCAAATTATAAGCAGGGTTTAACAAGGAGAACTCTTCAACCGACATACCCGCAAATTGTGCGGCCAAAGCAATGTCCATATGTTTTTCAGTTGGCAAAGCCACAAAGCCTTCTTTTTTATTCACCGCTGGCAATTGCACACCATACCGTGCAGGATCGCCAACGATATTGCGCACCGCCAACAATTTAGGCACGTAATTGCGTGTTTCTTTGGGCATATTGATGTTTTCATAATTAGGCGACACCCCTGCGGCAATCGCACGATTTCGTGCTTTAGAGACGCTGCCTTGCCCCCAATTATAGGAAGCCAAAGCCAAATCCCAAGACCCAAACATGCCATACAATTTTTCAAGATAATCCAAAGCGGCGCGAGTCGATTCAACCACATCTCGACGACCATCGTACCAAATGGTTTGTTCCAAGCCATATTCCACGCCCGTGGCTGGCATAAACTGCCACAAACCTGCCGCCCCCACGTGCGATTTTGCACGCGGAATAAAAGCGCTTTCAACCACAGGCAACAAGGCCAACTCAGTCGGCAAGCCACGGCGTTCGACTTCAGCCAAAATATAAGGCAGATATTTTTTGCCGCGTTCAAGACTCCGCTGCAACCCAGCTGGGTTGCGCATCATATCGGCCTCATGCGCGCGCACAAGATTGGCATTGACTTCATTCATTTGAAAACCACGACTGACGCGATCCCAAGACAAAGGCAACGTCGCATCAAACTGAACATCGCTACCAAACAAGCGCGTGTGATTCAGTTTTAAAATAGAGTTAATAACATCAACGCCCACGGGCGCTTGAGCATAAGCAGGTTGCGCAAAAACCAAACAGGCTAAAGAAATCGAGAGTAGTGTTTTTTTCATTTATTAGGTCTGTTAATAAATAACCAATCGGCCAAGGCTAACAAAAATCAGCGACGGAACCATTCGGCTAAAAAATTAGAAAGATGCCGTATAAACCCTGAAAAGAATTGGCATCAAGAAGATGAAAGTAGAATATAGATAAAAACATTCTATCATAGATTCAATCAGATAGACACCAAACCCCGTATTTTCCGCATCAGTTTTTCTTAAATTAACACGCCATGCCGCTGGTTTTTAGGCCATTTTTTAGCGATAAACCAGCGGCATTTGAAGCTTATTTTTTAGGGGGGTGATTCACACAAACATATTGATATTGATAGTCGCTGGCAGATTTAGGAACGATACTTTGCACGGTATTGGCCTTGTAATCCGCCACGGTTTTTCCTGACGCATCCAACAAAGTCACTTGGCGCAAGGTCAACGTTTTCTTTACACAATCGGCAGACCAAACATTGAGCGCTTGTTTATAAACAAGACCTTTTTCAAAGCTTTCTAGCTTGGTATCCAGTATGACTTTGCGATCACCAAAAATCACCGTGCCATTATCTCCACGCACGATAGAACTGGGCGAAATTTCATGTACGATATTACCCGACGCAGAAATGCCCAATTTTTCCCAACGACCATCTTTACCAGACGTTGATGTCGGCGTGACGCAGGCCGTCCCTAACAACATCACCAAGCACAACAAACTAAAATGAGGCATGGCCACACATCGGCCAGAATGTTTTAACATCATAAAAAACCTTTATAAAAAAATCGACCAGTGACGCGACAGACTTTACGCCGCTTGAATTTCAAAACCATACGTAATCGGCAACGATTTTTGTAACGTCAATGCCGCCGAACAATATTTTTCGGCCGATAAAGTGACCGCGCGCGCCACGGCCTCTTCCGTCAAATTGTGCCCCGTGACAACAAAATGTAAGTGCATACTGGTAAAAACTTTTGGGGCTTCATCCGCGCGTTGCCCCTGAATTTCAGCTTTGCAATCAGTAACAGCATGGCGACCTTTTTCTAAAATCATGACCACATCTATGCTGGCACAACCAGCCACACCAAGCAAAATCAATTCCATCGGCGATGCGCCCAATTTTTTATTGCCGTCAATCACGAGGCCATGCCCCGAAGATGACTCGCCTAAAAAACACAAATCGTCTATCCATTTTACTGTTGCATTGATGCTCATTTTTAAGGCTCCTTTGGGTTGAAAAACATGAAAAATTAAGAGTAAGGTTGGTTACGATGGGGCAACTGTCTTGCGTGTATTGGGCGGGTGGAATTGGATGATTTGCTCGCTAGAACTGGGCTTGCCGCTTTTTTCTTCGCCACGCCAAGCGTGTCCATAAACCACTTCCACGCCTATCGGAATCAACCCATCTTGCCCACGCAGGGACTCAAATGCGGCCAGCACTTTTTGCCATAACCGCGGGGTTAACAAGCCTCGGCGGCGTTTGGGATGTAAATTGGTCGCCGCATTTTGCCTAAAATCTTGCACCAAACGAGGCACGTCGGGATAAGTCAGCGTCAAGCGTTCCACATCAATCACAGGATTATAAAAACCATATTGCAACAAAGCATCGCCCAAATCGTGCATATCAATGAATTCATGGCTAGACGGATGCGCATCGATACTTTGAAACGCCTGCTGAATGCCCGTCATGCTGTCCACGCCCAAAGTCGAAAACATCAGCAAGCCATTGGGCTTTAAGACACGGCGACATTCGGCAAAAAAAGCGTCAGGGGTCGACTGCCAAGGCAAAGCCAAATTACTCCAAATCATATCGACGCTGGCGCTGGCAAGCGGTAAATTTGCCATGTCGCCCGCGACATAAGACATGGGGGATGATTGCCCAAATGTTTTGATTTTTTGCCATAAACCTTTTTCTTGTTGGGCTTTTTTTTGGCCTGTTTTGAGTAGCTCTTCAGCAATATCCAACGCCACGATATGCGCATAAGGATACAGTGCGGCCAACCTTTTTGCCCCCATTCCTAGGCCTGCGCCCACATCAACAATTTGTAAAGGCTGATGAATAATAAAGGGCAAGCGTTGCAGCATATTGTCAGTCACGTGGCTATCGATGGCTGCTGCTTGCGGTAAATAGGGCGCAATGCGATTGTAACGCCGCCTTAACTGCGCCAAAGAAAAATGCATCATAAAATCCGTTCGTTTCTGTATCGTTTCTTTATAAATAAAATAAAAGCACGCCGATTTTGTCATCAACAAAACCCTGCGTGCTTTTAAATATAACACAGATTAAATCCGCGTTTGGATTTTACTTAGTCGATTTCGAGGGAGATTTGTCACAACCCTTTTCACAACCTATGATGCCGTAAACCACTGCACCCAAAATGGCACCTAAAATCGGCGCTACCCAAAACAGCCACACTTGGTCTAAAGCCCAGCCGCCTTGAAACACGGCCACCCCCAAACTGCGCGCAGGATTAACCGATGTATTGGTGACGGGTATGCTAATCAAATGAATCAGCGTCAACCCCAAACCTATCGCAATGGGCGCAAATCCTGCTGGCGCACGTTTGTCAGTTGAGCCTAAAATAATCAATAAAAACATCATAGTCATCACAGTTTCGCATACAAAAGCCGCCGACATGCTGTAGCCTTGAGGCGAGTGTGCGCCAAACCCGTTGGAAGCGAAACCAGAAGCGGCCAAATCAAAGCCGTTGGTGTTGCCTGTCGCAATAACAGCCAGCACGGCCGCGCCTGCAATCCCACCCAACACTTGCGAGGTAATGTAAGGCACCAACGATTTGGTCGGAAAGCGTTTGGCCGCCCACAAACCAATAGAAACCGCAGGATTCAAATGACAGCCCGAAATATGGCCAATGGCAAACGCCATGGTCATAACCGTCAAACCAAACGCTAACGAAACACCCGCATAACCAATGCCCACATCCGCCACGCCAGCGGCTAAAACTGCGCTACCACAACCGCCCAATACCAACCAAAAAGTACCAAAAAATTCCGCAAAATAGGCACGCATGATGATTCCCCTTAAAATAAAAAATGACATTAAGCAAATTTAAAAATCCTACTTGATGCTTATTGTGAGTTTAGCTGGAATTTAAAAAAGCACAAAAAAAATCGCAAAAAAGACACAATATTGGCCACAAAAACATAAACTGCCTTTTTAATACTCAATAAAACCAACGAACAACCCAGCATTTTATGGCTCGTTTTCCAGCTGCTGTAAAAATGCCATTTTTTCAGCCAATTTAATTTCTAAACCTCGGGGATTTGGCCGATAAAAGGTTGGCCGCACGTTTTTTTCGCTCAACGGCTCTGGCCAATATGATTGCCCTGCCGCGTAAGCGTGCGGCTCGTCATGCGCATAACGATAGGTGGCGCCATAACCCAAATCACTCATCAATTGGGTGGGTGCATTGCGCAAATGCAGCGGCACGTCTAAAGAGCCACTCGTTTCAACAGCTAATTTGGCGGCTTTGTAGGCCAAATAACCCGCGTTACTTTTAGGCGCTAGTGACAAATAAATCACGGCTTGCGCCAAAGCCAATTCTCCTTCGGGCGAACCCAAGCGTTCCATGGTGGCAGCCGCTTCATTGGCAATAGTCAACGCGCGCGGATCGGCCAAACCCACGTCTTCCCAAGCCATGCGCACGATGCGCCTAGCCAGATATTTGGGTTCAGCGCCGCCATCCAGCATACGACACAACCAATACAAAGCAGCGTCGGCATCTGACCCGCGCACCGATTTGTGCAAGGCCGAAATTTGATCGTAAAATTGTTCGCCCCCCTTATCAAACCGTCGAGTTTGTGTGGCCAAACTCGACGCAACAAAGTCAGCCTCCACCACAGTCAACCCACTCAATTGCGCCGATACCGTGGTTTTTTCTAATAAATTCAGCAAGCGACGCGCGTCGCCATCGGCGGCGCCCAATAACAAATCCAAGGCTGCTGGCGTAAAATCCAATTCGTGCTGCGCTGTTTTAAATGCGCCTCCCAAACGCAAACGAGTCACCAATAAACGCAAATCATCTTTTTGCAAAGGCTCTAAAACATAAACCTGCGCACGGCTCAACAACGCGCCATTGACTTCAAACGAAGGGTTTTCAGTCGTTGCGCCGATAAACACAAACAAACCCGACTCCACAAAAGGCAAAAAAACATCTTGCTGACTTTTGTTAAACCGATGCACTTCATCCACAAAAATCACTGTCGCCGCACCCGTGCGCTGCAACGTAGCATGCGCTTGTTGCACCGCCTCTCGGATTTCTTTCACGCCCGACAAAATGGCCGATAAAGGAATGAAAGCCGCCGAAACCGTTTGAGCCAAAATGTGCGCCAGCGTGGTTTTTCCGACACCGGGCGGGCCCCAGAAAATCATAGAATGCAAAGTTTTACTTTGTATGGCGACCGTCAAAGGTTTGCCCTCTCCTATCAAATGGCGCTGTCCCACCACGTCTTTGAGCTCGGTTGGCCGCCATTTTTCTGCCCAAGGGGCATGGGGTTTCTTTTCAAAAAAATCTTGCATGATGCTTTTCCTCTAAAAATAGTCACTTAGCCTTTATTTTAACAGGATAGTAAAAAAAGGGCTTGCACTATCCAATCAAGCTCTTTATAATTCGCCTTCTTATTTAAGTTCACTCGAAAATAAGTTGCCTGGATGGTGAAATAGGTAGACACAACGGACTTAAAATCCGTCGGGCCGAAACGCCCGTGCCGGTTCGATTCCGGCTCTAGGCACCAATTCAAAGCACCGCACAATTTTTATTGTGCGGTGCTTTTTTCTGTATTTTTTAGGTAAGAATCTTTGCGGCCAACCTTTTTCCCTAATTTTTAGAGGAAAAAGGTTGGCCGCAATGGTTTTAGCAACGATTTTGGTTTACGGGATAAATCAAACCACTTGCGTTTGGTGTTCTTCACCCAGTCTGGAACGGATGCGCCCCAAAGTGTAAACGGTTTCGCCCTCCGCGCTTAACTGTTGGATGGCCGCCGCTGCATCAGCTTCCGACACAATCACCACCATACCGATACCGCAGTTAAAGGTTTTATAAAACTCGCTGTCTAACATATTGGCCGATTGTTTTAACCAATGAAACAAAGGCGTTTGCGGCCAACTTGTCGCGACAATTTCGGCCACGACGTTGCTTGGTAACACGCGTGGCACGTTTTCGGTAATGCCGCCGCCCGTAATGTGCGCCATACCTTTAATTGTCAAGCTTTGCATCAGTTTCAACAACGGTTTAACGTAAATGCGCGTTGGCGCAATCAGAGCCTCACGCAAACTGCGCGCCACGCCATTTTCAGTGTCAAAAGGCTCATCCAAATCAGGGTTAACCAAGTCAATAATTTTGCGCACCAAAGAATAGCCGTTGGAATGTACCCCATTGGATTTAAGTCCCAAAATGACATCGCCAGCAGCAATGTCCGCGCCAGTAATAATTTGACTGCGTTCGACCACGCCCACGGCAAATCCAGCCAAATCGTATTCGCCCACAGGATACATACCCGGCATTTCAGCCGTTTCGCCGCCAATCAACGCGCAACCCGCCGTTTCACAACCCAAGGCGATGCCTTTAATAACATCAGTCGCTTGGTCTACGTTCAGTTGTCCGCACGCAAAATAATCTAGAAAAAACAAAGGCTCTGCACCCTGAACCAAAATATCATTCACGCTCATGGCCACCAAATCAATGCCCACCGTTGAGTGGATATTCCAATCAAACGCCAGCTTCAATTTTGTGCCCACGCCATCGGTGCCTGACACCAACACGGGTTCTTTGTACTTTTGGTTAATGGCCACCAAACCGCCAAAACCACCGATGCCGCTTAACACTTCTGGGCGCATGGTGCGTTTGGCAAACGGCTTGATTCTGTCCACTAAAGCATCACCCGCTTCCATATCCACGCCTGCATCACGATAAGAAAGGGTTGGGTTGGGTGCAACGGTTTTTGTCATAGTCAGCTCCAAAATAGGTTAAACAAGGTCAAGTTACGGCAAAATTACGGACAATGTGAGTTACAGCTTAAAATTGGCTTATTCGCATTCTTCTATCCAAGCCTGTTGTATGGCTTCTAATACTTTTTCGCCGCCTCGATCGGGTAAATCGTCAAAATTTGGCAAGGCGATAATCCAGTTGTGCAAATCGGTAAAACGTATTGTTTTAGGGTCTGTTTCGGGTAAGGTCTCAGCCAAATCTGCGGCAATGTCGTAAATATCTGTCCATTTCATGGTCAACTCCTTCTGTTTGTTTAGGGTGGTTGGTCAAATCAGTGAAATTCACGCGCAAGGTTAATGGTGTAACGGGGAATTTCTATCACCAAATCCGTATCGGCGACTTCGGCTTGGCAAGACAAGCGCGAATCGGGTTCTAAACCCCACGCTTTATCCAACATATCTTCTTCCAGCTCGTCGGCCGCTTGGAGCGATTCGCTGCCCTCGCGCACAATAATGTGGCACGTGGTACAAGCGCACGATTTTTCACAAGCGTGTTCAATTTCAATGTCATTCGCCAACAAAGCATCGCAAATGGTCGTGCCTTTTTCGACGTTTTCAATCACCAAGCCATCGGGGCATAAATCTGCATGAGGTAAAATAATCAACTGTGCCATATAAACCTTTCTTTTAATAAGTATATTTTAAAGATAATCAAAGCCTTCGACATTATACCCGATTTTATTAAAACAGGTTCGCCGAGAAAAAAGCCATTTTTTATCACTAGAAGAAGAGAAATCTATTGTAAAATCGCTTTTTTTCTTTATGAATCCGCGACTATGAAAGCACTCACCGATACATTTTCTTTATTGTTTTTCTTTGCCGTTTTTTTACTGGCAAAAAATGGCCATTTGGTTGGTTTAGAAGCCTTTTTACCCACAAACATTGCACCAAACAGCCCCATTCGTAGCCTGCTTGCCGACCCCAAACAGGCCATCTATTTGGCCACAGGCGTGGCCATGTTCTTTGCATTTTTAAGCGCCATTTATTTGGCTTATCGTTATTACAAAGACAAAACCATAGAAAAAATGCAAGCCTTCAGCGTGGGCATGATTTTGGTGATGGGCAGTGCCACCTTGCTGTTGCATGATGCGCATTTTATCTTTTTAAAACCCACGCTGCTGTATTGGGCCATGGCCTTGGGGTTGTTGTCGGGGCAACTCATGGGAAAAATGGGCATTAAAGCCATGTTGGGCGAACAATTAACCTTAAGCACCGCCTTGTGGAAAACCATCAACACAGCTTGGGTCGTCTTTTTTATCGTCATGGGCGCGTTAAATTGGTACATTGCTTATGCGGTAGACGAAACCACTTGGTTTAAATTAAAAATATTTGGTGGCATGGGCTTGACCATGCTGTTTATCGTCTTGCAAATGGTGTACATTTTTAAGAAAGAACCTTCGGCCTTGACCGCCACCCTCAACAAAACCGACAACGAACCGATTACCGAGAAAGAAGCACTCAAATGACCGCAACGACCACCCTTATCGAGTCAGCCTTACAAACACTCAACCCCATTCAACTGGTCATTCAAGATGACAGTCATTTGCACAAAGGCCATGCAGGCGCAAAAGAAGGCGGACATTTTAGCGTCAGCATTTGTTCAGATCGTTTTATTGGGTTAAACTTGCCCGCTAGACATCGGCTGGTCTACGACGCGGTGGGCGATTTAATGAAAACCCACATACACGCGCTTGCAATTAAAACCAGCGTCCCAACTTGATGTCCTTGTTTTTGTTGTCTGTTGTTTTATTGACCCTTTTTTATTCTTCTTTTAAAAGTTTACTCTCATGAAAAAAAATCTATTAGCGCTTGTTTTAGCAGCAACTTTCAGTGCCAATGCGTTGGCCGCACCCTTTGTGACCATCAATGGTAAAGCCCTAGACGACAGTGATTTAAACACCAAAGTCACGCAAATCATCACCGACAGCAAAGGCCGTTATCAAGACAGCCCTGCGCTGCGTCAAGATGTGGCCGTAGGCATGATACGCGAAGAATTAATTACCCAAGCCGCCGCCAAACAAAAAATCACACCACAAGCTTACATGGATGCGGTGATTGCCAAGGCCGATGTTTCTGACACGGCTTTGTTGGCACTTTACGACAAAAAATCGGCGGATTTAAGCAAAACCAAAAACATCGCCTTAAGCGTGATTATTGTCAAAACAGAAAAAGAAGCCGATGCCATACAAGCCAGTTTAGCCAAAGGCAAAAAGTGGAATGATTTGGTGGCAAAATCCATCGATCCAGAAACCAAAAAGAAAAAAGGCGTGGTGGGCGTACAAAACACCTCTCAAATGAGCCCCGAAATTGCTCAAGCTTTATTGGCCACGCCTGTGGGCAAAGTGATGCCTGGCCGAGTGCAAGGCGCGAGTGGCTGGCAAATTTTTAAAGTCGATGCCATCACCGACCCAAAAGCTTTGCCATTTGAGCAAACCAAACCCATGTTAACGCAAGAACTCAAAACCGAAGCGGCCATGGCCGAACTCAAACGCTTGACAGAACAAGCCACCATCGTTAACCCTAACGCAACGCCTGCTCCAACGAAATAACAAGGTGTTAACTCTTTGCGGCCAACCTTTTTTTGGGAAATTTCCCATCAAAAGGTTGGCCGCAAGTTATAATCGGGCGAAATCATTACCCACTGACTTATCTTAAGGAAGCTTTATGAACCTCACCGATTTTACTTACACGCCAGCGCAATTGGCCGAACTTGCCCAAGCCACGATGGAGTTGGCCAAACAACAAGGCGCAAGCAGCGCCGAATGCGACATTTCTGAAGGCATCGGTCATGACATTTCTGTGCGTCGTGGCGAAGTCGAAAGCATAGAATACAATCAAGACAAAGGATTGACTTTGACGGTGTACGTGGGGCAGAAAAAAGGCCATGCCAGCACCGCTGATTTGTCACCGAAAGGCTTGCAAAGCAGCGTAGAAGCGGCTTTGAACATTGCGCGTTACACCGCAGCCGACCCTCACGCGGGATTGGCCGAGGCGGCACAAATGGCGCAACATTTCCCCGAGTTAAGTTTGTGTCATCCTTGGGATATTTCAGTGGCAGACAGCATTGCTTTGGCGGCCGAAGCCGAAGCCGCCGCCTTGAGCGTGAGCGATAAACTCACCAACACCGAAGGCGGTTCATTGTCCACCAGCATAGGCCAATTTGTGTACGCCAACAGCCACGGGTTTTGTCGCGGCTGGCAAAGTTCGCGCCACAGTCTGTCGGCCAGCGTCATTGCCAGCTTGGGCGAAGAAATGCAGCGCGATTATTGGTACAGCAGCGCCCGATCTGCGCAAGATTTAGACTCTGCGGCCAACGTTGGCCGCACCGCTGGCGAACGCGCCTTGCGCCGTTTGGGTTCGCGACAAGTCAAAACAGGCAAATATCCCGTGTTGTTTGATGCCACCGTTGCGGCCAGCCTTTTTGGCCACGCGGTGGGCGCGGTATCGGGCAGCAGTTTATATCGAGGTTCGTCTTTTTTGCTCGACAGTTTGGGCAAAGCCATTTTTTCGCCGTTGGTCAACATCACCGAAAATCCCTTTGTATTAAAAGGCAATGCCTCGGGCGCTTTTGATAACGAAGGCGTGGCCACGCGCCAACGGGCTTTTGTGCAAAACGGGATAATTGAGGGCTATTTTTTAGGCACGTATTCAGCCAAAAAACTGGGTTTATCCAGCACAGGTCACGCAGGCGGCATCCACAATATGCACGTACTCGGCACAGGACCCAGCACCGCAGAATTAATCCGAGACATGGGGACGGGCCTCATCGTCACCGAACTCATCGGCCAAGGCGTTAACGGCATCACAGGCGATTATTCGCGCGGTGCGGCAGGCTTTTGGGTCGAAAACGGGGTCATCGCCTACCCCGTTGATGAAGTCACCATCGCAGGCAATTTGCTCGCCATGTACCAAAACATCAGCGCCATCGGCAACGAAGCCCTCACGCGCGGCGCATGGACGACGGGTTCGGTGTTGATTAGCCACATGACGGTGTCTGGAGAAGATTGATTTGATAGCCTTGCGGCCAACCTTTTTCCCTTGATTTTTTGGGGAAAAGGTTGGCCGCAAGGGTTTAATCTTAAAATTAAAGGAGTAACAATGAATCAATCTAAACATTTTCCACCAGTTTTTCATGACACCAAATTCCACTGCCCTCATTGTCAAGTATTTGCCCAACAACATTGGCATACGGCAAGTATTGCAGCTATTTACGCTGTCTGTGAGGTAAGCAAGTGTGATCACTGTAATAAGTACATTTTTTGGCTAGATGAAAAAATCATTTACCCACAAAAAATAGTCGTTGCCCCTCCAAATCCAGATCTTAATGAAGACATAATTAAAGATTATAACGAAGCCGCAACTGTCTTTCCTTATTCAGCAAGAGCCTCTGCGGCCTTATTGCGGTTAGCCCTTCAAAAACTATGCAAACAACTCGGTGAGAAAGGAAAAAATATCAACGACGACATAAAAAGCATGGTCGCAAAAGGACTTAACCCTACTATTCAGCAAGCTTTGGACTCATTAAGAATCATAGGAAACAACGCAGTTCATCCTGGTGAAATCAATCTAGAAGAAGAACCTGAAAAGGTACTCAAATTATTTGAGCTTCTCAATGTCATCGCCAATCAAATGATTACCGCCCCAAAAGAAATTGAGCGTTTGTTTGGTAGCTTTCCTGAAAAAGACAAAGAAGCTATAAAAAGACGTGATGGAAATATATAAATCCAATTCAAAGATAAAAATATATCAAAATGCTTTCTGACCAATTTTTTCTTGATTTTCAAGGGAAAAGGTTGGCAGCAATGCTTTTTTACTTTGTGTGTTTGCTTTGGGTTGATTGATTGTTTGAGCGTCCGTCGGTCTCGCCCGACTGGCGACCTATTTTTTTGCGTCGCCAAAAAAACAGGGCAAAAAGGCGAGCCCTTGCATGGGCGTGCAAAAATTCCGCGCCTGTTTTTAGAACACCCTTTAAAGGCACGTTCAGCGCTATTTTTTCGCACTGACTCAACCAAACACCTGCCAATAATCATGGCAACAAAAAACCTATTTGATTAAAAATCCTTGCGGCCAATCTTTTGCCCTGTTTTCGTATTGAAAATTGAGGAAAAAGGTTGGCCGCAGGGTTTTACCGTTGAAATCTGTAGACCCAAATCCCCTTTTGCGAGTGCCAAGCGGGCGTGGCTTTTCAAGGGTAAAGGCGGACATTGTTTGAGCCAAGGTCACTTGGCGAGTTTGGCCGCCGCCTTGAAAAGGCGCGTTTAGCTTGGGTCACGCTCGCAAGGGGGTCGCTTTTTTCACCGCTTTTTTGGCGAGACAAAAAACGGTTCGCCTGTCGGGCGAGTCCGACTAACGTGGACGACGCGATAACCTGAATTTTTGAGCAAATTTTCAATGCTTTAAAGGCAAAACCGCCCCCCCCAGCCTCCCCTTGGCAGTGAGGGGCGCAAAGCCCGCAGAGTTAAGCGGCAACCAAGCATTTGCGCTTAACTAGCTTGCGGCCAACCTTTTACCCCACCAAATCAGGGTTAAAAGGTTGGCCGCAAGCATTTTGATGGCATCAACAAAGGCTAAGCCGTTTTGGTAAACAACCACGCCCAAAGTTGTTGGACGGCGGCATAATGCAAACGGCAGTCGTCGGTGATGTGTACGTACAAGCTGGGATTGAGGTCTTTTTTGTGTTGCCAGCTGCGAAAATATCGGTAAGCCGCGCCCACGGGCTCGGCCAATTCGGCAGGGATTAAGCCGTGTTGGGCGGCGCGGCTCAACAAGGCGATATTGCCTTTGTTTTCTAACAAATTGGCAAAGTCGCGACTGTGCAGCAACACCAAAGTTTGCACCATAAATTCCACGTCCACAATGCCGCCATAAGCGTGCTTGACCTCGTCTTCACGGGCGGGGTGGCTTAAGCGCATTTTTTGGCGCATCTCAACGATGGCTTGATAAACAGGCGTGGTGTCGCGATGTTTTTGCAAAATCGCCAAGCGGATGGCTTCAAATTGTTGACCGATTCGAGCATCGCCCGCCACAAAACGCGCCCGCGTGAGGGCTTGATGTTCCCACAACCACGCGTGATTTTCTTGATAGTCGGCAAATGCGGCGATGCGGCTCACCAACAAACCACTGTCGCCGTTGGGGCGCAAGCGCAAATCCAGCTCGTACAAACGCCCTGCTGGCGTGGTCGCCGACAACCAAGTCGAAGCCCGCCGCGCCAATTTACAATACAGCTCAAAGGTTTCTGGCGCGACATCATCACACAAAAAAATCACGTCCAAATCCGATCGATAGCCCAATTCCAAGCCGCCCAATTTTCCGTAAGCAATGACCGCAAAATCAGGAGTATCTTGCGGCCGTTGCGGCAAACTGAGCCAAGCCCAATGCAACGCGGCTTGCACCAACATCATCGCCAAGGCCGACAGCTCATCCGAAACCGCCTCTAAAGTCAAAATGCCCGCCAATTCTTGTCTGGCCAACAAAAAGGTTTGCGCGTGTTGATATTGGCGCAACACGTCCATTTGAGCTTCTACGTCGCCTGCGCGGTCGCTGAGTTGTTGCTGCATTTGTGCGGCCAAAGCCACCCAATCGGTGCGGCGCTCCAAAAAATGAGGGTCTAACAAATCATCTAATAAAATGGGGTGTTGAATCAAATACGTGGACAGCCAATCGCTGGCCGCAAACACATTGGCCACTTGCTCTAAAATTCGGGCAGACGTGGCCAACAGCGTCAAATACGCCGAACGGCGGCTGATGGTTTCTATCAAAGACAAAAAGCGCACCAAAATGGCCTCTGGCTCGCTTCTTAAGGCTGCCGCTTTCAATATTTCAGGCATCAATAAATGAATTTTTTGCTGGGTGGCTTCAGGCAATTGGCGATATTTTTGCCCATTAAAAAAATGTTGCAAATAACGCGCGGAGTCTTGCGCTTGCGTAAAGCCCAAACCCTCTAAAAAAGTTGCCTCTTCAGTCTGAAAACTCAAATCAGCTTGCACACTTTGCCACCAAGCCACCACCGCATCGCTGAGCAAAACCCCTGCTGATTGCGGCGCAAGGGCTTGCGAGGCAAAGGGATTTTGGACAGCGGTGCTGGGTTTGTCGGCCAAAGGCTCGCCAAAAACGTGTTCAAATTGGCTGGCGACAAATTCTCTATGCGCTTGCAACGCGGCCAAAAAAGTGGGGGCATCGGCGTAATTCATGCTCAAAGCCAAGCGTTGCAAGGCTTCGGCATTGTCAGGCAAACGCTGGGTTTGTTGATCGTCCACGTATTGCAAGCGATGCTCCAAATTCCGCAAAAAAGCATACGCCGTTTGTAACCGCGCCACATCTTGGGCTGGCATTAAGCCTTTTTCGGCCAGCAAATTCAGCGTCTTGATGGTGGATTTTTCTTGCAATACGCGCTCACGTCCGCCGCGCGTTAACTGAAACACTTGGGCGATGAATTCGACTTCTCGTATGCCGCCCGAGCCCAACTTAATGTTATTGGCCGCGTCTTTTTTGCGAATTTCTTGCCGAATTTGGGCGTGCAAACCGCGCATGGCGTCGATGCTGCTGTAATCCAAATAACGGCGATACACAAAAGGCCGCACCAAGTTGGCCAAAGCCAGCGTGGCGGCATCGTCGGCTTCATTTTCGCCCCACAATACACGGGCTTTAATCCATGCGTAACGCTCCCATTCGCGCCCTTGTGTCAGCAAATAATTTTCTAAGGCATTGAAACTCATCACCAACGGGCCGGCATCACCAAACGGGCGCAAGCGCATATCGACCCGAAACACAAAACCATCAACAGTCACTTCGTTCAAGGTTTTAATGATGAATTTACCCAAACGCGTGAAATATTCTTGATGACTTAACGACCGTCGCCCATCGGTTTCGCCCGATTCGGGGTAAATAAAAATCAAATCAATGTCGGAAGACACGTTCAACTCGTCGCCGCCCAATTTGCCCATGCCAACCACCAGCAAGCGCTGAAGGTCACCCGTTGCCGTTTTAGGCTGGCCAAACGAACTCAAAGCGTGTTCGCCCGCCAGACGCGCCTGTTCGACCACAAACCGTGCAAAAAGGCTGATGGTTCGCATCACTTCGGCCAAATCGGCGTAGCCGTTGAGGTCACGAAAAATCAAGCGCGCCAAAACTGCTTGCCGACACAACCGCAACTGCGCCATAAAATCGTCAACCGCGTCATACAAAGCTGGCCAATTGGCAAAGGCCTGCATCTCGGCCCAAGTAAAAACATCCGCACCGCGTGTGCTTAACGCTTCGAGCAAAGCAGGTCTTGCGGCCAACCTTTGCGCCAAATACTGACTGTGATAACACGCTTTTTCGAGTTGCTCGGCAAATCCAGCCATGTTGTATTTTCCTTGATTTTCATCCATAAATAAAACCCACGAAAAACGCCAATTCGTGGCCAAGGTTGGCCGCAAATTAGCGTTGTCTTTAAACCTGTTTAACGGGGTAATTTTCTTTTTTCAAAATAGGCAATCGGTCCGCCTTGCGTCAAAGAAATACAAAACGGGCAATCTTCGATATTTTGTTCTGGTTCGACGGCTTGCTGCAACAAACTGAACAAAATTTCAACCGTCGCATATTGAGTTTGGCAATCCAAATTATCGGCAAACATGGCCTCTACATTGTCTAAATGGCGCTCTTTGTTGAGTAAAATCAGTTGGCCATCGGGTAAGGCCGAAATACTCAAGCTGCGGCGCTCAACCACACCATGCTGCGCCAAACAGGCTTTGATTTGTTCGCCAAACTGATTGAGCTCTTGACGAGCATATTCGGCCAATTCGTTGGCATCCAGCAAATCAGCTTTCATACTCAATAAACTAGTCAAAGGATTGGAAGATTGGGCGCTGTCCAAGGTCAGCGGAGTTAAAAAAGGGGGTGTTGAAGGAAGGGACATCGTTTTCACCGTAACAAAAAAATTAAATCATTAAATCGCGTTAAATGAGTCGCTAAAACGACTTTCAATCTAACAATAATCAACAAAAATCAGTCATAAAAATACTCTGTTATTTTGAATCAGTCCGCATTATAGGACATAAAAAAAACTTTTTAGTTAAGTTTGACTTTTTTCTGCCATTCATACAAAAAATCCAAAGCCATTTTGGGGCTAATCTCTTCTAAATTCAAATGATTCAAGGCTACCAGCACCGCTGGTAAGGCTGTTGTTTTTTCTGTTGGCTCGTCACTTTTGTGCAAAGTGGCGGTTGGGGAGTGAAACAAATCTTCCGTTTGTTGGGGTTGATGCTCTAACCGTTCTAAAATCTTTTTGGCTTGCGTAATCACTGGCGCAGGCACGCCTGCCAAAGCCGCCACCGCAATGCCATAACTTTGGCTGGCCGCGCCAGGTTTGACGTGATGCAAAAAGACCATTTTATCTTGGTGCGCCACCGCTTCTAAATGCACGTTGGCCACTTGCGCAAAATCCGTCGCCAAGCGCGTGAGTTCAAAATAATGCGTCGCAAATAAGGTGTAGGCTTGATTTTTGACGATGAGCGCTTCGGCCACCGCCCACGCCAAAGCCAAACCATCAAACGTGGAGGTACCACGGCCAACCTCGTCCATTAACACCAAACTTTGCGCCGTGGCTTTGTTCAAAATATAAGCGGTTTCGCTCATTTCGACCATAAAAGTCGAGCGCCCGCCCGCCAAATCATCGTGCGCCCCTATCCGCGTAAAAATTTGGTCGATTTCGCCCAAACTCGCCGATTCGGCAGGCACAAAACACCCAACATACGCCATTAACGTAATCAACGCCGTTTGGCGCATATACGTTGATTTGCCGCCCATGTTGGGGCCGGTAATCAACAACATTTTTTGGTGCGCCGACAAGTCGGTGTCGTTGGCAATAAAAGGATTGATGCTCTGTTCGACCACGGGATGTCTTCCGCCAACGATGCTTAAGCGCACGCTTTTTTCAAATGTGGGGCGCACATATCGATAAGTGTCGGCTTGTTCGGCATAGGCTGCCAACACGTCTATACTCGCCACCGCGCGGCTTAAGCGCGTTAAGGTGCTGACAAATGGCTGTAATTTTACCAATAAGGCTTCGTACAGTTTTTTTTCACGCGCCAGCGCTTGTTCATTGGCAGACAACGCTTTTTCTTCAAAGGCTTTCAGTTCTGGCGTGACGTAACGTTCGGCATTTTTTAAGGTTTGGCGACGTTGGTAATCGTCAGGCACGTTGACGCTTTGGGCGCTGCTCACTTCGATATAAAATCCATGCACGCGATTGTATTCGACTTTTAACGTGGCGATGCCGCTGCGTGTCCGCTCTTTTAATTCTAAAGCCAACAAAAAAGCGCTGCTGTCCGACTGCAAACTGCGCCATTCATCCAGCTGCGCATCGTAACCCACTTGAATAACACCGCCATCGCGCACCATGGGCGATGGCTCGGGCAAAATGGCGGCGTGCAGCAATTGCCCCAAATCAAACAATTCACCTTGATTGGGTTCTGGCATTTCGCCCAGCAAGGTTTGCAACAAAGGCGCGGACAAGGCCGCAAGCTGCTGTTTTATGTCGGCCAAAGGTGCAAATGCCTCGCGCAAACTGGCCAAATCTCTGGGTCTGGCCGACAGCAAAGCCATCCGCGCAGCGATGCGCTCTATGTCGGGCAAGGCTGCCAAATGTGGCTTCAATTGCCGATACAGCGGCAATAAATCGGCCACCGCTTCGTGTCGTCTCGTCACATTTTTTTGTTCGCGCAAAGGGTGATGCAACCAATACCGCAACAAACGGCTGCCCATAACCGTGGCGCAGACGTCCAATTGCGAGGCCAACGTGGGTGCCGCCTCGCCGCGTAAGGTTGAAGTCAGTTCCAAATGGCGGCGCGTGGCCGCATCCATTTGTATAAAATCGGACAATTGTTGCACCGAAATCGCCGTAATGTGCGCCAATTCGTCGCCTTGCGCCCCACCTTGCGTGCTTTTGACGTAACTCAACAACGCGCCCGCCGCCGCCACCGCAACGGGTAAATTTTCTAAACCAAAACCCAACAAATCGTGCGTCTTAAAATGCCGCGTCAACGTGGTTGCCGCTGTTTCTGGGTCAAAATACCATGCGGCCAACTTTTTAACTGGAAAATCGTTGGCCGCAGCCCCTAATAAAGCAAACAGTTTATCGTCATCGGGCAACACAATTTCAGCAGGCGCAAGCCTAGCCAATTGCGCCCCCCAAAGGCTGGCTTCAATTTCTAAGACCTGAAACTGGCCGCTGGCCAAAGACAGCCAAGCCAAGCCCAAACGGCCTTTCTGCACCGTGGCGGCCAAAACCCAGTTTTCAACTCGCGCATTCATTAAAGCCGTGTCGGTCAACGTCCCTGGGGTTAACACGCGCACCACTTTGCGCTCAACAGGGCCTTTGCTTGCGCCCACCTCGCCCACTTGCTCGCAAATGGCCACAGAAACACCCAGCTGAATCAACTTGGCCAAATACCCTTCTGCCGCATGAAAAGGCACGCCCGCCATTTTAATGGGCTGGCCATACGCCGTGCCGCGTGACGTGAGCGTTAAACCCAACAAAGTGGCTGCTTTTTCTGCATCCTCAAAAAACAATTCATAAAAATCGCCCATGCGATAAAAAAGCAACTTGTCAGCATGATCGGCTTTTATGCCAACGTATTGTTGTATCATTGGGGAAAGGGGCGCGACAGTCATTGAGGTTCTCACAAAAGACAAATTAAAGTTCGTTTAAGGGCGGTATTTTAACACAAGCCATTCACCAAAGCGGTTCGTCAAAATGAGCCAAATACGTCAAATACAACCGTAAATCCAATTCTCGTTGTCTGTAATCGGGTTGAATGTGGCAACACAGTTGATAAAAAGCCTTGTTGTGGTCTTGTTCTTTTAAATGCGCCAATTCATGAGCGACGATCATCATCAAAAAATCCAAAGGCACGTGCTTAAATAAACTGGCAATTTTAATTTCATGCTGGGTTTTCCAATGCACGCCCTGCCGCTTGGGCTTGTAAATGTGTTGCCCCAAAGCGCGTTCGATTGCAACCATTTTGCTGTCAAAACTGACTTTTTTAATGGCTGGTGCTTGCTTTAAGTATCGATTTTTAAGCTCAATCACCAAGCCATACAACAAGCCATCATTGTTATAATGATGACTTGTTGGGTATTTCTGCTGCAACAAAGCCCCCAGCGTTTGGCTTTGAATGGCAGCCATTACCTGCATTTGAATGGCGTTAGAATACGCGCTTAAGTACGGCAGTTCCATGCTTATCCTCTTTTTTAACCGCCTATTTTGACCGTTTAATTCAACCAACAGAAAGCCGCTGATTATGCCTGATTATTTCCAACTTTTTGGCCTCAAAAAACAATTTCAAATCGATTTGACCGACCTCGATGCGGTTTACCGCGTCCACTCTAGCGTACTCCACCCCGACAAATTTGCCCACAGCAGCGCGGCAGAACAAGCCTTGTCGTTAATGAAGTCCACCGAACTCAACAGCGCTTACCAAACGCTCAAGCACCCGCTGGCACGCGCGCGCTATTTGTTAAGTTTGCAAGGCATAGACACGGAAGAAGAAAGCAATACCGCCATGCCCATGGATTTTTTAATGGCGCAAATGACGTGGCGCGAAGAAATTGCCGAAGCAGCAAACAACCTCTCCGAACTCGAAAAAATCGCGCAGCGTTTACAAATAGAAAGTGCCAGCTATCAACAACCGCTCACCGAAGTGTTGGACACGGCTTTTGATGCCGAGCGCGCCAGCGTGTTGGTGCGCCAATTGCAATTCATGAACAAGCTGCAATTTGCGGTGGCCGATGCCATTAACCAAAATTTGTATTAATTTTGTCGCGATACTTTTGTTCTAAATACTTTGCGGCCAACCTTGGCCGCAAAAAAACAGCCTCACCTAAAAAGGTGAGGCTGTTTTTTCTATTGATGGCGGAAGCGGTGGGATTCGAACTCACGGTAGGTTTGACCCTACGACGGTTTTCAAAACCGTTGCAATAGACCACTCTGCCACGCTTCCGTACTTCGAGAAGGCGAATAATACAGAAGCACCGCCTGATGGTCAAGCGACTTTTTACAATTTCAAACCATAAAAAAGCCATTTTTTCGTTATCAAATTGAATTAAAAATAGATTTTATTTTAAAAAAATTGAACGCCATTGAGAAAAAGACTCAGTTTTGCCAAAAAATTAATAAGCTCTTTGCGTGACCCAATTGGACAAACCAAGCAAAATGGCCGTTTTTTGTTCGCCCAGCGCGGTATCGTGCAAACGCTGAATCACTTCCAATTTTAAGCGTTGGGCTTCGGCTTTTGCGCCAGCCAAACCCAACAACTGCACGTAAGTAGGTTTGTTGTTGGCCGCATCTTTACCCGCCGTTTTGCCCAAGGTGGCCGTATCGGCTTCGCAGTCTAAAATGTCATCGACGACCTGAAATAACAAACCCAAAGACAAACCAAACGCATGAAAGGCTTGTTTTTGTTGCGGCGTTAAGGCAACTTTCCCCGCCAACAAGCCCAATTGTATGGCGGCCAAAATCAATGCACCTGTTTTTTTGTGATGCATCGCGGTCAATTCGGTTTGGCTTAAATCACGCCCCACGCTCGCCAAATCTATGGCTTGACCGCCCGCCATGCCTGATTCTCCAATGGCTTGAGCCAAAGTCAATACCATGTCCAGTTGTGCTTGTGACTCACAATCGGCTAGCGGTGCGGCCAACCATTCAAAGGCCAAGCTTTGCAAAGCATCGCCCACCAGCAAGGCGGTGGGTTCGTCGTAGGCTTTATGGCAAGTTGGGCGACCGCGCCGCAAGTCATCATCGTCCATACAAGGCAAATCGTCATGCACCAAGGAATATACATGCACCAATTCTATGCTGGCGGCCAACACGTCAAGCACCGCCAAAGGCGCTTGTACGCACAAGCCTGCCGCATAAACCAACAAAGGGCGTAACCGTTTACCGTCGCCCATAACGCTGTACTGCATGGCGCAAGCCAAACTGGCCGCTGTGCCTGACTTGGGTTCTAAACGCGTGCTTAAGACCTGTTCTACCCGATTTTTATGATGCGCAATCCAATCGTCAAAATGGACAGCGGTTGAGTGTGTGCTGTGCATAATGTTCCTTTTTTATTCAATATCAAAAACTTGCAAGTTGTCTTTATCTAAAAGACGCAATTGCGCATCGACATCGGTCAATTTTTGTTGGCAAAATTGCAATAATTGGCTGCCTTTTTGATACGCGGCCAAGGCCGATTCCAAAGGCAATTGACCACTTTCCATTTGAGCGATGAGGCTTTCCAACTCGGCCAAGGCACTTTCAAAAGAATCAGGCGTTTGAGCGGGTTTTTTAGGGGGCATAAAACTCTTCTTTCTTAAATAAAACAATTTAAACAAAAACTTTTCAGTAAAACACATAAAAAGGTTGGCCGCAAAAAAGCGCCTAGAGAAATGGCCGATATTGTAACAGCTCGCCCTCACAAAAACGTACCGATACGCAAAATTCAGCGGACATCGCCCGCCGCAAAATTGGCCGCAGCTTGCCGCATTCCGTATATAATGCGGTTGAGTTGTCCTTTTCGAACATCATTTATTTCACCGCTGTTGTACACAAAAATACAGAAAGTTCACTATGCAAGCGCCTATTTTGACACAAACCGCCAACGATATTGCCGCCGATTTACTCTTACGCCCTTACGACATTACCGAAGCCGTCATACAAAAAACCTTGTCCGATTTAGGCCATGCGGGCATAGACGATGCCGATTTGTATTTCCAATACACCAAAAGCGAAGCGTGGGGTTTAGAAGAAGGTATGGTGAAATCGGGCAGTTTTAGCATAGACCAAGGCGTAGGCGTGCGTTCGGTTGCGGGCGAAAAAATGGCTTTGGCTTATTCTGACGAAATCAACCCAAAATCCTTGCTGCGCGCCGCTTCTGCCGTGCGTAGCATCGCCAAACAAAGCGCCAGCGCGGTTTTACCACTCCAACCACCAAGCCCCGCGCGAGCGTTGTATCTGGCCACCGATCCATGCGACAGCATGGACACCGCAGACAAAATCATTTTACTTGAACGCCTAGAAAAATTGGCACGTGCCGCTGATCCGCGCATCATACAAGTCATGGCCAGTTTGGCTATGGAATATGATGTCGTTTACATTGCTCGTCTTGATGGCACGCGGACGGCCGATGTGCGCCCTTTGGTGCGCTTGTCGCTCAACGTCATTGCCGAACAAAACGGCAAGCGCGAACAAGGCAGCAGCGGTGGCGGTGGGCGTGTTGATTTAAGCTATTTTACAGCTGAACGCCTTGCCGATTACGTTCAACACGCCACCAAACAAGCCTTGATGAACTTAGAAGCACAAGCCGCCCCCGCTGGCCAAATGACCGTGGTCTTAGGCAGCGGTTGGCCCGGTGTCTTGTTGCATGAAGCCATCGGCCACGGCCTAGAAGGCGATTTTAATCGCAAAGGGACGTCGGCTTTTGCAGGAAAGTTGGGGCAACGCGTGGCGGCCAAAGGCGTGACCATTGTGGACGATGGAACTTTGCCCAATCGCCGAGGCTCGTTAACCATCGATGACGAAGGCACGCCGACGCAATGCACCACTTTGATTGAAGACGGTATTTTGCAAGGCTATTTGCAAGACAGCCTGAACGCTCGCCTCATGAATACCGCCAAAACAGGCAATGCACGGCGCGAATCTTACGCCCATTTACCCATGCCACGCATGACCAATACGTATATGCAAAATGGCCAAATGCCTGCTGAAGAAATCATTGCTTCTGTCAAAGATGGGATTTATGCCATTAATTTTGGCGGCGGACAAGTGGACATCACCAGCGGGAAGTTCGTCTTTTCTGCCTCTGAAACGTGGAAAATCGAAAATGGACAATTGGTCTACCCCATCAAAGGGGCAACGCTGATTGGTGATGGCCCAAATGTACTCAACCACGTTTCCATGATAGGCAACGATTTGGCTTTGGACAGCGGCGTGGGCGTGTGCGGAAAAGAAGGGCAATCCGTCCCCGTTGGCGTGGGGCAACCGACTTTGCGCATCGACGGCGGTTTGACGGTTGGCGGCTCAAAAATGTCGTAAGTTTGGTGAAATCAATAAAGCTGCGGCCAACCTTTTACGTATTTTCTCGTAAAAGGTTGGCCGCAAATCAATCACACGCTAAAAATTACTTAGCAACGCGACGAACAAGTTTTTCTTTAATACGGGCAGACTGACCAGACTAGCCACGATAAATCATGCCCCTACCAAAATCACACCGCCATCTCCCCTCGAGCAAACGCCATTACCTTACCGCCCACCTCAATCCCCCCATCCGCCGTCACATTCAAATACAAATGATTCGGGCGGTTAATCGCTTGCGCTTGGGTAATTTGCCAGCTCAGTGGCGCGTGTCCATTAAGGTGTGCCCACGCGCCAAGGTTGGCGCAAGCCGAACCCGTGCCAGGGTCTTCGACCACACTGCCCATGTTGTCAAAAAAGTAACGCGCGTCGATGTGCGCGCTGTTTTGATGCCACACATACACATTGAGTCGATTGAATTCCACCGCCACGTCTTGCAGGGCTTGAAGTTGCGGGCGCACGCGGGCCAGCGCTTGGGCGTTACTGAGCGGCACGATGAGTTGGCACGTGC
>JBILQJ010000065.1:0-6169 GCA_044373325.1 Burkholderiales bacterium
GAAAAATGGACGATTTCGCCCGACGGCAAAACCTACACGTTTTATTTGCGCCCCAACGTTCAGTTTCATACAACCGATTATTTTAAACCGACGCGCCCCATGCAGGCCGAAGATGTGATTTTCAGCTTTGGGCGCATGATAAAAAAAGATCATCCGTCTAATGTGGTTTATCCTGCAGAATATCCGTTGGCCGCAAACACGGGCATCAACAGCAACATCATTTCGATTAAGAAAATTGATAAGTTAACCGTTGAATTTAAACTTAAAGAAGCTGACACGCCATTTTTGACCAAGTTTGGCGTGCCTTTTGCGGTCATTCATTCGGTGGAATACGCACAACAATTGGCCAATAAAGGGCGTTTGGCTGAACTCAACCAAAAACCCATCGGCACGGGGCCGTTTGTGTTTGGCAGTTACACCAAAGATGAGGCCGTGCGCTACACCGCCAATCGCGCGTACTGGAATCCTGAAGCCATTAAGCTGGATAAATTGATTTTCTCTATCGTCAAAGATCCCAGCGTGCGCTATCAAAAATTGCAAAGAGGCGAATGTGACATCATTTCTGCGCCCAATCCTGCGGATATTGCCGAAATCAAACAAAACCCTGCTTTAAAATTGGCCACCGCACCGGGTTTTAACGTGGGCTATTTGTCTTATAACCTCGAAAAACCCGAGCTAAAAAAATTGGCTGTGCGCCAAGCTTTGGACATGGCCATTAACCGCGAGTCCATTTTGGAATCGGTGTTTCGCGGGCAAGGCCAATTGGCGGTGAACCCTTTTCCACCGATTTTGTGGTCGTACAATACCCAGCTGAACAATGCGCCATTCAACCCCACCAAAGCCAAGCAATTATTGGCTGAAGCAGGTTATCCCAACGGGTTTGAAACCGATTTATGGGCCATGCCTGTGCAGCGCCCAACCAATCCAAACGCCAAACTCATGGCCGAAATGATACAAGCCGATTGGGCAAAGATAGGCGTAAAAACCAAAATTGTGACCTTTGAATGGGGTGAGTATTTGAAACGCCTCAAACAAGGTGAACACATGACGGCTTTGATGGGTTGGACGGGCGCTTATGCCGACCCCGACGCATTTATGGGGATTTTGTTTGTGTGTCAATCGGTGGGCGGCACGAATTATTCGCGCTATTGTTCGCAAGAATACGATGCTTTGGTGAATAAAGCGGCGCGCAGTCATGACGTGGCCGAACGCACCAAGCTCTACGAACAAGCCCAAGCCATGGTCAAACGCGATTTGCCATGGACCATCATTGCGCACTCTAAAGCCAACCAACCCATGCGCAAATCGGTACAAGGCTTTACGATTAGCCCATTTAGTAACGTCGATTTCCGTTATGTCAGTAAGTCAGAATAAACGGTGTGGCCAACCTTTTTCGTGAGGGTTTAGGGTAAAAGGTTGGCCGCATAAATACCCCGTTTATTTTGCGATACCGAAGGTAACAGCGCTTGTCTTTTGAGGGCTTTCGGTGCATAATCGCGCCTTATTTTGACGGTGAGTCTCTGTAGTTCAATGGATAGAACGGATTCCTCCTAAGAATCAAATCCAGGTTCGATTCCTGGTGGGGACACCACAAAAATAACCAGTAAAAAACAAAAAACAGACGATTTTTCGTCTGTTTTTTTGTTTTTGGTGTGGCCGAGGGGGAATGTCTGTAAAAGCAATGGATTGAAGTCAAACCGCCCAAGTAATCCAGCCTAAATAATGACTAAGCAGTATGAGGCCGCCCAGTGCAATTCGATACCAGCCAAAGATTGCAAAATTATGATTGGAAACATAACGAATTAAGCTGCGTATGGTAAAAAATGCGCTGATAAACGCAAAAAGCAAACCCAGCCCATAAACGGGAATGTCGTTCAAGACGAAATCTGCTCTGTGTTTATAAATATCATAAACCGATGCGGCAATGATGGTTGGAACAGCCAAAAAGAAGGAAAATTCAGTGGCGACTTTGCGACTTAAGCCAAATAATACCCCCCCGATAATGGTTGCGCCCGAACGAGAAGTGCCAGGAATTAAGGCCAAAACTTGAGCCAAACCAATTTTTAAAGCATCCAGCGGCGTCACTTGATCGCTGTCGGTAATACGTGGCGTGATGTCGGGCTTGCGTTCTACCCACAAAATAACCAAACCACCCACCACCAAAGCCACGGCGACACTGACGGGGTTAAATAAATGCGCTTTAATGATTTTCCCAAAAACCAAACCCACCACCGCCAGCGGCATAAACGCAATGACTAAATTCAGAAACAGTTTTTGTGCGGCACTGTGCGCTGTCCATAAATGAGTCAGAACATAAATAAACTTTTGGCGGTATTCCCACAAAATGGCTGCAATCGCCCCCACTTGAATGACCATGCTAAAAACGCCATTGTGGTCTTTGAATTGCAATAAAGACTCTGCGATAATCAAATGCCCCGTACTGGAAATGGGCAAAAATTCGGTAAAGCCTTCAACCAAACCCAATAAAATGGCCTGTGTTGCTGTCCATAAATCCATCATCGTCTATTCATTCCTGTTTTATTGTAAGTGCTTCGTTGGGTTTTATTTGAGGTCACGGCTGACTTGTTGGATTAACTCGTCGGTGACTCTTAACATTTCAGGAAAAGAGTTGGCTTTGACCGCATATTTGCCTTGAACAATAATGGCTGGAGTACCCGTAACGTTGTAATCTTTGGTGAATTTTTTTGAACGTGTCACGTAGCTTGCCGCCGCATAGCTGCTGTAGGCTTTTTCTAAAGCCACTGGGTCGAGTTTTTGGCTGGTTGCAAAAGTTTTTCTAACATCGGCACTATTGAAGTCTTGTCGCGCGGCCATGGTGTTAAAGGCGGCTGTGTTCACCGCGCCTTTGCGGGCAGGACCCATTTGATTGATGACGTAAAACATACGGGCAGCCGCTTCCATGTTGTCTTGCCAAACGATGTGTTCTTTACGAAAAATGGTATTTTTGGGTAAAGTCGTCGCCCATTTTGAAATAAGGGGGTCGAAATCCTTACAATGCGGGCAGAAATAGCCAAAAAATTCGATGACTTCTACCGATTTCGGGTTGCTGACCGCTTGGGGCTTGCTTAAAACTGTGTAATCAACCCCTTCTGTAATGGCGGCTTGTGCGGTGTTGAAGGCAAAAACAGTCAAAAGGCTTAAGATTAATGGTTTCATGTTGTTTCCTGTCTGGTTAATAAAATAAAAAAGAGATAAAAGAATGCTGCCGCTTGCTGACTTATTACGGACGGATTAAATAGGGTTGTATGTCATCGTTTCTAACGCGATCAGCCATTTTTTTTGCTTGCTCTTCAGATGAAAAAGGGCCTATCCGTACACGATATTTGGTGCTGTTTTCACTGGGTTTGGTTGAGGTGATGGAAGCACCCACCCCCAGTAAAGCCAGTTGTGCCTTACGTTCTTCGGCATTGTTTGCATCATTAAACACGCCAGCTTGTACATAAAAAGCCCCACTGGTTGGCTCTGGTTTCTTCTCAACCTCTGCGGGGCTGGCGAAATCTTCAATACGAACAATCGCCTCACTGGCCTTAGGACTTTCTGCAGGCACTTCAGCGAGAGTTGCTTGACTGGCAACGGGCTCGCTGGCTTCAAGTTGGGGGACGCTTTTTTGCCATAAAGGCGTTGTGTCTTGCTCTTCTAAAGAGCCACTGGACAAAGAATCGATAATGGATGCTTGCTTTTCGAAACTGGGTAAATTGGCGTAAGGCGCGCCAGACTTATTGATGTAATATGTGATGAAAATGAAAACCAACACACTGATGATAATCCCAAAAATAATCCCTAAAAAAGTGTTGATTGAAAACAAATTGCTGGGGCTTTTCTTGCTCATGATACCTTCCCTTCCTTAGTTTCTTGATAATAAATTAGCACGCATTTCTACTTGTTAAATCGGTCAAGCTAAAGGCGAAATTATACTTTAAAATAAGCGCAGGATGTGAGTAAAATTCATACCAAGATTGGCCGCCTCTTTTATAAAAACAGCCCCGCTTACCCTTGATGGTTGTGTGTGTTTATGAATCGGGGAAAGGGTGTTATAATTCGGCCATGATTTGCATGATGATAGAAGTTTTTTTTTAAAAGTTGATTGGATTTATGACAAACAAAAGAAATCAAGTTCGAATCGTTGGGGGCTTATATCGGCGACGTGTCTTAGATTTTCCTTCGATAGAAGGCCTGCGGCCAACCTCTGGTCGGGTAAAAGAGACTTTGTTTAATTGGTTAGGGCAAAATTTAGCAGGACTCTCTTGCTTGGATTTGTTTTCAGGGAGCGGTGCGCTGGGGTTTGAGGCTTGTTCTCGGGGCGCGAGGCCAGTGGTTTGTGTCGAAACGAACGCTAACGCTGTTCGTATTTTAGAAAAAAACAAAGCGATTTTGTTGGCAGAAGGCATGACAATAGTCAAAAAAGATGCTTTTGATTACTTGAAATCAAGCACCACAACCTTTGATGTGATTTTTCTCGACCCGCCGTTTGCCTTGATAACAATGCCATTCCTGTTGAACCTTTTGGCGGCTTGCTGCGAACGACTTTCTCCGACAGGACTTATTTATTTAGAATCTTCTTTGATGTTGAATTCCGAAGAAGTGCCTGATTTTATTCAACTAAAGTCGGGGTCTGCGGGGGTGGTTAAGTTTTCGTTGTGGCAACGCGTGCCACCAAAACAGAAAAACCATTTTCATGAAAAATTATAAAGAAGAGCTTTTAGAAAAAATTTGTTATACCGATCTTGTTTATGAAAGAATTAACAAAAAATTAAATCTAAATCTTTCAAAGTCAAGAATTGAAGAAATGATTTTTTTAATTATTCAAGAAACAAACGAAGCTAATTATCAGAAAATAGGAAAGAATGTTTACATTTCAAATAATGAAAACAATGTCAGATTAACAATAAATTCTTATACGAATCGAATAATTACAGTCGAGAAATTGAGTGTGGTTCCGTAGTTTTTTATGTCGCGTTACATAAATAATGCCAGATTTTTTCATAATGCGTGCAGTTAATGAAATTAGAGTAGCATAAAGTAAAGGTTGTAGACTTTTTTGTCGTCTTTAGTATTTAATTGAAGCATGGTAACTTTTTATAACAGATAGGAGTACGAGATGTCCCTTATTATTACTGATGAATGTATCAACTGTGATGTGTGTGAACCAGAATGCCCAAACGGAGCGATTTCACAAGGCGAATCTATTTATGAGATAGATCCGAACCTCTGTACGCAATGCGTGGGGCATTACGATGAGCCTCAATGTCAGCAAGTTTGCCCAGTTGACTGCATCCCTTTAGATCCAAATCACGTTGAAACGCATGAAGAGTTAATGGCAAAATACCTTATTATTTCAGCCTGATAAGGTATTTTGTTCGGCGAAAGTCATTTTGTTTTTAATTTTTTAACTAAAAAAGTCTTGACTGGTTTGCGTGTCTTGCGTAATATTCGCCTTCTCGAAACACGGGGAGGTTACCCTAGCGGTCAACGGGTCCGGACTGTAAATCCGGCGGCTCAGCCTTCGAAGGTTCGAATCCTTCTCTCCCCACCAAATTTTTAAAAATTGCGACTGGGTTTTAAAATAATAAAGCTTATGGCGCAATTTTTTTGTTTTTAAGTCGTTCTGTTAGATCGGCGGGAGTAGTTCAATGGTAGAACTCTAGCCTTCCAAGCTAATCACGCGGGTTCGATTCCCGTCTCCCGCTCCATTTTTATTTGCCCATGTAGCTCAGGGGTAGAGCACTCCCTTGGTAAGGGAGAGGCCGGCGGTTCAATTCCGCCCATGGGCACCACTCATTTAAATTCATATTATTTTAATTTATCATTTTTAAGCTAAGGAAGAAACCATGGCAAAAGAAAAATTTGAACGGAATAAAACGCACGTTAACGTTGGTACGATTGGTCACGTCGATCATGGTAAAACCACTTTGACCGCTGCAATTACAACCATTTTGGCTAAAAAATGGGGTGGTTTGGCTAAGGGTTACGACCAAATCGACTCAACACCAGAAGAAAAAGCACGGGGCATTACCATCAATACTGCTCACGTTGAATACGAAACAGAAACTCGTCACTACGCTCACGTAGATTGCCCAGGCCATGCTGACTATGTTAAAAACATGATTACTGGCGCGGCTCAAATGGATGGCGCGATTTTGGTTTGTTC
>JBILQJ010000049.1:0-8445 GCA_044373325.1 Burkholderiales bacterium
AGCGAAAAAGATGCCAAATGGGCGGACATGAGCGTGGGCATGAGCTATCAAACCAGCTCGGACGTCAGCGTTTACGGTCATTTGAAGCAATCGGTTGCTATTGGCGGCGGCACCAACACCACCAGCGGCGCGATTGGTGTGCAAAAAGTGTGGTAAGTTGTTTAAGTTGTTGTAGCATTCAGTCGTAAACAGTAGTAAAACCCCTTTGCGGCCAACCTTCTACCCAATTTTCAGGGTAAAAGGTTGGCCGCAAAGGGTTGGTTATGGCTGCTATTTAATTAACTGGGAACGGGGCAAGTTTGTATCAGGGTTGGATGGTTTTCGTGCCAAATGCGTTGCCATACCCACTCTAAACTACACCTCATGTTAACTTTTAACCTTTCTTTTTCTGGTTTGTTGAGGGTCGCTGGTGTTTGTCTGCGGTCGGCAAATGTAAACGTAAACGAGTAGCTGGGTTCTTGCCCCATGCGCAAATCGCGGATGCTGATGCGTTGATTGGTCTCGTTTAACGCATAAAAGCCGTGGCTAAAAGCTTGTATGTGCTGCAAACTCGGGTTGTCTTTAAACTCGGTTGCTAAAGCCAATTGACGGGGATAAGGGCTGAATGAGATGGTTTTTTTGTCGTCAAACAAAGAACGGTAGCCTTCGTAATAGGTGTCGCCAGAAATCACGACCACACGCCAAAGCAAGATATTAAAGGCCGTTGGCGTGACCAAAACGTTTTCTATGGGCAAGCCTTGTGCGGTTAAGGCGGTCTCGACGGTGCGCGTGACGTTTTGTTGCGCGGCAAAACTCATGGCCAAATAAGCGGTGCTAAACAACAAGCCCAATTGATTGGCGCGTAAGCCTCGCGCTGTACCTTGGGTTTTGAGCGCCCATCCAGTGCCGAGCAATAAGGGCACGGTATACAGTAAATCGATGATAAAAATACTGCCGATGGCGTAAGGATAATTGCTAAAAGGCATGGCCAATTGCGTGCCGTAAACGGTCATGTTGTCCAGTAACGGGTGCGTGATAATGGCCAACCACATGGCCAAACTCCAGCGCCGCCATAAAGTCGGCTGCCCCGCTAACTTGGCCACAAGCACGCCAAAAGGGACTGAAAACAAAGTAATCCACAGCAAAGAATGACTGTGGCCGCGATGCAAAACGGTATTCAGCACCACGTCGCCATAATTGATGAGCGCATCTAAATCGGGCAACGTGCCTGCCACCGCGCCCCAAAAGGCGGCTTTTTTGACGGAGGTGTGTCGCCCCATGACCGCGACGGTAATCGCCGAGCCCAGCGCGAGTTGCGTTAAAGAATCCATATTTTTCCTTTGATATAAATCGGTTGATGTGTTTTGTTGTTTCTGTGCGGCCAACCTTTTAACCTAAACGCTGGAAAAGGTTGGCCGCAAGGTTTTTTTGTGACATTGGTTTTATAAGCGTTTATTCACCCACATTAAATCGCTGTCTTCGGGGTGGCGCGTGGCTTCAAACTCTAATTTTTTCATGAGTTTTAGCATGCCTTTGTTGTTGCGCAATACCTCGCCCGTCATTTGGGTGATGCCTTGGGCGCGAGCAGTTTCAAACAAAGCTTGCATGAGCAACGTGCCGATGCCGTGGCCTTGCCAACTGTCGGCGATGACCAAGGCAAATTCGCAGCTGGTTTTATCGGGGTCGCTGGTGTAGCGTGCAAAGCCCAGCATTTCTTCGCTTTGCGTGTCGGCTTGAATTTTGACCAAAGCCAAAGCCATTTCTCGGTCGTAATCCAACTGGGTAAAACGCACCAGCGTGCTTTGCGGCAGTTGTTTGATGCTGGACATATATCGATTGTAACGGCTTTCTGGCGACAGATGCTCGACAAAAAATTGCACCGCATCGGCATCTTCGGGGCGCACGGGGCGTATGGTGCAAGCGCTGTCGTCCGACAAACGCACCGCGCGGATGAGGTGGGCAGGGTAAGGCATAATCGCCATGTGCGCGTAAGGGGCAGCTGGCGTGGAACCCCCTGCCGCCAATGGCCTTAACGTCACGCTCGCCCCCAAAATTAACACGCCTTTTTCATCGGCCATGAGCGGATCTATCTGCAAGGTGGCAATGTCGGGCAATTCGCAAATCCATTCGGATAAGTTGAGCAAAGCCTCTTCTAAAGCCCTCATGTCTATGCTGGGTAAGTGTTTGAAGGCTCCCAATAATTTGGATAAACGGGTTCGCGCAATCAAGCGCTTGACCAAAAAGCGATTGAGCGGCGGCAAAGCCAAAGCCTCGTCGCCTTGTCGTTCTGCCCAACCCCCTGCACCCAAAGAAAAAATCGGGCCAAAGACCGCATCTTGATGGATGGCCAGTTTCAGTTCACGGCCAAATCGGCTGTAAAAGGCGGGCTGTATGGTGAATGGCGGCACGGCGGTGTTTGGATAAAGTTGGCTAAACTCTGCACTTAAGGCGGTGCAAGTTTGGCGCAAACTGTCCTCGTTGTCTGCTGTTTGAGGCACCAAAACCCCATCTTGTTGCACCAAATCTACCGCACTCATGTCTAATTTCAACTGCACGGGATAGCCCAAATGTTGGGCAATGTTGGCCGCATGATGGGCACTGCTGGCGGAATAAGTGGGATTAATCGGCAAATGAAAAGCCGCCAATAAACATTTCGACTCGGCCTCTGACAAAACCAATCGCCCACTTTGACGCACATGGGCGATGAGGGTTAGTGCGCGAGCAAGATCGGGCATTTTGCGCGTGGTTTCTAACGGACTGGGCGTTTGTAATAAAAACTGTTGGTTGTGGTGAAATGCTGCCAAATGGCGAAACACGCTGACGGCCAAAGTCGGGGTGTCGAAGCAAGGCATATCGGCCGCATGAAATAAGCGGCGGCTGTGACGGACTTTGTTTTGCCCCATCCAACAAAATAACAGCGGTTTCTTGTGTTTTTTTTGTAATTCAATCAAAAGCTTGGCGGTTGTTTCGTGGTCAGAGCCCGATTGCGGACTAAACACAATTAACACACCATCGACAGAAGCGTCGTTCAAACAAATGGTCGCCGCCGTACAAAACCGCGCAGGGCTGGCATCGCCCATAATATCGACGGGATTGTTAACTTGCCAGTTGGCGGGCATTTGGTCGCGTAATTGAGCTTGGCTGTCGGGGCTTAAATTGGCCAAGCGCACGCCCTGATTGACGGCCACATCGGCAGCCAACAAACTCGTGCCTGCGCCGTTGGAGATGACGATGAGCCGATTGCCGTTGACGCGTTGATTGGCGGCCAACAGTTTGGCGGTGGCCATCATTTGTTCCACCGTGTCTAGCCGAATCACGCCCGAACGCCCCAAAACGGTATTGAAGACTTCGCGGCTGGACAAGCTCGCACCGAAACCGTGCTCGCTGATGGGTGTGGGCTGCGAATCGCCAGCCTTCATCACCAACACTGGTTTGGTGCGCGCGGCGGCGCGTAAAGCGCTGATGAAGGTTCGCGCTTCGCTGACGTGATGTAAATGCAGCAAAATGCCTTTGGTTTTTGGGTCGGTGACCAAAAAATCCAGCACTTCGCCAAAATCGACATCGGGGCCAGGCCCCATAGGAATGACGGCCGAAAAGCCCAGTTGATTGGCAGAGGCCCAATCCAAAATGGCCGAACACAAAGCCGAAGATTGGGTGACCAAAGCCAAATTGCCGCTGGCGACTTCCCCTTCATAATTGGACGCGTACAAGCCGATGTCGGGACGCATGAAACCAAACACGTTAGGGCCTAACACGCGGATGTTGTAGCGTTTGGCCATGGCCAAAATGTCTTCTAACAGCTTTTTTTCCACGCCTTGAGCAAACTCGCCGTATTCTTGCGCCAACACGACCGCTTTGACATTTTTTTCGCCGCAGGCTTGCACCATTTCGCGCAGGCTGTTGAGCGGCGTGGTAATAATCGCCAAATCGACTGGGCCTTCAATGTGCGTAATCAACGGATAAGCTTTGAGCCCCGCCACCATACTTCGGTCGCGATTGACGGGATAGCAAAGGCCTTGATAACCCGAGCTTAACAAGTTGCTGAGTATAGCTTGACCCATGGTGCCCATGGTGTCCGATGCGCCAATCACCGCAATGTGTTTGGGTTCAAATAGTGGCGTGAGTTTGTGTGCCTTCATCAAAATCTCCCAAAAAAACTAGCCTATGCCCAATAAAGCGCCTTGTCAATTTGAAACCTTTGCGGCCAACCTTTTGCGTGTTTTCTAACTGAAAATAAGCAAAAGGTTGGCCGCAAAGGGGTTGTTGTGTCTGACAAACGCAAGTGATGTTTTAGACAGGCTGTTCTATGCCTGCCAAGCGCCAATCGCTGTCGCTGGCCGTTTTGGTCATGTGCCAAATTTCCACAAAATCTTCAGCGGCTTGATCGGGTGATTCTTTGATGCGGCCGCTCAATTTCACGCTAATAAAGCTGGCTTGCGTGGTTTCTTCTGAGGCCAATATTTCGGCATTTAGGCTTTGCACGTCGGTTACGTTTGGCGCTGCGCCGCGTTCTTGTAATTGCAAACGCAGTTCAGCGTAAAGTTCTGGCGTGGTAAAACCGTGTATGTCTAAAGCATCGGCTTTGTCCCATGCCGCTTGCATGCGAATAAAAGAGGTTTTGGTTTGACGCAAGAAATCGGCTTCGTTCACGCCAGCAGGCAAAGTGGTTTGCGCGGCGCTGGCAAAAGCAGGTGCGCTGGCATCAAACGCCCCACCGTTAAAGCTGGGCGCATCAGGTTTGGGCGCATCGAACGCACTGCGTTGTAACGGCGCACCAGCATTCAGGCCTTGGTTGGTATTAAACGGGGCGGCGTGATGGCTGTTTTGATAAGCGGGGGACGCAGTTTTCTTTCTGGTAAAAAAGCGAAACAACATAAGCGCCAAGAATCCGAACAAAGCAAAAGTTGCGATTTGTCCTAGCAAGGCGCTCATGCCGCCAAAGCCCAAAGACGAAAATAATGCGCCTAAGGCCAAACCACCCAATACGCCGCCTAAAATACCGCCCATGCCGCCAAAACGCGAAGGTTGCGCAGGCGCTGCATTGGGTTTGGCGGCTGGTGCCGCGCTTGGTGTGCTCGGATTGCTTGGCGTGGTGGCCGATTTGTTGGTGGTGTTAGATTTAAAACTGCTGGATTGACGACCAACAGAGCTGCCACCGCCCATGCGTTTGGCGTGGACTTCGGTGGCCACTAAAGTCAGTGAAGCGACAGCAATTAAACTGCCAATTAACCATTTTTTCATAAGATAAAACTCCTTGATTGTTTTTAAAAATTCATCGGACTGCAGGATATGGCGCACGGCGCTAAAATTTCAAGTGGGGGAAATTAACCTTGCGGCCAACCTTTTTCAAGAAAAACAGGAAGAAGGTTGGCCGCAAATGCGATTGAGCGCTCATTAATATTAATGATAAAAACGAGTTTTCTGTGATTTTAACTTGGTTATATAAAGTGCAATCAGGCCGAAGGCGCTTAACATAAGCCCAGTCCAAAGCGGCATAGAACCGCCCAAAAACAGCCAATCGACTTTGGTGCAATCGCCTGAAGCCGTAAAAAAGAGTTGATTCAAGAAATCACCCACGGCAAGATTTTCGCTTTTGACCATGTCCACCATAAAGCCCAAGCCAGGGCCGCAGGCTGGTGCTTGATTGGGTGGAAGGTTTTGTAAATGGACGTGCCAAAAAGAAACGCCAGCCCCAGCAAACGCCCAAAAAGCCAGCGTGAGGCCTGCCAATTTGCGCCAAATTTGTTGGGGATTGATGACCGCAAAAATTAGCGCGAACACGCCAACCACCAACACGGCAAGCCGTTGAACCATGCACAAAGGGCAGGGATTGAGGTTCATAAAATGTTCGGCGTATAAAGCAAACCCCAGCGCGGCAAAACAAGCGACAGCAATGGCGGTAAAAAGAAATCGAGAGGTGAACATAGGCATGATTTGCCTCCATTAAAAGGGGTCGTTAAATTAATGAAATAGTCAGAGGTTAGAGCGTTTCAGCAATGGCATACGCGCTGGCCAGTGTGATTTCATCGCTGATGCTAAGATGTAAAACCAGTTTCTTCGCGGCCAAAAAGTCGGTAAATTCGGCGTTGCCCTGTATAAACGGTTGCCCCAAGTCAGTGTGTTGTACCCAAAAAGTTGACAGGAGGACAGGCGGGCGGAAGCCCGTGCCTAAGGCTTTGGCGACAGCTTCTTTGGCCGCAAACCGCTTGGCTAAAAACCGAGCTTGATGGGGAGATTTTTCGTAAGCACCACGTTCGCAAGGCGCAAGAATTTTGTCACTGATTTTGTTGCCGTGGCGTTCGATTAAACGCGTCAACCGTTCAATCAAAACAATGTCCATGCCGATGCCGTAAATCATAAAAAAATCACCTAACGAAGTCTAAAAAATTAAGTATCGAACGCTGGGCAGCTTGCAATCAACCACCGTTTTTAGCATAGCCAGCTTTTCAATGATGAGTTAAGTCTCCGATTATAGCTGGATTTTAAGGCCAAGGTTGGCCACAAGACAGAAAAGAAAGGTTGCTTTGGTCAAATAAAAGTCCATACATTGTGTAATTGGCGTGGCTTTTTTTCGTTAAAACTCACCCGTGTGGGCTTTTTTTACGTTAAAATGCACGGGATTTTTTTATTTTCCAGCACAACCATCTTTTTTCATAGGGATAAACTCATGGCTCAAAATGCCGTCATTTGGTTACAGAACCTTCGTATGACTGATGTTGAAGAAGTCGGAGGCAAAAATGCCTCTTTAGGTGAAATGATTAGCCAATTATCAACCAAAGGCGTGCGCGTGCCGGGCGGTTTTGCAACGACTGCCAGCGCTTTTCGCGACTTTTTAAATCATAATGGGTTGGCCGCAAAAATCAGCGAGGCCTTAGCCAAGCTCGACGTGGAAGATGTGAGTGAGTTGTTGCGTGTCGGCAAAGAAATCCGTCAATGGGTTTTGGATACGCCTTTTCCAGCTTCGCTTGATGCGGACATCAAAACCGCTTGGGAACAAATGGTCGCCGAAGCAGGTGGTGCGGATATTTCGGTTGCGGTGCGTTCTTCTGCCACCGCCGAAGATTTGCCCGATGCGTCTTTTGCTGGACAACAAGAAACTTTCTTAAATATTCGTGGGCTTGACAACGTCAAAGAAGCCATGAAACACGTTTTTGCATCACTTTACAACGACAGAGCCATCGCTTATCGCGTGCATAAAAACTTTGAACATGATGTGGTGGCTTTGTCGGCGGGTGTGCAACGCATGGTTCGTTCAGACACCGCGTCGTCGGGCGTGATGTTTACCATAGACACCGAATCGGGTTTTGATGACGTGGTGTTTGTCACGTCTTCCTATGGCTTGGGCGAAATGGTGGTGCAAGGCGCGGTGAATCCCGATGAGTTTTACATACACAAACCCACTTTAAAAGCAGGTCGCCCAGCGATTTTGCGTAAAAACATGGGTTCTAAATTGTTGAAAATGGAGTTCACCGAAGATTCGTCAGCGGGGCATTCGGTTAAAACCGTCAACGTGAGCAAAGAAGATCAACGCCAATTTTCAATTTCAGATGAAGAAGTCCAAGAGTTGGCGCGTTACGCCCTCATCATCGAAGAACATTATGGCCGCGCGATGGATATAGAATGGGGTCGCGATGGCTTGGACGGTAAAATTTATATTTTACAAGCACGCCCCGAAACCGTGAAATCGCAAGAAACGCGCCAAGACACGTTGCGCCGTTATCAAATCAAAAATAAATCCGCCGTTTTGGTGGAAGGCCGCGCAATTGGACAAAAGGTTGGTCAAGGCACTGTGCGCGTGATTAAAAATGCCAGCGAAATGGATTTGGTGCAAGTGGGTGATATTTTAGTAACCGACATGACCGACCCTGATTGGGAACCCGTGATGAAACGCGCGTCCGCCATTGTGACCAATCGTGGCGGCCGTACTTGCCACGCGGCGATTATTGCGCGGGAATTGGGCGTGCCTGCAGTGGTGGGTTGCGGCAATGCCACCGATGTCTTAACTGCTGGCATGCAAGTCACCGTGTCCTGCGCGGAAGGCGATACTGGCCACATTTACGACGGCTTGTTACAAGTGGACGTGATTGAATTGGCTTTGGACAAAATGCCACCAGCGCCCGTTAAATTGATGATGAACATTGGTAATCCAGAATTGGCCTTTGATTTTGCCCAATTGCCTAACGAAGGCGTGGGCTTGGCGCGGATGGAATTCATTATTAACCGTCAAATTGGTATACATCCCAAAGCATTGTTGGAATTTGACCAGTTGGATGCCGACTTAAAAGCGGTGATTAATGACCGTATTGCGGGCTATGCTTCGCCTGTTGATTTTTATGTGGATAAAATCGCCGAAGGCGTTTCAACGTTGGCCGCAGCGTTTTACCCCAAAAAAGTCATTGTGCGTTTGTCTGATTTTAAATCAAACGAATACGCCAATTTGATTGGCGGACAAGATTACGAACCGCA
>JBILQJ010000050.1:0-8407 GCA_044373325.1 Burkholderiales bacterium
GTGAAAGGGCAGTGTCCTAGGCCTCTAGACGATGGGGACAAAACTGGTGCACTTGGAGCGATTCGAACGCCCGACCCTCTGGTTCGTAGCCAGATACTCTATCCAACTGAGCTACAAGTGCGTCTTGTTGTTGTGCTGCAAATCAAGAGAGGCCGAATTATGCCGACAATTGACGCTACCGTCAAGCAAAAAAGTTTTTTTATTTAATTTTATTGATTAAGTCACTGACAAGCTGTGCAAATAGCTGGCGATACCTTGCAATAACATTTCAACTGCAACCGTCGTTAAAATCAATCCCATCAAGCGTTCGACTGCGGTCATAATTTTAGCACCCAACCATTTTTGTAAGCGATCGGCGGCCAAAAAGATCATCGTCCCTATCACCATACAAAACAAAATTGCCAAATTCATTTCTAACTTTAAAGTGGGATTTTGCGTGGCCAGCAACAGCACAGTTGCCATCGCCGAAGGTCCCGCCACCAAAGGTATGGCCAGCGGCACTATAAACGGTTCGCTGTCTAGCGGTTCGTTGCTTGTGCTGTCATTTTCTTGTGGAAAAATCATTTTAAGAGCAATTAAAAACAAAATAACGCCGCCTGCAATGCGCAAACTTTCATTGGATAATTTCATCACTTCTAAAAAACCTTTACCCAAAAAAGCAAAAAAAATCAGTGCCACCGTTGCAATAAGACATTCACGCAGGATGACCCAACGACGACGCGCAGGGGCAACATTTTTCAAGGCATTCACAAAAAAAGGAATGTTACCCAAGGGATCGGTAATCACAAACAACAATATCGTTGTCGACAACAAAAAATCTGTATTCATCAAAGCAAAGTCCTTTTCTGTCATAAAGTTTAAACCTTGATGCGACCAACCTTTTCTCGGCTTTTTAGCGTAAAAGGTTGGCCGCAACGCAATACCAATTAATTCGCCAAGCTTAACATTTCAGCGGCATGATGGCGGGTTACTTCGGTAATCAATTCGCCGCCCAACATACGCGCAATTTCGTTTAAACGGGCTTCGGGCAACAAAGGTTCAATTTGACTCAGCGTTAAGCCATCTTGCGTGCTTTTAGAAACCAACCAATGTTGGTCGCCGTAAGCTGCCACCTGCGGCAAATGGGTGATGCTCAATACCTGATAACGCCCCCCCAACTGTTTAAGCAAGCGCCCAACCACTTCGGCCACACGCCCGCCTATGCCCACGTCCACCTCGTCAAAAATTAAGGTTGGCACAGCCGCCACTTCGCTAATGGCGACTTGCAAAGCCAAACTGATGCGCGACAACTCGCCGCCAGAAGCCACTTTTGCCATCGGACGCAAAGGCGTACCCGCGTTGGCTGCGACTTGGCACTCCACGGTTTCAGCACCAAAAGCGGTTGGCTCTTTGTTTTTATGCAATAAAATGGCAAAACATGCGCCATCCATCGCCAAATGTTGCATCTCTCGACTGATTTTATCACTCAACTGAGCTGCCGCACTTTGACGCGCCAGCGACAATTCTCCCGCCAATAGTTGATAACGCGCCAAAGCGGCTTGCTCGTTGGCCAATAACTGTTCCACATCAATACTATTTTCCAATTTCTGCAATTCGGCCGACCAAGCCGCCCATTTTTCAGGTAAGGCTTCTGGTTCGATGCGGTATTTTCTGGCGGCAGACATCAACGCCTCTAACCGATTTTCTACTTCGTATAATTCGGCATCATCTTCACCCAAGCCTTCGTTATAAGCCCTTAAATTATGAACCGCTTCACTGATTTCGGTTTCTGCTGCGGCCAACATGTCTATGGTTTCATTTAGCCCATCATCTAATGATGACAGCTTGATTAAGCTGTTTTTAATCTGCGCCAATTGCGACAAAATGTCATGATCCGAATCAACCAAGGTATCAACAGCGCTTTGCGTTTTTATAATCAATTCGGCAGCATTGGCCAACCGAGAATGCCGACTCGACAAGTCCAACCATTCGCCTTGCTTCGGTTGTAAAGCTTCTAAATCTTGAGTTTGCCACAGCAACCGTTCGCGTTCTTGAGCCAACACAGAAGACTGCATGACCGCAAGCGCATGGGCTTTATGGGCTTGCGACCATGCTTTAAAAGCCTCATTCACCCCAACAACCAAAGGTTGCGCCTCTGCAAAAGCATCGAGTAATTCGCGCTGAGTTTCGGCTTTACTTAACGATTGATGCGCATGCTGGCCATGAATGTCAACCAAATACTCACCCAAGGCCTTTAATTGTGCCAAAGTCGCGGCGGAGCCATTGATAAAAGCTTTGGAACGGCCATTTTTGTCGATGACGCGACGAATCAACAATGTCCCCTCTTCCACCTCAAAAGCCTGCGCGTTCAAAAACTCCAACAATGGATTCAATCCCGCCACATCAAATAACGCCGACAAATCTGCTTTTTCTTGCCCTGACCGCACTTGAGAACCATCGGCTCTATCGCCCATCAACAAACCCAAGGCATCTAAAATAATCGACTTTCCCGCCCCAGTTTCTCCCGTTAACACGGTAAAACCTTCCGTAAAATTTAATTCTAAACGATCAACAATCACAAACTGTGAAACAGATAACGTCAATAACATACTCATTCTCCACGCTTTAACTCGTTAAAACTCCAGTGCAAACCACCACAAAAACGGCATCCAAATGTTGGACTTTAACGAAAAAAATAAGAACATCAAAAACCACAGCCAAAACAAATTATACCTGTACCAAGGCCAGATGAATGGAATTTTGAAGGTTTATTCTTTAGCCAGTTGACACAATTTGATTTTACAGTATAATGCCGACTTCTGAATGCAAATCCTTGTGGCTTGCAAATCAAAGTAAATGGGGGTATAGCTCAGTTGGGAGAGCGCTTGCATGGCATGCAAGAGGTCAGCAGTTCGATCCTGCTTATCTCCACCATTTTTATACAACAGTCTTTTATATTTTTAAGTTGGTTTAAATTTAAAAAGTAAAAAACTTTTGTGATTTTTGTAGTACCGTTTTTAGATCACAGTTTTTGGGAATTAATTTGTATGGCATTCGTTTTTAAGACTAACGCTAAACATTAAAACCGCAGTCAAAAACTGTTCGTCCAAGTCCCCATCGTCTAGAGGCCTAGGACACTGCCCTTTCACGGCGGCGACCGGGGTTCGAATCCCCGTGGGGACGCCAAATCTAAAGAAGGATATTGATCTTGCATCAATATCCTTCTTTATTTTTAAAAATCGGCCAGTCAGCTGGCGACAACACAACCCATGAGCCAGCTCAACAAACTTGGCTTTTCATTTTTAACTTTACCCAAAACGGATTTTATTTATATGGTTATGGACAAACGAACTTTTATAGAAAACACCTTGCTGCCCATGGGCTTTGAATTAATCGAGCTGGAATTGATTCCTGGTGGTGGCCTGCGCTTATTTATGGACACGCTCAATACCGAAACGGCAGTATCTATAGAAGATTGCGTTGCTGTCAGTAATCACTTACAAAGACTTTTTCTAGTCGAAAATATCGATTATTCTCGTTTAGAAGTCTCTTCACCGGGATTGGACAGACCGCTCAAAAAAGAAGCCGATTATGTGCGTTTTGTTGGTCAACAAGTGAAAATTAAAATTCGCTTGGCTATGGATGGACAAAAAAAATTCCAAGGTACGTTGATGGGTTTAGAAGGCGATCAGGTTTTATTGAGCGCAGAAGGCACACTTTATAAAATCAATTATAGCAACATCGAAAAAGCTCGATTAGTACCCGTATTTGACTAAATTCAAACATAAAAGGTTGGCCGCAAGGCAACCACAGATCTTAAAGGAATATCATGAGTCGTGAGATTTTGTTATTGGTAGACGCATTAGCGAACGAAAAAAACGTGGGGCGCGAAATTGTTTTTGAATCGTTAGAAATGGCTTTAGAACAGGCCACAAAAAAACGTGCTGACAATGAAGATGAAGAAAACATCGAAGTACGGGTGTCCATAGACCGTGAAACGGGCGATTATTCAACCTTCCGCAAATGGGTGGTGGTAGAAAACAATAATTACCGCAATGTGGACACCGATTTAACGCTAGAAATGGCTTTAAAACGGGATCCTAACGCGGTTATAGGCCAAGTATTTGAAGACCCAATGGAGACGGTAGAATTTGGCCGTGTGGGCGCGCAAGCCGCTAAACAAGTCATTTTGCAAAAAATTCGTGATGCCGAACGCGATCAACTTTTAAGCGACTTTTTGGACCGCAAAGAAGACTTTATTGCGGGCACGGTCAAACGCATGGAGCGCGGTAGCGCCATTGTTGAGGTTGGCCGCGTAGAAGCCGTTTTGCCAAGAGACCAAATCATACCCAAAGAGAATTTGCGTGTCGGCGATAGAATTAAAGCCTATTTATGGAAAGTCGATCGCGTCACCAAAGGCCCTGGTTTAATTTTATCCAGAACCGCCAAAGAATTTTTAGAGAAACTCTTCTCGTTAGAAGTCCCTGAAATTGCCGATGGCAGCATAGAAATCAAAGCCATCGCGCGTGATGCAGGCTTTCGTGCAAAAATGGCCGTCAAAAGCAATGACGCCCGTATTGACCCTCAAGGCACCTGTATCGGCGTGAGAGGGTCGCGCGTGCAATCTGTTTCACAAGAATTGAGCGGAGAACGCGTAGACATCATTTTGTGGTCACCCGACCCAGCCCAATTTGTGATTAACGCTTTATCTCCTGCACAAGTCGCGCGTATTTTGGTCGATGAAGATGTACACGCGATGGATGTCATCGTTGAGGAAGACCAATTGGCTTTGGCGATTGGTCGCAATGGTCAAAATGTTAAATTAGCTTCAGAATTAACAGGTTGGCAACTCAACATCATGACGGTGGCCACGGCAGATGCGCAGCATGAAGTCGAAGACAATCGCGTCCGAGCTTTGTTTGTTGAACAGTTAAGCGTTGATGAAGACATGGCCAGTGTTTTGGTGCAAGAAGGCTTTACCAGCTTGGAAGAAGTGGCTTATGTCCCTATCAATGAAATGCTGGACATTGAAGGGTTTAATGAAGCTTTGGTGAATGAACTCCGCGATCGAGCAAGAAATGCTTTGTTGGTTTTGGCGATTTCCTCTGAAGAAAAAATGGAAACCGTAGAAGAGGGGCTCAGAAATCTGGAAGGCTTAAGCGATGATCTTATCGAAAAATTGGTGCAGCATAACATCACCACTTTAGATGATTTTGCCGATTTAGGAACAGACGACCTGATTGAAATGACAGGCCTGAGCGATGCAACAGCCCGCGTGCTGATTATGCGTGCCCGCGAACATTGGTTTAACGAAGAATAAGGAAATCACCATGCTAACGATGAATGTAGAGCAATTTGCCACTGAACTCAAAATGCCCACCGAAAGATTATTAGAGCAATTGAGCGCAGCTGGCGTTAAAAAAAGTAACGTAACAGACACCTTGACCGAACAAGACAAAGTGGCTTTGCTGGCACACCTTAAAGCGGCACGCGGCGCGACTGCCCCCACCCAAGTGGTTAGAAAACAAACCAAAACTGAAGTGGTGCGCACCAAAGATGGTTCGACAGTTCAAATTGAAACTCGCAAAAAAAGAACCGTTGCTATCGACAGTGCGGCTAACCTTGTGGCGGCGCCCGAGGCCAAACCCGCAAAATCCGTAGCCAGCGATGCAACGTCGGCTAAAGTGAGTGCGCCCAAGCCAGAAACTCAGTTAGCCACTAAAGTAGAAATAGCAGCAGAAGCAACCACGCCAACTAAAGCACCAAGCCCAGCCACTTCGGCCGTTGCGCACAAAGCTGTGGCCAAACCTGCGCCTAAAAAAGAAACCGCTCAAGCCAACAAGCCAGTGGCTAAGACAGAAAAACCAAAATCACCCCCCACCAAAAAAGCGGTTGATCCTAAAGCGACGGCAGCTGAAAAATCGGCAAAACCCGCTCCTAAAATTGCCGATGTTCCTGCGCCGCCGCAACCCATTTTGTCGAATGACGAAGTGGCTGCCCGTGCCGCAGAAACGCGCCGTCAAGAAGCTTTCCGTAAAGCTCAAGATGAATTAGCGCGCCAAAAAATCGACCGCGAAAATCGCTTAACTGCGGTGGCAGACAAAAACAAAGCCGATGCAGATGCGGCCAAAGCCGCCATCGAAGCCAAAGCCTTAGCAGCCAAAACGGCGGCGCCCAAAGCCAATACGGCCAATAAATCCAACGCCCCTTCGGCCAACAAACCTGCCCACAAAACAGGCGGCGCGGCGCGTCCAGCCAATCCCAACAACCGCAACAGTGCGCCAGCCGCTCGTCCAGCTCATGCAGCTGGGCATACGGCAGCGCCCATCGTTGGCAATGCCAAACCTGCCGACAGCGTGCGCAAACCCAATATTGCTGGGCGTGTTGATAAACCAGCTGCTCGTTCTGCCGCAGGCCGTGCCGCCAAAGGCCGTAACAGCCAAGGTTTTGACAGCCGCAAAGGCAACAAAAAAGGCGGGCGCGATCGTCAATTGATTGATCAAACTGAAAACTTACACGCTTTCGTTGCCCCAACGGCCGCAATTGTTTACGACGTGATGGTCCCTGAAACCATTTCTGTGGCCGATTTGGCTCATAAAATGTCAGTCAAAGCCGTCGAAGTCATTAAAGTTTTGATGAAAATGGGCATGATGGTCACCATCAATCAAGTGTTAGACCAAGACACCGCCATGATAGTGGTGGAAGAAATGGGACATAAACCCTTGGCGGCGGACATTGCCGATCCTGAAACCTTCATCATTAACGAAGGCGATCAGTCGCACGAAACTGCCGTTCAAATCACGCGTGCGCCTGTTGTCACCGTCATGGGTCACGTCGACCACGGTAAAACTTCGCTGCTCGATTACATACGTCGCGCCAAAGTGGCCTCGGGTGAAGCGGGTGGCATTACACAGCACATCGGCGCTTACCACGTTGAAACACCACGCGGCATGATTACTTTCTTAGATACGCCCGGCCATGAGGCGTTTACGGCCATGCGGGCGCGTGGTGCAAAAGCCACCGACATCGTGATTTTGGTGGTCGCGGCCGATGATGGGGTGATGCCTCAAACCATAGAGGCGATTGCACATGCCAAAGCTGCAGGCGTACCGATTGTTGTGGCCATTAACAAAATCGACAAACCTGGTGCAAACTCGGAGCGCGTTCGTCAAGAGTTGTCCAATTACGAAGTGATGTCGGAAGATTGGGGCGGCGACACCCAGTTTGTCGAAGTATCGGCCAAAAAAGGCACGAACATTGATGCTTTGCTCGAAGCCGTTTTGTTGCAAGCCGAAATTCTAGAGTTAAAAGCACCGTTAAACACGCCAGCCAAAGGCATTATTGTCGAAGCACGTTTGGACAAAGGGCGTGGCGTTGTGGCCACCATGTTGGTTCAATCGGGCACTTTGCGGAAAGGCGATATTGTTCTCGCTGGCACAGTGTTTGGTCGAGTTCGCGCCATGTCGGATGAAACGGGCAAAAGCATACTCGAAGCAGGCCCAGCCATTCCTGTCGAAATTTTAGGCTTGTCTGACGTGCCTAACGCAGGCGAAGACGCGATGGTCTTGTTAGATGAGAAAAAAGCCCGTGAAATTGCCTTGTTCCGTGCAGGCAAATTCCGTGACGTGCGTTTGGCGCGTCAACAAGCTTCAAAACTTGAAAATATGTTCATTAACATGACTGAAGGCGACATCAAAACCTTGGCTGTCATCATCAAAACTGACGTACAAGGCTCTTTGGAGGCGTTGACTTCCAGCTTGCAAAAATTGTCTACCGATGAAGTGCGCGTCAATGTCTTGCATTCAGGCGTGGGCGGTATTGCCGAATCGGACGTGAATTTGGCCATTGCGTCCAATGCCATTGTGATAGGCTTTAATACGCGTGCCGATGCGGGCGCACGTAAGTTGGCCGAAAGCGACGAAGTCGAAATCCGTTATTACAGCATCATTTACGATGTGATTAATGATGTCAAAGACGCGTTGAGCGGTATGTTGTCGCCAGAGAAAAAAGAAGAAATCATAGGCCGAGTCGAAATTCGCCAAGTGATTTTAATCTCGAAAATCGGTGCTGTTGCTGGTTGTATGGTCACTGATGGCGTGGTCAAACGAGGCTCGCAAGTCCGCGTCTTACGCAACAACGTGGTTGTCCACACGGGCGAACTTGATTCACTCAAACGCTTTAAAGACGATGCCAAAGAAGTTCGTCAAGGTTATGAATGTGGTTTGACTTTGAAAAACAACAACGATGTCATTGAAGGCGATATTTTAGAAATCTTTGAAGTGGTTGAAGTGGCCAGAACCTTGGCGCAATCGGCTGCTTTGGGCGAGAAAAAACGGGCTGATGAAAAAGCCGCTCGCGCCGCTGCGCGTGAAGCCAGCGAAGCCGATGAAGGTCAAGCAGAGTAATCGCTCGCCAACTTAGGTCATCA
>JBILQJ010000019.1:0-32490 GCA_044373325.1 Burkholderiales bacterium
GTTTTGTTGTTGACGACTTTATTGGCCGCTTTGGTTGGCGTGATGTTAACAAATTTATTTGGCTTGAGCGCAGAAGGTTTGGTGGCAGGCGCTAAAGAATTAACGCGCATGGAAACCATCCAAACGGAATACATAGCCAAAGTGACCGATATCAACGTTCCTAAAATGTTGGTGTCATTTATCCCAAGCAATCCTTTTGCTGATCTGGCCAAAGCCAAACCCACTTCCATTATTAGCGTGGTTATTTTTGCTTCTTTTTTAGGATTTGCCGCCTTGCGGCTTTTAAAAGATGAGCCAGAAAAAGGATTAAGTGTGGTTCGTGCCATTGATTTGTTGCAGTCTTTGATTGTGCGCTTGGTACGCTTGGTTATGGCGTTAACGCCTTATGGCGTATTTGCCTTGATTAGCGATGTGATGATTAAATCGAATGTTGCTGACATTTTAAAACTGGGCAATTTTGTAGGCGTGTCATACCTTGGTTTGTTGTTAATGTTTGGCGTACATGGCTTGTTTTTGTTGGCGGTTGGCTTAAACCCCGTGCAGTTTTTCCGCAAAATTTGGCCGGCCTTAACGTTTGCTTTTACCAGTCGTTCGAGTGCAGCCACCATTCCGCTTAATATTGAGGTACAAACTCGTCACTTAGGGGTTTCTTCTTCTATCGCCAGCTTCTCGGCTTCATTTGGTGCAACCATCGGTCAAAATGGTTGCGCAGGTTTGTATCCTGCTATGTTGGCCGTCATGATAGCGCCCACGGTGGGCATTAACCCATTCGATCCTATGTGGATAGCCAGTTTGGTCTTTATGGTTGTGATTGCGTCTATTGGCGTGGCTGGCGTGGGCGGTGGCGCGACGTTTGCCGCTTTGATTGTGTTGCCTGCCTTGGGTTTGCCTGTTGAATTGGTGGCTTTGCTGATTTCAGTTGAACCGTTAATTGATATGGGGCGCACGGCTTTGAATGTGAGTGGAGCAATGACAGCAGGCGCAATCACCAGTCATGTTCTAAAAGAAATGGATAAAAGCGTATTTGATGCACCAGTTTTAGAGCTGCGTGTCAGTCAATCAGCTTAAGCCTTTAAACTAACATTTAATACATGGTAATGTCAGCATGAAAAAACCTTGCGGCCAACCTTTTCACCCGAAAAATAGGGAAAAAGGTTGGCCGCAAGCGCTTGTGTTGTCCAATCGGTTTAAAGCTTCTTTATGGTTAGACTTTCAAATCCATTGTGTTAAATGGCTTGGGTGCTGTGTTTTAACCAAGCCTCTGCGTCACCAGTGACCCAAGGCAACAAGCGGGTTTTGACTGTTTCGTGATAATCATTGAGCCAAGCCACTTCTTGGCTGGTGAGCAAGGTTTTGTCTATGGCGCGGGTGTCGAGAGGGCAAAGCGTTAAAGTTTCAAAATGCAGGTAATCCCCAAATTCCGATTGCCCTGCCACCACGTTGGCCGCCAAATTTTCTAGGCGTATGCCCCACAAATTGGGGCGATAAATCCCCGGTTCGATAGAGGTAATCATGCCTGGTTTCATGGCCATGTTGGGGTTGGGTACATTGCGAGAAATGCTTTGCGGGCCTTCGTGTACATTTAAGCAATAGCCAACGCCATGCCCCGTGCCGTGGTTAAAATCGATGTGTGCCGCCCATAAAGGGGCGCGCGCCAAAGCATCTAACATGGGTGACAGCGTATTGACAGGAAAGTGTGCCATAGACAAACCAATCAAGCCTTTCAATACCAAGGTAAAATCTCGTTTTTGTTTGTCGTTGACTTGCCCGACTGCGACAACGCGAGTGATGTCGGTGGTACCACCTAAATATTGTCCGCCAGAATCAATGAGCAGCAAACCATCGCCAATAATGGTGGCGTGAGATTGTGGCGTGGCGCGGTAATGTGGCATCGCGCCATTGCCATTCCAGCCTGCAATTGTGCCAAAACTGGGGCTTAAAAAATGAGGGCGACGCGCGCGCGCAGCGGTGATTTTTTCGTCTATGTCCAGTTCGGTGATGATTTCTTTGTCGGCTAAAGCTTTTTCTAGCCAAGCAAAAAATTCACATAAAGCCGCACCATCTTGCTCCATCGTTAGGCGCACAAAAGCCAATTCGGTGTCGGCTTTTTGGCTTTTTAATAAAGTACAAGGATTGATGGCATCTAGGATTTGCACCGAGGCTGGCAAAGCCATTTTGACAGCGTAAGTCACGGCTTTTGCATTCAGCAACAAACGCGCCTCATCGGGCAATTGTTGTAAGGCTTGCCCCAAAGTGGCGTAATCGGCCAAACGCACGCCATCATCGGCCAGTTTTTGGCGTAAATCGGCGGTGAGTTTTTGCTCGGATACAAACAAAGTTGCTTGATGAGCGTCGATTAAAAAATGACTTAAAAATATGGGGTTATAGTTGACATCGCTCCCTCGCAAATTAAGCAACCAAGCAATATCATCTAAAGCCGAAATGACGTGATGTGTGGCTTGTTTTTCGGCCATTAAGCGGCGAGTTGCGGCCAACTTGTCTGCTCGAGTTGTCGCCGCAAAAGGGTGCGGATGTTCGAAAATTGGGGCGCTGGGCAAAGTAGGGCGATCTGTCCAAATACTTAAAAAGACATCAACGTCTGTTTTGAGAGTGGCTTGTTTTTGTTGAGCCAAAAGAGACAACGTATCATACAAGGCCAAGCTACAAACTTGCCCATTGATGGCCAAAACTTGATGGCTTTGTACTTGCTCGGCCAACCAATCAACATAGCCACTTTGCGCAGGGCTAACCACTTTTTGGACGGTGAATTCACTGCCGCCCAACTCAATATCGGCTTGTTCCCAATAACGGCTGTCTACCCAACACCCCGCCCAATCTTGGGTGATGACCAAGGTTGCCACCGAACCAGTAAAACCCGATAGCCATTGATACGTTTGAAAATGTTCAGGTAAATATTCAGATAAATGCGGGTCGGCAGGTGGTACAACCAAAAAATCAATGTGATGCGTGCGCATGGCCAAGCGGCAGGCGGCCAATTTTTGGGGATAAGTAAGCGTTGAAGACATAACATGGTTCCTATTTTGAAGAGGGGGATTGAAAGAAAAAGCCGTCAATAAACATTAAAACGGCACCAATAAAAATAAACGAGTCGGCCAAGTTAAAAGCTGGCCAATGGCTGTTATTGATGTAAAAATCTAAAAAATCAATGACGTGGCCATGAATAACTCGGTCGATGGCGTTGCCTAAAGCGCCGCTCATGATTAAACTGGCTGCAACAGTCATCAGTACATTGAATTTGCGTTTAAAAATAAAAAATCCTAAATACAAACTAACGCCCAAAGCCAAACAAAAAAAGAAATATTTTTGCCAGCCGCCCGCATCGGCCAAAAAGCTGAATGCCGCGCCTGGATTGTAAGCCAATGTCACATTGAAAAAATGGGGGATAATCGGGACGACTTCGCGATAATGAAGTAAATCGTCAAAGTAAAGTTTGCTGACTTGATCTAATGTAATGCCAATCAAAATGCCAATAAAAGGCCACCAGCGTGAACCAACATAAGGGGAAAGGGGCTTCAATTTTTTCTTTCTGTGTTTATTTTACTGCGTTAAAAAATAGACAGACATGAGTCTTAAACTTGGGGTAAGTATTCTACGTTAAAATCCGATATAATACGCGTTTTGAGTGTTTCCTTCCAATTGATTTACTTTTTTAGAATGTCTATCCATGAATGTTTTGTATGAAGAGTCGGGCGAGTTGAAAGTTGGCAGTATCGTGACCAAACAAGAAGCCAATTTGCAAGTGGATACCCAATATGGCAAACGCATCAAGTTAAAATTAAGCAGCGTTGTCTTGGAGTTTGAAGGCGATATGGTGCTTTTTTTGGGCGAAGTGCAAAAAATGGCTGCCGACATTGATATGCCTTTGTTGTGGGAATGTGTCGGCGAAGAGGAATTTGAGGCAACGTTGGCCGCAAAAGAATATTTTGGGGGCAGCCCCAGCAAAATTCAATTGGGCGCTGCGACGCAAGCTTTGATGAGTGCGCCCATTTATTTTCACAAAAAGGGGCGCAACCAGTTTAAGGCTGCGCCAGCTGACATTTTGCAAACCGCATTGGCCACTCAGGCGCGTAAAAAAGCCGAAGAAAACAAAATGTTGATTTGGGTGGCTCAGTTGGAAACAGGGCAGTTGCCTGAAGAAGTGAAAGCCGATTTTATGAGTATTTTGTGGCAACCAGACAAACAAAGTTTAACTTATAAAGCCGTGAGTTTGGCGGCGAAAAACTTAGGCATTACACCTTTGAAATTGGCGGTACAAGTCGGTGGGATTCAGTCGGTGCCTGATTATTTGTTGGCAGGTTTTGCGTTGGCACATTTTCCTAAAGGCTTGGGGCATGGCGCAGTGGATTTGGCCGAAATGCGTCAACATTGGGCTGATTTACCGTTAGCGCCAGCGGCGGCTTTTTCGATTGATGATGCCCAAACCACAGAAATTGATGATGCTTTTTCGGTGCAATATTTGGGCGATGTGACGCGCGTCGGTGTTCATATTGCTGCACCTGCTTTGGGGTGTGCGGCCGATGGTGCGGTGTCTCGTATCATTTTTGATCGATTGTCTACGGTGTATTTTCCCAGTAATAAAATCACCATGTTGCCCGATGCCGTTGTGGCCAACTTTACCTTGGACGAAGGCAAAACTGTGCCTGCCTTGAGTTTGTATGTCGACATGAATGCGGCATTTGAACCGGTGGCGGTAGAAACGAAAATAGAGCGCGTCAGCATGGCTTCCAATTTGCGCATACACGCTTTAGAAGTCTTTTTGAACGAGCAAACGTTGGCCGCACAAGAAGGCGTGGCCTGTGGCGCGTTGGTGCCTGACGCTTGCCCTCACAAAAACGATTTAATTTATTTGTGGCAAGCAGCCACAGCCATGGAACTGAAACGCGGAAAAGTGGATACAACGCGCGCGCCTCAAATCGATTATACCTTTGCGATTGTGGACGAAAAAGTCATCATTACGCCCAGAAAAAGGGGTGCGCCCATTGATAAATTGGTGGCTGAATGGATGATTTTTGCCAATACAACTTGGGGGCGATTATTAGGTGAGGCCAATATTCCTGCTTTGTATCGCGTACAAACACAAGGCAAAGTCCGTATGAGTACCAAGCCTGATATTCATGCTGGATTGGGCGTGCCGCAATACATTTGGGCAACCTCGCCGTTAAGACGTGCCACCGATTTTGTGAATCAACATCAATTGATAGCGATGGTGACATCAATCCCAGCCCCGTTTGGTCAGGCAGGCCAAGCCAATACCAATATGTTGTCCGTGATGCGTGACTTTGATTTAACGTATTCGGTGTATTTGGCGTTTCAAGACACAGTCGAACGCTTTTGGTGTTTGCGTTGGTTTAGCCAAGAAAATGTGCAAGAAATTGATGCTATCGTGGTCAAAGAAGGCGTGGTGCGTTTAGAAGGGCTGCCTTTGCGCGAAAATGTGACAGGCTTGCCTGATGTGATGGTGGGAACGCGCGTTAAATTGGCGGTGGTGAGTATTGATGAGTTGAGCAATCAATTGGCTTTGCGCTTTGTTTCGACTTATGAAGTCGAAGCCCCTCTTGAGGCTTCTGTGTAACGCATGTTTCATAGTTTCATAGTTTCATATTTCTCTTCTTTCATTTTAAGGTGGAATCATTCCATGACTGAACAACAAGACACCGCGCCAAGACACGTCGCCATTATTATGGATGGCAATGGACGTTGGGCAAAAAAAAGATTTTTACCGCGTTTTATGGGTCACAAAAAAGGCTTAGAAGCTGTGAGGAGTACGGTGACTTTTTGTCAAGAAAAGGGCGTAGAATTTTTAACGCTGTTTGCTTTTTCAACCGAAAACTGGAAACGCCCAGCCGAAGAAATTCATTTTTTAATGACCTTGTTTTTGAATGCGTTAGATAAAGAAGTCGAAAAACTACACGCGAACAATTTGCGTTTGAGGGTGGTGGGGTCGCGCGCCAATTTTTCGGCTGATATTTTGCATCGCATAGAGTTGGCTGAAGCCAAAACGGCCAACAATACAGGTCTAACTGTGATTATCGCGGCCGATTATGGTGGGCGTTGGGACATTACACAAGCGGTTAATCAATTGATAAAAGAAGGAAAAGCCAGTATCACTGAAGATGACATTGCGGCCAACCTTGTGTTGGGTGATGTGCCAGAACCCGACTTATTTATCCGCACGGGGGGCGAATCGCGCATCAGTAATTTTTTGTTGTGGCAATTGGCGTATACCGAATTCTTTTTTTCGCCCGTTTTGTGGCCTGATGTCGATGCAAAATTTCTAACACAAGCTTTTGAGTCTTATGGTCAAAGAGAGCGCCGTTTTGGGCGAACCAGCGAGCAATTACCCAGCCATCAACAACGGCCAGATTAATCCGAAGTGGCTAAAATAGTCGACTAACCAAAAGAGAGCAATTATGTTAGCAACACGTGTAAAAACCGCAGTGGTTTTATTTTTAGTGATGGGTGGCGCTGTCTTTTATTTGACTCCGACCTATTGGGCGATGTTTTCTTCATTGATGGTCAGTATCGCGGCTTGGGAGTTTGGTGGCATGGCCAAATTAACGCGTCCTTTAAAAATCGGCTTGGTGTGCGTGATGATGATGGCGGAGTATGCTATTTTTACGACTCAAGAAGCGGGGTTTTTGTCTGGCGCGTGGGGTTTTTGTAGTGGCTTGGTGATAGTGTCTTTTTGGTTGCTCGCCGTGCCTTTGTGGTTGCGTTACAAATGGACAAGTTATATCCGTTCTCCTGTTTTCGCTTATGTGTTGGGCGTGTTGTTGTTTGTCCCTACTTGGCAAGGGTTGGTGTTTTTCTTTACCCAAGGCGCTTGGGCTTTATTGGCGCTTTTAGCCATTGTGTGGATAGCGGATATTGCTGCTTATTTTATAGGGAAAATGTGGGGGCATTTTCGCCACAACCCTGCGAAACTAGCGCCCAGTATTAGTCCTGGAAAAAGTTGGGCTGGCGCTTGTGGTGCAGTGGTGGCGGTACTGCTTTATTTAGGCACTTATTTTATGGTTGGTGACACGTTTTTTGGGGTGGATTTGAGTGGCAATAAAAATCAAACGGTCACTTTATTTGGCCTCTTTATTTTTTCGCTGGTGATAACGGCGGTGAGTATTATGGGCGATTTGCTGGAATCTTGGTTTAAGCGTGCGGCCAACCTGAAAGACAGCGGCACAATATTACCAGGGCATGGTGGGGTGTATGACCGCATTGACAGCATGGTGGCAGTCGTTTCTGTGGCGCTTGGACTTTATTTGCTCGCCTTTCAGTAAAGTATAATCTGAAAAATTCTTAAAACTTGTGAATAGAAACTTGACATTTAAATAAAATAAGCTAAATATAGCGCCTGTTTTATGGTTTTAAGATTTTTATGCCTATTGGCCTCATTTTTTTGAATTTTTAAATTAAAAAAGGGTTTATGTTATGTTGATGAATAAAAAAATATTGGCAGCTTTGGTTTCTTCTTGTGTTGTGCTTGCCGCTTGCGATAAGCCTGCTCAGCCAACTGCTACCGCACCGGCACAAAATGGCAGCGCTCCAGTGGCAGCGGCTGATGCGGTGGTGGTTAAAATTGGGTCGGCAACGCCCATGACAGGCGCTAATGCGGCTTGGGGGTCGGATACCGATAATGGGGTGCGTTTGGCGGTTGATGAAGCCAACAAAGAAGGCATTTCTTTAGATGGTCACCCTGTGACATTTGAAGTGGTGACGGGCGATGATCAAGCCGATCCTAAAATGGCGACTGCGGTTGCGCAGCGCATGGTGGATGATAAAGTGGCTGGTGTGATTGGCCATTTGACTTCTGGGGCGGCCATTCCTGCTTCAACCATTTATAATCAAGCGGGCATTCCTGTGATTTCTGGTTCGGTGACTAGCCCAAAATACACGCAACAAGGCTATAACAACGTGTTCCGCTTGGTGTCTGACGACAATCAACAAGGCGTTGCTTTGGCTGATTTTGCGGTGAAAACCTTGCAATTCAAAAAAGTGGCCGTTGTCGATGATGCGACCGCTTACGGCCAAGGCTTGGCTGATGCGTTTGAAAAATCGGTGATTGCCGCAGGTGGCACGGTGGTAAAACGTGAACACACTAACGACAAAGCCAACGATTTCAAAGCCATTTTGACTTCAATCGAAGCGCAAAAACCTGAAGTGGTCTTTTTTGGTGGTATGTTTAGCCAAGGCGGTACGTTTGCTAAACAAATGAAAACTTTGGGCATGAGCGCAAAATACATGGGTGCCGATGGCTCTTATTCTCCTGAATTCATTAAGTTAGCAGGCGATGCGGCCGAAGGTGCTTATGCGTCTAGCACGGGTGCGCCTAAAGAATTATTGCCTGAATTTGCTTCTTTCCAAACCAAATTCAAAGCAAAATTCAATAAAGAAGTGGATTCTTTCGCGCCTTATACTTACGATGCCACTCGCGTCATGATTGCGGCCATGAAAGCGGCCAATTCGGCTGACCCTAAAAAATACTTACCTGAATTGGCTAAAATCCAATACAAAGGCGTGATTGGCGACGTGGCTTTTGAACCCACGGGCGACATTAAAAATGGCACGATTACTTTGTATCAAGTGAAATCGGGCAAGTGGGAACTGGTTAAAAAATAAGCATCAAATGCGCTTGAAAAAACAGCCTTAACCCCTTGTGGCCAACCTTTTTCCCTAAAAAATCAAGGAAAAAGGTTGGCCGCAGGTTTTTATTTGATAAATAAAATCCTACCATGAAAATATTAATTAATGGCCAAGCGCCGCAAACGGCCGATGTTTTTTCTGCCGAAGACCGTGGTTTAATGTACGGCGATGGGGTTTTTCGCACTTTTATTGTGCAGTTTGGACAGCCCAGACATTGGGCAAAACAGTATCAAATTTTGCAGCACGATGCGCAGCGTTTGCAGTTGGCCGTGCCAAGTTCGGCAACTTTGTTGTCTGAAATTAAGCAATTGACGGCTGATGATGCGCTTGCCATTGTTAAAATTGTGGTGACGCGTGGGCTGGGTGAACGCGGCTATGCTCGCCCAAAAAATCCACAGCCCGTGCACATTGTGTACGTGCAGGCCTGTTCTGCCCCTGTGGATCGCCTTCGTCTGGGCATACATTTGTACGATTGCCAAACCCGTTGGGCAATTCAGCCTTTATTGGCAGGCATTAAACATTTAAACCGTTTAGAAAATGTTTGGGCGCGTTCCGAGTGGGAAGACGCGCCTGACGTTTATCAAGAAGGCTTGGTTAAAAATCATCATGGCGCGGTCATTAGCGGCACGATGAGTAACCTGTTTATTGTGCAAGGCCATGCTATTTTGACTCCGCCACTGGACGAATCGGGCGTGGCGGGTGCCATGCGCAGTTTGTTGTTAGAGGCCACTTTGCCTTGGCCTGTGCGCGTACAGCCATTGAATCAGGCCGATATTTTGGCCGCCGATGCGGTATTTTTAAGCAACAGCGTGTTTGGCATTTGGCCTGTGGCTCGCTATCAAACACAAACGTGGCAAGATTTTAGTGTGGCGCAGTTTTTGTCTGATTATCTTCATTCTATTACTGTTCAATCAGCATGACATAACTTTGCGGCCAACCTTTTTTCAGAATCAAACAGAAAAAAGGTTGGCCGCAAAGGATTTAAAAGCATTAGAACATTAAGTTTGTTTGGTTTCAGCGCTTGGTGATGTCAAGATAATCACGACGCGGAGAGCCTGTGTAAAGTTGGCGTGGGCGGCCAATTTTCATGTCTTTTTCGCCTATCATTTCATTCCAGTGGCTAATCCAGCCCACGGTACGCGCCAGCGCGAAAATCACGGTAAACATTTCAACAGGAATGCCCATGGCCGATTGCACAATGCCAGAGTAAAAATCGACGTTAGGATACAATTTGCGCGATACGAAGTAGTCATCTTCTAAGGCCACTTTTTCTAAAGCCATGGCCAATTTGAATTTAGGATCGTCTTGCAAGCCCAGTTCGCTTAACACGTCGTAACACGCTTTGCGCATAATCGAGGCGCGAGGATCCATGTTTTTGTAAACGCGATGACCAAAGCCCATCAATTTATGCGTTTTGGCTTTAACGCCTTCCATAAAGGCTGGTACGTTGTCGATGGATCCGATTTCATCTAACATTTTCAACACAGCTTCGTTGGCGCCGCCATGCGAAGGCCCCCACAAACACGCAATGCCTGCCGAAATACAAGCGAAAGGATTCGCGCCAGAAGAACCAGCCAACCGCACGGTAGAGGTGGACGCATTTTGTTCGTGATCAGCGTGCAAAATAAAGATTTTATCTAAAGCGCTGACCAAAACAGGATTGGGTTTGTATTCTTCGCAAGGCGTAGAAAACATCATGTTCATGAAATTAGCGGTATAGCTTAAGTCGTTACGTGGGTAAACAAACGGTAAGCCTTTGTTGTAGCGATAACACATGGCCGCTATCGTTGGGATTTTGGCAATCAGACGTTTGCTGGTAATCATGCGGTGTTCTGGATTGTTGATGTCTAAGCTGTCTTGATAAAAGGCAGCCAAAGCACCAACCACGCCAACCATCATGGCCATAGGATGCGCATCACGGCGGAAGCCATTGAAAAAACGAGACAATTGGTCATGCAGCATGGTGTGCGTCAAAATCGAGGTTTCAAATTGCGCTTTTTCTTGCGCTTGAGGTAATTCACCATGTAACAACAAATAGCACGTTTCTAAAAAGGTTGATTTTTCAGCCAGTTGTTCAATTGGATAGCCACGATAATACAGTTGGCCTAAATCACCATCAATAAAAGTAATTTTAGATTCGCACGAAGCCGTTGCTAAAAAACCAGGGTCAAAAGTAAACATGCCTGTTTTTGCAAACGTTCGAATATCAATCACATCGGGGCCTAAAGTCCCAGAAAAAACGGGTAGGGTTAAGCTGTCGGTTGCGTTGTATTGAATCTCAACTGTTTTGGTCATGGCTGGGCTCCAGAAGTAAAAGGTGGTATCAAAAAAAGAATGGCATCAAATCGGCCATTTGTTGCAATGCAATTGAGCGTCTATCATACCAGCAAAAGCCAGAGTTTGGCTTAAAAAAAACAGCACATTGCTTGATAAACTTCTGCAATCGGCAAAAAATAACAGACGCAAATTAACGGGTTTGGTTGGTGCTTGATTTATTTAATAAAAAAAGCTACGGCCAACCTTGCCCAGTGTTTTTGGGGGAAAAGGTTGGCCGCAGCCTTTTTGCTGTATGACAGATTTTAAAAAGGCATGGGTAAGTCGGTGACGCGACTGACTTGGCTTTTGAAATCGGCTTGTATGCGCTGTATGGCTTCAGGGTTGTCCGCTTCAAAACGGAACGTAATCACGGGCGTGGTGTTCGAGCCACGCATCAGCCCAAAACCATCGGCATATTCGACCCGCAAACCGTCCAAAGTGATGACGTTGAGCGCGTCGTTAAACGTCGCTTTATCGGCCAATTCGGCCAATAAACGATGATTGAGGCCTTCTTCGTAAACGGGCATATTCAGTTCGGGCGTAGACAGCGCATCGGGCAAGGCATTTAAACGAGCGCTTGGATTGACTACCTTGCTCAAAATTTCTAATAAACGCGCGCCTGTGTACAAACCATCATCAAAACCAAACCAGCGTTCTTGAAAGAAAATGTGGCCGCTTAGTTCACCAGCTAATGCCGCGCCGCGTTCTTTGAGGATTTTTTTCATGAAACTGTGTCCCGTTTTGGCCATTAAAGGCCGTCCGCCGCGTTCGCTGATATAGGGCGCCAAATTTCGGGTGCATTTTACGTCAAAAATAATCTCGGCATTGGGTTGGCGGCTTAAAATGTCTTCGGCAAACAGCATCATTTGGCGATCTGGCCAAATGATATTACCTTCTTTGGTGACCACGCCCAAACGATCGCCGTCGCCATCAAAGGCCAAACCCAAATCGGCATCGCTGTTTTTGAGCGCAAGAATGACATCTTGCAGATTCTCGGGTTGGGCAGGATCGGGGTGGTGATTGGGGAAAGTGCCGTCCACTTCGCAAAATAAAGGCATGATGTCGCAGCCCAATTGCTGGAATAATTTGGGTGCAAAAGCCCCCGCCACGCCGTTACCGCAGTCTAAAACGATTTTGAGTGGCCGCGCCAAACGAATGTCCCCCACAATTTGAGCCATGTATTGGGCTTCAATGTCGTGTGTGGCATAGCTGCCTAACTGGGCGCTTAGGTTGAAATCGGCTTGAATGATGGTTTGGTATAAGGCTTGTATGTCGGGGCCTGATAAAGTTGCGCCGCCCAACAGCATTTTGAAACCGTTGTAATCGGGCGGATTGTGGCTGCCGGTGACCATCACGCCTGATGCGTTGGATAATTGGTGAGCCGCGTAATACAGCATGGGCGTGGCAACCATGCCAACATCGATGACGTTCACGCCTGTTTTGCGTATGCCGTTGGCCAAAGCGTGGCATAATTCTTCGCCCGATAAGCGTCCATCACGCCCAACGACGATGGTGTCGAGTTTGCGTATTAGGGCTTCTGTCCCCAAAGCTAAGCCGATGCCGTGGGCGACTTCGGCTGACAGGGTTTTGCCCACAATGCCGCGAATGTCGTAAGCTTTAAATATGGATTTATCGTAAATGGTTGACATCATGAACCCCTTTGTTTTCGGTTGGTTTAATATGGCTTAACACTGGTTAAACAAAAAAGATTGAAAGAATTGGCGACACGCCAAAAAATCGAGGCGTAAAATTGGAGGCCGATTGTAGCATAAAAGCCGTTTGGGTTTGAGCGGCTTACCCTTGCAAATAACCTTGTTTTACAACGGTCTGATTTTGGGCTTATTTTAAAAAGGAAAGTCGTTTTTATGGTTGAAACAGAGTCAACATGGCAGGAGCTTTGCGCTTCGTCACACTTGCAAAATGGCGGTCAAGGCTGGCGCTTTGTGTGGGACGGGCAGCCTGCCTTCGCGGTGCGCCACCAAAATCAGGTGTACGCGTATGTCAATCGATGTCGTCACATTCCCATCGAATTGGATTGGAATGAGGGTGTTTTTTTTGATGCCGAAGGCGTGAATTTGATGTGCGCCACGCATGGAGCAGTGTACGAAACGGTAAGCGGTGTGTGCGTGGCTGGGCCTTGTCGCGGCCAACGTTTACAGCCAATTGCATTGATAGAAAAAGCTGAAGTGGTGTATTATCAAGCCCAATTTTTGCCCGTGGATTAGCCTTGCATCATCCATTTCAATAGAATTTTGGCGCAGTTTTTTAAGTTCTCGTGTTGGTTTATCTTATGGAAACAAAAACATGGCACTCACTGCTTATTTTAGTCACCCCGATTGTTTAAAGCACGACATGGGGACGCATCACCCCGAATGTCCCGAACGTTTAACCGCCATTCGGGATCAACTCATGTCCAGCCTTGTGTTTGATTTTTTGAACGAGCAAACCGCACCAGAAATCAGCGCCGAGGCTTTGGCTCGGGTGCATACGCCTGCTTATTTGGCTGATTTAGAGCGCTTGTCGCCCAACTGTGGCTTGCAAGAAATCGCGCCCGATACGATGTTAAGTCAGGATTCTTTATTAGCGGCCAGGCGTGCCGCAGGCGCGGTGGTGGCTGCTGTGGATTTGGTATGTGCGGGCGGTGCGCCCAATGCGTTTTGCGCCATACGTCCGCCAGGGCATCACGCCAGCGCCGATCAAAGCATGGGCTTTTGTTTTTATAATAATGTGTCGGTTGGTGTGGCGCACGCTTTGGCCGTTCATGGTTTGCAGCGCGTTGCCGTGGTTGATTTTGATGTGCATCACGGCAATGGCACTGCCGATATTTGGGCAAATGATGGGCGCGTGCAAATGCTGTCTTTTTATCAAGATGGTTTGTTTCCTGATAGTGTGGCCAACCTTGGCGACGCGCCTAATTTGCATCACACACCTTTGCCTGCTGGCGCGGGTGGGCGAGAATTTCGCGAATTGGTGTTGGAAGCTTGGTTGCCCTTGTTGCACGATTTTCAGCCTGAAATGATTTTTATTTCAGCAGGATTTGATGCCCACGCCGAAGATGACATGGCGCATATCAATTTAAAAGAAGCCGATTATGCGTGGGTGACCAAACATTTGATGGCGGTGGCGCAACAATACAGCCAAGGCCGCATTGTGTCGGTTTTAGAAGGCGGTTATGAATTGTCTGCTTTGGCGCGCAGTGTGTTGGCGCATATCAAAGTTTTATCTGAATAAATCCGTGCTTGCGGCCAACCTTTTTGTTTGATTTTGCTGATAAAAAATCCAAAAAGGTTGGCCGCAAGCCTTATTTTTAATTAACTGGATTGTGCAAATCAGACACAAAAAAACAAGTTTATGATGACCAATATGCAAGTACTCAATCCCTTGACTTTGCCTTTATCGGGCGTGAACGTCATTGAAGCCTCGGCAGGCACGGGCAAAACGTGGACAATCGCGGCTTTGTATTTGCGCTTGTTGCTGACGCCGCGCGACAACGGGTCGTACTATGCCGTGAGCGAATTGTTGGTGTTGACTTTTACCAAGGCCGCCACGGCCGAACTCAAAACCCGTTTAAGAAACCGTTTGTTAGAAGTGCAGCACAGTTTGAGCGTGTCAGAAGACGCGCCCGACGGCGACAGCGACCCTTTTTTGGTGAGTTTGCGCCAACAATTATTGGCCTTGGGCGTGAGCGCCGCAGAAATTGCGCAGCAAGTGGGGCTGGCGCTGGCCAATTTTGATGAAGCGGCGATTTTTACCATAGACAGTTTTTGTCAAAAAGCCTTAAAAATGGTGGCTTTTGAAAGTGGGTTGCCGTTTAAACTCGAGTTGGTGATGGACATGCGTTCGCGCTACTTGCGTTTTGCGTATGATTTTTGGCACAGTGAAATCGCGCACGACGCGACTTTAGCGCCTTTGATTTTAAAAAGTAAAAGCACGCCAGAAAGCTGGTTCGCGCAAATTCAATCTTACATCGGCAAACCTTACGTGCAGTTTGAGTTGCCTAAAGACGAGGCCGTGGCCGACCTTTTGGCGGCCAAACAAGCGGCTTGGGCGAGTTTGGTGGCCATTTCCGACTCGACTTTGCGCGAACTTTTTGGCATGATTAACGATGCTTTTGCACTGGAAACTTTTACAAAAGTCAGTTTTAAGGCCGATAAATTAAGTACTTATGCGGCGCAGGTGTTGGCGAGTTTGGCTTTGCCCCAAATGCCAACTACCTTAAGCGCTGATACGCTGAAAAGTTTGGAGGTGATGAGCGCCAGCAAATTGCAAGCTTGGACGCGCAAAGGCAAAACCACGCCTGAGCACGTTTTTTTTGAGCACATGGACGCTTTTTTAAGCGCGCACGAGGGCTTAGAAGCGGCTTTAGAGGGCTTGCTGGCACATAAAAAATTGGCCTTATTGCGTTGGATAGAACACAAAGCCGCGCAGCAAATCAAAGAACAAGGCATACAAGGTTTTTCTGATGTGTTGAATCAGTTGTTGGCGGCTTTGCAACAACCCGAACACGGCGAGGCCTTGGCCAAAAGGTTGGCCGCAACGTTTCCTGTGATTTTGGTGGACGAATTTCAAGACACCGATCCCGTGCAATATGCCATTTTTAAACAAGGTTTTATTGACAATGGCGCTGCCACTTTTTTGGTGGGCGACCCCAAACAAGCCATTTATCGGTTTCGCGGCGGCGACATTTATACCTATTTGGCCGCCAAAAAAAGCGCTTCGGGTTTGTTTACCTTGACCACCAATTTTCGGGCGGAAAGCCAATTGATGGCGGCGACCAATCGGTTGGTGGGCAATCAAGCCCAGCCTTTTTTAACCGAAGGCATTGCTTATCAAGCCATTAATGCCAAGCCTGCCGACGGACGGGCTTTGGTTTGGGTGGGGCAAAGTCAGGCCGCGCCGCTACAAATTCAGCGTATGCCGCCTTTGGCAGACGGCGAAAAAGAAAGCGCCGAACGCACAGAGGCTTGGGCGGTTGAGGCCACGGCCAATGAAATTGTGCGCTTGATGTCTGCGGCACAAAATGGCACGGCTTATTTGACGACTGGCGTGACCGAGGGCGGTGCGGATGCTGAAAAAATCGCCTTAGTGGGCAAAGATGTGGCCATTTTGGTGCGCACCAAAGCTGAAGGCGTGTTGATGCAAACCGAACTCAAAAAGCGCGGCTTGTCCAGCATTGTCGAAACAGGCGCCAGCGTGTTGGCCAGTGCTGAGGCAAAATCCTTATTGATTTTATTGATGGCTTGGGCAAAGCCGCACGACATGGCGCAGTTGCGTTTGGCGTTGGCCGATGACTTGCAAGGCTGGACTGCGGCCAACCTTTTGACCTTAGAAAATGACGAGGCCGCGAGTTTGGCCTTGTTGACTCGTCAACAACACTATGCCGACTTATGGCAACAATTTGGCTTAATGGCGGCGTGGCGTTTGTTTTATCAAGACAGCAAAGTGGCGGAACGTTTATTGGCTTTGCCCAATGGCGAACGTGCTTTGACCAATTACACGCATTTGCTGGAATTATTGCAGCAAGCCAGCACCGAAGTGCATGGCACCGTGCCTTTGGTGGTGTGGTTGGCTCGAGAAATCAACGCGCCCGACTCTGACAAATCGCAAACTTACGAATTGCGCTTAGAAAGTGATGAAAATTTAATTAAAATCAGCACAATACACAAATCCAAAGGTTTGCAGTTTCCGATTGTGTTTTGCCCTTTTTTATGGCGTGCGCAATGGGATTTGAAAAAATCGACGTTTTTTGATTATCACACCGCAGAAGGCCAAGTTTGCGCGGTGACTAAAGCGCAACTGGATGAAAATCCTACTTTAAAACAACAAGTCACCTTGGAAAGGTTTGCCGAAGAGTTGCGTTTGTTGTACGTGGCCGTGACGCGCAGCGAATTTCGTTTGTATATAGCGTGGCCCTGCACGGACAAATTGCATTTATCGCCTTTGGCGTATTGGTTGCATGGGCAAAGTGCAGCGGTGCAAAGTTTGCTGAATCTGGATGCGCCCAAAAAAACAGGCAAAGAGGCGCTCCGCTTGTCCAACGCCGACATCGACTCGGACTTAACCCGCTGGGCCAGCGCCCATCCCTGTTTGATAGACGTGCGTGTGGACGAATTGAGCGCCGAACCGCTGTTGTACCAAGCCCCCATCAGCACCGACGCTGAACTGACCTTAGAATTGGCCATCAATCAGCGCCATTTGGCGGCCAGCACTTGGTTTGTGAGCAGTTTTTCGTCGCTAAAAAATAGATCCATTGCGGACACTTTGCCCGAAGAAGCCAACGAATGGCGCGATTTAGGCGCAGAATCAGGCGATTATCAAGAATTTAGTGTGCCCACTGTCGCCGAATCCCCCGAAATGCCCGAGTCTGTTATTTTTCCGCGTGGCACGGTGGCGGGTAAATGCTTGCATCGCATCTTGGAATTGCTGGATTTTACGCAAGACATCGCCCAGAGTGACGGCTTGATTTTGGGGCAGCTTCAGTTGTTTGGTTTTGAGGCGCATTACTTGGACTCGGCCAAACGGCTGTTGCAACAAACACTGCAAGCGCCGATAACGCCCGCGCGTAAAACCTTGGCGCAAATGACAGTCGGCCAACGTTTGGACGAATTGAGCTTTGTCTTTCCCATTAAAAACCTAAACTTAAGTCGCTTTAAAAGCGTGTTAAGTCATGCCGACTCTGGCTTGCACCCAGCCTGCCGCAAAGCCGCCGAACAATTGCAAGCCACGCATTTGACGGGCTATTTAAAAGGTTATATTGATTTGGTGTTGGAGTCGGAAGGTAAATTGTATCTGATTGATTACAAATCCAATTTACTTGAAAGTTATGACCAAACCCACTTGGCGGAAGCCATGGCGCATGCGCATTATTATTTGCAATATTTACTGTACAGTATCGCGCTAAAACGGTATGTAACGGCCCGTGGGCATGATTTTGAGGCCGTGTTTGGCGGCGTGCGTTATTTGTTTGTGCGTGGGCTGGACGAAAATGGACTCGGCATTTGGCACGACCGCCCCAGCGCGGGGCTGTTGTCGGCTTTAGAAGCCTGTTTTTAGTGGGAAACTGGCCTGACTTTTTTTGTTTGACACAGTCTTGCGGCCAACCTTTTATCCTTGTTTTTGTGGATAAAAGGTTGGCCGCAAGCTTGAATGAGGCGATGAGTTAAGCAAGAGAAAACAGATTAAACAGGGTTGGCTTCATCAAAAAAAGACACGGTTAGGCCGTGCGTGTCACGTAACCAAGCGCCTAAGGCTTGTACGCCATATTTTTCGGTGGCGTGATGCCCTGCGGCCATAAAAACACAATCCATTTCCTGCGCCAAATGAAAATGTTGCTCGGACACTTCTCCTGTGATAAACGCATCGACGCCCAAAGCCGCTGCCGCTTCAAAATACGATTGCGCACCGCCCGTGCACCACGCCAGCGTTTTGATGATTTTGTGTGGATTGCCCAACATCAAAGGCGGACGCTGCAAAGCCTGCCCCAAATCATCGGCCAAAGCTTGTGCTGTTTGGGCTTTAGGTAACTGGCCTTGCCATAGCAAATTTTGGGCGCTATCGGGCGGCGTGGCTAGCCAGCCCAATTGCTGAGCCAATTGCGCATTATTGCCCAAAACGGCATGGCCATCTAAAGGCAAATGATAGGCAATTAAATTGATGTCATGCTGGATGAGGGTTTTGATGCGTTGGTATTTGATGCCCGTAATCGGGCTGGCTTCGCTTTTCCAAAAATAACCGTGATGAACCAACAGCACATCAGCACCCAGCGCCACAGCGGCATTGATGGCGGCCTGCGAGGCCGTGACCGCCGTCAAAATGTGCTGCACGTCAGGTTTACCTTCAATTTGTAAACCATTGGGGGCGTAATCTTTAAAGGCTTGCGGTTGCAACAGCTCGGTTAAGCTGGCTAGTAAATCGGAGGTTTTCATGATAATTTTCCTTGTTAAATGAATTTAAATCGGGTTAAATAGCAGCGTATGTAACGTTTTTGACTAATTTGTAGCCAAACTTTGGCATGTTTTACCCAAATTTTGCCCTAAATGATGCGTTTCTTCTCGGCAAAACGCTAATAATTTAGCCTAGCGGTGTGCTTGGTTTATGTTTTGTTTTTGTTTTGTTTGAGATTTGGTTTTAATATAAAAATCCCATTAATGCCGTTTATTTTTTTAGGAAAAACCAACTTATGTTACCGACTGATACGATGGTACTCGACAAAATCGACATTAAAATTTTAAGCGCTCTACAAAAAAATGGCCGTTTGTCTAACGTGGAGCTGGCCGAACAAGTGAATTTGTCACCGTCGCCGTGTTTGCGACGCTTAAAGCAATTGGAAGAGAACGGCATCATACGCCAATACGTGGCCTTGCTCGATCCCCTTAAAATCGATTTGGGCTTTGAAGCCTTTGTTCATGTTAGGCTAAATAAAAGCGATGTTCATAAAAATTATGAAGCCTTTGTCAATGCCATACACAACTGGCCAGAAGTTGCCAATTGTTACGCGACCACAGGCGACATGGATTATTTGTTGCATGTGTATTTTACAAACTTAGCCCATTTTTCTTCGTTTATTATGGATACCTTGTTACAATATCAAGGCGTTGAAGATGTGAAGTCGAGTTTTGTGCTGAAAAGCTTCAAACGCACGACGCAATTGCCTTTAGATCATCTATTGCAAGAATAAAAATGCTGGATTTTGCCGAATCCCAAAATATTGCTAAAATCTTGATATTGCCGATTCTGCCACGATATGCCCTGTCTCTTATCCAGAGATTTCAAATTTTTTACTTTTAAACTTAACCAAAAAGGAAGACAAAATGAGTAATGCAGTGGTTTACGCAACGGACGCAAGTTTTGACACAGACATTTTAAAATCAGACATTGCTGTTTTGGTTGATTATTGGGCACCTTGGTGCGGACCTTGCAAAATGATAGCCCCTATTTTAGATGAAATTGCGGCGGATTATGCAGGTCGTTTAAAAGTCGTCAAAATTAACATTGATGAAGAGGAACAATCGGCTGCCCGTTTTGGCGTTCGTAACATTCCAACTTTGATGTTATTTAAAGACGGTGAGTTGCAAGCCACTAAAGTTGGCGCTTTGTCTAAAAGCCAATTAAGCGCATTTATAGACAGCCATTTGTAATCGGCTTTCCGTGTTCGTGTTGTTCGCTTAAGTCGCAAGGCATGCCGCTAACCATTTTAATATTTTAATGAAGGGCGTTTATCATGAAAAAAATCTTGTTGGTCGCCAGTTTGTTGTGTGTGAATGCGGCTAGTGCGAATTTGAATTTGGCTCAAAAAAACAATTGCTTGGCGTGTCACAGCGTAGACAGTAAAGTGGTTGGGCCTGCTTTTAAAGAAATCGCCAAGGCCTATCAAGGCAAAGCAGGTGCCGAAAAAATGTTGATAGCCAAAGTCAAAGCAGGCGGCGTGGGGCGCTGGGGCAATGTGCCTATGCCGCCGAACAGCCAACTAAGCCCTGCCGATGCAGAAGCCTTGGTAAAATGGATTTTGACGTTAAAGTAACTTGATTTTAACGGTCATTGTTGCAAAATCAACCCTTGCGGCCAACCTTTTTAAACTGATTTTTCAGGAAAAAGGTTGGCCGCAAGGGTTTATTTGATGACAGTGATTTTATATTTTAGGCATTTGCACGATGAGCGGGTCGGGCAAAGTGGCCACTTCAAGATTTTTGTTTGGGTAATCTAAATGCGCTAAAAAAGCCCTTAAACAATGAATGCGCGCTCTTTTTTTGTCGTCTGATTTGACGATTAACCAAGGCGCATCAGCCGTGTGGGTATGAAAAAACATGGCTTCTTTGGCCGTGGTGTACTCGTCCCATTTGTCGATGGATTGCACATCGACTGGTGAAAGTTTCCAATGTTTTAAAGGGTCGTCTCGGCGCGATAAAAATCGGGCGTGCTGTTCTTGTTGACTCACCGAAAACCAAAATTTAAATAACAAAATACCGCTGTTGACCAACATACGCTCCACTTGCGGTGTTTGACGTAAAAATTCTAAATACTCAGAAGGCGTACAAAAACCCATCACCCGCTCAACGCCTGCACGGTTGTACCAAGAACGGTCGAAAAAAACCATTTCGCCAGCGGTCGGTAACTGTTGGATGTAACGTTGAAAATACCATTGTCCTTGTTCTCGTTCTGATGGTTTTTCTAGCGCCACCACGCGCGCAGAACGTGGGTTTAAATGCTCCATAAAGCGTTTGATGGTGCCGCCTTTACCTGCCGCATCGCGCCCTTCAAACACCAAAACAATTTTTTGTCCCGTTTCTTTTGCCCAATTTTGGACTTTAAGTAATTCGATTTGGAGTTCTTTTTTGAGTTTTTCATATTCCCCACGAGCCATTTTTTCTGGGTACGGATAAGGCTGTGTTTCTTCAGCGGCGAGGCCAGTTTTAAAAAGTGTTTGTTGCATGATGCGCTCCTGTTGAGTAACAAATAGACGAGATGAAAAGGGCTGAAAAATGAGGCCATTTCTCACACATTTGGCACATATTTTAACACACGGACCGCTTCACCCAGCCATAACAGAAAAAATAGGCAGTTTTTTGGGGTTTTAGCGTTATAATCGCGTCTTATTTTGTCTCTTTATTTTTGTCTTAACTTTTGTTGAAAGTCCTGTAAATGTCTAATTCTAACTTGTCTTTGGGGTATCAAGCTGCCGAGATTGAACCCGCTATACAACAAAAATGGCGCACCAGCGGCGTGTTTAACGCCGTGGTTGATGCCAACCGCCCCAAATATTATGCCTTGTCTATGTTGCCTTATCCTTCGGGTAAATTGCACATGGGACACGTGCGCAATTATACGATTACCGATGCTTTGGCGCGTTTTAAGCGCTTTCAGGGCTTTAATGTGATGCAGCCCATGGGTTGGGATGCGTTTGGTTTGCCTGCCGAAAATGCTGCCATGAAAAGTGGTGGTGCGCCAGCCGAATGGACTTACGCCAATATTGAATACATGAAAACCCAGTTGAACTCGTTGGGTTTTGCTTTAGATTGGGACAGGGAAGTGGCCACTTGCAAGCCCGATTATTATCGTTGGGAACAATGGTTTTTTACGCGCTTGTTTGAAAAAGGCATTATTTATCGTAAAAATGGCTTGGTGAATTGGGATCCCGTTGACCAAACCGTGTTGGCAAATGAACAAGTTATAGATGGTCGGGGGTGGCGTTCGGGCGCTATTGTCGAAAAGCGCGAATTGCCCATGTATTACTTTAAAATCACGGCTTATGCTGATCAGTTGCTCAACGATTTAGACGGCTTAAAAGACGGTTTGGGCGGTTGGCCTGAACAAGTCAAAACCATGCAACGCAATTGGATAGGCAAGAGCGAAGGCGCGGAAGTGACTTTTTTGTACGATGAAACCAGCATAGGGCAGGCGGGTGCGTTAACGGTTTATACCACGCGTCCTGATACTTTGATGGGGGCAACGTATGTTGCGGTGGCCGCTGAACACCCCTTGGCAACGTTGGCCGCACAAACGCAACCCGAATTACAGCAGTTTATTGCCGAGTGTAAAGCGGGCGATGTGACCGAAGCGGCCATGGCCACGCAAAGCAAAAAAGGCATGGCCACGGGCTTGTTTGTGCAACATCCATTAAGCCAAGAACGCTTGCCTGTTTGGGTGGCCAATTACGTGCTGGCCAGTTACGGCTCGGGTGCAGTCATGGCCGTGCCTGCGCATGATGAACGAGATTTTGAATTTGCCTCTCAATATGGGTTGCCCATCAAACCCATCTTAAAAACTGCTGATGAGACGCAAGTGTTTGATGCTCAGGTTTGGCAAGCTTGGTATGGCTTGAAAGATGACAGCACGGCTTTGATAAACAGCGGTGCTTATGATGGTTTGGGGTTTACAGCGGCCTTTGATAAAATTGTGGCCGATTTGGTGGCCAAACAAGCAGGCGAAAAGAAAATCCAATATCGCTTAAGAGATTGGGGGATTTCGCGCCAACGCTATTGGGGTTGCCCCATTCCGATTATCCATTGTCCTGATTGCGGCGATGTGCCTGTGCCAGAAAAAGATTTGCCCGTGGTTTTGCCTGAAAACATCACGCCCGATGGCGCAGGTTCGTCTTTGGCGCGGTTGCCCGAATTTTACGAAACCACGTGCCCGCGTTGTGGTTCGGCGGCGCGTCGCGAAACCGATACCATGGATACTTTTGTCGAGTCGAGTTGGTATTATGCGCGTTATACCTCGCCCAACTGTGAAACGGCCATGTTAGACCCAACTGAAGCCAATTATTGGTTGGAAGTTGATCAATATGTGGGCGGTGTGGAACACGCTATTTTACATTTGTTGTATGCTCGATTTTTTCATAAATTGATGCGCGATGAAGGCTTGGTCAAAACAGATGAACCCTTTAAAAGCTTGTTGACTCAAGGCATGGTCGTCTGCGAAACCTTTTACAGAGAAGGCGCAAGCGGCAGCAAAGAATGGATAGCACCGCAAGACATACACTTAGAACGGGACAGTAAAAACCGCATTATCAAAGCCACGCACAAAATAGATGGTTTGCCTGTGGTGATTGGTGGCATAGAAAAAATGTCCAAATCAAAAAACAACGGTGTTGATCCGCAAGAATTTATTGAACAATATGGCGCAGACACCGCGCGGTTGTTTATGATGTTTGCCGCGCCGCCCGAGCAAAGTTTGGAATGGTCCAATTCTGGGGCAGAAGGGGCGCATCGTTTCCTTAACCGTTTGTGGCGCAGCGTGCAAAAACAAGTGGAGTTGGGATTGGTACCTGCTTTTAAAGGACAACACGCCGATTTAACCGCAGCGCAACAAGCTTTGCGTTATAAGTTGCACAGCACCATACAAAAAGTGACCGATGACATCGGCCGCCGCATCCAATTTAATACCGCGATTGCGGCGGTGATGGAGCTGCTGAATGCTTTAGACAAAACCGATTTGAGCGAAGAACAAGGGCCAGCGATTGCGCAAGAAACTTTAGAAAGCGTGATGATATTGCTGAATCCAATCGTGCCGCACATTACCGAAGTTTTGTGGCAAGCGCTGAGCCCAAATACCGAAATTTTAGCGCAAGCTTGGCCTGCGGTGGATGAGGCGGCTTTGGTCAAAATGGACATCGAAATTATGTTGCAAGTCAGCGGAAAATTACGCGGCAGTTTGACTGTGCCAGCCGACATCAGCAACGAGGCGCTAGAAAGTTTGGCCTTGCAAGCCGATTGCGTGCAGCGTTACACCGAAGGACAGCCGCCCAAAAAAGTCATTGTTGTTAAAGGTCGATTGGTCAATGTGGTGGTGTAAACCGCAAAAGCATGCTTGAACGTTTCAAACCACTTGCGGCCAACCTTTTTGTCTCAAATACACAGAAAAAGGTTGGTCGCAAGTTTGTTTTTCGCCTTAGAATTTGAACCGATATTTTCAGACCTGAAAGGGGATTGTTGTGTTGAATGCCGCTGCGCCCATTGATTATTTAGAACGCATTTTAACTGCCGAAGTGTATGACGCGGCCATAGAAACGCCCTTAGAATTGGCAACCAATTTGAGTTTGCGGTATGCCAATTCGGTTTGGCTAAAACGAGAAGATTTGCAGCCTGTTTTCTCGTTTAAAATTCGCGGTGCGTACAACAAAATGGTGAAGCTGACACCCGAAGAACGCGCCCAAGGCGTGGTAACCGCCAGCGCTGGGAATCATGCCCAAGGCGTAGCCATGAGTTCGGCCATTTTGGGCTGTGTGGCCACCATTGTCATGCCAGCAACCACACCCGCCATTAAGCATGAAACGGTGACGCGCTTGGGTGGTAAAGTCATTTTGCATGGCGAATCGTACAACGACGCTTTTTTGTATGCGCAACGCTTGGCCGAAGAAACAGGCAAAACCTATGTTTCACCGTTTGATGATCCTGACGTGATTGCAGGGCAAGGTACGGTGGCGATGGAGATTTTGCGTCAACACAAAGGAAAAATCGATGCGGTTTTTATTCCGATAGGCGGCGGTGGGTTGGCCGCAGGCATGGCGGCTTATATCAAACGCTTAAAACCGCATATTAAAGTCATCGGCGTTGAACCCGTGGACAGCTGTGCCATGAAATTGTCGCTGGATGCAGGGCAACGCGTTGAATTAAAAGACGTTGGTTTATTTGCCGATGGCGTAGCGGTCAAGCTGGTGGGCGAGGAAACTTTTCGCTTGTGTTTGGCGCATTTAGACGAAATCATTTTGGTGGATAACGATGCCATTTGCGCGGCGGTTAAAGACATTTTCGAAGACACGCGCAGCATTTGCGAGCCTTCTGGCGCGTTGGCCGTCGCTGGCCTGAAGGCGTATGTTGAGCGCGAAGGCTGTTCTGGGCTGAATTTAGTGGCCATCAATTCGGGTGCCAACATGAATTTTGATCGCTTGCGCCACATTGCCGAGCGCAGTGAATTGGGCGAACGTCGAGAAGGTGTTTTGGCCGTCAGCATTCCCGAAGTGGCAGGCAGTTTTCGCGAATTTTGTACGGCTTTGGGGCAACGCAGCATCACCGAATTTAATTACCGTTACAGCGACAGCGCATCGGCACATATTTTTGTGGGGATGCAAATTTCTGGCCGTGCCGATATGAACGCCATGTTGGACAATTTAAACGCCAAAGGCTATCCTGCGCTGGACTTGACCGATAACGAAATGGCCAAATTACACCTGCGCCATTTGGTGGGTGGACGCGCGGCGAATGTCGCCGATGAACGCTTGCTTCGCTTTGAGTTTCCCGAACGCCCCGGCGCTTTGATGCGGTTTTTAAATGCCATGCAAAGCGATTGGAACATCAGTTTGTTTCATTACCGCAATCACGGCGCTGATTTTGGGCGCGTGTTGGTTGGTATGCAAGTGCCAGCAAAAGATGAGGCGGTGTTTGCTGAATTTTTGCAGCAATTAGGGTATGCTTACACCTTAGAAACCGACAATCCTGCGTATCGTCTGTTTCTTGCTTAAGTATTGCGTAACGCCTCTTAAAACCATAACTAAAACTAAAATAACCATTCATCTTTGGAGAAAGAAAAATGTCTCAGTGGATACACCAAACCCCTGCTTGGCAAGCTTTACAACATCACGCGGAGGACATGAAAAAGACAAAATTGTCTGATTTGTTCTTGCAAGACCAAGGCCGATTTAATCATTACAACCTTCAATTGGAAGGGGTTTTATTTGATTATTCGAAAAATCATCTCAAAACGGATACGTTGCCTTTGTTGTTTGATTTGGCTCATGCGGCCAACCTTCCTGACAGAATGCAGCAAATGCGTGCTGGTGAACTGATTAATTTGAGCGAAAAAAGAGCCGTTTTGCATACGGCTTTAAGGGCGAATCCAGAAGATGCCTTCACTTTTAAAGGAAAAAATGTCGTCCCTGATGTACACGCCGTTTTGGACAATTTAGAGCGGGTCAGCAATGCCATACGCAGTGGCGAGTGGCTGGGTTATACAGGCAAAAAAATCACCGATGTCGTGAACATCGGCATCGGCGGTTCTGATTTAGGGCCTGTCATGTTGTCGCAAGCCTTAAAACCCTACGCCAGCGACAGCATTAACATTCATTTGGTGTCGAATATTGATGGGGCGGATTTGAGCTTAACTTTGGCCAAATGTGACGCAGAAACCACTTTGTTTATCATTGCTTCTAAAACCTTCAGTACGCTAGAAACCATGACCAACGGGCACGCCGCCCGAACGTGGTTTTTGGCTCAAAATACTCAAGAATCCGACATTGCGCGTCACTTTTTGGCGGTGACGACCGATTTAAAAGCCGCTGCTCAATTTGGCATTCCTGCGGATAATTGTTTTGGCTTTTGGGATTGGGTGGGTGGGCGCTATTCGGTTTGGTCGGCGGTGGGTTTGGTGGTGATGATACAAATCGGCATGGCGGCCTTTAAATCCTTTTTGGCTGGTGGCCGTGCGATGGATCAGCACTTTTTTACCGCGCCTTTAGAAAAAAACATGCCTGTCTTGTTGGGTTTGATTGGGCTTTGGTACCAAAGCTTTTTGGGGGCAAAAACTCAAGCCATTATTCCTTATGATGTGGGTTTGGCGCGTTTTCCTGCGCACCTTCAGCAAGTGGATATGGAGTCAAATGGTAAAGGCGTGACGCGAGAAGGGCAGCGCATCGAAGGCTATCAAACGGGCGCAGTCGTTTGGGGTGAAGCGGGCGCGAACGCCCAACATTCCTTCTTTCAATTGTTGCATCAAGGCACAGCCTTGATTCCTTGTGATTTTATTGTGCCCATGAACACGCATTATCCTTTGGGCAATCAACATCAAATGTTGGTGGCCAATGCTTACGCTCAAACCGAAGGCCTGATGCTGGGTAAAACGCCAGAACAAGTGCGCTCGGAAATGAGTCAAGCCAATGTTGAAATCGATGAAGCGATGGTAGCGCAAAAAACCTTTTTAGGTAACCGTCCAAGTAATACGCTGGCCATAGACTTACTCACGCCTTATAAAATGGGGATGTTGTTGGCCTTGTACGAACACAAAGTCTTTGTTCAAGGTTGCATTTGGGGGGTTAATTCGTTTGACCAATGGGGCGTAGAATACGGTAAATCTTTGGCCAAAACGGTGCTGAACGATTTATTGACCGATGAAGTCAGTGCTCACGACAGCTCGACACTGGGTTTGATTGACTATTTTAAAACGTGTTATAAAAAATAATATCAAATGGTTTGCGGCCAACCTTTTATCCTGACAATCACGGGAAAAAGGTTGGCCGCAATCACAGGGATAAAAGCCGAAATTAATAACTTGGTGTGTTTTAAGCCAAAGCCGCTAAAGCCGCCGCATAATTGGGTTCGTGAGCGACTTCAGACACCAACTCACTGTAAATCACTACGTTGTTTTCATCTAAAATGATGACCGCACGGGCGCATAAACCCATTAACGGGCCTTCAGCAAACGCAACGCCGTATTGAGTCAAAAAGTCAGGATGACGGAAAGTCGATAAATTGATGACGTTTTCCAAGCCTTCCGCACCGCAAAATCGGGCTTGCGCAAAAGGTAAATCGGCTGAAATGTTGATGACTACCGTGTTGGCCAAGTTGCTGGCTTGTTGATTAAAATGACGCACCGAAGCGGCGCACGTTGGTGTGTCTACGCTAGGAAACAGGTTTAAAACCTTACGTTTGCCAGCAAAATCGGCCGCCGTTTTTAAAGACAAATCGCCTGCAACCAAAGTAAATGCTGGCGCGACTTGACCAATTGTAGGTAAAGCGCCAGTTAAAGCGAGAGGAGTGCCTTTTAATGTTACGCTGCTCATGATGTTTCCTTATCGTTAAAAAGTGAATGGGATTTTACAACCCAAAGCAAGTGTGGGCATCAAACAAGATTACAAGAGTGCCTATTTTTTAAAACAACTGGTAAAATTAACAAAACGGTATGGGTATTTTAACGTAAAATGCCTGAGGTATTTTGATGGCTGGTTAAACTTATACGATGGATTTTTATTTGGTGTATAGACTATGACTCTTGTGAATTTTAAAAAATCTCAAAAATTAGAACACGTTACTTACGATATTCGCGGGCCTGTGCTGGACGAAGCCCAACGCATGGAGGCTGAAGGCATACGCATTATCAAATTGAATATTGGTAATCCGCAGCCATTTGGGTTTTTAGCCCCAGAAGAGTTGGCCGCAGATGTTGCGGCCAACCTTGACAACGCCTCGGGTTATTGCGCCTCTAAAGGTTTATTTTCGGCCAGAAAAGCCATTATGCAAGCCGCTCAAGAACGTCAAATTCCAGGCGTGACCATAGAAGACATTTTTATTGGTAACGGCGTGTCTGAATTGATTAATGTCGTCACCACCGCTTTGTTAGATGCTGGCGATGAGATTTTAATTCCCAGCCCAGATTACCCGCTTTGGACAGCCTCAACCAATTTGGCAGGTGGTAAAGCTGTCCATTATTTGTGCGATGAAAACCAAGGATGGTTTCCTGATGTGGCTGACATACGGCGTAAAGTCAGCCATAAAACCAAAGCCATCGTGGTCATTAATCCGAACAACCCAACGGGCGCGGTCTATTCTAAAGCCTTGCTGCAAGAGATTGTGGCCGTGGCCGATGAATTTGGTTTGATTATTTTTGCCGATGAAATTTACGACAAAACCTTGTACGATGAAGCCAAACACATTTCTATTGCGAGCTTGTCGCCCGTTAATTTGTGTATCACTTTTAATGGCTTATCTAAAAATTACCGCGCTTGCGGTTATCGGGCAGGTTGGATGGTTTTATCGGGTGACAAAGCCGCTGCGGCCGATTATATTAGCGGACTCACCATGCTGTCTTCTATGCGAATTTGTTCGAACGTGCCTTCTCAATATGCCATTCAAACGGCCTTGGGGGGCTATCAAAGCATAGACGATTTGGTTGCACCGACTGGCCGTTTATCCAAACAGCGCGATTTGGCTTATGAGTTGTTAACCGCCATACCTGGGGTGAGTTGCGTTAAACCCCAAGGCGCGTTATATATGTTCCCGCGCCTAGATCCGTTGATTTATCCCATTGTTGATGATCAGTTATTCATTTTAGAGTTATTGAAAGCCCAGCGCGTTTTGTTGGTGCAAGGCAGTGGGTTTAACTGGCATAATCCCGATCATTTTCGGGTGGTTTTTTTGCCTCATGCCGAAGATTTGACTGTCGCCATTTCCCGTATCGCTGATTTTTTGGCTTCGTATCGTCAAAAAATGGGGACTGAACATTTGGTCTAATCGTTATAGTTAGCCAGTTAAAAAGAGGATTTTAGCCATGAAACTTGTAAAACTTATAAAAGTGGCGCTGCTATTTTCGTTGTTTGGGGCGAGTTCAGTTAGCTTGGCCGCAACCGTGTCGTGTAAAAAAGATACTTTTGGCACAACGCGTTGCAGTGATGGGACGACTTACAAAACGGATTCGTTTGGTACGACGCGAGACAATAAAGGCAACGCTTGGAAAACCGACAGTTTTGGCACAACTCGTGATAAAAAAGGCAACAGCTACAAAACAGATTCGTTTGGTACGACGCGAGACAACAAAGGCAACGCTTGGAAAACGGACTCTTTTGGTACGGCACGTGGTTCAGATGGTAGCACTTGCCGTAAAGACAGTTTTGGTACGATACGATGTAATAAACCAGAAAAATCAAAGAAGTGAGTATTTTGTTGTTTGAATTTGATTTTTGCAGGGATGTTTAGATTAATTTTTTAATACAAAGGACAGAAAAATGTTAGTTAAGTTACTTGAAAATACACGTATTTTGCCAATCGTTGTGATTCATGATGTGGCGCATGCCGTCCCTTTGGCGCAAGCTTTGTTGGACGGTGGTATGAACGCCATTGAAGTCACCTTGCGCACGCCCGCTGCCATCGATGCCATTAAAGCTATTCGTGCGGGCGTGCCAGACATGATTGTTGGGGTGGGTAGCATTCGCACACCAGAACACATTGATCAAGTGATTGCCGCTGGTGCGCATTTTGGCGTGAGTCCAGCACTGACGCCAAAGTTAATTGATGTCATTAAAAGAGGTTATTGGTGCGCTTCTATCAAAAAACGCATACATTTTCCATTAATTCCAGGTGTTTCAACGGCATCGGAAGCTCTGTTTGCTTTTGAAGAAGGGTTTACGCATCAAAAACTATTTCCAGCTGAAGTGGTGGGCGGAATTAATTGGTTAAAAGCCATCGGTGGTCCTTTACCTGAAATCTTATTTTGTCCAACGGGCGGCATTACACCCGATAAAGCCAGAGAATATTTGGCTCAAAAAAATGTGTATGCCATTGGTGGTTCGTGGCTTGCCCCTGATGCACTGATACAAAATGGGGATTGGTTGGCGATTACTGAATTGGCCAAAACAGCATTAGCTAACTGTGAAACAGCCGCCTCTTAACAAAGGCTTGATGGTTATTTTTTAAAAATAGACTCAATAACTTCGGTAAACCAGTCATAAAATACGGTATAATTTGCGCCCTATTTCCTAACCTTTTGGGGTTGTTGATTTTATTTTTAAGATATTTCTTTCATTATGCCGCTTTTCGCTTATAGCTTGAATCATCACAATGCGCCGTTGGCTTTGCGCGAAAAAATGGCATTTTCAGCAGAAAAACTGGCATCTGCCTTAGAGTCAGCGCAAAACAGTTGTGTGCTTCAAGCCAACCAAACCATCAAAAAACGATTAAAAGAGATTGTGATTGTTTCTACGTGCAATCGTACAGAATTGTATTTTGTTGCCGATGCACCCCACTTGGTTTTAGAGTGGTGGTGCCTTTTTCATGAGGTTGAAAAAGCAGAAATCGAAGACATGATGACACTCTATCAAGGCGATTTGGTGGCGAAGCATTTGTTTTCGGTTCTTTCTGGTTTAGATTCTATGGTGCTGGGTGAAACTCAAATTGTCGGTCAAATTAAAGAAGCCGTCCGAAAAGCCGAAGCCCATGGAACCATTAAGAAAGAATTGCATTTTCTGTTTCAGCAGGCTTATTCTGTTTCAAAAAAAGTACGCAGCCAAACATCAGTTGGCGCGAATTCTGTTTCTATGGCGGCGGCGGCTGTCAAGTTGGCCACACAAATTTTTAGTAATATACAAGAATTGGCCATTTTATTTGTGGGTGCAGGTGAAATGATCGAGTTGGTGGCGGTGCATTTTGCCGAGCAAACGCCGAAAAAAATCATGATTGCGAATCGTACTTTGCCTAGAGCGCAGGCCTTGAGTCAGCAATTGGCTGGTGTTAGCGAAGTGATGGTCTTGTCTGACTTGCCTCAATATTTACATGAATATGATATTATTGTGTCTTCGACAGCCAGTCAGTTACCAATTATCGGAAAGGGCATGGTTGAATCGGCCATCAAACAACGTAAACACAGGCCTGTTTTTATGTTGGATTTGGCTGTTCCTCGCGACATAGAGGGGGAAGTTTCTGAATTAGAAGATGTTTTTCTGTATACCTTAGACGACATTGCTTCTGTGGTTGAGCTAGGCAAAGCGGCACGCCAAATAGCGGCCGAAGAAGCGGAAGTCATTTTGAATGCCGCTTTGGTTGATTTTAACAAAACCTACAGTCGCCTCCGTCTTGCGCCATACAGTAAAGCTTTGCGAGCACATACGGAAGCCCTTCGTCTTGCTGCTTTAGAAATTGCTTATAAAAAAGTAGCGCAAGGGCTTGAAACTGAAACGATATTGGCTGAATTATCCACACAACTCACTAATCAAATGTTGCATCCCTTGTATCAAGCCTTTAATGAGCCTGCAATCGCTGGTGAATTGGCTCAGTTTTATTCTTTTCAAACGGATATTGAGCATGAATGAAATCCTCGTAATCAAAAAATATACTGTCATTTTTAACGAAAGTCTTTTATGAATTTGCTTTTTTTACCTTTTGCGGCCCCTGATATAGGAGAAGCCGAAATTGATGAGGTGGTTGACACCTTGCGCTCAGGTTGGATTACAACGGGGGCAAAAAGTAAAAAATTTGAAGAGGCTTTTGTTCAATACTTGACGGATGCACCCAGCGATGTACAAGCATTGGCTGTGAATTC
>JBILQJ010000005.1:0-64951 GCA_044373325.1 Burkholderiales bacterium
TTTGGCTTTGGAAGCTTGTGGAATCGGGGCACTTGACGAGGTCATTATTCCCACCTACACCTTTACGGCAACAGCTGAAGTGATACGTTATTTGGGCGCACACCCCGTTTTTGTTGATGTGGATGCTGAAACGTTCAACATTTCGCCAGTGGCCATACGGAGGGCGATTACCTCAAAAACCAAAGCCATTATCCCTGTGCATATCGCAGGACTGAGTTGCAACATGGCTGAAATTATTGCCATAGCCAAAGAATTTAACCTAAAAATCATTGAAGATGCCGCGCATGCTTTGCCAACGACGTTTGAAGGGACTAAAGTGGGTTTACTAGACACCGATGTAACGGTGTTTAGTTTTTATGCCAATAAGACCATGACGACAGGTGAGGGTGGCATGGTGGTCAGTCGACATCATGATATTATCGAACGTTGTAAAATCATGCGCTTACATGGCATTAGCCGTGATGCGTTTGATCGCTATCAATCTAAAACGGCTTCGTGGTTTTATGAAGTGGTTGCGCCTGGTTTTAAGTATAATATGCCCGACATTTTGGCGGCGATTGGATTGCAACAATTGAAACGGCTGCCTGATTTTCACCTCAAGCGTAAAGTCATGGCTGAGCGTTACCAACAAGCTTTGGCCGATTTGCCTTTGATTTTACCTTTTTCTCCAACTTCAGCAGGACAGGAACACGCTTGGCATTTGTACATGATACGGTTGAAGCCTGAAGCGGGGATAGGTCGAGATGAATTTATTGTAAAAATGACTGAATTGGGTATTGGTTGTTCAGTGCATTTTATCCCCTTGCATTTACAACCCGTTTGGCGCGAGACTTATCACCTTACCCCACAACAGTTTCCTGTTGCTCAAGCGGCGTTTGAGCAAGAAATCAGCTTGCCTTTATATACCAAAATGACGGAGGCTGATCAAGATCGAGTAATTGCCGCCGTTCGGTCTTTATTGTAAATAGCAAGCCAATTTCGAACATAAAACAAAGCTTCCCATTTTTTTGATTAGTGGGAAGCTTGATTTTTTGATTTAACCCATTGAATTTATATTAATTTTATGTATAAGCTTTATTATAAACGCCTGTTTGATGTTGTCGTTGCGGTTATTGCTTTGATATTTTTATTGCCTTTATTTGTTTTTATTGCGATATTGATTCTTTTTGAAAGGCGAGGCCCTGTTTTTTTTACACAAAGTCGAGTAGGGCGATTTGGGCAAGATTTTCCCATTTATAAATTTCGTACGATGGCCGTGGCTTCCGAACAGTTTGGGCAATTAACTTTAAAAAACGATGCCAGAGTCACGCGGTTGGGTCGTGTTCTGCGATTGAGTAAATTAGATGAATTGCCTCAATTATGGAATGTGTTGGTTGGGCACATGAGTTTGGTTGGGCCTAGGCCTGAAGTGCCTAAATATGTGGCCATTTATCCGCCCGAAACTCGAGTTTCCGTCTTGTCGGTACGGCCAGGGATTACCGACAGAGCCTCTTTGTTGATGATAGATGAGAGTACCTTATTGGCCTCTGCCCAAGATGCAGAAAGTGTTTATGTTCATGAAATTTTGCCCCAAAAATTGGCCTTGTGTGTGGCTTATGTACACAACATGAGTTTTTGGGAGGATTTGGTGATTTTAGGATTAACGGTTAGAAAAATAGTGAGATGAGTCCCATCGCTGTATTTGCGGCCAACCTTTTCGATGATAACTCATCGTTCATTTAAAAAAGAAAGTAACAAGGTTTATTATGACTTCATTTCGTTCGCGGGCTCGCTCTGGGCAGCGCCGCCTTACACAAGAAACGCCAACCGAAGGCGAAGCGCTGATTTCGACCAAACCGTCTCAACCCAAATCGGACAAACGTTCAGCGCCGTTCAATAATAACAATCCGAAAAAATCGTTTAAGGATAAAACGGCTCATGCTCCAACGAGAGAGTCGGCTGTTTCTCCAACTCGTACCGAAGTGCCTGCGAGCCCACCGCAATTGGGGAGAGATGACCGCCCCATGAATTTAACGGGTGAAAAAACGCGCGCCCCACGCTCTATGCCTGCGGCCAACGTTGCGGATTTAAAAAGCGATCGATTTACTTTATTTGCGTCTTGTCCGCGTGGTCTGGAAGGCGTGTTGGCCGAAGAATTAACGGCCTTGTCCATGCAGCAAGTTGAAAAAATACAAGGTGGCGGTGGCGTGCATTTTGTCGGTGGCCTAAATGACGTGATGCGTGCGAATTTACACAGTCGCGTGGCCAGCCGTATTTTGTTACAAGTGGCTGAAGGGGAATATCGCACCGAAGATGACATTTATCGCATGGCGCGCCAAGTCAAATGGGAAGACTGGTTCACGCCTGCAAAAACCATACGCATGAAAGTCGATGCTATGACCCAACGCGTCAAAAGCACCGAATTCATTGCCTTGCGCATCAAAGATGCGGTTTGTGATTATTTCCGTCACATCGATCAAATCCGCCCCAGCGTTGATAAACATTTTCCTGACATACGCGTGCATGCATTTGTGGGGGAATACGCGGTGAATATTTATTTGGATACCAGCGGCGAAGCCTTGTTTAAAAGAGGCTGGCGCGGACAAACGGGTGAAGCGCCCCTGCGTGAAAACTTGGCCGCAGGCATTTTGTTATTGTCGGGTTATAACGGCGAGCAAAGTTTATTTGACCCCATGTGCGGCAGTGGTTCTATTTTGATTGAAGGCGCAATGATTGCGTTGAATATTGCCCCTGGCTTGCAGCGTTCGTTTGGTTTTGAAAAATTTAATGCTTTTGATGCCGCCGCTTGGCAGGGGCACAAAACAGCCGCCAAACAAGCGGAATATGATTATTTGGCCAAGCCCATTCGTGGCTCGGATCATCTTGGGCATTTGATTGAAGTGGCAAATGTTAACGCTCTAAAAGCAGGTATTGATGATGCGGTTGAATGGGGTATTGCTGATGCGCTTACGACGAAAGCCTTTGATGACAACGGCATGCTGGTGAGTAATCCGCCATACGGCGTGCGTTTGGAAGAGGTCGCTACCTTGGCCGCACTTTACCCTCAAATGGGGACGTGGCTTAAGCGGGAATTTGCTGGTTGGTCTGTACATTTGTTAACGTCAGATCAGGGCATACAGCGCGGTTTGCGCTTGCGTGAAAAAAGAAAAGACAAGCTTTTTAACGGAGCATTGCCTTGTCATTTGTATCATTTTGAGATGGTTGCAGGTTCTAACCGCGATTAATTTTCGGGTTGATGCTCTGCGTTTTCTATGGATGCCAAGACTTGAGTCACGGCATCCATTTCTGTTTTTGTGCCGATGCTCAAGCGTATGCAGTGACTTAAACTGGGTTTGGTCGAAAAATCTCTCAACACCACGCCTTGGGCTAACATGGCCTGAAATACCGTCGCACTGTCTTTAAAACGCACCAACATAAAATTGCCGTGCGCAGGAAAAATTTCAGTCACAAAACTCAAGCTGCGCAGCAAACTCACCAAATCGTTTTTGGCTTGATTGACGTTGGCCACATTGCGCGTCATGAAGGGTACGTTTGTGGCACTGACGGCCAATTCCGCCACAGCACTGACGGGCGTGGGGATGGGGTAGGGGGCAATGACTTTTTTAAGTTGCTCGATGATTTGGGCATGAGCCAACACAAAACCACAGCGTATGCCAGCCAAACCAAAGGCTTTAGACAGAGTGCGCGTGATGACCAAATTGGGATAACTGGCCAGTAAGTCGATGACACTTTCTTGTGGACAAAATTCGATGTAAGCCTCATCGACCACCACCAAGGTGGTGTTTGCGGCGGCCTCAAGCAAACGTAACAATACGGCTCGGCTTAGTAAATCGCCCGTTGGATTGTTGGGTGAACATAAAAACAACAGCTTGGCGTTAGGGAGTTGCACTAATAATTCGGCTTCGTTTAATGCGCGACTGTCGGCCAACAAAGGCACATCTATCACCGCCACGTCGGCCGTTTGGGCGCTGATGGCATACATGCCATAAGTCGGTGTGCAATGAATAATGGCATCTTGATACGGTTCGCAATAACAGCGAATGAGTAACTCTATGCCTTCATCTGCGCCTCGGGTGGCCAAGACATTTTGAGCGGTGAGGGCTGCACCATGTTGATTGGCATAGTTTGCGTAAGCCTGTAATAAATTTTCAGGCTGAGCATTGGGGTAGCGATGCAATAATTGTGCGCGGAGTTCGGCGCTTAAAAAGTCTGGCGATGAACCCGCTTCATTAGCGTTGAGCCAAACTGAACCCACGTGACCTATGCGTCTGGCCGATTGGTAAGGGATTAAATTTTCTATGGTAGGACGGGCTTGAATCATAAGTAGGATTCTTTCTATGGTCAGTTGAGTTTGTTTATTTGAAGTGAATAAATCTTACTGTATTTTAAAGAAAAAGCCAAATCAGATTATAAAGGCTTTGCGGCCAACCTTTTTCGCTGAATATCTCCCGCAAAAGGTTGGCCGCAATGAAAAAATGACAGTTAAGCAATGCCCATCTTTTTATTGCGCAGGACGCACAATAAATCGCAAGCGATGTGCGCCGCCGCAAGGGCGGTGATGTCGCTTTGGTCGTAAGCGGGCGCGACTTCAACCACGTCGCAACCGACCAAATTGACCGCGCCCATTTTGCGGATGATTTGCAAAGCTTGAGCGCTGGTTAATCCACCGGGGACGGGCGTGCCTGTACCTGGCGCATAAGCAGGGTCCAAACAATCGATGTCAAACGTCAAATAGGTTGGGTTGTTGCCCACTATGGCCAAAATTCTGCGTATGGTTTCGGGGATGCCTATCTCATGTACGGTTGGCGCATCGATGCGGTTGATGCCTAAAAAATCGTCATTCCAAGTTCTTAAGCCAATTTGCACTGAGGTTTTTGGGTCGATTAAGCCTTCTTTGACGGCTTTGTAAAACATGGTACCGTGATTTAAACTGTCTGGATTGTCATCTGCCCACGTGTCGCAATGCGCATCAAAATGGATTAAAGACAAGGGTTTACCGTATTTTTCGGCGTGTGCAATCAATAAAGGGTAAGTGATGTAATGATCGCCGCCCAAAGTGAGCATGGTGGCTCCGCTGTTTAATATCGTTTTTGCGTGTTGTACGATGCTGTCTTTGATGGTCAGTGGATTGTGGGCATCGAACCAACAATCGCCATAATCAATCACAGCCAAGTCGTCAAACGGGTCAAATCCCCACGGAAAAGGTTTGAGTTCAGCCAATTGCACCGAAGCGGCTCGAATGGCCGCAGGCCCTAAGCGCGCGCCAGAGCGAAACGTGGTGGATAAATCCAACGGTACGCCAGAAATGGCCACATCAACGCCCGTTAAATCGCGGCTGTAATTGCGGCGCATAAAACTGAGTACGCCCGCATAAGTGTTTTCTATGGAAGAGCCATAAAGAGACTCGCGTCGTATCGCGCCATCGCCCATGATTTCGGCCATGTTGTTTCCTTTTTAAAGTTAAAATTAAAATTGAGTCCAGTTAAAAATAGCCGCGCAGTGGCTTATTCTCCGCAGCATTTTTTAAATTTTTTGCCACTGCCGCAAGGGCAAGCTTCGTTGCTGCCTATCTTTTTGCCCACGATGCGTTGGGCGGGTTTGCATTTAATGACTTGCCAATATTGGTAAATGGCGATGAGGCTGGGGACTAAATTTTCACGACAAGCGCGGCGTTCGGCTTCGCTTGGGGGCATCATTTTTTCGAGTTCTTCGCCTTCATTGGCCAATACAAACAAAGGCACAAACAGCTCTTCAAACTCTTCAGATTCGCCAGTGGCTTCAAACCAATCGGTTTTGACGCTGTCTAGGCCATATAAATAAGCGCCGCACCATGATTTATAATCTTCTTGGCCATCTTCACCATAAACAATTAAGGTCAAGCCTTCGCCTTCGGCCAATTGTGCCAAAATGTGGTCTTTATATTGAACCAGCAACGTGGCCAATTCGGCGGTATCGGCATGATCGCGTGGTGTCTCGCCCAACAAAGCTGACCAATGTTCTTCTAAATCAAAGGCATCTGGCCCGCTGACGGTGGCGCACAAAAACCCTTGAATTTCGTCTAAAGACAAGGGTTCGAAGCCTGCATCGCGCAGTTCGTCGCATAAGCCATCAAGGCGGTCTAGTTGGGTGTCACCAAAAGCAGTGTTATTCATGGCAGAGTTTCCTTTACAAAGGTCATTTAAAAGGCGCTATTGTACGGAAAAATCACTCGTTTGGGGGTTAGTTTCATGTAAATCTCGACACAATCAAGGGGCTAGACACAAAAAACCTTGTCATTCTGGGTGAATTTTGTAACAATCAGAACCTTTTTATCCTGGCGGTCTCGCAAAGTTGTAGCCAATCTTTTGCGGCCAACCTTTTATATTATTTTTCTTTTATTTTTAAGTCGTTTTAATCCAAATCATGAAAACAGCTGATATTCGTCAAAAATTCCTCCATTTTTTTGAAAAAAATGGCCACACCATTTGCCCCTCGAGCAGTTTGGTGCCTTGGGAAGACCCTACTTTATTATTTACGAATGCGGGCATGAACCAATTTAAAGACACTTTTTTGGGCTTGGAAACGCGCGCGTATCAACGCGCCACCACGTCGCAAAAGTGCGTGCGTGCCGGCGGTAAACACAACGATTTAGAAAATGTGGGTTACACCGCAAGGCATCATACTTTTTTTGAAATGTTGGGTAATTTCAGTTTTGGCGATTATTTTAAGCGCGAAGCCATACAATTTGCATGGAACTTTTTGACCTCTGTCGAAGATGGCTTGGGTTTGCCGAAAGAAAAATTAATGGTGACTGTTTACGCCACAGACGACGAAGCCTTTGACATTTGGCATCAAGAAATCGGCATACCCGTTGAAAAAATTGTGCGCATCGGCGACAACAAAGGTGCGCCTTACGCGTCCGATAATTTTTGGACCATGGGCGACACGGGGCCTTGCGGGCCTTGTACCGAAATTTTTTATGATCACGGCGCACACATTGCGGGTGGGCCACCCGGTTCACCAGAGGAGGACGGCGATCGATTTATCGAAATTTGGAACAATGTTTTCATGCAGTTTAATCGCGATGAAAAAGGCGTTTTGCATCCTTTGCCCAAACCTTCGGTGGATACGGGCATGGGTTTGGAGCGCATCAGCGCGATTATGCAACGCGTACACGCCAACTACGAAATAGATTTGTTTGTGGCCTTGTTAAAAGCCGCCGCGCGTGAAACGGGCGTGCCTTACAATCAAGAAACGCCATCGCTCAAAGTCATCGCCGATCACATTCGCGCGTGTTCTTTTTTGGTGGCCGATGGCGTGTTGCCTTCCAACGAGGGACGGGGCTATGTTTTGCGCCGCATCATACGTCGCGCCATACGTCACGGCTATAAATTGAATCAAAAAGGCACGTTTTTCTATAAAATTGTGCCTGATTTGGTGGCTGAAATGGGCGATGCATATCCTGAACTTCGCACCGAACAGCAAAAAATCATGCAAGTCTTAGAACAAGAAGAAATCCGTTTTGCTGACACCTTAGAAAAAGGGATGTTGTTGCTGGATGGCGCGTTGGCAGGTGGCAAAAAAGCCTTAGATGGCGCCAGCATTTTCAAACTGTATGACACCTTTGGTTTTCCGGTGGATTTGACGGCCGACATTTGCCGCGAACGCAACATAGAATTGGATTTGGCGGGTTTTGAAGTCGAAATGGCCAATCAGCGCAATCGTGCGCGTGCGACTTCTGCTTTTAAAGTATCGGCCAATGTGATTTATGAGGGCACGGACAGCGCTTTTCATGGCTACGAACAGCATAGCCGTGAGGCCACCATTTTGGCTTTGTATCAAGATGGCGCGGCTGTGTTGGCTTTAGAAGCGGGCGCAACGGGCATCATCGTCTTGGATAACACGCCTTTTTACGCTGAAGGCGGCGGTCAAGTGGGCGATGTGGGCTTGATTGTTTCCGAGGCCAGTCAATTTAAAGTTTTGGATACTCAAAAAATTAAAGCCCAAGTCTTTGGTCAAGTGGGTTTTATTGAAAAAGGGGTGTTGCGTGTGGGCGAAGCGGTCACGGCCAGCGTGGATTTGGCCAGCCGTCAAGCGACCTCTCGCAATCATTCGGCAACGCATTTGTTGCACAGTGCCTTACGAAAAATTTTGGGTACGCACGTTGCTCAAAAAGGGTCTTTGGTTAATCCTGAACGGGCGCGTTTTGATTTTACGCACACAGAACCCTTAAGTGCCGAAATCATTAACGCCATCGAAGCTCATGTGAACGCGGCTATTTTGGACAATGCAGCCATAGAAGCGCAAACCACGACTTACGAGCTAGCCATCGCCCAAGGCGCGATTGCTTTGTTTGGTGAAAAATATGGCGATGATGTGCGCGTATTATCGATGGGCGAGCATTCTACTGAATTGTGCGGCGGTGTACACGCCAGTCGCACGGGCGACATCGGTTTGTTTAAAATTGTCAGTGAGGGCGGTGTGGCCGCAGGCATTCGACGCATAGAAGCAGTGACGGGCACCAATGCTTTGGTTTGGGTGCAACAACAAGACAATATTTTGAAAAACAGCGCGGCTTTGCTTCAGGCGCAACCGACTGAATTGTTTGATAAATTGACAAAGTTGCAAGCCGAATTAAAATCTACCCAAAAAGAAATGGCCACTTTAAAATCACAAATGGCGTTTTCTCAATTGGATGGGTTGTTGGGTGCGGGTTTGCGCGTGATTCATGGTGTTAAAGCTTTGGCTTCGGTGGTTGAGGGGCTAGATGCGGCTACTTTGCGTGACATGAGCGACAAAGTCATGGACTCTTTGTGCGCCAATCAGAGTGAAGCCGTTGTGTTGTTGGCCAGCGTAGTGGACGGTAAAGTCAGCTTGATTGCGCGGGTTTCCAAAGGCTTAACCAAGCAAGTCAAAGCCGGCGAGTTGGTCAACTGGGTAGCCGAGCAAGTCGGTGGCAAAGGCGGTGGTCGTCCCGACATGGCGCAAGCTGGCGGCACAAAACCAGAAAATTTAGCGCCCGCCATGCGGTCGACCGAAGTTTGGTTAACTGAAAAATTGCAAGGCCTATCGTCAGTCAGCGTTTGATGGTTGAGTGTTAAATAGTATTGCGGCCAACCTTTTTCCTTGTTTTTAGGTAAAAAAGGTTGGCCGCAAGTGACAGGCTACAAAATAAACTGTTACTATGCGTGACTTCTTTAATTTTCAATGAAATGAGTTTAATTTTATGACAGTACGTACCCGATTCGCACCAAGCCCAACTGGACTTTTACACATAGGCGGTGTTCGCACGGCTTTGTTTTCATGGGCTTATGCAAAAAAAATGGGCGGTGAGTTTATTTTAAGAATAGAAGATACCGATTTGGTGCGTTCGACGGCCGAATCCAAATTAGCCATTTTAGATGGCATGGCTTGGGTTGGTTTGCAAGCTCAAGGCGAACCCATTTATCAAACGCAACGTTTTGCGCGTTACGCGGAAGTCTTGCAAAGCTTGCTGGACAGCGGTCATGCGTATTATTGCTATTCGACCAAAGCCGAATTGGATTTGGTGCGCGAAGCACAAGAAGCGGCAGGAGAAAAACCCCGTTATGACAGAACTTGGCGACCCGAAGCAGGGAAAATTTTGCCAGCCATCCCAGCCGATGCCACGCCTGTGGTGCGTTTCAAAAATCCGTTGACAGGTGAAGTGGCTTGGGACGATGCCGTCAAAGGTCGCATCAGCATACAAAATGAAGAGTTAGACGATTTGGTGCTGGCACGAGGTGATGGCTCACCCACTTATAATTTTTGTGTGGTGGTCGATGACAGCGACATGGGGATTACTCACGTTATACGCGGCGATGATCATGTGAATAACACGCCGCGACAAATTAATATTTTGGCGGCTTTGGGTGTAAAAGCCCCCATTTATGCGCATTTGCCCATGATATTAAACGCCGATGGGCAAAAAATGTCTAAGCGCCGCGATGCGGTCAGCGTGGTGGATTTTGATGCCATGGGGATTTTGCCTGAAGCCATGTTGAATTATTTGGCGCGCTTGGGTTGGGGACACGGCGACGATGAAATTTTTACTTTAGATCAATTTGTTGAATGGTTTACGCTCGAACACGTCAGCCCATCGCCCAGTCGGTTTGATTTGGAAAAATTGCGCTGGACGAACGCGCAGCACTTAAAATTAATGGACAATACCGAGCTAGCAAAGCGCTTGGCTGGGCGCTTGCCCATTCAAGTGTTCGAGAAAAGTCAAGCCGCTGATGCGCCTGATTTGGCGGCGGTGGTGGGTTTGGTCAAAGAAAGGGTGCAAGATTTGAATGCTTTGGCTTTGGAATGCGATTATTTTTATTGCCCCCGCACGCCAGAAACCGTTGAGGTCGAAAAACATTTGTCAATGGAAACTCGTGAACGGATGCAGCGTTTTGCGCAAAGGTTGGCCGCATTACCTGCTTGGAATGCGGTGGCCATTCACGAGCTTTTCAAACCTTTTTGCGCGGAAGAAGGTATTAAAATGGGGCAGCTGGGTATGCCTTTGCGTTTGCTGGTGTGCGGCACAACGCAAACTCCTTCGGTGGATGAGGTGTTGGCCTTAATTGGCCAACCAGAAGTTTTGGCGCGTTTATCGCATACTTTGCAATTGTCATAAAGGGTTTGGAGGATGTCAAAAAACAAGCGTGTATACTTAGTGACTAAAATGACTTGGAATAAGGTATAATGCGCCCCTTATTTTTGCTTGATTTTTATTAATTGGGGTATTTTATGATGGCTGCCGTACCTGATTTTCCTGAAAAAAAAGAGCATAAAAGCACCAAAAGTTATATGCAAAGACTGCGTGATTATTTGATTACAGGCTTGTTGATTTGGTTGCCAATTTCGCTCACCATTTGGGTGGTGTCGACTTTAATTGGTTCTATGGATCGGTTTTTGTTGTTGTTGCCTGCGCATATGCAACCCAAAGCGCTGTTTGGTTTCGATATTCCGGGCTTGGGTGCTGTGTTGGTGGTGTTTTTAATTTTGGCAACGGGTTTGTTTGCGGCCAACGTTTTGGGTAAAAAACTGGTGTATGCCTTTGAATGGTTGATGTCCAGAACACCTGGCATCAAAGGCATTTACAACAGCATCAAACAAGTCAGCGACACCTTGTTATCGGATAGTGGCAATGCTTTTCGCGAAGCGGTGCTGGTGCAATTTCCTCACCCTGGTTGTTGGGCGATTGCTTTTGTGACGGGCAAACCCGCTGAATCGCTTAATCCTCATTTGGGCACAGAAGAATACGTCAGTGTTTATGTGCCAACCACCCCCAATCCAACAGGGGGATATTTTATTATGATTAAAAAATCAGACGTTCGCGTGTTGGACATGAGTGTCGATACAGCCTTGAAATATATTATTTCTATGGGTGTGGTTACCCCAAACTGACAAGGGTTGTGTGCTGTTTTTGTGTTGATAAGTTTCTTTCATGGATATGATCTTTTTATTTTTAGGAGCAGGTTATGCTTAGCCAAGATGGCAAACATTTGTATGTAGACAATACCGAATATCATGATTTAATTGAAAGATTGGCCATACAAATCGATGATTCTCAATGGGAATTTGATACGATTTTGTGTTTGGCTCGCGGAGGGACTCGTCCTGGTGATGTCTTGAGCCGCATTTTTGAAAAACCGTTGGCCATTATGTCCACCAGTTCTTACCGTGCAGATGCAGGCACGGTGCAGGGCAATTTGGATATCGCGCGTTATATCACCACGCCCAAAGGCGAAATCAGTGGCCGAGTTTTATTGGTGGATGATTTGGCCGATACGGGACACACGTTAATTAAAGTGGTTGAACAACTCAAAAACAATTATGCACCCATTACCGAGTTACGTAGCGCGGTCTTGTGGACAAAAGCCATTTCTGATTTTAAACCTGATTATTCGGTTGAATTTTTAGAGAGCAATCCGTGGATACATCAACCGTTTGAAGCTTACGATTTGATTCGCCCCGCTGATTTACGAGCCAAATTTGCCGCTAAAAAAGATTGATTTGGCCTTAAAAAACCGTTAGTCCGCTCCTTGTTTGCTCAGTTTTTATCTGTTTTTCTTAAAAAGGTTGGCCGCAACCTTGTGGCCAACCTTTTTAAGAAAAAAGCGAAAAAAGCACATAACAAGGGGGCGAAAAAGTCATTTGATCGTTATTTTTTGAAGGAATCCTAACATTATGCGTACCAATTATTGTGGTTTAATCGACCAACATTATATCGGCCAAACCGTCACTATTAAAGGCTGGGCTCATCGTCGCCGTGATCATGGTGGCGTGATTTTTATTGACTTGCGCGACAGAGAAGGCTTGGTGCAAGTGGTGATTGATCCTGATACCAAAGAAGCGTTTGCGATTGCTGATGCCTCGCGTAATGAATTTGTGTTGTCAATTACGGGTTTGGTGCGCGCGCGTCCTGAAGGCACGAGCAACAAAAATATGATTTCTGGTCAAATTGAGATTTTGGCCAAAGAAATTGAAGTCCTAAACACGGCGGTGACCCCACCTTTTTCTTTAGATGATGACAATTTATCTGAAAACGTGCGCTTACAAAATCGCGTGATTGATTTGCGCCGTCCAGTGATGCAACGTAATTTAATGACGCGCTATAAAGTGGCGATGAACGTCAGAAATTATTTGGATAAAATGGGCTTTGTTGACATAGAAACGCCAATGTTGACCCGTTCGACCCCTGAAGGCGCACGAGATTATTTGGTGCCCAGCCGTGTGCATCCTGGTGAATTTTTTGCATTGCCTCAATCACCTCAATTGTTCAAACAATTGTTAATGGTGTCTGGTTTTGATCGATATTATCAAATTGTAAAATGTTTTCGTGATGAAGATTTGCGCGCTGATCGCCAACCTGAATTTACGCAAATCGATATTGAAACGTCTTTTTTAGACGAACAAGCGATTATGGACATCACTGAAAACATGACCAAACACGTGTTTAAAGACGTGTTGGGCGTGGATTTACAAGATTTTCCGCGTATGCCTTATGCCGAAGCCATGTTTGATTATGGTTCCGACAAGCCCGATATGCGCATCCATTTGAAATTTACAGAATTGACCGATGTCATGAAAACGGAAGAGTTTAAAGTGTTCCGTGGTGCAGCAGATATGGATAATGGCCGTGTTGCGGCGCTTTGTGTTCCGAATGGCGCACGTTTTTCACGTAAAGAAATCGATGATTACACCAAATTTGTGGCCATTTATGGCGCCAGAGGTTTGGCTTACATCAAAGTCATTAATCCCGATGTATTGACTGAAGAAGGCTTGCAGTCGCCCATTGTTAAATTTTTATCTGAAGCAGCTTTAAAAGCCATTTTGGACAAAACGGGTGCCAAAGCTGGCGATATTATTTTCTTTGGTGCAGACAAAACCAAAATAGTGAACGAAGCCTTGGGTGCTTTGCGCATTAAATTGGGCTTGGAACAAGGTGCAAAAGACGGCTATTTTGTGGATGAGTGGAAACCTTTGTGGGTGGTTGATTTCCCTATGTTCGAACATGACGAAGAAAACGACCGTTGGACGGCGTGTCATCATCCCTTTACCGCACCCAAATTAGGGCATGAAGCCTTAATGGCCACTGACCCCGCCAATTGTTTGGCGCGAGCGTATGACATGGTGTTAAATGGTTCTGAAATTGGGGGCGGTTCGATACGGATACACCGCGCCGACATGCAAGAAAAAGTCTTTGCTGCCCTAAAAATCAGTCCAGAAGAACAACAAAACAAATTTGGTTTCTTGTTGGATAACTTAAAGTTTGGTGCGCCTCCGCATGGTGGATTGGCTTTTGGTTTAGATCGATTGGTGACCTTAATGGTGGGTGCAGAATCGATACGCGATGTGATTGCTTTCCCTAAAACGCAGCGTGCGCAATGTTTGTTAACCAATGCACCCAATTCGGTTGATGAAAAACAATTACGCGAATTGTCTTTGCGCATTCGAGCCAAAGAAACCCCCAGCGCTTAATTGAAAAACAAAAAAATCGGCCAATTTTTCAATGGTTCTTGAGAAATGGGTCGGTTTTTTTTGGCCAACCTTTTGCGGCCAACCTTTTGGGGTTTTATTGGGGGCTTTATGTTGACCGTGAAAAAAAACTTGCGGCAGTGCTTGCGTTTGGCGAGAAAAACCTTGAGTGATGAGCAACGCAAGCAAGCGGCATTGGCGCTTGCTCGTTGGCTACTTCAACGCCTTGCGCGTACCCGTCGAGGCAGTCGTTGGGGCATTTATTTGGCAACAGGCAGTGAATTGTCTTTGGATGTTTGGGTGCAAGCCCTTAAGCGCCGTCGCTTGCCGGTGGTTTTATTACATCCGTTAACGCCAAAAATAGGGCGACGCTTGCAGTTTAGGCCGTTGTCGGCTGAGGCTTATGTGCAAATGCAGCGGCAAAAAGCGTATGCGCTGCAATACGGTCGATATCAAACCCCGTCCGCTCAGCCTGACGCTTTGGTGCGTCACCCTTCTTTTAAAATTTATCAGGCGGGTAATTATGTTAGGCTAAGCGCGCAAACAAATCACTTAGATCAGCTGATTTTGCCTGTGCTTGGGGTTGATGAATATGGCCATCGATTGGGGGCTGGTGGTGGATATTATGATACGTCTTTGGCCATTTATCAGCACCAAAGACTTGCGCCACACAAAATTGGTGTGGGATTTGACTGTCAGCGCTGGCCTGAAAATATACCAACCGAGCCATGGGATGCGGCCTTGCATGAATTTATTTCAGAGGCAGGTGTGCTTGATTTTACAACCAAGAAACTAAAAAATAAGCAGCAGTCCAACGAATAGAGACGCCATTTTTTTGTTAAAAATGGCTTTGATTGCTGATTTTAATTGATGAAATAATAGACTTATGATGACTGCACAAGAACGGCTGTCTGTTAAAGGATTGGCCAGTTTGTATGCCCTGCGTATGTTGGGTTTGTTTTTGGTCTTACCTTTTTTGGCCTTGCACGCCCGCGACATGACAGGCAGCACGGGTTGGTTAGTGGGCTTGGCGATGGCCGCTTATGGATTAACGCAAGCCATTTTTCAGCTGCCGTTAGGCATTTTGGCCGACAAGGTTGGCCGCAAACCCATCATCGTTTTTGGTTTGGTTTTGTTTGCAATTGGTGGCGCGGTCGCGGGTTGGGCCAGCAATCATGATGCTTTATATGGCTTGATTCTTGGTCGTGCGTTGCAAGGCGCAGGGGCGATGAGCGCGGCGGTGACCGCCTTATTAGCCGACCAAACCAGCGAAGAAAATCGCACCAAAGCCATGGGCGCAATCGGCATGACGATAGGATTGACCTTTGCGGTGAGTTTGGCCATAGGCGCAAGCTTAGATACTTGGTTAGGCACAGGCGGTGTTTTTTATTTAACGGCCTTGCTGTCTATTTTAGGCATAGGCGTGATCTTGTTTTATGTGCCACCTGCGCCGCCTTTGCCACGAAGTTCACAACATCATTTAAAAAGTCGCTTTGCGCGGGTCATCGCTCACCGCGAATTACTGCGCTTGAATTATGGCATTTTTGCGTTACACGCGGCACAAATGGCCATGTTTAGCATGGTGCCGTTTCTTTTGGTTGATCAATTACAGTTGGTTAAATCTGCGCATTGGCAAATTTATGTGCCCAGCGTGATGGTGGGCTTTGTGTTTATGATTCCGATTATTATTTTTAGCGAAAAAAAACGCTGTTTGAAATCGGTTTTTATGGCTGCCATCGGTTTGATTGCGGTCGCACAAGCCCTATTAGGCTTAATGCACCACAGTTTATGGAGTTTCCTTTTTTCCATGAGCCTGTATTTTATTGCGTTTAATGTGTTAGAGGCGACTTTACCTTCGTTAGTGTCTAAAATTGCGCCGATAGACGCAAAAGCCACCGCGATGGGCGTGTATAATACTGCCCAGTCTTTGGGCTTGTTTGCGGGCGGGTTAATTGGAGGCATCGGTTATATTTATTACGGTTCGCTGGGCGTGACCTGCGTTAGTGTGCTGTTGTTGTTGAGTTGGTTGTTTTTGGCTGTTAATATGATAACGCCTCCGCCCGTGCGGACGATTTTTCGGCCTTTGCCGCCTCATTATGTCAATCAATTAGCCTTTTATACTGAAAAAATATTGGCCGTTGACGGCGTAAAAGAACTGTCTTTCAATCTCGATAAAACCGAAATTCAACTCAAAGTTTTACAAGATGGCTACGATGAGGCCAGTTTGAAGGCTTTATTATTGCCTTGATGTATTTGATTTTATTTTTTTGTCATACTTATTTTTTTAATCTGATTTTTGAAAAGGACACACTCATGGCATCAGTCAACAAAGTCATACTTATCGGTAATTTAGGGCGAGATCCAGAAGTTCGTTTTATGCCTGATGGTACCGCCATTGCAACCCTAGCCATTGCGACCACTGAAAAATTTAAAGATCGCGAAGGCAATACACAAGAAAGTACCGAATGGCATCGCGTGTCATTTTTTGGCCGTATTGCTGAAGTTTGTCAGCAATATTTGAAAAAAGGTTCTTCTGTTTATGTTGAAGGATCGCTAAAAACCAGAAAGTGGCAAGACAAAGAAACGGGTGCCGACAGGTACGCGACTGAAATCAGAGGCGCTAGCATGACCATGTTGGGTGGCCGTAATGACAGTGGCCAAAGCAGCCCTGCGGGTTATGATGAGTATGATCAAAGTGCGCCAGCCACTTCAACGCCACCAGCACCGCCAGCTGCTGCGGCGCAACGCAAACCAGCTGCCCCTGTTGCGCCCGTTGATGATCTGGATGATGACATTCCGTTCTAAACCCATTTAGACCGAAAAATAAACCAGTAAACCCACTTGCGGCCAACCTTTTTCTCTATTTTTAGGAAAAAAGGTTGGCCGCAAGTGAGTTTTTAAGTTTTTAAGAGCTTGTTTAGTCAGATAAAGTCAAGCGATAAAAAGCCAAGCTGCCGCGCAGATTGGGTAAAAAGTGTACGACTTGATTCTTTTCGTCTAGCACGATGCGTTCGATGATTCGAATGTGGTTTTTTGCGCACAACTTTTCAAAATCGCCCAGCATACACCAATGAATGTTGGGCGTGTTATACCATTGATAAGGCATTGCTTCTGAAATGGGCATTTGTCCTTTGGCGATTTGGGTGCGATTTTTCCAATAGCCAAAATTGGGGAAAGTTACGATGACTTCTCGCCCAACGCGGTGCATTTCTTGCAAAATGTGTTCGGTGTGGTGCATGGCTTGGATGGTTTGAGACAAAATAACCACATCAAAATCTTGATGTTGAAAATCGCACAATCCGACTTCGAGGTCGCCTTGTATGACAGACACTTTTTTTTCTAGAGCAGAAATGACATTGGCGGTGGCTTTGTCTACGCCATAGCCAGAGACATTTTTGTATTCGGTTAGCCAAGCCAATAAGGTGCCGTCGCCACAACCCAAATCTAAAACATGGCTGTTATTGGGTATCCAATCGGCAATTAAAGCCAAATCTTGGCGTAAAACAGTCATATTCATTGAGTTTTCCTTTTTAATCTAAATTTATATCGAGCGACATAGACAAGACTTTTTGCGTTTGTGTTTGGCGATAATCGGCCAGTTGACGCGCCAATTCGGGGCGATAAACGGCCAATTGAGCCACCGCAAACAAGGCCGCATTGACAGCACCCGCTTCGCCAATTGCAAACGTGGCCACAGGAATGCCTTTAGGCATTTGCACGATAGACAGCAAAGAATCTTCACCGCGCAAATATTTAGAAGGAACAGGCACGCCCAAAATAGGGACGGGCGTTTTTGCGGCCAACATACCAGGTAAATGAGCCGCGCCGCCCGCGCCAGCAATGATGGCTTTGAGACCACGCGATGCCGCTTTTTCGGCATATTCAAACATTAAATCAGGGGTGCGGTGCGCAGAAACTACTTGGGCTTCAAAAGCCACGCCAAATTGTTTTAAAAGGTTGGCTGCGTGCTGCATCACAGGCCAATCGCTGTCGCTGCCCATGACGATGCCGATTTCTACTGTTGGACGATAGTCGAGCATGATTTCTCCTTAAATTGAGTGAAAAAATTAGAAAGGTTTGGCGATGGCCAACCACAAAATAATCAGTAACATGAGGGCTGGAAATTCATTGAACCAACGAAACCAAACGTGCCCATGTTTATTTTTATTGCGTTCAAATTGGCGCAGCAATAAAAAACAATAAAAATGATAAGCCAACAAGCACGCCACCAAAGTCAATTTGGCGTGTAACCACCCACCGCTGATGGGTATGCTAAACATTAACCACACCCCAAAAATCAAGACGCCAGCGACCAAAGGCAGCATAAACCGCAGTAATTTTTTGCTCATCAATAATAGGCGAGGGCGTTCATTGTCGGTCGCCAAAGCCAAATTGACAAACAAACGGGGCAAATAAAATAAACCCGCAAACCAAGACACCACAAAAAACAAATGCAGGGTCTTTATCGTTAAATAGTCCATTTTTTACGGTCACTTTCTAATTTTTTAAGGGATTGGTGGTATTAATCGCTATAAACCATATCGGCGGGGTGATCGCTGACCATGAGCAAAGTGGACAGCAATTTTTGTTTTTTCTCAAAAAACAATTTGAGTTGTTCTATGCTCAAGTCTTCGCTGGGCAAAGCGGTATTAACGGGGTCGACGGGCTCACCATCTAAATGCACTTCAAAATGCAAATGAGGGCCAGTGGACAAACCTGTGTTGCCAAGATAACCAATGACTTCGCCTGCTTTGACGCGTGATCCGACGCTAAATTGGTCGTTAAACCCCGACATATGCCCGTATAAAGTATTGATGTTGCCATTGTGGCGGATTTTTATCATGTTGCCATAACCACGTTGCCGTTCTCGCGTAATGATAACACCATCTCCCGGTGCCAAAATCGGTGTACCGATGGGGCCGCGAAAATCCACGCCGTTATGCATACGCACTTGACGCGTGACTGGGTGTACGCGTACCCCAAAACTGGACGAAATACTTGGGTTGGCAATGGGTTGCAACACAAAGCCGCTTTTCATGGCCAAGCCTTTGTCATCATAATAAACGCCATTGTTGTCGCTGTTTGGGTCTTTTTTATTAAACAAAAAGGCTTGATAAACTTGGCCATTTTGAATGATTTCGGCACTTAAAATATTGCCTGCATTGAGTGGCGTGCCATTAAAATACAAAACTTCGTACACCAGATTGATGCTGTCGCCGACTTGTAGGCTATTGATGGCCAATTTGGTGTCAAACAAATCGACCAAAGCAAGGCGAATTTTTTGGGGCAATTTGGCTTGTAACAGCGATTGTGTCACATCTTCGGTGATGCGTATCGATTGCAAAGTGTTGATGCTGATGGTTTCAACATCGGTGTCTTTTAGCCGCCAAACGCCTTGGTCTTTTTCTAAATTGATAAAGCGATTATCACCGTTGCCGCTGTCGTTTAGATAGCGCAAACCAAAAAACTGATTTTTATTATTGGCGTAAATTGAAATGCTGGCGGCCAAACGCGTTTTCAGTAAGTCTTCATCATCCAGTGTTAGGTTGAGCAAATGGGTGATTTCTTCTTGAGGCATGCCTTCGCGGCGTAATAAATCGACTAAATTTTCGTTATCAGCCAATTTTTCTTCACGCCAATATCGAATGCTGTTATCGGCCAAGCTGAATTTGGGCAAAGGAAGGTTGACGTAAGTCAAACTTTGTTTGCTGTAACGGGTGGTGAGGGTGTAATTAATGCTAATGACAACCACCAAAAATAACAGACTGATGGGTATGATTAATGCCGCTTTTAACCAGCCCAATTTATGATTGATGATTTTATAGCGAAAAAAACGCAAAGTATGCCACCAAGCCCGCAAACTTTGGCGTTTGGTTTGTCGGCTTGATTTTTTTGCCCAGCGCACGGCCTTGGGCTTGGCGCTATGATAGGTGCGGTGAGTCAATAGTAAACCGTGGATGCTTAAATAACGAATGACGCTGTCTAAATAATGTTCTACCGTGGCAGAAATGGCGCGTAATGTACGAAAAATAAGACGCAGAAAAAAATGAATAACAATATCAATTAAGGTCAGGGTTTGGTTTAATTGCTGCCCAAACCAAGTCAGTGCTTGACGTATTTTTTTCAGGAGAGACTGAATAAAATTCATTCGGTGTCCTTTCATGTAAAAGTCTAAGCAAAAAATGAGAGATAAAAAAGCCTAAAAATAAGGACTGCATTGTACGCAAAGAGTACTGCTTGCGCTACTTTTTATCGGAACTGCCTATCGGCATTTTGGCGGTCAACCTTTTAAGATTAAGAATAGGGATAAAAGCTAGCGCTCTAAGGTTTTCGCTGGCAAAAGGTCTAAAATCATGTCTAAAATTATATGTGGCCAACCTTTTGGTATCGCCAGACTGTTAAACTACGGCAACACAGAGCCTCTAACCAAACAAGGATAAACCCAAACAAGGATAAACCAAGATGCGACTCGCTTTTGTTTCAATGATTTTTGCGGTGATTTGCCAATCACTGACCTATGGTTTTTTATCGGGCGCATCAAGCAATGACATTTTGTTGTTGGTGAGTTTCGGTTTTTTTCTGAGCGCCATGGTTTACCAATCAATTGCGATTTTTCAAGGGCAGCCACTCACAAAGAATGCGCGGCCGGTCTTGTTGGTCTTAAATATCAGCACGGCTCTTGCGTTTTTAAGTTTTTATGTGGCGCTGTATTTTATTCCAGCCTCGTTAGCCAGTTTGATAGAAGCTGCGGCTGGGCCTTTGTTGATGATCTTGCTGATTTATTTGAAAAACATAAAATCAAGCGCTAGGCCTTCTGGCTTGGCTTTATGGCTGAATGTTGGCATCTTACTTTGTGGTTATTTGGCCTTGAGTTTGGAGCGCCACGGGCTTTGGACAGCAACCGAATGGGTGGGCATCGCCTGTGCTTGTCTTGCTGCTTTAGGGGCTTGTTTGATTGCCATACAAAGTAAAACAACCGCTGCGATGGGCTTGCCTGCAGTGAGCGTGTTAAGTTGGCGACTTCATTTGACTTGGTTGCTGGCCTTGAGTTTATATTTTTGGCAAGGTGGTTCGTTGACCTTGGCCGCTTTATTGAATATGAAAACCCTTGCTTTGGCTTTGGTCGGCATTGTTTTTCCTATGTATTTGTTACAGCGTAGCATGCAAAAGTTGCCACCGCTGTTTAGCATGATTGCATTAAGTTTTATTCCGTTGCTTTCTTACTTGGTTGAATTTTATTTAGGAAAAACCAGCCACATTGGCGTCTTTTTTCTGTTATTACTGAGCTTGGTTTTAGGATTCGTACAACTTAAAAAACTAGCGTAACCCATTAAAAAAAAGACCTTTAATACTTGTGGCCAACCTTTTATCCCAAAAATAGGAGAAAAAGGTTGGCCGCAATGTTTTTGTCAAGCCAGTCAAACCAGTATTGCACCATTTTCCATGGCTTGCATTAGGATAGCTTGCGCTGAAATTTGGTCTAAGGCAGGTTTTTGTTTGTGACCGTGTATGCCCATGTCATTGAGTAAACTGGCTGCCCAAGCCGAAGTTAAGCGTTCATCAACCAAAAAAACAGATAAGCCAAAACGGCCATGTAAGCGATGGGCAAATTTTCTTGCCAAGCGCGTCATCAGATGTTCATCGCCGCTCATATGTGTGGGTAAGCCCACAATTAAGGCTCTGGGTTGCCAGGTGTTGAGTAAAGCGCTGATGGCAGAAAACCGTGCCGCATTGCTTTCTACGGTCAAAGTGACTAAGGGGTGCGTGCTTCGCAAAGGCAGCTCACCGACAGCCACGCCGATGCGTTTTTCTCCGTAATCAAAAGCCAATAGCGTGCCTTCAGGTAAAGCACGTAAGGCGTGGGCATCTGAACGGGTAGGGTTAAGGTCGGTCATCAGTTAAGCGTGTCCCAAGGTGGTTGGCATTAAATTGAAATCAAAGCCCAGCAATTGGATGGCGGCTTGGTAACGAGATTCTGGCGGATAGGCAAACAAAATATCGGCATTGGCCGGGACGTATAACCAATCGTTGCGCCCAATTTCTTGTTCTAATTGTCCTGCCGTCCATTTGGCGTGCCCTAAAGCCACAACCATAGACGCTGGGCCTTGATCGTGTGCGCTGGCCATTAACAAGTCTCGGCTGGTTGTCATGCTGATGTGCGGCGTAATGGGCGCAGACAATTGCCATTGGCCTTTAGGCGTATGCAATATAAAGCCGCGTTCACTTTCAACAGGCCCGCCCAACAAAATAGGCTCTTGGGCTTTATTGGCTGCGCTGGGCAAATCCAGTTGAGTAAATAATTCTTTTAAAGTGATGCCCATAGGGCGATTCACGACGATACCTAAAGCGCCTTGCTTGTTGTGTTCACACACGTAAACGAGGCTTTTTTCGAAAAAAGGATCGTCTACTTGTGGCATTGCAATTAAAAAATGATGAGTTAAGTTAGTATTTTCCATAAACGGCATTATGGCATAGCGCCAAACAAACTCACAATCAGTTTGTCGCTGCGTCTTGTTTTGTCGGTATTCAATTGGGGGCGAGTAGTGCTAAAATAACGCCCTTTACCGTTACAACTGATTTTTCATTTTTTTGAATAACCAAACCATAAGGAAATTTACCATGTCATCTGTCTTTGACGTTGTTGTGATAGGCGCTGGTCCTGGCGGATATGTTGCGGCCATTCGGGCGGCACAATTGGGCTTTAATACCGCTTGCATCGATAATTTTGTGGGCAAAAATGGCGAGCCTGCGTTAGGTGGCACCTGCTTAAATGTTGGCTGTATCCCTTCCAAAGCGCTTTTGCAGTCGTCTGAAAATTTTCACGCTTTACAACATGATTTTGCAGAACATGGCATCAGCGTCACAGGTGCCAGCTTTGATGCCAGCACCATGTTGGCTCGTAAAGATGGCATAGTGACCAAATTAACCCAAGGCATTGCTTATTTGTTCAAAAAGAATAAAGTCACCCCTGTTTTTGGTACAGGTCGTTTATTAAAACAAGAAGGCGATGCTTGGTTGATTGCGGTGGACAACAACGGCGAAACCCAGCAAATTGTCGCCAAACACGTCATTATTGCAACGGGCTCTCGTCCAAGAACTTTGGCGGATACGCCCATCGATAATCGCTTGGTTTTAGATAATGAAGGTGCCTTGAATCTTGCTGCCACGCCTGCACGCTTGGGTGTGATTGGTGCGGGCGTGATAGGCTTAGAAATGGGATCGGTCTGGAAACGGGTTGGTTCTGACGTGACGATTTTAGAAGCGGCGCCCACTTTTTTAGCCGCCGCCGATCAACAAATTGCCAAAGAAGCTTATAAAACCTTAACCAAAGACACGGGTTTGGACATACAATTGGGCGTTAAAATTGGCCAAATTGAAGTGGGAATAGACAGCGTGACCGTTAACTATGCCACGCCAGAAGGCCAAAACATCAGCAAAACGTTTGATAAATTGATTGTTTCTATCGGTCGCGTGCCCAACACACAGGGTTTGGGGGCGGCCGAAGCGGGTTTGGGCTTAGACGAGCGAGGTTATGTTGTGGTTGATGAAGCCTGTGCCACGAATTTGCCTAATGTTTGGGCGATCGGTGATGTGGTGCGCGGACCTATGTTGGCGCATAAAGCCTCAGAAGAGGGCGTGGCTGTCGCCGAACGCCTTGCTGGGCAAAAACCACACATCGATTTTAATTGCATTCCTTGGGTCATTTACACCAGTCCAGAAATCGCTTGGGTAGGTCAAACAGAAGAACAATTGAAAGCAGCTGGCATCGACTACAAAAAAGGCAGTTCGGGCTTTGCGGCCAACGGTCGGGCTTTGGGTTTGGGTCATGCGGCTGGCACGGTTAAAATTTTGGCTTGTGCCAAAACCGATCGGATTTTAGGCTTGCACATGATAGGCCCTATGGTGTCAGAATTGGTGACTGAAGGCGTTTTGGCGATGGAGTTTAGAGCCGCCTCTGAAGATTTGGCTCGTATAGTTCATGCGCACCCGTCTTTGTGCGAAGTGATACACGAAGCGGCTTTGGCCGTTGATAAACGCCCTTTGCATGGTTAATGAAGCACCGATTTGAATGATATTGATAAACGTCTTGTTATAAAAAGCATTGTGGCCAACCTTTTTACCCTAAAAACAAGGGAAAAAGGTTGGCCACAATGTTTTGTATGTGTGATTTACTTTATTCTTTGAGTCGATTGACCGCTGCGCTGACCAATTCGCCCATTTTTTGTAAATAATGGTGGTCAGCATTCGCCTGAAAGTGTTGCCCATCTTCGCTGGCAAACACTAATAAACCTAATGTTTGCTTTGATTTTCCAGCAGGATGGACGGTAAATAAAGGCAGTTGAGCAAACGATTGTAGCTTGATTTTTTGAGGAAAAAGCGCAATCACGCTGGCATGGGCATAATACCCGCATAAGGGTTCATGCATGGATTGTGTTGCGCTGATTAATGCAGGATTGATGGCTTTTGCATGACTTTTTTTGTGAAATAAGGCCAGTTCAACGTGAGGCAATTGAAAGTGTTCAAGCAGCAAAGCACGCACTTGATTGCGTAGTTGCTGAAGGGTGTTGGCTTGCAAACACACTAAAGCCAATTTATGCAAGCCATTGATAATATGTTCATTATCTTTGGCTCGACTTAATAACGTCGATAAATTATTTTCTAAAATCAGCTGTTTTTCTTGTAAACGCAGGAAACGATGGTCATCTAAAGAGATGATGTCTGTATTCGTTGGTTGATTGATCAGCATTGAGGTCATAAATGGCGTCGCCTTTTTTGTCGTTGTTAAACAGAAATTACGCCGTCAAACACTTTAACGGCGGGGCCTGTCATGACAACAGGATGTCCCATACCTTGCCATGAAATGGTGAGTTCGCCACCCCGCATACGAACCGTAACGGGTGAAGCAACCAGCCCGCGTTGTATGGCGGCAACGGCAGCCGCGCAAGCACCAGAGCCACAGGCGGCGGTTTCTCCTGCACTGCGTTCAAAAACGCGCAATTGTAAAGTATGCGCATCGATGGGCGTAAAAAATCCCACATTAACGCGTTGAGGAAAACGCGGGTGATGTTCTAAGGCCAGTCCCAAGGGTTGAATGTCCAAATTTAAAACATCCTCAACCAATAGCACCGCATGAGGATTGCCCATAGACAAGGCGGACAGCAGATAAGTATGGTCATCGACCGCTACGTCATAAGTTAATGCCATTTTTGGCGCAACAAAAGGAATGGCTGTCGGTTCAAATACGGGTGCGCCCATGTCAACACTGACCAAATCATGATCAAGCAATTGCAAAACGATAACCCCTTTCGCAGTTTCAACGAGCAAGCTTTTTTTGTCGCTTAGTCCCTGATCGGCGATGAATCTGGCAAAGCAGCGCGCACCGTTGCCGCATTGTTCGACTTCGCTGCCATCGGCATTAAAAATGCGATATTTAAAATCATGCTCGGCCGAAATGGCGCGTTCTATCACCAATAGTTGATCAAAACCCACCCCTAAAGTGCGGTTGCCAAGCGTAGAAATCTGCTCTGGGGTAAATGATAAATTCTGATTTATTCCATCTAATACCATGAAATCATTGCCTAAACCATGCATCTTTGTGAAGTGAAGTTGGGTCATTTTCGGGTCCATTCAAATATAAAATAAGTCCCCATTATAACTAAGAAGTTTGCCTATAGGTGGTTTAGTCTGCGCCCGAAAATCGTTGTGCCTAAGAGGATGTTTTCCTTGCCCTCTATCGGGGATTGAAGGTATAATCCGCCCCTGATTTTACATTTAGCCGTTAAGACTAACTCTAACTGATTCGACACTATCGAGGGTACAAGCCCGTGTCGATGGCTCAAAAACGCTGCTACGCAACCCTGCAAACGCTTGAGCATATAAGGAGGTGATTCCCTAGCATTTTATGTTTTATTAGTCCCAAGCCTAAGCAATGACTAAACAGCATAAAATAACCTAATCAAGTAAAGTAATTGTTTCAATTGCTTTACTTGATTAGGTAAGATGAAACATGACGGAAGGGTTGCTGTCTGGGTTCATTCACTCAAATCAATTTAAATTGTTAAACCTCCAGTTTTAAAAATAAAAGGAATTTGTTATGCCAGCTATTCGTGTAAAAGAAAATGAACCCTTCGAAGTTGCAATGCGTCGTTTTAAACGTGCTGTTGAAAAAACAGGTCTTTTAACTGATTTACGTGCTCGCGAAGGCTACGAAAAACCAACGACCGAACGCAAACGCAAAGCAGCTGCCGCTGTTAAACGTAATCAAAAGCGCTTACGCAGCCAAATGTTGCCTCCTAAAATGTACTAATTTGTTCACGCAGATTCATACTTTTAGGCCATAAAAAAATCCTTTTCGACACTTTTTAGTCTCGAAAAGGATTTTTTTATGCAGTTTAAAGCGCGGTTTAAAAAATTTGCGGCCAACCTTTTTGCCTGATTTTCAGCGCAAAGGTTGGCCGCAAAGTGAATTAAATGCGCATCGGCATGACCACATATTTGAAACTGGTATTCTCTGGCAAGGTAAATAAGGCCGAACGACTGGCATCACCAAAAGCCAGTTGAACCTCTTCTGCACTGACATTGCTTAAAACGTCTTGGATGTATTGTATATTGAAACCGATATCAATTTCGTCTCCAGTGTATGCAATTTCTAACTCATCTTGCGCTTCTTCTTGTTCATTATTGGTACAAAATATCGACATTGTGCCTGCTTTTAGCACAATACGCATGCCCCTAAATTTTTCATTGGCCAAAATAGAGGCTCTTTTTAACGATTGCAAAAAGGCCAAACGGTTCACCATTAAAATATTTTGGTTGTCCAGTGGAATGACACGTTTGTAATCGGGAAACTTGCCATCTATGACTTTGCTGACCATAACGGTAGAACCAAACGTAAAACGAACTTGATTCGTTAATAATTCAACCTGTATTAAATCGTCGCTGTCTTGCAAGGCTTTTGATAATTCTTGTATGGTTTTTCTGGGTAAAATCACATCCGTTTTTTCTAAATTGCCGTCTATGGTCGCACTGGCAAACGCCAAACGATGCGCATCTGTGCTGACTAAACGTACTTCGTTGCCTTCGGCTTGCATGAGTAAGCCATTGAGGTAATAACGAATGTCTTGAGTCGCCATGGCGTACTGCACCAAATGGATTAGGCTTTTAAGTTCGCGCTGTGGCATGCTAAATTCGGCTTGAACGGCACTGATTTTAACCAAAGGAAAATCATCGCCAGGAAGACATTGCAAATTAAAGCGGCTTTTTCCTGCTTTGATGGTGAGTTTGTCGTCTTTGCTTTCTAAAGTAACTTCAGCTTTGTCGGCCGTGCTGCTTAAAATGTCTTTTAATTTGGCCGCAGAAGTGGTGATGCTAAAATCATCGCCCAACATTTCTTGCGGTAATTGAGTGGTGATTTCAATTTCTAAATCAGAGGCCACAAAACGCAAAATGCCTTGGCGTCTTTCAATTAAAACATTGGATAAAATGGCCATGGTATGACGTTTTTCAACAATACCAATCACTGCCAAAAGCGGCTTGAGTAGGGTGTCTCGTTCGGTTTTAATTAATATCATTATAAAAAGTCCTTAAAAAATAAAGATTAAACAGGTATTTAGAAAGCGTGTTAGCCAACTGGGATAAGGTGTAGCGAAAAGCTTGATTTTACAAGGAATGTTTAATTTTGCAACATATGACTTAAGGCCAAATAGGCGCGATCGAGTTCGCTGTCTTCGGCTCTTAATTTCACCACAGTTTTACAAGCATGAATGACCGTTGTGTGATCTCTGCCGCCAAAGGCTGCTCCAATAGAAGGCAAAGATAACGTGGTCAACTCTTTAGACAAGGCCATGGCAATTTGGCGGGGGCGTGCAATGTCACGATTGCGTTTCTTGCCTAAAATTTCAGCCAGTTTGACGTGGTAGAAATCCGCAACTGTTTTTTGAATTTCATCCAAACTGATTTGTCGATTGTTGGCCGCCAGTAAGTCTTTTAAAGCTTCTTTGGCCAAAGCTAAAGTAATGGGCTGATGAAGAAAACGAGAATGTGCCACGACTTTTTTGAGCGCACCTTCTAATTCTCGCACATTGGCTCGAATGTTTTGGGCAATGAAAAAAGCAATGTCTTGATCCAAAGATAATCCTTCTGCAGAGGCTTTTTTTAATAGAATGGCCACCCGCATTTCAGGTTCTGGCGGTTCAATTTCAATGCTGATGCCGTAAGAAAAACGAGAAATTAAGCGCTCTTCCATTTTTTCTAAATGGCGTGGAAACGTATCGCTGGTCATGACAATTTGTTTGCCATTTTCAAACAAGGTATTGAATAAATAGAAAAATTCTTCTTGGGTTCGGTCTTTTCCGCCGATAAATTGAATGTCGTCCAGTAACAACAAATCAATGGAATGATAAAAGCGTTTGAAATCATCAAACGTGCGATGTTGAGCGGCTTTCATTAAGTCGCGTACATATTGCTCGGCATGAATGTATCGAATGTTTAGACGGCTGTTTTGCTTAAAGGCATGGTTGCCTATGGCCTGTAAAATGTGAGTTTTACCTAACCCTACGCCACCATAAATAAAGAAAGGATTGTGCGCTTTATCACCAAGGTTGGCCGCAACGTGTTGGGCAATGACGGAAGCTAATTCGTTCGACTTTCCCGTCACCAAAGTTTCAAACGTATGGTTGGATTGTAAACGCGTTCCTTCTCGGTTGCTTAAAATTCTGGCGACGGCTTCTTCTTTGTCGATTTCTTTTGGGGGTGTTGCTTTGCTGGTCTGTTCTATAAGGGGTTCGGCTATGCTTTTGGCGGTTGTTTTGGCGGTTTGTTGGCCGTGATTTTTATTAACGCCAACTTTGAGCTCTATCAGCGGAACGAGAGGGTAATCTGCTGAAAATAAGGCCTGAATGCGGCTTAAATAACGCTCTTTGACAAAGCGTAAAACAAAATTATTCGGGGCATATAAGATAAAAATCCCTGCTTCTTCGGCAGGAATTAAGGGCATTAGCCAAGTTTTAATCTGTTGTTCTGGCATTTCTTTTGATAAGACAAGCAAATAATTTTGCCATAATTGAGTAACATTCATGCAATTGTAACCTTGTTTTTTGTAACAGACCTTAAGCCTTTAAACCTAAAAGCTGATTTTATTATTTTGATTTGAATGACAAAGTCCTTTATTTTAGGCTTTGCCTACCTCAGGCAAATTGACCAGCATTCACTTTAATGTAAAGCGCTATCTTACTCTAAATTGTTGGACTTATCCACAGCGTTTTATCCACAGTCGATTTAAAACAAACATTGACAAAAACACTATTTAGCTGTTTAATGTTGCGTTTTGTAGCACTCAACAAGCCTAGCTTTTTTTATTTACAGGATATTTTCTAATGAAACGTACATACCAACCTTCAGTCATCAAACGTAAACGCACTCACGGCTTCCGTGTTCGCATGAAAACCCGTGGTGGTCGCGCCGTGATTCGTGCTCGTCGTGCCAAAGGCCGCGCTCGTTTAGCTGTATAATACACTGACCGTGTATCGTTTTCGAACCAAGCAGCGTCTTTTAAAAACGGGTGAGTTTTCATCCGTTTTTAATTTTAGGCGCTCAAAAAGTAGTGCTTTGTTCCAAGTGTTTGCTATTCCAAATGAGCTTGGATTTGCCCGATTGGGTTTGGTGGTGAGTAAAAAAGTCGCCAAACGAGCGGTGTCTAGAAATTACATAAAAAGACTCGCCAGAGAAGGCTTTCGATTGAATCAACACGATTTACCCTCTGTGGATTATGTTGTACGAGCCAAAAAGAAATTACTTAAGGGAGAAGGGTTGGCCGCACAAGCCGATTTGTTGACTTTAATGAAAAAAATCATTTTATGATAACGACTTTACTTTGCTTTGTAATCAGAGCTTATCAATTGTTGATTAGTCCTTATTTACCAGCACGTTGTCGCTATTTACCGACTTGTTCAGCGTATGCTTTGGCCGCCCTAAAAAAACATGGGGGGGCTAAAGGCACGTATTTGTCTTTTAAAAGAGTGTGTCGTTGTCATCCTTGGGGTGGCTCTGGCCATGATCCTGTGCCGTAATTTAACCTTAAAAGATTGATATGTGTTTTATTTTCAACCATAACGTTCAAAGATAGAAAAATTCAATGGAAAACAAGAAAAATCTGATGCTATTTGTGGTTTTAGCCATAACGATACTTTTAGTTTGGGAAAATTACTTTGCGCCGCCGAAACCTGTCGTGCCTGTGGCCCAAAGTCAAAATACATCGACTAATGAGGGCAAAGCGCCGATTTCTGGGGACATCAATGCCAGCAAATTGGCAATGGGTGGTCAACGTGTTTTGGTGGATACAGGTGTTTTAAAAGTAGAAATTGATACAACGGGCGGTGATATCCGTTATGTCGAGTTGCTAAAACATCAAGGTACGAGTGATGCCTCTCGTTCGGTTAATCTGTTGTCCGATAAAGATGGACACGTTTTTGTCGCTCAAACGGGTTTGCAATTGGCCAACGTACCAGATGCTTTGCCGACACATAAAACTTTGTTTTCAAGTGAACAATTGAATTACGTGATGACGGGCGATACCTTGAGCGTTAAGTTAAATGCGCCAGAAATGAATGGCGTTAAAGTCACTAAAATCTTTGAGTTCAATAAAGCCCAGCCTTATCAAATTGCCGTGAAGTATCAAATTGTGAATGGCAGTGATAAAGCCATCGAGCCGAAAGCGTATTACAGTTTTTTGCGTGATGAAAAAGCGGTTGATGGCAAAAGTTATTTTGATAACACCTACATGGGGCCAGCTGTTTTTAGTCAAACCGAGGGTAAAGGTGAATTTCAAAAAGTTGATTTTGCCAGCATCAAAAAAGGAAGTACCGATTTTAATGCCCATCCAGAGAATGGTTGGATAGGCATCATCCAACATTATTTTTCTTCGGTTTGGTTGTTGTCCCCTAAAAATGGCGACAACGTTTGCGCCGCTAAAAATACTTGCTTGTTCCAAATGACCGAAGAAAATGGCGGCTTTTACCGTGCCAGTGTTTGGGTTAATTTGCCTAGCATTGCGGTTCAAGGCACTCACACTTTATCTTTGCCTTTGTATGTTGGACCTTTGGATTTGAAAGGGACGGAAGCGATTGCTGAAGGGCTGGTGTTGGCTAAGGACTACGGCATCTTTTATATTTTCGCAACGCCATTGTTTTGGGTGATAGATCAATTACATGGTTTGGTTGGCAACTGGGGTTGGGCGATTGTATTATTAACGGTCATGCTCAAAGCTGTGTTTTTCCCTTTGACGGCGGCTTCGTATAAATCGATGGCCAAAATGCGTGTTCTTGCACCTCGCATGGCTACCTTAAAAGACACTTATGGCGCTGATCGCATGAAATATCAGCAAGCCGTGATGGATATGTACAAAACAGAAAAAGTGAATCCTATGGGCGGGTGTTTGCCGATTTTGATTCAAATTCCAGTGTTTATGGGCTTGTATTGGTCTTTGTTGGCTTCTGTTGAATTGCGTGGCGCGCCTTGGGTGTTGTGGATACAAGATTTGGCGCGACCAGATCCGTATTATATTTTGCCGATTATTATGGCGGCGACCATGATATTACAAACGTATTTGAACCCACCGCCCGCTGATCCTATGCAGGCCAAAATGATGAAAATCATGCCTGTGATTTTTTCGGTGATGTTCTTCTTTTTCCCTGCTGGATTGGTTTTATATTGGGTTGTGAATAATATTTTGTCGATGACTCAACAATATTTTATTAACAAAACGATAGAAGCCAACGCAAAAGCAGCAAAAATCGATAAGCCTCATGCCGTCATTCATGCGAAAACCAAGAACAAAAACAAATCTTGATTTTGCCGTGAGTTGAGTGGGAAATATATCGAAAAATGTAAGCAGATTGCGGCCAACCTTGTTTTGTCAAAAAGCAAGCCGAGCCGCAATTTTTTATTGGTTCGTTTTTTATCAGGAGTCCAAAAATGCGTCGATTTTATGCCATGTTGATGGTTTTACCCTTGTTGTTTGCCTGTAATCAAAAAACAGATGCTGCCCCTGAAGCCACGTCTGCTTCGGTGAACTTAGGCGATGTCAAAAAAAACTTTGAACAGGCTTTTGTGGGTAGGGAAGTGTTGTCTGCCCATTTGACACCCGTTGAGGGCGTTTACGAGCTTTTTGTCAAAGCGGACGGGGGATATAATTTATTGTACAGTAGCGCCAATGCGCGTTATTTGTTGGTGGGTGATATGGTTAACGCCACAACCAAACAAAGCATTAGCGACAGACGCAAAGCCGATTTATTGGCCTCGGCTGGTGTGGCAAAAGAAGTCGATAAGGTTGTGGTTGAACCTCGTTTGTTGGGGGAAAATGCGGCGTCGATTACAAAAAAATTTCAACAGCAATTTGGGGGTTATCCTGTACTGGGCGTTAAAGAAACCCCTTTGAGCGGCATTTATGAATTAACGATAAAAAATAACGGCAGCCCTAGTTTGGTTTATACCGATGCTGCTGTGCATTATTTGTTTTTTGCTGAATTGATAGATACGGTGAATCGCACCAATTTGACTCAATTAAGTCGTGAAAAATTGAGCCAGTTTGATTTTACTAAATTGCCTTTTGAAAAAGCCATTAAAGAGGTAAGAGGCAATGGTAAGCGGCAGTTGGCCGTGTTTTCTGACCCAGATTGTCCTTATTGCAAGCAGTTAGAACGCGACAGTTTGGCCAAAATGACGGACATCACCATTTACACCTTTTTGATGCCACTTAAAGGTTTGCATCCTGATGCGACCCGTAAATCCATTGCCATTTGGTGTAGCGCCGACAAAACTGCCGCTTGGACGAATTGGATGAGAAATAACAAAGCGCCGAGTGCCAAAGTTGATTGTGCGAATCCAGTGCAACAAACGGTGGATTTGGGCGCGGCCATGGGCATACGTGGTACGCCTGCGTTGTTATTTCCTAGCGGACGCATGGAAGCGGGTGCTTTGCCAGTTGAGGCGATAGAATCTTTATTGAAGCAAGGCAAACAATAATCAATGCTGTTGTTTTAGTTTGATGCGTTTACTTAATACTGAAAGTTTTATTAAACTTGCGGCCAACCTTTTTGAAGAAATTTTTCTCAAAAAGGTTGGCCGCAGGCTTGTTTAAGGGCAGCAAAGAGCGTTAGCGTAAAGGTGGCAGGCGCGATTGTATGACTTGGCCTAATTGGATGAGGCGACCATGAAAAAAATGGCTGGTTTCAGGAAAAACCATGACAGGCAAGCCTTGAGGGCGCGCCCAATCCATTACATCCGCTAAAGGAATCACTTCGTCTTCTTCGCCATGAATGACTAAGGTCTGCGCAGGAACGTGAGGGGTTGCAATGGGGTATTTCCCTGCAGCCAAACCCAGTAATAAAAGTTGGTCGATTTCGGTGCGAGTCTGAACATGCGCGGCCACATAAGCCCCAAAAGAAAACCCCGCTAATAAAATCGGCAAAGGGGCTTGCGTTTGGCGTACGTGTTGCAGGACAGCCAGCACATCTTCAATTTCACCCACGCCAAAGTCGTGCACGCCTGCGCTGTTGCCCACCCCACGCAAGTTGGGGCAATACACTTGATAACCCATTAAGGACAAGGCTTTGGCTGTGGTTTGGACAACTTTATTGGTGTTGCTTCCGCCTTGGGTGGGGTTGGGGTGACACATAATCGCCCAGCCTTTAGTTTGTGGGCGTTTGGATGGATAAACCAAAGTTTCTAATAAGCCGACTGGGCCCATAATGTGTTCTGTTATGGTGGGATTGAGCATGATGTTAGACTTATATGAGGGGCTGTTTTGAAGTTTGATCGTCCAGCAATTGCAGTCTAGTGACGACTTGGCCGTCCATCAAATGAGAGGCAATGATTTCGTCCATGTCGGCTTCGTTATGAAAGGTATACCAAGTTTCTTGGGTGCTGGCTGTGTTGCCATAAACGACCATCACAGGCCCTAAACCACAGCGATTTAAACAGCTGGATTGATTGATGCGCGCGAGATTTTTACCCGCGCCATTTAAGGCTTTTAAGCGTTTTTTTGCATAATTGAACAAAGGCGTTGCGTGATGATTGTTGCAACAGTCAAGGTCTTGGCGTTGATTGCAGCAAATAAAAGCTTGTTGTGCATAAAAAGACATATTAAACTCACTCATTTTTTTTTGTGGAAAGTGGGATTATAATCCAGCTTTTATGCCTCTGCCTAGAGTAAAATGGCTCGCTTACATCGGCACCTTACTTGAGTTGACTTGTAATTTAGAAAGGGTTTTATGTCTACAAAGGAATACATGAATTGGCCAAATTGGTTAGAAGGTTGTGACTTACGCTTGGCGCAGCGTGCTGATTTGTCAAGTATTGTTGATATTTATAATTCAACCATACCTAGCCGCGAAGTCACAGCGGCTTTAGAGCCAGTCAGTGTGGCCGAACGGGAACCTTGGTTTTTGGCGCATGATGACCGTCACCCCATTTGGGTGTTAAGCAATGCGCACAACGATATTTTGGCTTGGGTGTCGATAGAGCCATTTTTTAATGGGCGGGCGGCGTATGCGGCCACGGCAGAAGTCAGTATTTATTTGGCGGCCAATCAGCGCGGCCAAGGCTTGGGCAAAAAATTGTTGCAACACGTGTTGTTGGTTTGCCCTCCTTTGGGTATCACGCGCCTGATGGCGGCCATTTTTGCTCACAATCAAGCCAGCATGGCCTTGTTTCAAAAAGCAGGTTTTGAAACGTGGGGTATTTGCCCCGATGTCGGCTTATTAGATGGGCGTGCGGCCAGCCTTGCTTTGTTGGGTAAGGTGATTTAAGGCTTTTTTATTCACTTGAAGGGGATTGTGATGCGAAAGCAGGGCAGAATATCCAGTTGGGACGATGATAGAGGTTTTGGTTTTGTTTCTCATGAAAGCGACGGACGAATTTTTGTACACATCCATGCTTTTGAAAAAGGTCAGGGCTATCGCCGCCCAATTAATGGCGATTTAATTAGTTATGTGCTTTTACGCGATGATAAAAATCGTATTCAAGCGAGACAAGTTAAGTTCATTGAACGCCGTCAATTTGTTTCAAAAAAACCTGAACTTAAATCTGATTCAATGAATTGGACGGAATGCGTTGTTCTTTGTTGTGTTTTTATTTACTTGATGATGAGGTTACCCCAGTTGATTGTGATGATTTATGGTGTGATGAGTCTTTTGACATTTATTGCTTACGCATTGGATAAATCCGCCGCTCAATCGGGGCAGTGGCGCACGAAAGAAGATACGTTACATTCGTTGGCAATTTTAGGAGGCTGGCCTGGCGCTTACTTGGCTCAAAAATATTTGAGACATAAGTCACAGAAAAAGTCTTTTTTGGCAGAGTTTTGGACGACTGTTGTTGTTAATTGTGTATTGGCTTTGTTGTATTTGAATATGGATACTATAACAATTATTTTTAAGTTTTTTAAACCGTAAAAGGAAAAGAAATGAAGTGGATGCCAGTTTGTATGGTTAGTGCCTTATGTTTGGGTTTATTGGGTTGTCCGACTAATACGCCTTTGCCCGTGAAAACACCACCAGTGACCCCAAAACCTGTAGCGCAAGCCAAACCTTTGCGCATCGGTTTGGCTTTGGGCGGGGGTGCGGCCAAAGGATTTTCGCACATCGGCGTGATTAAAATGTTGGCCGCACAAGGCATTAAAGTGGATATGGTTGCTGGCACCAGCGCTGGCGCGGTGGTTGGTGCGATTTATGCAGGTACGGGCGATGCGTATCAGTTGCAAAAAATTGCCATGAGTTTGGATAAAAGTGAATTGTCGGATTGGAAAGTGCCTTTTTCAGGTAATGGGGGCGTGTTAAAAGGTGAAAAGCTACAAAACTTTATCAATCAAAAAGTTGGCAATCGAACACTGCAAAATTTAAAAATCCCTTTTGCGGCGGTTGCAACCAACTTGGCCACGGGTGAACGTATCGTTTTTCGTAGCGGCAATACGGGGCTTGCCGTAAGGGCTTCGGCCGCGATACCGAATGTTTTTGAGCCTGTCGTCATCGGTAAACAAACTTACGTTGATGGCGGTTTGTCTAGTCCCGTGCCTGTTTCGGCATTAAAAGAAATGGGCGCTAATTTTGTGATTGCGGTGGACATTTCAGCCAAACCGACCGCAGAAAAAAGCAGTGGATTTTTTGCAGTCTTTGATCAAACTTTTAACATCATGAGTTTGTCGGCCTTAAAACAAGAATTGGCGCAAGCCGATGTGGTGATACGTCCCAATGTCTTAAGCCACAGTTCAACCGATTTTGATGACAGAGAAAAATCCATTTTAGAAGGAGAGCAAATTACCCAATCGCAAATGGTTGCCATTAAAAAAGCCATTGCCGCCAAACAAGCGATGTTGTCCCGTTAAGGTTTGCGGCCAACCTTTTCCCAGTTTTGGGGTTAAAAGGTTGGCCGCAAGTGTTTTGCAAGACGATTACACGTCCTTGCCTGTTTTTCTTTGAACTTGCTTTAAAAATCCACGCAAAATATCGATTTCTTCGCGTTGTAAAATGGTGCGATTAAACAGCGTTTTGATGCGGCGCATGATGCGCTCGCCATTTCTTTTGTCGTAATAGCCAAGATGAGCTAATGTTTCATCAAAATGTTGATAAAACCCTTCGGTTTCTAGCCGTGTGGCATTGTCAGGCAAGGTTTGTAAATGCGCGACACCAACCTCGAGATGGCTAAATAATTCATACGTCACAATTTGTACGGCCATAGCTAAGTTCAGCGAAAAGTAATCAGGATTACCTGAAATGGTCATTAAATGACTGCATTCTGCGACTTCTTCTACCGATAAACCAAAGGTTTCATTGCCAAAAACCAAGGCGATTTTCTCACCACCAGCTGCACGTGACAGCAGTTCGGGCGCTAAAGTTCTTGGCGTTTGTATGGGCGTGGTGAGCTCTCGGCGGCGACTGGTGAGCGCGCAAGCAATGTGAACATCCGCTAAAGCGGCTTTCAGGGTATCGACAAAAATGGCTTGATTCAACACATCAATCGCGCCAGAAGCCAGCGCACGCCCTTGGTCATCGATAGGATTTTGGGGAGCAACGACGTAAAGTTGCGTCAGTCCCATGGTTTTCATGGCTCGCGCTGCCGAACCCACATTACCTGCATGAGAAGGGCGCGTTAGTATCACGCGGATATTGTTTAAAAAAGAGGGGAGTTCGGGTTTATTCATAAGAGGATTTCGCGTATAATTGGGGGTTCTTTAAATACTGGCTAAAAATTTTTGGCGAGTATTTTGTTCTTTTACAGTTCAATTTTGACTCATACGTCATATTAAAAAAAGGTTATTTCATGGCTCTTCATCCTATGCTCAACACCGCAATTAAAGCAGCAAGACGTGCAGCGGGCAGTATTGCTCGCACGGCTCGCGATTTAGACAAAATGTCGGTTGAAAAAAAATCTCAAAACGACTTTGTGACTGAGGCCGATAAAGCGGCGGAAGAAAGCTTGATAGAGTCTTTGTTAGGCGCTTACCCAGACCACAGCATTTTAACAGAAGAACAAGGTTGGGTTGGCGATAAAAATGCCGAATTTACGTGGATTATCGATCCGATAGATGGCACAACCAATTTTATGCATGGTCATCCTCAATATGCCATTTCGATAGGTTTATTGCATAAAGGGGCAATACAGCAAGCGGTGGTTTATGCGCCTGCTGTCAATGATATGTTTATTGCTAGCCGTGGCGTTGGTGCTTTTTTAAACGAACGTCGCATCCGTGTATCACGTCGTTTTAATATGAATGAATGCCTCATCGGCACAGGGTTTCCTGTGGTCGATCAGTCAAAATTAGACGATTACTTGGCCAGTCTAAAAACAGTCATTACCAAAACGGCAGGCGTGCGTCGTGAAGGGGCGGCTTCTTTGGATTTATGTAACGTGGCGGCTGGTCGTACAGATGGTTTTTGGGAAATGAACTTAAAACAGTGGGATTATGCTGCGGGCTCTTTGATTCTTCAAGAAGCGGGTGGCATTGTGACTGATTTTTCGGGCAACGATGGCTGGTGGGAAAGCGGTGATATTGTTGCTGGCAATCCACGCGTTTTAGCCCAATTATTACAAATGGTTGGTGAACAAAAAGCAATGATGATTTAAGTTGTACTTTTGCAAGCGGCTAGGCGTGACCCTCTTTTGATTTGGTGAGTTTATCTAAAAAAGAGTCAACGGTTGGTCGCTGTTTATGTTTTATGTTATCTGTTCAAAATTTTAGTTTTTGGGAAACTCCGTTCCCGTCGTATAAAAACACTCAAAAGGAAAAAATAAATGGCTCAATATGTCATGTCCATGCTCAAAGTGAGCAAAATGGTGCCGCCAAAACGTCAAATTATCAAAGACATTTCATTGTCTTTTTTTCCAGGCGCTAAAATTGGTTTGTTGGGTTTAAATGGTTCAGGCAAATCGACTGTGATGAAAATCATGGCGGGGGTTGATAAAGAATTTGATGGCGAAGTGCAACGCTTGGCTGGCATTTCGATCGGTTATTTAGAGCAAGAGCCGCATTTGGATAACACAAAAACTGTGCGCGAAGAGGTGGAGTCTGCTTTTGGCGAAATCATTGCCGCTCAAGGTAAACTTGAAGCTGTTTATATGGCTTATGCTGATGAAAATGCTGATTTTGATGCTTTGGCCGAAGAACAAGCTCGATTAGAGGCTATTATTTCGGCAGGTTCTGGCGACAACATAGAACAACAACTCGAAATGGCCGCTGATGCGTTGCGCCTGCCACCTTGGGATGCGGTGATTGGTTTACTGTCTGGTGGTGAAAAACGTCGCGTGGCTTTGTGTAAGCTCCTTTTGTCTCGTCCCGATATGTTGTTATTGGACGAACCGACCAACCATTTGGATGCAGAGTCCGTGGATTGGTTGGAGCAATTTTTGGTACGCTTCCCTGGTACTGTGGTCGCTATTACGCACGACCGTTACTTTTTAGACAATGCTGCTGAGTGGATTTTGGAGTTAGACCGCGGCATTGGCATTCCTTATAAAGGCAATTATTCTTGTTGGTTAGAGCAAAAACAAGAGCGTTTGTTATTGGAAAGCAACAAAGAAGATTCGCGTCAAAAAGCCATGAAACAAGAGCTAGAATGGGTTCGTAAAAATCCTAAAGGGCGACAAAGTAAATCGAAAGCCCGTATTGCGCGTTTTGAGGAATTGAGTTCTTATGAATATCAAACGCGGAATGAAACACAAGAAATTTTCATCCCTGTCGGCGAACGCTTAGGGACGAAAGTTTTGGAGTTTAAAAATGTCAGTAAAGGCTTTGGTGATCGATTGTTGATTGATGATTTGAGTTTTGATGTGCCTGCTGGGGCAATTGTGGGAATTATTGGCCCCAATGGTGCGGGTAAATCTACCCTATTTAAAATGATTGCAGGCATAGAACAACCCGACAGCGGTAACATTGAAGTTGGACAAACGGTGCAAATGTCCTTTGTCGAGCAAACTCGCGAAGGTTTGGACAGCACAAAAACAGTTTGGGAAGATTTGTCTGATGGGCGTGAAATTTTGACGGTGGGGCGCTTCGAAATGTCCAGCCGCGCTTATTTGGGGCGCTTTAACTTTAAAGGCTCAGATCAACAGAAACAGGTTGGTATGTTGTCAGGCGGTGAAAGAGGGCGTTTGCATTTAGCCAAAACGCTGTTGCAAGGCGGTAATGTGTTGTTTTTAGATGAACCTTCAAACGATTTGGATGTGGAAACTTTGCGTTCGTTAGAAGATGCTTTGTTAGAATTTGCGGGCAGTATTTTTGTGATTTCGCATGATCGTTGGTTTTTGGATCGCATTGCGACCCATATTTTGGCGTGCGAAGGCGATTCGCATTGGCATTTCTTTGATGGGAACTATCAAGAGTATGAAGCCGACAAACGTGCCCGTTTAGGGGAAGAAGGTGCAAAACCCAAACGAGTTCGTTTTAAAGCGGTCACACGTTAATGACTGGACAAAAGTTATTTGAGTAAAAAATATTGCGGCCAACCTTTTAATCATAAAAAAGTTGGCCGCAATATTTTTTACTTTTGTTACTCCTATTTGAAGTGACAGAATAGGGGGAGTAAAGTCTTAAGGCTGGATGGCTGTTGCATACGATTGGGAATCTTGTCCCAACAAAATCTGTATCGTATCATCGCCAGTTGCCACAACCGCCGTTGCCCCTAAACCTAACAATTGAGCATCTTGAACCAACGCTTTGTTTTTTAAGACCACTAGCAAGCGAGTACCAGCCGAAGATTTAACGCTGACAATGTTAGCGCTGCCACCCAAAGCGGTTTGCCATGCTTGTGCGTTCACGTTGGCATTGCTAACTTCCGCTGTTGGTTTGGCACTGACTGCGGCTTCGTTGCTGACATTGACTTTATTTGTCCCACTTAAACGGAACAACTCTTGCATATTGCTGGCTATGCTGTCTGCCGTTAATCCAACGATGACTTGTACATTTTTGGCATCCATCACCATGACACCAGCAGCCCCCAATGCTTGGGCTTTGCTTTTATTGACTTTGCTGGTGTCTTTTAAGATTAAGCGCAAGCGAGTTGTGCAGGCATCAATTTCGGTGATGTTACTAAAACCACCAACCGCCTCAATGTAGCTTTGAGCCAAAAGATTCGTGTCATTTGTGACGGGTTTGATGTTCTCTTCACTTTCATCTTGGGCAGGATTTTCATCTCGACCTGGCGTTTTTAAATTAAGTTTTAAAATCGTGAAGCGGAAAATGAAGTAGTAAAGAGCAAAGAAAATCAAACCTTGCACGATCAACATAGGTAACTTAGTCGCGAGCGGATTTTGAGAAGATAAGACCAAATCCACCAGTCCCGCTGAGAAACCAAAACCTGCCATCCATTGCATTTGCGCCGCAATAAAGACAGAAATGCCCGTCAAAACCGCATGGATAAAGTACAACACAGGCGCAACAAACATGAAAGCAAACTCAAGGGGTTCGGTGACTCCAGTGAAAAAAGAAGCAAAAGCAGCTGCAATCATCAAAGAACCAATTTTGGCGCGTTGAGCTGGGAGCGCGGTGTGGTAAATGGCCAAAGCCGCGCCAGGTAAACCAAACATCATAATTGGGAAATAACCTGCTTGATAGCGTCCTGTTTCACCCAAAACGGCTTTGCCAGCATCAATAGAAGCTTGACCACCCATAAAGTTAGGTAAGTCATTGATACCAGCCACATCAAACCAAAAGACGCTGTTTAACGCGTGGTGTAATCCAATAGGAATCAATAAACGATTTAAAAATCCATAAATACCAGCGCCGATAGCACCCAATTTACTAATACCTTCACCAAAGCTGACCAAAGCATTAAAAATGAAAGGCCAAATAAAATAAAGAATGAGTGAGACAAATATCATCGCGACAGAAACAACGATAGGCACTAATCGACGACCACTAAAGAAAGCCAGTGCGCTATGTAAATTGACTTTGCTGTAATAATTGTACAATTCAGCCGTAATTACACCAATTAAAATACCAACAAATTGATTTTTGATTTTGCCAAAAGCAGGGGCAACTTCCTCAACTTTAACGCCTTTTAACATTGCTATGGTGTCTGGGGACAATAAAGTGGTTAAAACCAGCCAACCAACCAAACCAGACAAAGCGGCTGAACCGTCTTTATCTTTAGACATCCCATAAGCGACGCCAACAGCAAACAGCAAAGCCATGTTATCTATGATGGCCGCACCAGCCTTGATTAAAAAGCCAGCCGTTGGGCTGCCACCGCCCCAACCCTGCGGATCTATCCAATAACCAATCCCCATTAATATGGCGGCTGCGGGTAAGGTGGCGACTGGCACCATCAATGCCCGACCAATTTTTTGTAGATATCCTAAAATACTCATTGTCAACATCCTTTTTAAATTGAGAATATTTAATAAAATCATCATGCTATTGATTTTATTAAATATTCTTTATTGTAGAAAAATAAATATATTTTAGTGACTTTTTATAACTAAAGTCATTCATTTTTTAGAATTGTGTACTCTAAAACCAAACAATACCACATCAATTTAAAAATGTATATTCATTGCTAATTGATGTGGTATTTTTTTAGCCCCAATGCGTTTTAGCGTAATCTCGCACGGCTTGAGCCGACGTCAGTGCAAGAACTGCCGAGATTTTTTCTTGGCATTCTGTGACACTTAAGGTACGGACACGGGCTTTAATTTGAGGGATTAAGGGGGTACTAACCGAAAGTTCAGTTAACCCTAAGCCTAACAAAATGGGCGTGGCATCAGGGTCAGAAGCCAACGTGCCACACATACCAACCCAGCGTCCATGTTTGGCGGCACCTTCACAAGTGAGTTTAATCATATGTAGCACCGCAGGATGCATGGCATCCACGCGATGAGCCAGTTGGTTGTTGCAACGATCCATGGCCATGGTGTATTGGGTCAAGTCATTCGTGCCGATAGACATGAAGTCGATATGTGGCGCTAATTGCTCGGCCAGTAAGGCCGCAGAAGGCACTTCTATCATGACACCTAATTGTGGGCGTTCAGTTAATCCCAATCCTTGCGCTAAGGTTTCTAAGCGCTCTTTAAATTGAATGACTTCAGCAACATCGCTAATCATGGGCACTAAAATACGGCAAAGTGATAACGGTTTGACTTGCAATAACGCGGCCAACTGTGCGTCCAGCATTTCAGGGTAAGCAAAACTGGTGCGCACGCCACGCAAACCCAATGCTGGATTGGGTTCTTCAGGTAATTGCAAATAGGGAACTTCTTTGTCGCCCCCCACATCTATGGTGCGTATGATGGCTGATTTGCCTTGCATGGCATCAATGACGGCTTGATAGGCGACTCGTTGTTCTTCTTCCGTTGGTGCTGTGCTACGGTCGATGAAAAGAAATTCACTGCGCAATAACCCGATGCTGTCTGCGCCTTTTTCATAAGCATTTTTGGCATCTACTTCGTTGGCAATGTTGGCCGCAATTTCAATGTGCTTACCATCTAAAGAGATGGCTGGTTGGTCGGCCAGCTTGGACATTTCTGCCTGTTCTAAAGCCTGTGTTTTTAACTGAATTTTAGCTTGAGATAAAACATCTTCGGATGGCGTTGGGTTCGCCCAATTTTGGGTGCTGTCCAATAAAATGGTTTGGCCTTGTTCTAAAGTCAAGGCTTTGCTGCCTGCTGCCACCAAGGCAGGAATCCCCATAGCGCGAGCCAAAATGGCCACGTGTGCTGTTGCACCGCCTTGAGCCGATATAAAACCTGCCACTTTGGCTGGTGGCAAGCTGGTCAAGTCAGATGGCGTTAAATCGTCCGCCACTAAAATGGAGTGTTCATATAAAGCAATTTGTGCCGCAGTTTCGCCCACGATGACTTGCAATACTTGGCGTTTTAAGTCGCGTAAATCGGCCACACGTTCTTTTAATAGCTCTGAACCCATGCTGGACAAAATGGCCATTTGGCTTTCAACGGCTGTTTTCCAAGCGAAGCCAGCGCTTTTGCCTTGTTGTATTAATTGGCCAGCGTAGTCTGATAATTCAGGGTCTTCTAATAAAGCCAAATGGGCGCTGAATATCGCAACTTCTGTGCTGCGATGCTGGGCTTTTGCTTCGTCGATGGTGTTTTGTAAATTATTTTTGACGGTTTGTAGTGCCGCCACAAGTGTGTTGTTTTCTGTTGTGGCATTGGCTGCCAACTCCTCGACAACTGGATCGGCTTGACCAAGACGAACCACTTGACCTATCGCCAAGCCCGGTGCGGCGCAAACACCATAGATTAAGCTGTCGTCGCCATTGACGGGGCGAACAGCTTTAACTTCGGGTTGAGTGACGGCTTCTAGTGTGGTGACCGTTTCTAAGGCTGCGATGACGGCCTGCACAGCTTGTTGAGCTTGGTTGCCTATGGCAGAAACGTTGACTGAGGCGTGTTCTGGTACACCCAATCCTAATAAAGACACCATACTGGCCGCATTGGCTGTTTTTCCTTGATATTCGATACTAATTTTGGCTTGCCCTGCATAAGGCTTGGCGGTGTTTTGAATCAAAGCGGCAGGGCGTGCATGAATGCCGCCGTGATGCTTGATGGTCGCCGTCGCAGAAAAAGTTTCGTTGCTGTTGCTAACGGCTTGATTACCGTTGTCGCTTTTAGAGGAAACACTAAACAAAGCAGTAACGCCTGCGTGAGCCATGCCTTGGCTGCGTGCGCCCAAAACAAATTCATCGCCGTTGATGATGGTAATCATGGTATTTAAAGAAGGGGCTTTACTCGCCACTAAATTTAAGTCAAACGCAATTAAAGGTTGGCCGCAAGTGACTTTGTCGCCAACGGACACCAAAGGAATAAATCCTTCTCCTTTCATCATCACGGTATCTATGCCAATGTGCATGAGGACTTGCACACCCGTGCTTGTTTCTATGGTCACCGCGTGGTGAGTTTTGGCCAATTGAATGACCTCACCGTCACAAGGCGCAAGCAGATTGTCGCTGATGGGATCTATAGCGATGCCATCGCCAGCCATTAATGCTGAAAAGACAGGATCTGGCACGCTTTTTAAATTAAGTAATGGGCCAGTTAAAGGAGATAAAAGGGTAATTGTGCTCATGTTAAAGTCTTCTTCTTTCAAAATTATCCTGACTAAACGGTGAGTTCAGTCAGGATGGTTGGGTTATAGAAAATGCGATGCCTGAATTAAAAAATACGACGAAAAACACGATGAAAAGTGACGCAGTAACAATAATTATTTATGGGTTTCGTTTAAAAAACAACACAGTAAAAATTTGTGTTATTTGAGTTCAACTTTTTCTCCTTCGATATAAACTTGCGTTAGTTTGAGTTTTTTATTGACGGTGACTATATCGGAAAAAGCCCCTATTTGCAAACGTCCCCGTTGTGGCTCGTTTAAGTAATTGGCAGGAAACAAAGAAAGGCGATTTGAGGCATCGGCGAGGCTTAACCCTATGCTCACCAAATTTTGCAAAGCCACGTCCATGGTGAGTGCGCTGCCAGCCAAAGTGCCATCAGCAAGACGCACACCGCCCATACATTTGGTGACGGTTTGGCTGCCCAATTGATAATCGCCATCGGCCATACCTGATGCGGCGGTTGAGTCGGTGACGCAAAATAAATGAGGGATGGCGCGTAAAGCGGTTTTGATGGCACCAGGGTGAACGTGCAATAAGTCGGGAATGATTTCGGCATATTGCCCATGCGCCAAGGCGGTGCCGACCAAACCTGGTTCGCGGTGATGCAAGCCATTCATGGCATTAAATAAATGGGTAAAGCCTGTTGCGCCTGCTTCTAAAGCGCTCACGCCTTCTTCATAACTGGCCGTGCTGTGGCCAACCTGTACGCGTACGCCTTGTGCGGCCAAGGTTTTGATGATATCAAGATGGCCTTCAATTTCAGGCGCAATGGTTAATATTTTAATGGGGGCAATGGCGTTGAGTTCGTTAAATTCGGGCACGTCGGCTCGTTTAACTGGATCGGGCTGAGCCCCTTTTTTGTTGACATTAATGTAAGGGCCTTCTAAATGCACACCCAACAAGCGCGATCCGCCTGTCACTCGATTGTTAATGTCAAGCGCAATCAAGGCAGCTTTGATGTTGGGGATTTGATCGGTCATGGTGGTGGCCAACATTGACGTGGTGCCGTGTTGTGCATGATGACGCGTGACGGACTCGACGGCATCGCCGCCTTGCATTAAATCTTTGCCGCCGCCGCCATGGACGTGGCAGTCAATAAATCCCGGTAAAATGTAACAGTCAGCGTGGCCGTCATCTTCAACGGGCGCGCCGGTGATGTCGGTGATGTGTTCGTTAAAGGTGATGCTGCCGTCTATCCAGCCCGATGTGCTAAGAATGCGGCCTGTTAAGGTCAATGTCGAGTTCATGAGGGTTGCTCCTAATAAAATAGTCTAAAAAACAGGGTGTATCAGTTGAATGTGCGTTACAAGATTGAACCAAGATCGAGCTTGAGGCAGTTTTCGGGTGCTCATTTTAAACCAGCGTCATAAAAAATGCGCCATTTTTATGAGTAATGTCTATAAATATTTTCTGTCAACCCAAAACCACGCGCCGCCAAGTGATTAAATAGCGCCGTAACAAGCCTAAACGCAAATGTTGTTTTAGGACGCGTCCCAAGCCTTCTTTGTGTAGCTCGTATAAAGTGGCAGCCAACACATCGGCTTGAGCCAATAAAACGCGCCCTGATTTTAAGGCGACAGGTGAAAACTGACGGAATGCTTGTTCGTGCAAGCCATGTGCTTGCGTTAATTGGGCGGTCATTAAGGCGTTAAATTCTGGCGTATCTTGGCAATCATACAAAGCACTGGCGGTGACTTGATGTTTTTCTAATTCGCTGATGGGTAGGTAAATACGGCCTTGGCGGATGTGCAAACCGACTTGCGTCAATAAACGCGCGTAACGTATAAACGCGCCCAATTGTTGGGCTGCCTGCAAATCGTTGGCTTCGGATATGCCCAACACTTGGGCTGATAATTTGCTTTGTGCGCCGATTTTATAGCAATATTGCATGAGTTCGCTGTCGGTGGTGTAGCGTGCTTGCAATAAATCTTGTTCGTAGCCTGCGATGATGCTCAAAAAATCGGACAATGCCCATCCAAATGGCGCAAAAAAAGGCTGCATTTCTTGAATTAAAGGATGGTTGCAAATGGGCTTTTCGGCATAAGCTTGAGTCATTTCTGCTTGCCACCAGTTGAGCGTTTGGCGTGCCACATTGGGGTCAGAACATTGAGTCACTGTTTTTTCTATGGTGTCGCAAAAGGCTTGTATGCAGGTTAAGGCTTTTTTTTGTAAGGCAGTAAGGCGAAAATAGCCCATGTCGTAATGGGGGTTGTGGGCAAGGCAAATGCTGGCAGCAGGCGTTATTTTGTTCATGATGGTTGGTGTAAAAAGGGGGAGTTTTGGTTGATTGTCAGGTGCGAATTGTAATTCATATTGGCCATCTTGAAAAAACGTTTATTGACATCTGTTGGTTTCGCGCTAAAATACGGGCTTGCAGTTGAGGGTATCGCCGCCGTGGCAGTTAAACGGCGGTTTACCTTTTTTTATATATGGAAAACGATATGGATAAGACATTCAATGATTAAAATTCCTTTAACCGTAGTGGGTGCGGAAATGATGAAAGCGGAATTGCAGCAATTACGCAGCGTAGAGCGCCCAAATGTGATTGCAGCGATTGCCGAAGCCCGTGCGCACGGCGATTTGTCTGAAAATGCCGAATATGATGCGGCCAAAGAGCGTCAAGCCTTTGTAGAAGGGCGCATTGCAGACATTGAAGCAAAGCTTTCTAATAGCCAAGTCATTAATCCTGCCGAATTAGATGCCGATGGTCGCGTGGTGTTTGGTGCCACCGTAGAAATGATGGATTTAAGCAGCGAAGGGCTGGTCACTTATCAAATCGTTGGCGATGACGAAGCCGATGTTAAAGTGAATAAAATTTCAATCAGTTCGCCAATTGCGCGAGCTTTAATAGGCAAAGAAGAAGGCGATGTGGCCGAAGTACAAGCGCCTGGTGGCCTGCGTGAATACGAAGTTTTGAAAGTGCTTTATATTTGATTTTGATTTTTTAAAAAAGGGAGTTCGCTATGCAAACGCAATTTGTTAATGCCCAAGTTAATGCCGTAACCAATGTTTATTTTGAGGGCTTGTGTTTGTCTAACAACCTGATTACTGCCGATGGCAGCAAAAAATCCATCGGTGTGATTTTCCCTTCTAAGTTAGAATTTAACACTCAAGCGCCTGAAGTGATGGAAATCATCAGCGGACAGTGTCGTGTGCAATTGGCTGATACCGACGAATACATTACGTATGGCGCGGGGGAGCGATTTTCAGTGGCTGGCAACAGTCACTTTAAAATTGAAACGCTGACTTTGCTGAATTACATTTGTCATTTTGGATAAACCACCCTTTTCGTTGCGGCCAACCTTTTTATGAATCTTTGCGTTCACAAAAAAAGGTTGGCCGCAATCACAATCTTTCCTGTTTTGTTTCATTCCTTTTAAAAAGAGCCTGATGATGATTACTTTATACAACACCTTGACCCGTAAAAAAGAAGTGTTTCAGCCCATGCAAAAAGGCCAAGTGCAAATGTACGTTTGCGGCATGACCTTGTACGATTATTGTCACATGGGGCACGCACGGATGTTGACGGCGTTTGATTTGGTTTATCGGTGGTTTTTGGCGTCGGGTTACGCGGTGACTTATGTGCGTAATATTACCGACATCGACGACAAAATCATTCAACGCGCAGCCGAAAATCAAGAAGACATTGAATCTTTGGTCGCGCGTTTTGAAGTTGCCATGAATGAGGATGCGCAAGCTTTGAATTTGTTGCGGCCAAGCTTTGAACCGAAAGCGACGCATCACATAGATGGCATGATTGCCATTATTGAACAATTGATTGCCCAAAATAAAGCTTACGCAGGCGACAATGGCGATGTGTATTACGCGGTGCGCACGTTTGAAGGTTACGGCAAATTATCGGGCAAAACGCCAGACAGTTTGCGTTCGGGCGAGCGGGTAGACGTGGATAAGGCCAAACGCGATCCTTTGGATTTTGTGTTATGGAAAGCCGCCAAGTCGGGCGAACCCGCGTGGGAAAGCCCTTGGGGATTGGGCCGCCCTGGTTGGCACATCGAATGTTCGGCCATGAGTTGTCACCATTTTGGACAACAATTTGACATACACGGCGGCGGCGAAGATTTACAGTTTCCGCATCATGAAAACGAAATCGCGCAAAGCGAAGGCGCGTCGGGTCACGCTTACGTCAATTATTGGATGCACAACGGATTCATTAATGTGGATGGTGAAAAAATGTCTAAATCGTTGGGCAATTTTTTCACCATACGCGACGTGTTGCAGCATTTTGATGGCGAAGTCATCCGTTTTTTCATTGCGCGCACGCATTATCGCAGCCCAGTGAACTTTACCGATGGGATTTTGCACGATGCCAAACAGGGCTTGACGCGTTTGTACACGGCTTTAAGCGCTTACGATTTGAGCGCCACCGCGCCTTTGGTCGTGGATTGGACGCAAGCCCATGCGGCACGCTTTAAGGCTGCGATGGACGACGATTTTAATACGGCCGAAGCGGTGGCGGTGTTGTTTGACTTGGCCAGCGAACTCAATCGCGCCCCCAATTTAGAAACCGCGCGTCTCTTAAAAGCCTTGGCGGGTATTTTGGGCTTTTTAGAGCGCACGCCCACGGACTTTTTGCAGGGTGGCCAAACGGCGGCTTTTGCAGCTGAAATTGCAGCCTTGATTGAAGGCCGTCATCAAGCCCGATTGACTAAAAATTGGGCGGAATCCGACCGCATCCGCGACGCTTTGGCGGCAAAAAATGTGCTGGTGGAAGATGGCGAAAATGGCACGACTTGGCGTTTGAAATGAGCCTTAAAGCCTCTTTTTAATAAAGGACGTGCTCCTCTAATCCGTTCAATCCTTTGCGGCCAACCTTTTATCCAAAAAACTGGGTAAAAAGGTTGGCCGCAAAGCGTTTTTTATACAGAGGTTGAGCTATTCGATGCTGACCAAAGCCCAAGCGATGGCGCTCCATAAGACGCCCAATATGAGTAAAGCTAGCACAAAACGAAAGCCAGCCGATCGCAATAATAAACTCGGTTTGGGCGCTGGCGGGCAATTTGGGTGGGCGTGGTGTGGGTGTTGATAAGACATATGCACTTTCGGTAAGTAAATGTGAGGCGTTGTAGGGATTAAGAATGCGGCGGGGTGTTAACGGCGGCTTGCATATCGACTGACACGATGCGGCTCACACCTTGTTCTTGCATGGTCACGCCGATGAGTTGTTCGGCCATTTCCATGGTTAATCGGTTGTGGCTGATGTATAAAAATTGGGTGTGGGCGGACAGTTGTTTGACCAATTCACAAAACCGCGCCGTGTTGGCATCGTCCAAAGGGGCATCGACTTCGTCCAACAAGCAAAAAGGGGCTGGGTTGAGCGCAAACAGCGCAAACACCAAACTCAAGGCGGTGAGGGCTTTTTCGCCGCCCGACAACAAATGAATGCTGCTGTTTTTTTTGCCGGGTGGGTGCGCGATGAGTTGCATCCCTGCGTTCAATAAATCGTCATCGGTTAACACCAATTGCGCCGAGCCGCCGCCAAATAAAGTTGGGAAAATCTCGCCCATTTTGGCATTCACGGCGGCAAAGGTGCTTTGCAATAGGGTGCGCGTTTCGGCATCGATTTTTTTGATGGCATCGGTGAGCATTTGGGTGGCCGCCGCCAAATCGTGCTGTTGCTCTTCATAATACAGCGCTTGCTTTTGCGTTTCTTCCAGTTCTAGCGCGGCGGCCAAATTGACCGCGCCAAAGTCGTCCAATTGTCTGGCCAAGCGGCTGATGTGCGCTGCCGTGGCGTTGGGATTGGCCAAACTAAGTGCTTCGGGCAAGTAGGCGCTTAGGTTGGCCGCGTCTAAACCCAATTGTTCCAAAGCCATTTGTTGGGCTTGGGCTTCTAAAGTGGCTTCTTGTATGCGCAGCAATTGTTGCGTTTTTTTATCGTTGAGTTTAGGCACGGCCAACAGCAGCGCATGGTAGTTTTCTTGCGTCTGTTGGCTGTTTTGCTGGCCTTGTTCTTCAGCATTGAGGCTGGCTGTCCAGTCGGCTTTGGCCTTTTCCCAAGCAAGGCGCAAAGCATCGATGGCTTCGGTTTGAGCGCTTGCGGCCAACCTTTTTTGCGCCGCGCTCAATTGGGCAAGTTGTTCATGGAGCGCGGTGGTTTTTTGCTGGTTTTGCGTGACGGCGTGGGTGGTGTATTTGAGGTCTTGTTCTAGCGTTTGCAGGGTGTGCTGGGCTTGTGTGCAGGTTTTTTCGGCGGCGTGCGCGGCCTGTTGTGCCAAGTTCAACGCTTGCTGGGCTTGCCCAACAGCCGCTTCGGCCACTGGCAAATCGTTGTCAATTTCGGATTCTAACAAACTGGACAATTGCCATTCTAAAGTTAAGATGCTGTCTTCATCGGCCAATAAAGTCGCTTCTAAATTGGCCATGTCGCTGGCGAATTCTTGCTGGCGTGTGTCGGCTTGCTGCTGCACCGATTGCAATTGCCAATGCGTTTTTTGGGCGAGTTGATGCGCTTGTTCAAGTTTCAATAACTCACTTTTTTGGCTGGCGAGGTTGGCACGTAAAGCATAGAGATGGTTTTTGGTGGCCGCCAATTTGGCTTCTGCTTGGCGCAGTGAGGTTTCGGCGTGGGTTTGTTGCTCTAAAATCAGCGCTTGTTTGGCACTTTGTTCTAAAATTTGCGCGGCTTCGGGCAATTGACTAAGGCCAAAACTGGTGCGACTAACCCAAACTTGTTGTGGCGTGATGACGCATTCGCCAGCTTTGAGTTGGTCTTTTTGCGCCCAAGCCGCCTCAACCGTTTCCGCCACAAACACGCCTTGCATCTGGTCGGCCAAAAAATCGGCAAAATCGGCAGGCGCGTGCAGTTTTGACAACAAGCTGTTAGCTGGAAAAGGGCGCGTGGTGTTGTTCCTTTTTTTGTACAAATAAGGCACGTTGGGCGGCAAAGCCTTGACGGCTGCCGCGACTTGTTCGGCGCTTGCTTCTGGGGTTGGCGTGTAAAGTCGCGCCTGTATGTTCGCCCCCAAAATGGCGTTGGCCGCCGCTGCCCAAGGTGCTTCAACGCGCAATTGTTGCCATAAAGGTTGGCCGCAACGGGCATTTTGTGCGTCCCCATTTTTCGCCTGAGCGGGATCAGATGGCACAGAAAGGCTTTCCGCCGCCACCAAAAAAGCTTGGTTAATATGGCGTTGGTTGTTGATGTGATGCTCTGTTTTTTGGGCGGCAGCTACCTCGGCGAGGTCGATTTCTTGTTGGCTTTCGGCCTTGGCCAAGGCTCGTTCTAGCGCTTGGTATTGGCTTTGGGCGTTGAGGTAAGCGCTTTCACACGCCCAAGCATGTTGCGTTGCGGCCAACCTTTGAGTTGCATCGGGCAACGATTCCGCCCAAGTCCTTTGCGTTTGCACCAGTCGTTCGCGTTGTTGTTGGTGTACGCGCTGTTGTTGTTGGGCGTGTTCTAATTTTTGTTGACACAAAGCCGTTGTTTGGCGATGTGCTTGGAAGTGTTGTTGACGCGCGGCCAAGGTTTGCGTGGCGGTTTTGAGCGCCAATTCTAAATCGGGCAGCACTTCTTCTGTGGTGTCCAATGTTAATTGCGCCTCGGTCAGCGCCAATTCGGCCTCTGTTTTGGCATCGAGTAACACCGTTAATCGCGCTTGGACTTGGGTGGATTCGGCGGCCAATTCTGTTTTTTGATGTTCACAGGCGGCAAGGTTGGCCGCAAGTTGGCGCGCTTCTTTGTGTTGATAGTCGTTGGCCATTTCGGCTTTTACGAGTTCAGTGTGTGCCAGCGTGACGCGTTGTTGATGGCTTAGACTGTTTGCGGCCAACCCTTGTTGTGCCACTTTGAGTGCGCTTAATTCGCTCTCTAAAGCCCAACGATTGGTTTCTGCCGCGACCAATTCGGTTTCGATTTGCGCCAAAGCGCCTTGGGCTTCGGCCAAAGTCTCTTTGGCTTGTTCTTTTTTAAACAAGGCAAAAATCGTTTGCTGGTGTATCAAGGTTTTTTTGAGGCGCTGATAATCGCCCGCAAGATTGGCTTGTTCGCTTAAAGTCGCCATTCTTTGCGTCAAAGTGAGCTGAATATCGCCCAAACGTGCCGTATTTTGGGCGGTTTCGCGTAAATGGGTTTCAGTTTCTTTGCGGCGTTCTTTGTATTTAGAAATGCCCGCCGCTTCTTCTAAATAAGCGCGGAGTTCTTCGGGGCGCGCTTCTATGATACGCGCCACCATGCCTTGTTCGATGACGGCATAACCGCCCACACCCACGCCCGTTCCTAAAAACAAATCGTTGATGTCTTTTCGTCTAACTATTTGATTGTTAATATAATAAAATGAATCGCCCGAACGAGTGAGGACGCGTTTGATGGCGATTTCGGTATAACTGCCCCAACTGCCTTGCGCGGCGTTGTCGCTGTTATCAAACACCAACTCCACCGAAGCGCGACTAACGGGCTGTCGGGTGTTGGCGCCATTAAAAATCACATCTTGCATAGAAACGCCGCGCAGTTGTTTGGCCGATGATGCACCCAGCACCCAACGCACGGCATCAATGAGGTTGGATTTGCCACAGCCATTGGGGCCAACCACCGCGACCAGTTGACCCGGTATGGCGATGGTGGTCGCATCCACAAAGGACTTAAAGCCCGCCAATTTTAAATGTGTTAAACGCATGGGCAACTTTCCACTTTTACAGTGCCATCAAAAAGAGCCTGATTTTAACAAAGCTTAGGCGCGCGCGGTAAAAATCTGGAGGGCTACCTTTTAACCCTGACTTTTTGGTTAAAAGGTTGGTCGAAAAATTTAAAAATTTAAAATTTATGTTTTTAAGTGTTGTTTTTTTATGATGTAACCGCTGCGGATAAACTTTTATCTTTTATAAATCAAAGGTAAAAGTTTATCCGCAGCGGTTTTTTGACGGTTAGCAAGCTTTACGTTTGGGTTTTATTCTGGTATAAGCTCACATTATTTTTACGCTTGCTATCTATGCTTAACTATTTTGATTGGCAGTGTTTCTTTTTTGCAACCATTTTGAGCCGTCATGAAGGGGTTTTATGTCACCTGTTTTTTTAAGTTTGCCTTTGAATTTGCCTAGGCCTGTTGGTTTATCTGCCGATGTTTATGGCTTGGGTTGGTTAGCGCGGCAGGCGGGCTGTCGGATGTTAGTCATTGGTGGCCTTGGTTTGGGGTTAGGCTTGGGTTTAGGGTCTGCGAGCGCAGCGGATGTGCCTGTTGCGCAAAATCCCGCATTCCAAAATTCAGCAGCCGAACGTGCGGCGGACGGATTTTTGCGCCAACAAGAACGCGATCGGCAGTTGCGCGAGGGTCAAGAACGTGCGCCTGATGTGCGGTTGGGGGCTGATGCGGCAGCGCAAAATGACGCGGCGGCGCGATTGCCCGAGGCCGAGGCGGATTGTGTTTTGATACAGGCCATAGAATTGGTGGATGACTTTGTGTCTAAGCCTGTAGATTTTAGCTGGGCGATTTCGGCGGCGAATAAAACGGGGACGGGCGAGCGCGATATGGCAGTGGGGCGGTGTTTGGGGTCGCAGGGCGTGAATTTGGTGATGCGGCGCATCCAAAATGGCTTGATTGCACGGGGTTTGGTGACGGCGCGGGTGTTGGCGGGCGAGCAAACGGCGCTGGATAAGGGCGTGTTGCGGTTGACGGTGTTGCCGGGGCGCATACGGCAGGTGCGTTTTGCGGACAATGGCGCAGAAGCCACGGCGTTGATGAATCGCCGCCCTGCGCTGTGGAATGCATTTCCTTTTCAATCGGGCGATGTGCTGAATTTGCGCGACATCGAGCAGGCGATGGAGAATGTGAAGCGCGTTCCGACTTTGGCGGCCGATGTGCAAATTGTGCCAGCCGAAACCTTAGATGCCCAAGGTCGCCCCGGCAGACCGGGTGAAAGCGATGTGGTGATACAAACCCAGCAAAGTTTCCCCGTGCGTTTGAGTTTGTCGCTGGACAACAGTGGCAGCGAATCGACGGGCGTTTATCAAGGCGGCGCGACGGTGTCGTTTGATAATTGGTGGACGCTCAGTGATTTATTTTATGTGAATGTTGGCCGCAATATGGATGGGCAAAACGTGGACGAGGGCGGCACGAATTCCTACACGGTGCATTATTCGGTGCCATTTGGGGGCAGTTTGTTGACGGCGACGGCCAGCAAAAGCGGGTATTTTCAGACGGTGGCGGGCGCGAATCAGGCCTATGTTTACCGTGGGGATAGCCAAAACAGTGAGCTGGAATTGTCTCGGGTGGTCTACCGCGACGGCGTGCGTAAAATCAGCGCGGCGGTTAAAGGCTGGCGGCGCGCGTCTCAAAATTTTATTGATGACACCGAAATTGAGGTGCAGCGTCGCCGAACAGCGGGCTGGGCGGCATCGATTTCGCACCGCGAATTTGTGGGGGCAGCCACGCTGGACACCGACGTGACGTACAAACGGGCGACGGGTGCGCAAGACGCTTTGGCCGCGCCCGAGGCCTTGTTTGGGGAAGGGGCTTCTCGGCCGCAGTTGTGGCTGGCGTCGACTGAACTGAATGCGCCCTTTAAAGTGGGTGAGCAAGCTTGGCGTTACAACGCGGTGTTGCGAGGCCAGTGGAACGCCACGCCGTTAATCGTACAAGATCGATTTTCTATTGGCGGACGCTATACGGTGCGGGGCTTTGATGGCCAGCAACAGTTATTGGGCGAGCGCGGGTTTACGGTGCGCAACGAATTAAACGTGGCTTTGGGCGGCAGTGGCCAGTGGGCGTATTTGGCGGCGGATTATGGCCAAGTGGGCGGTGACAGCACGGCCTTTTTGGTGGGCAAGCAATTGAGCGGCGGCGGTTTGGGACTGCGCGGTGGTTGGCGCGGCGCGTCGTATGACGTGTTTTTGGGCATCCCATTTTATGCGCCTGCGGGATTTTCTACGGCAGGCAAAGTACTGGATTTTAATGTGAATTGGTCTTTTTAAGTGACTGACTTTTTTGTTGTCACTTTCTATTTTTTATCATTTCAATGAGCTAAAGGGTTTTATCAATGAACAAGCAACGGTTTCGGTTGGTGTTTAACAAAGTGCGTTCGGTGTTGATGGCGGTGGCGGAGATTACGGTCAGTTGTGTGGGCAAGGCGGCGGGCGAAACGCGGGGGTTGCTGGGCAAGGGTTTCGGGGCGGTTTCGGCTGCGGCCAAGGTTGTGGGGATTTTTGGTGCTGGCGGTTTTGCGGCGTTTCGGCCTGTGACGGCCTTCGTTTGGGTGGCTTTGGGCTTGGCTGTGGTGTCTGGTGGTGCTGCGCAAGCCCAGCCAGCCCAAATCCAATCAGCGCCAACTTCTTTGGTAAAGGCTTTGCCGATTAGCTGGTCAGCGAGCGCCACGGCTGCGCAGCAAGGGTTGGTGAAGCAAGGTTTGATGAGCAAAGGCGTTCCGCCGGGGATTTGGGGCGAACGCTTAAAGACTTTGCCGCAGCGCGCCCGCGATGGTGCGCCAGCGGGGGTTAAGAGGCAAAATTGGCCTTTAAACGGACAATCTTTAAATGTCAACGGGCAACCTGTGTATGGGCAAGCCATGAAGGGGCAATTGCCGATTTTGCCAGTGTTTTCAGGCGATAAGGGCGACAAAGGCGATGGGGTTCGGCATTTGATCAAAAGTGGTTTCCAGCTTTTGTGGCCGTGGACTGACGCTGACAAGCAAGGTGGTTCAGCGGCAGATCAAGAGGGGGATTCAAACGCTTCAAATGGTTCAAACGCTTCAAATGGCAATATTTCGCCAAGTCAAGCGGCTGGGGCAACACGGGCCAGCTCGGCTGGACAAGTCATCGCCGACCCAAACGCCCCTAAAAATCAACGCGCCACGGTGTTGGAAGCGGGCAACGGCGTGCCTGTCATCAACATTCAAACGCCCAGCGCGGCAGGCGTGTCGCGCAATGTTTACGGGGTTTTTGATGTGACGGCGGAAGGCGTGATTTTGAACAACAGCCGCACCAACACGCCGACGGTGTTGGGCGGTTGGGTGCAGGGCAATCCGTGGTTGGGGTTGGGGTCGGCGCGGGTGATTTTGAACGAAGTCAATTCGACCAACCCGAGTTTATTAAACGGTTATATTGAAGTGGCAGGCCAGCGCGCCGAAGTGATTATCGCCAATCCTGCGGGCATTTCGTGCGATGGTTGCGGCTTTATTAACGCCAGTCGGGCGACCTTGACGACGGGTACGCCGCTGTTGGACGCAGGTCGGATTTCGGGCTATCGCGTTGTCGATGGCGTGATCCAGATTTCAGGGCAAGGTTTGGACAGTCGCGGCGTTGATTTTACAGACGTTTTGGCGCGTCGCATCGCGGTGGACGGTGCGGTGAGCGCGGAGCGATTGACGCTGATTGCTGGCGTGAATGACATTGAGTTAACACAAGAAAGTGGCGTTTTGCCTGCGGTGTCCAGTTCGGCGCAGGCTGCGGCCAAGCTTGTTTCTGAATCCTTGCCCGAAGCCGAGCGCTGGGGCATAGACAGCACGGCGCTGGGCGGTATGACGGCGGGTCAAATCACCTTGGTGGCGACCGAAGCAGGCGTTGGCGTGCGTCACGCGGGGACGATGTACGCGGGGGTGGGCGAGGTGCGCATCACGGCGAATGGCGATTTGGTGAACGCGGGCAGCATCAATGGCGGCGCGGTGGCGTTGAGCGCTTCGAATCGGCTCCAAAACAGCGGCAAAGTGTACGCTGAGGGCGACTTGGCCGTTCAGGCACAATTCATTGAAAATTCAAGTAAAACTGACAAATCCAACGCGGTGTTTGCGGCGCGCGGGTCGGCGAGCTTGACGGCTGGCGGTTCGGTGACGAGTTCGGGCTTGTTGGCGGCGGGTTTGCAAGCCGATGGCACGGTGCAGGGCGCGGATTTGGTGGTGTCAGCAGGCGAGGCGATTACGGCGACTGGTCAAAATTTAAGCGGCAATTCGCAACGTTGGGACGCGCCCAGCGTGAGTTTGGCGAACAGCACCACGCAAGCGCCCAGCGTGACGGTGACGGCGAGCGCGGGCGATGTGGACGCGTCGGGCGCGACTTTGTCGGCGACGACTTTGAGCCTCAACAGTGCGCAAACGCTGCGCACGGACGGCGCGTCGGTGTCGGCGGAAACCTTGAATTTACAGGCCAAAATCCTATCCAACGTGGGCGGAAGTTTGACCCAAACGGGCGACGGCGACATGGCTTTGGTGGCGACTGACAAGCTCGACAACACGAACGGCCTCATCGCCACGAATGCGGCCAACCTTGCGATACAAACGCAGCAGTTAATCAATCAAAGTAATGGCTTAAATGCAGAGGGCGAGCCGAACACGGCTCAAATCCAACACGCAGGCACGGGCACGTTTAGCCTTGCGGCCACCGTTTTGGATGGCCAAAACGGCGAACTCATCAGCAACGGCGCGTTGAATTTGCAGGGCGACGTGGTGAACATGGACGGCGCGTCTACCAGCGCCAAATCCTTGAATATAAAAACCAAAACCCTATCCAACGTGGGCGGCAGGCTCATCCAAACTGGCGACGGCGATCAAACCTTGGTGGCCAGCGACAAACTCGACAACACCAACGGCCTCATCGCCACGAATGCGGCCAACTTTAGGCTAGAAACGCAGCAGTTAATCAATCAAAGTAATGGCTTAAATGCAGAGGGCGAGCCGAACACGGCTCAAATCCAACACGCAGGCACGGGCGCGTTTGACCTTGCGGCCACCGTTTTGGATGGCCAAAACGGCGAACTCATCAGCAATGGCGCGTTGAATTTGCAGGGCGACGTGGTGAATTTGGACGGCGCGAACACCAGCGCCAAGCTGTTGAATATCCACACCAAAACCCTATCCAACGTGGGCGGCAGCCTCATCCAAACGGGCGACGGTGACATGAGTTTGGTGGCGACTGACAAGCTCGACAACACCAACGGCCTCATCGCCACGAATGCGGCCAACCTTGCGATACAAACGCAACAGTTAATCAATCAAAGCAAAGGCTTAAATGCCGAAAACGAACCGAACACGGCTCAAATCCAACACGCAGGCACGGGCGCGTTTAACCTTGCGGCCACCGTTTTGGAAGGCCAAAACGGCGAACTCATCAGCAACGGCGCGTTGAATTTACGGGGAGATTTCGTGAATTTTGACGGTGCCAGTACCAGCGCCAAATCCTTGAATATTAATAGTAAAACTCTGTCCAACGTGGGCGGCAGTTTGATACAAACGGGCGACGGCGACATGGCTTTGGTGGCGACTGACCAGCTCGACAATACAAACGGCCTCATCGCGACCAATGCGGCCAACCTTGCGATACAAACGCAACAGTTAATCAATCAAAGCAATGGCTTAAACGCCGAAAACGAACCCAACACGGCTCAAATTCAACACGCAGGCACGGGCGAATTTACCCTTGCGGCCAAGCTTTTAGAAGGCCAAAATGGCAGCATCATCAGCAATGGCGCCTTGAATTTGCAGGGCGACGTGGTGAATTTGGACGGCGCGAACACCAGCGCCAAATCTTTGAATATCCACACCAAAACCCTATCCAACGTGGGCGGCCAACTTATCCAAACGGGTGATGGCGACCAAAGCTTGGTGGCGACTGACAAGCTCGACAACACCAACGGCCTCATCGCGACCAATGCGGCCAACCTTGCGATACAAACGCAGCAGTTAATTAATCAAAGCAATGGCTTAAATTCAGAGGGCGAGGCTAACACGGCTCAAATCCAACACGCAGGCACGGGCAGTTTTACGCTTGCGGCCACCGTTTTGGACGGCCAAAACGGCAGTATTGTCAGCAACGGCGCATTGAATTTGCAGGGCGACGTGGTGAATTTGGACGGCGCGTCTACCAGCGCCAAGTTGTTGAATATCAACACCAAAACCCTATCCAACGTGGGCGGCCAACTTATCCAAACGGGCGACGGCGACCAAAGCTTGGTGGCGACTGACAAGCTCGACAACACCAACGGCCTGATTGCCACGAATGCGGCCAACCTTGCGATACAAACGCAGCAGTTAATCAATCAAAGCAGTGGCTTAAATGCCGAAAACGAGCCGAACACGGCTCAAATCCAACACGCAGGCACGGGCGAATTTACGCTTGTGGCCAACGATTTAGAAGGCCAAAACGGCGACATTATTAGCAATGGCGCCTTGAATTTGCAGGGTGAGGTGGTGAATTTGGACGGTGCCAACACCAGCGCCAAAGGCTTGAATATTAATAGTAAAACCTTGTCCAACGTGGGTGGTAGTTTGATACAAACGGGCACGGAAGCAGGCAGCATCACGGTGGCCGAGGGCTTGAATAATGCGCAAGGCGTGCTGGTGAGTAATGGCGATTTGGCGTTGGCTGTGGGCAGTTTAGACAACGCGGACGGGACGATACAAGCGGGCGGGTTGTTGGCTCAGGGCGAGGGCGAAGAGCCGATAGAATTGTTGGGCAATTTGACACTGACGGCGACGGGGTTGGTGAACAACGCGGGTGGCAGCGTATCGGCACAGGGAGAGGTAACGCTCAAGGCTGGGGTGCTGAACAATACGACAGAGGGGCGTTTATCGGCCAAAGAGGCGCTGACGGTGACGGTGGCGACGCTGGATAACACCGATGGTCAGTTGGTGGCGGGCAGTGATTTGACGGTTCAGGCTGATGCAGTGAACAACACGCGCGGGGTGTTGGCGGCGGTGACAGGTTCGGCGACGATTAACGTACAAACCCGCCTTAACAACAGCGCTGGGCGGGTGGAAGCGGGTCAAGCTTTGAATCTCAATAGTTTGGGGTTAACTAACATAGATGGGGTGGTGACGGCGCAAACTGTGAATATTAACAGTCAATTACAAGCGATAGACAACACGCGCGGTCAGTTGACGGCGACCGATTTGGCCATACGAAGTGGCGAATTTTTGAATGATGCGGGCTTGGTGTATGGGGTATCGACGTTGGTTTTAAATACCAATGAACAAAGGTTGACGAATAAAAATTCGGGCGAAACGGGTGGTTTGATTGGCTTGGGTAGTGTGAATTTAACCACGGGCATTTTCGATAATCAAACGGGTTATGTGAGTGCAAACGCCCTCAACCTTAATAGCCGAGAGGTGTTGAATACTCAAGGGGTGTTGGTGAGTTTTGGTGATTTGGCCATACAAACGGGTGATATGAATAACGTTGGCGGTCAACTTCAGGGGTTGGGGAACGTGACCTTGGGGGTGACGGGGATGCTGAATAATACGGGGGGGGTGTTGCGCGCAGGCGGCGGCTTGACCGCGACTGCGGCCAACCTTCTGAACACCAACACCAATGGCGAGAATCAAGGCATAGAAGGCCAAAATGTGACATTGACGTCGGATTTTGTGGACAATCAAGCGGGCGCAATCCGTGCGAATACGAATGTTTCTGTGTTGAGTAATGGTACGGTGAATAACACAAGCGGCTTAATGAGCGCTGGCGAAGCCCTGCGCATTGCGAATGCGCCCGATTTGCGATTGGGGTATGGGTTGAACTTAATCAATACGAGCGGGACTTTGGTGGCTGGTGGTGAGCAAGGCGGCTCGGTGACGGTGAACAGCGCGAGTTTGAGTGGCGATGGGCGCATCATGAGCTCGGGTTTGGTGAGCGTGACGGTACAAAGTGATTTTACGAATACAGGTACATTGAGCGCGGCCGAAGTGTCTGTGCAAAGCAGCGGCACGTTGACGAATGAGGGCGTGATTTATGGGGATAATCGGGTCGATTTAACAGCGGCCATTATCAACATCAATGATAACGCGGCTTACAGCATAGAATCGAGTGGCATATTGAGTTTGCACGCGAGCGACAGGGTCAATAATTCGGGGACTTTGAATGCGAGTGAGATGTGGATAGAGACATCCACGTTGAATAATACGGGTAAGATTTACGGCGATCATGTGGCGATTTCGGCGGGGACATTGAATAACAGTGCGGTCATGGGTTTAGAAAATGGCATCGTAACCCGCCTAGGTGCGGTCATTGCTGCACGCAATCGTTTGGATATTGCGGCCAACGTCCTAAATAATGAGCCTGACGCATTGATATTTAGTGGGGGCGATATGGTGATGGGCGGGGCTTTGGATGAGTCACATCATGCCACGGGGCAAGCGACCGAGGTGAACAATCGCGGGGCTCGGATAGAAGCAATGGGCAATTTGACGATAGGTGCAACTACAATCAACAACACCAACTCTAATTTTACGACAGAGCAGGTGACGGTAGTAGAGCACATTTCTGAATATGTCACAGCCGATGGGCAACGTTACGCCATCGGTGCAGAGGGTGTATTTTTGGTTAAAAATCTGGTGGGTTATGAGAAAAATTTCGTCTATGGTGGCGGCGGAGATAATGGTAATGATGGCACTGATCATTACACTGCTGACGAGTTGAAGTTAGTCGTCGGGGGGGAATTTGTCCCGAATTCGATTGACGGAATTTTCCCATCTGCTCCCCCATTTGATGGTAATTTTTTCCTAGATGGTAGTGGTCATTACATAGCGAAAGGGGAACTCGTTGGTGGGACTGCTTATGAGGTTTGGCAAGCAACTGAATTGACGCGAACTGTGACAGAAACCCAAATTAAAACGTCACAAGCAGGTCAAATTCTGTCGGGTGGTCACATGACTTTGACGGGAAGAACTTTAAATAATCTACAAAGTGAAGTCATTGCAGGGGGACGGTTGACTGCCAACATCAGTTTGAATAATGAAGAAGCTGAAGGCGTTCGGACAATCAAAGAAGTGGGTAAGTTGACTTCTAGCAAAAAGGGTGGGGACAGAGATAATAGTTTTTTTTGTAACTCGAATATATTAGGGTGTACGTCAGGATCAATTTCTACAACAAGTGACGTCGATTATCTAGTCCCCTTGAATCAAGAGGGAAATACTTACAAGACTTACGACAATGTGACGGTCACCGCGAAGACGGTGGACTCGAGCATTCCAGATCCTAACTTCACGTTAACCGCTTCACGTTACGAGGAAAATGCTGCTGGAAAGGTAAAAAATATAGATATTGATGTCGTAAAAGTGGTGAGTAAAGACGCTGCTAATGGGACAGGGGAGGTACAAGCTGCGATTTATCAAGGGGACGTTGAGACGCGTAAGTCTGAGTCTACTGTGCTCAGTGCGAAAAAAAGCGAGAGCCTCACTAACGTGGGCAGTGATCTCGCGGATGAAGTGTCTCAAGATTCGAGCCCAACCGTGATACCCTCAACCGAAATACCAAACGGCGGAGCTCAGTCTATCGATTTGAGTCGATTGGCGGCATCGGGAGCCGAGTCGGTGATACGCACAACGACGCTGGCATATCGTTTGCCTAACAATGTACTCTATGGCCGCCCCTCCAACCCAGGCGCGGGTTATTTGGTGGAAACCGACCCTCAGTATGCGAATTACCGCAACTGGTTGAGTTCGGATTATTTGCTGAACGCGTTAAAATACGACCCTGCGCTGACGCAAAAACGTCTAGGTGATGGATTTTATGAACAAAAATTGATTAACGATCAGGTTTTGCAATTGACGGGACGGCGCTTTTTGGACGGTTACCAATCGGACGAAGATCAATACCAAGCCTTAATGCAAAGCGGTGTCGCCTTTGCCGAAGCTTATCAATTGGTGCCGGGGGTGGCGCTGTCGGCGGCGCAAATGGCGCAGTTGACGCACGACATTGTTTGGTTGGTCGAAAAAACCATCACCTTGGCTGATGGCAGCACGGTACAGGCTTTGGTGCCACAGCTTTACGTGCATGTTCAGCCAGGCGAATTAAGTACTGGAGGGGCGTTGGTGTCGGGCAATCAAGTCATCATCAACGCATCGGGCAATGTCAACAATTACGGCACAATTGCGGGTCGCGAGTTGGTGTTGTTGACGGCAGACAACATCAACAACGTGGGCGGGCGTGTGACTGCGGCCAACGTTGGCCTCACGGCGCGCACCGATGTGAACAATTTGGGTGGTCAGATTTCGGCCACTGATGTGTTGCAAATCAAAGCAGGACGGGATGTGAATGTGGTGACAACGACCAGCACACAAACGTCTACTCTGGGTAGCAATACCCAAGTTAACCGAGTGGCGGGGCTTTACGTGTCGGGCAATGCGGGACAAATACTGGTATCGGCGGGGAATAACGTGAATTTGGTGGCTGCGGTGGTGGCCAATCAAGGCATAGGCAACACAGTCATCAGCGCAGGCAATAACGTCAATTTGAGCACGGTCACCGAAAGCCAGCAACAAAACGTGGTCTTTCGGGGACGCGGCGTTATTGAACAGTACAGCATGAACCTCAGTTCGGAAGTTGGCAGCGCGGTCATCGGCAACGGCAATGTATCGATTTCTGCAGGCAACGACATCAACGCCCGTGCGGCCAACGTTGGGGCAGGTGGTCAAATTCTTTTAGACGCAGGGCGCGACGTGAATTTAACGACGGGCGTAGCGAGTTCAAGCAGCAGCAGCGCTTTAACCAGCGCAGGCAGCTACCGCACGAATCAAGAAATTCAGCATCAAGATATCGGCAGCAACCTTCAGGCGGGCAGCCACATTGTGATTAACGCAGGCAACGACATCAACGCCCGTGCCGCCAACATCGGGGCTGGTGGTCAAATTCGCTTAGACGCAGGACACGACGTGAATTTAACGACGGGTGTAGCGAGTTCAAGCAGCAGTAGCGCTTCAACCAGCAAAAATAATCGCCGCACGACTCAAGACATTCAGCGTCAAGACATCGGCAGCAACCTTCAGGCGGGCAGCCACATTGTCATCAAGGCAGGTAATGACGTGAACGCCAAAGCCGCAACGGTGTCCAGCGAGACTGGCATCGTGCTGGTAGACGCAAAGCGCGACATTAACATCATGGCAGGCGAGGCTTATGCCAGCTCGGCCAGCACGTCCAGCAGCACCAAAAAAGGCTTTTTGTCCAAAAAAACCACGACGACAAGTGACTTTGTGAGCGACACCCAAGCGCTGGGCAGCACGTTCGATGGCAACCTCGTCAGCATGAAGGCAGGCAACGACTTGACGATAGTCGGCAGTAACGTCATCAGTGACAACGGCACGTTTTTGTCCGCAACCAATAATTTATCGATATTGGCGGCGACCAACACGCACAGCGAAAGCCATTTTAGCGAAACCAAAAAATCGGGCTTGATGGGCACAGGTGGCGTTGGCTTTACGGTTGGCCAAAAAATGAACTCGACTGACATGGACAGTACCTCAAAAACCCTCACTGGCTCAGTAGTGGGCAGTTTGCAAGGCAACACCATCATGACGGCGGGCGAGAAGTACAATCAAGTGGCCAGCACCGTTAATTCGCCTGTTGGTGACGTGAGCATTCAAGCGAAATCAGTGGACATTGTGGCGGGTTACAACACGGAGGACACCACAATCACCAGTATCCAAAAGCAAAGCGGCTTCACGGTGGCCCT